>NZ_FQYI01000020.1 GCF_900141665.1 Cruoricaptor ignavus | reverse complement strand
AGCAGGATTTGCAAGGATGTAGATTATGCTTATCCCAACAAAGGATTTTGTGCTTCGCAGAACCTGCATTTCTATGGGTATAAACTACATGCTGTCTGTTCCATTTCTGGGGTTTTTCAGAGTTTTGATATTTCTCCCGCATCCGTTCACGACATCCACTACTTGCAAGATATAAAACTCCAAATGTCTGACTGTGTGTTGCTTGGGGACAAAGGCTATTTATCCCAAACCATCCAGTTAGACTTATTCAATGAGGTAAATATAGAATTAGAAACTCCTAAAAGGAAAAATCAAAAAGACTACAAGCCACAGTTTTATCAATTCAAAAAATATCGGAAAAGAATCGAAACGTTATTTTCCCAACTTTGTGACCAATTTATGATTAGAAGGAACTATGCCAAAACTTTTCAAGGTTTTAAAACCAGAATTTTGGCTAAAATTGCAACACTAACAACTATTCAATATCTGAATAAATATCTTTTCGGCAGAAATATAAACAACCTAAAAATAAATCTCGCGTGATAATGCACTACGGGTTAATAATATGAAATATCAACAACTTTTTATTTTATTAGAAAAATATGAGGAGATTTCAGAAAAGGAAAAAGAGATGATAAAGATTCACTTTGAACCTCTTGATATTAAAAAGAAAAAAATTCTAATTGAAAAAAACTCTCCATGCAACAAACTTTTTTTTGTAAATAAAGGTTTGTTGAGGGCTTTTTATATTGACAGCAATGGAAATGAATTTACTCGAAGAATTTCATGGGAAAGTGGTTTTTTAACCAACATGGATAGTTTTCGCAAAAACGGCATTGATAATAATGAAACGATAGAATGTATTGAAAATGCTGAAATTCTTCAAATAACAAAAAAAGATTTGGATCTACTTCTTTCTGGGTCTGAAAACTTGGCTAAGGTTTATCAAGCTATTTTAGAAAAATATATGGCAATCAACATTCGCCGTTATCATCATATTTCAACATCCACACCATTAGAGAGGTTAATTTATTTTAATAAAAATTATCCTTCGCTTAAAAACCGGATAAATGATAGTATTTTAGCATCTTTTCTATCGATTTCAAGGAAAACTTTGATAAGAACAAAACAGGAACTAATAAGAAGATAAAATTGGGACAAATGTCCCAATTTTAATATTCATATTTTATGATATTTGTCATGGATATCTAAATCATTCAATAGCTATGAATTGCGGGAACTTTACCTATTCAACCCAAAGAAAAACGAAAGGAAAACTTTTTTATAATTTTTAATTTTTTTTACTATCATGAAAAAAACAATTTTATTATTCACAGCCCTATTATTTGGAGGCGGGTTAGCAATTGCTCAATTAACAATTAACCCAATAGATGAAGCACCTTGTAATGCAAGAAACTGCCCAGGAAGTGGCACTAACTGTTGTTACGATGGAGATAACAATTCTGTATTTTACAAAGGAAAGTAAATATAACCATAGTTTAAGTTTTAGATACCCCTTTGGGGTATCTCTTTTATGACTATTTTTATGAAAAAAAATATAATAATTACCGTAAGTATCGTGATTAGCATAATATTAATATTGCTAGTTTGGTCAAAAAGCAATAAACATGAAAATAATATAATCAACAGAAAATATTTGAATTCTTTGAATTTTCAACAGTTAACATCTTTTAATCTAAAAAAAGGCGCAAATAAATTAGATGTTTTTGACAATGAAATATTCTTACAAAACAGCGAAAAAAAGGATATTTCACTTATTGAAGGAAAAAGTGAAAATTTAATTTTCAACTATGGAGCTTTAATCAAAAATAATTTTCCAGAAAGTTATACAATTATTGTCGATTCAATTTTCATGTTTTATCCTTCAAAAAGAGCGGTTTTCAAATCAAATCTAAAAAACAGTAATGTTTTAGTGGAAAAAAAACTTGAGTTGCCTTTTACAAGAGGTGTTGCAGTTGATAATGGTTTCGTCATAAAAGAATGTATAACTGCTGACTGTATAAACCAACAATTCACGCTTTACAGTAAAGATTTTAAGGTTCAGAAAAATTTTGATGTAATATCTCATAGAAATGACGGAGGGCTAACCCAAGATGGTTTTTTTGTTAAAGGTAAAAATGAGTTATTTTTCATTTCATATTTATTACCAGACATATTTTGCTTTGACTCAGAAGGAAACTTTAAATATAAATTTACCACTATTGATAATAGAGATGATAACCTTGAGGTCGTTAAATTAAGAAAAGCAGCATACACCTTCAAAAAAAATCCTTTTTATCATCAATTGACAGCTTCAATTGGTGGAAATATTTTATATGTTCATTCGAATATTTCCGACCAAAAGAAAGACAGTAATAGTGATATAATAGATATGTATCAGATTTCTGACGGTAGTTATATAGGCAGTTTCACTTTACCACCAAGAAATAATATAAAGGTATTTGATTATAAGATACTTGGAAACAACTTTTTAGTTTTGTATGCAGATAATGAATTAGTAAAATACAAATTTAATAAACCTCAAAATTTCTAAATAAGTGAAAAAAAAACACTTAATAGATGTAATTTGCTTTTTGGTTAGTGTTATCTTTATTTATGCAGGAGTATCTAAGTTATTAGATAATAATAATTTTGTCTTACAACTTTATAAATCTCCTTTGTTACCTGAATTTGTAATTATACCAATATCGATATTTTTTCCCATAGTAGAAATAATAGTAGGAATTTTTATTTTTTTTGAAAATTACAGAAGATTAGCATTGTATACGTCTCTTGTACTTTATACATTATTTACGACTTACCTAATCATTCTTAACACTTTTTTTATAGATATACCATGTTCTTGTGGTGGCATATTGGGAAAAATGGGTTATGAGATACATATTATTTTTAACCTTTTCTTTTTAATAATAATTATAATTGCACTTAATAAATATGAAAAATCAAAATAAATACTTCTTTTTAGTCTTTTTTGTTATATGCAATACACTTTATTGCCAAACGCATCGTTTTATTTATGAACTAAAATTTAAAAGCAATTATAGCGATTCTTTATATCAAAAAGATTATATAGTGACTGAAGTTAATTCAAAAAATGTAAAATCTTTCAGTTATGAATTTGTAAAATATGATTCCATTAACAAAAACTCAAAATCTCTTTATTTTGCTACTCCCGCTTTTGAAGAAAGATTCATTAGAGAAATTGGTACTGTAAGCTCCCCCGAAAACAGTACGGTTTAAAAGTATAAAATTATTAACTTTAAATCGTAATCAAGACAATGAAAAAGAGCACATTCAGTCCTGCAAAGATTGCAGGTGTTTTAAAGGAGTTTTCCGGAGGCCGCAGTGCCGAGGAGTTGGCAAGGGAAAACGGCATCAGCACAGCCACTTTGTACAAGTGGCGCCAGAAATAC
>NZ_FQYI01000018.1 GCF_900141665.1 Cruoricaptor ignavus | reverse complement strand
TTTTCCTGACCGCTTTTCCACATCCGACAACAACAGCAGTAAAATATCAAGAAAAAATTCTACTTTTGAAGCGTACTGAAAATGGGGAGTCTACAGTACCAATACTTACTTTAATTACGAGAATTTATTGCAGAATGTTTACGTTTATAAAACAAATGATAAAATGGAATGGAAGATAAAGAATGAATTTAGAAATATTGGCCCATTCAAAGTTCAAAAAGCCGAATGCAATTTTGGAAAAAGAAATTGGATCGCGTGGTTTACTCAAGAAATACCTTTCCCTTATGGTCCATACAAATTTTCTGGACTTCCAGGAATGATTTTAGAAGTTAATGATGAGAGGAAAGACTATATATTTACTTTTGTACAGAATATAAATATTCCTAAGGAATTCGATACCAGTAATTTTCTTGAGAACTATTATCATATGATACCAATCAAAATTGATTATTCAAAAATAAAAAAAATAAAGATTGATTATTATTTAGACCCCTATAAAGAGGTCAAATCAGGACAGATTAAAGGTTATTTCCAAGATGATGATGGGAATACAATCGAGAACCCTAACTTTAATCAGTTGAGCAAAGAAATAAGAAAAGCTATTTTAAATAATAATAATCCGATTGATTTAAATATGAAAATCAATTATCCACCCATCAAATGATTAAAAAAGATAACACTACCCCTTTTAAATTATGCTAAAATGAAAAAATTATTTTTATTTACACTTGTCTTTTTCTCTTCCCAAATAATTATGGCGCAAAAAATGGAAGAAAAAGTGGTTAGAGTTATTTACGAATTTAAGTATCAACCAAATAAACAAGATACTCTAAAAAGAACAGAAGATATGGTTTTGTTTCGAAGCAAATCAAAATCTATATTTCAAAGTTACTTTATGTATCAAAAGGATTCTCTATTATTTAATGAAGAAAAATTAGGAAATTCTCCGATGAATGTTTATGGGAAATTAAAATTTATCCCAAATTTCAAACACAATTATGTAATTGAAAAAAAATTTGACACCAATAAATATGAAATTACAGATAAAATTTTTTCCGACAAATATAGATATGCGGAAGATATAACAAAGTTTGAATGGAAGCCTACTAATAAAACCTTAAAAATAGGAAATC
The DNA here is from genome assembly GCF_900141665.1 of Cruoricaptor ignavus. Taxonomy (GTDB): domain Bacteria; phylum Bacteroidota; class Bacteroidia; order Flavobacteriales; family Weeksellaceae; genus Cruoricaptor; species Cruoricaptor ignavus. The sequence continues at coordinate 6,419 of NZ_FQYI01000018.1, read as the reverse complement.
TAAATTGCAGAAGTGCTACTACAAAATTTGCAGGTAGAGATTACATTGCATGGTATACGGAAGATATTCCTATACCTGATGGACCATATAAGTTTTTTGGATTACCTGGTCTAATTGTAAAAATTTCTGATAGTCAAAACCAATTTGATTTCAGTCTAAAAAGTGTCAAAGAAATTCCGGAAATCGTTATGATAGAGGGAAATAGCAATAAAAAAGTTATCGAAACTACTAGAGATAAATTTCTCCAAGCGAAAAAAACATTTCAAGAAAATGCAATAAATGATTTAAAAAACAGAGGTATTACTTTTGAAGACGAAAGTGAAGTCAATAAATTTTTAAAAGAGAAATTCAAAAAAGACAATAATCCTATTGAAATAGAATAAAAATACATCGTACAATAACTAAGCTTTCGTCTTGTCCGCAGGACAGAAGATGAAAGCCCGTTGAACGGAAGCTCCGGTAGCTTTTCAGCAGCATGATGGTCCTCTTATGGAGTTGTCGTTTTTAGAGCGCCAAGGCTTCTTTTTTTTAGGATTGTTTAGTTTCTTTTTGGTTATGACCGCTGGTTTAGCTCTCTATTTGTTACCAACAACATTAAAAATTTTTAAAAATGAATATATATATAGAAAATCAAAGATTTAGTCAATACTGGCTTTGGCTTATACTAATTATAATTTTTTCAGGCATGCTTTATGATGGAACTCAACATTTTACAAATTATCCATCAACATCAGCAATTATAGGATTATGTATGGCTTTCTTAATCATACTTTTTTTTATTATTCTCAAATTGAGAGTAGTAATATCTGAAGATGGGATAACATATTCTTTTTTTCCAATAATTAAAGAAAAACATTTAAGTTGGGATAAAATTAATACTATTGAATTGATTGAATATAATCCTATTAGAGAATTTGGAGGTTGGGGATTTAGATATAACCCAAGTAAAAATATAAAAGCCTATAATACAGGTGGAAATGTTGGATTGTTAATAAATAAAAACTTACTAATCGGCTTGAAAAAACCAACTAAATTTCAACTCTTCTTGAGTGAAAATATTACCATTAGAAATAAAATAGTTATTAAAAAATAAAAACGTCATACAACATGGGTTTTGCAAAAGGCGGGGTTGAAGGAATCCTCAGAGAGATTTGTAAAAATACCCACAAAAACTTTTTCCATTTTTTAGTTTTTTCATAATTTTAAAAAATGGAAAAAGTTTTTGCTAGCGTTCGGTCACCTCTTGAAATCTCGGTTGCAGTAGCCCGCACCTCGCAAAGCCCTTTTCCGTTGGTAGCCATTTTGAAACAAAACAGGAGCAATTAAATGACCATCCGACTTACGGAATTTGAAAGAAAAACGTAAATTGACTCTCTGAAAGTGAAGAATGAAAGCCGACAGGTCTAAAGTGGATAGTCCACGAACTAAACTATAGTGACCATAAACTTATAATGTTTAGACTTTTAACCATTAATGAAAAATGTATTTTTTGCACTAGCTTTATGCTAGTAGGAACGTTTGCTTTTGCAAACACAAACGAAGTAGAAACAGTTAATGAAAATGTAACTGTAGTGAATGTTACAACAATTGATTACCAAACCTTTGTCAACAAGGTAAAATCAGGAGATATTGTTGTTAGTCAAGTATTAGAAAGAGATGAATTTAGTTTTACATTTTATGATTCTTGCGGAGGTGTTTGGGAAGTTTCAGGATGTTGTATTTCAACCGCAGAATTAATCTCATTTCTTTGGGCTTGGGATGGTGGTTGTTAATTTTTAATTTAACATAAAAGGGCAAGTTTCAATCAACTTGCCCTTTAATAAAATTTAGAATATGAAAAACATTTTAATTATCATTTCACTTATTTTTATTTCAAAAACTTATGCACAAGATGCAATTAGAGTAAAATATTTGTTGGAATACAAGATAGATTCAACTAACTTAAATATTGTAGATACTGAGTTTTTTTTACTTGATATTTTAAACGAAAATAAAAACTCCTATTTTCAGTCAGAAGCAAATTTTTTAAAAGATTCAATCTTAACTTCAAAAAATCCGCATAGCCTATTTCAAATTAAAAAGCCAGAATTTAAATTCAATATATTAAAAGATAATAATCTCGAATCTGATTTGGTATTTTATGATTATACGGCATATAAATATTTTATTCAAGATGATGTGAAATTGGATTGGAAGATTCAAAATGATTCAGTTAAAACAATTCTTAACCAAAAATGTAAGAAAGCAGAAACTAACTTTAGAGGAAGAAAATATACAGCTTGGTTTTCTACAGAAATCTTAATTAGTGATGGTCCGTATAAATTTAAAAATCTGCCAGGATTAATTTTGGAATTATATGATAATAAAAATCATTATCATTTCAAAGCTATTGCAATTCAAAAAATGAGTGATTACAGTGTCTATATGAATAAATCTGATTATACAGAAGTTACAAAAAAACAATTTAATGAGTTTCAGAATAAAATAAAGGAAAAACCATCCTTGATTTTGTACAATCCAAATATTCAAATTCCTAAAGAAGGATTAGACAAATATGACAAAACCCATAGAGAGAGAAATAAATATAAAAACAACCCCATAGAACTCATTAATGAATGAAACAACTCGTTTTATGGCTTTTTTTCTTAATCAGTAATGTTTGCTTTTCTCAAGTTACTATAAGCGGAACTTTACACACCGAAACAGGCAATCCTGTTTCAAGAGCAAGTGTGGTTATTAACCAAGTTGGGACAGACAACATTATCGCCTATGACATTTCTGACAAGAAAGGGTTGTTCAGCATTACATTTTCATCTGATGATAAGGAAGTTGACATACAAGTGCGAAATATGGGATTTGCCACCATTACAAAAACTATAACAAGTAAAACACAAACGCAAAACTTTCAGCTTAATGAAAAGGTAGTCGAGCTAAAAGAGATTATTATAAAAGGTTCGCCCATTACACGAAAAGGAGACACAATTAATTACTCTGTAAACTCTTTTGCTAAAGAGCAAGACCGAACTATTTCTGATGTACTAAAACGATTACCCGGAATAGAAGTTTTGAGCGATGGTAAAATCCTTTATGAAGGAAAACCTATCAATAAATATTATATAGAAGGACTAGATTTATTAGAAGGAAAGTACAATCTTGCCAATGAAAATCTACCACACAAAGAAGTGAGTAAAATACAAATTCTTGAAAACCACCAACCTATAAAAATTTTGGATAGTTTGCAATTTTCTGACAAAGCTGCACTCAATATCAAACTAAAAAACGCTTACACTTTCACAGGTCAAGCTGAATTAGGTTCAGGTTTTTCACCAATGCTTTGGGATGCCAATGTAACCCCTCTTTTATTTACTAAAAAACAGCAAATGTTGGTTTCTTATCAAACCAATAATATTGGAGACAATGTGGGTTCTCAACTCAAAACTTTAACCATAGAAGACCTTTTGGAGCAATTTGAAAATGGAAACGGAAAGCAAGATTGGTTAGAAATTCAGAAACTGAAAAATCCAAATTTTTCAGAAAAAAGATGGTTAGACAACAATGTTCATATGCTGACAGGAAACTATCTACATAAACTTAAAAAAGATTATGAATTAAGATTGAATGTGTCATATTTGAATGATTATCAACAACAAAATGGGTTTACCAACACACAGTTTTTTACACCAACTGATACAATTACTTTATTAGAACAAAAGTACAACCAACTCTATTTTAATTCCCTTGAATCTAATCTTACACTACAAAGAAACATAGATAAGAATTATTTGAATAACAGTTTGCAATTTCAAGGGTTTTGGGATAGTCAAACTGGAGATATTGCAACCAATCAAGAGCTATTAACTCAAAATTTAAATAACCATTATTTTAAACTCTCTAATAAACTGAAAACCATATTTCCAATCGGGAAACAATTAATGAATCTAAATTCATACATTGGCTACAACCAAACACCTCAAACGTTGGTCGTAAATCCAGGACAATTTCAAGAATTACTGAACGATGGAAATGAATATGAAAAAGTATGGCAAGATATTGATTTAAAAACCTTTTACACCAATAATTCCATTGGTTTTACAAAAGGTTGGAAAGAGTTTAGTTTTAATCCGAAATTGGGTTTTCAGTTTGAAAAGCAAAACTTGGAAAGTGAAATCGCAACTTCCGAAAATCAAAACTTAGGCAATGAGTTTAGGAATGATTTAAACTGGACAAGAACAAAATTCTATACTGATTTACAAACCCAGTACAAGAAAAACAAATGGAGGTTAGAATTAAATTTACCAATTAACTTTCATTCATATCAAATAGAAGATAAAACATTGATTGAAAATCAAAATTTGAATAGATTAACTTTTGAGCCTAGATTAGCCATAATTTATGATGCTAATGCATTTTGGAAATTTAATACGTCAGCAAGTGTAAGCAACCAATTCGGGACGATTAATCAATTGCATTATGCTTACATTTTACAAAATTATAGAAATATAAAACGTATCAATACACCACTGCCACTAACATTTAACCAGACATTTTCAGGTGGGATTTCTTATCGAAACCCAATAAAATCCTTATTTTGGAATATTGTTTATACGCAAATCAGAAGTGAAAATAATATACTTTACCAAACCCAAATTTTAGAAAATGGAGCAACAGAATTAAATGCTATAAATCAAGACAATGATAGAATCAATCACAATTTTTCTACCCGATTTAGCAAATATTTTAGTAAGTTTAACTCTAACGCAACTTTAAACGCTAATTATGGAATACAGGATTTTCAGCAAATTCTCAATACTGAAGTCACAGATATTCAAAACCAAAATTGGGGATTTGGGACAAAGTTAGAAACCGACTTTTCAGAATGGTTCAATACTGAATACCAAGCAAAATGGATGTTCTCTAAAAATCAAATTCAAGGTTTATCAAATAACACGATTACACAACAAAATCATTTGTTAAACTTAAACTTTTATCCAAAAAAAAATCATCTTTTTGCAATTAAGACAGAATATATCAATAACAACTTGTTCACAGAAAATAACGAAAATTTATTTTCAGACCTAATCTATTGTTATAATTGGAAAAAGAAAAACATAGACTTGGAATTGCAATTTAATAACATTTTTAACACAAAAAATTACCAAACTATAAACATAAGTGAGTTTAGTTATGTGGAAACAAACCTTAGATTAAGACCAAGACAAATGCTAATTAAAGTGCGATTTTCGCTGTAATAAAAAAACGGCTACCAACATCGTGTATGTGCAAGAGCGGGTTAAGTGCAAAATCGAAGTTTCGATTTTCTATTCCGCAAAAACCATTTTTTTATTCGCTGAAAAAGTCTAAATTAGCAAATAAAAAATGGTTTTGCTTATGGGGTCAGTACATAGTTGAAAGTTTCGGCTTCAAAAACCGCTCCTGACACATACACGCAGACCGTTAGCCGTAATTTTGTAGAAAAACCGTCAAATAAAAAAGAGAGTGTTTTTAATAATTTTTATTCTTCTACTTTTAATAATAATTCCTTGTGTTTTATTTTTAATTTTTGTGAAAAAATTTAATGGATTGAAAGAAGTTTCAATTATTATAGTTTCATTACTTATTCTATTATTTGCTGGTTATTATTTTTTTCAAAGTTCTGATTTTGAAAATATTGAGCGAAAACTGACTGAATCTGACTTAAAACTATCTGACAATTTCAAAATCGTAAATGCAAATGACGAGCAAACTTTAGTTGATTATTATACTGATTATGAAATTCTGATTTCTGAGAAAGATAAGTTTAGGTTAATAAACGACATAAAGAATTCGAGAAAATTTAAAACCGTAAAATCTGAAGAATTTGATTCGTATTGGAATAATGAATATGAAAAAGAACTTGTGAATAATCAAACTATCCGAAATTTTAAAATTAATCAAACTTATGTTCGAACTATCACATTTCCAAACAGTAGTCGAAAATTAGAAACAGAAATTGACACAATAAACAATGTTTTAAGAATTACAGATTCTGCGGATTAAAAAACTACGGCTAATAACTAAGCTTTCGTCTTGTCCGCAGGACAGAAGATGAAAGCCCGTTGAACGGAAGCTCCGGTAGCTTTTCAGCAGCATGATGGTCCTCTTATGGAGTTGTCGTTTTCAGAATTTAGATACACAAAGCAGTTTTTTCGGCAGGACTGCTTTTTTTGTGGCGTTGGTGTAAGCTCCCCCGAAAACAGTACGGTTTAAAAGTATAAAATTATTAACTTTAAATCGTAATCAAGACAATGAAAAAGAGCACATTCAGTCCTGCAAAGATTGCAGGTGTTTTAAAGGAGTTTTCCGGAGGCCGCAGTGCCGAGGAGTTGGCAAGGGAAAACGGCATCAGCACAGCCACTTTGTACAAGTGGCGCCAGAAATAC
>NZ_FQYI01000013.1 GCF_900141665.1 Cruoricaptor ignavus | reverse complement strand
TTCAACAAAGTCTAAAAGGTTTTGACCTCGAAAAATATCCATTTTTTACCCTTTTTATAATGCTTTAAAGATATGAAATTATATTATGACCTCAAAAAATTTTAATTTTCTGAAGTCACATAGTGTAGCACGAGAGAGGTTTCTTCCGCATTCAGGTTGGCTTTTGGCGCCATAGATTTTATAATCGAAACCCATTGTTCGTCCGTATAAACTTTCGGTTTGTACAGGTCGTGGCACTTGTAGCAGGCCTTGTCGTGCAGGGCCTTTGCCGTATCTCGGTCGTAGTTTTCGGTTATAGCAGGGCTTTCCGTTTGGTTTTTTACCGGATTTTCATTAGAAGAAATGGGCTTTACCACCTTTTCTGCACACGAAATAGGTACTACAGACGAAAAAATTATTGCTGTTAGGTTGTAGATTTTCATAACGCAATTAAGTGTCTTTCTTTTTTTCCATTTTTTAGTTCTAATAAAACCAAATAAATTCCTTTAGGAAGTTTTGAATAATCAAAATCACCGTATTTTTGGTAACTTCCCACTAGGGTTCCCTTGGCATTAAAAACAGATATCAGCATTTCTGATTTTTTTTAATTAAACCCGCCGAATGCTCTTACGGCGGGTTTATAAGAAACATAGTTTATTTTAGGATTAGTTTCTTTGTTTCACTTACGCCATCTACATTCAGATTAATGAGGTAGGTTCCTTCAGAAAGTCCGCTGAGTTGCAGTTCCTTCTTGAAAAACCCTTGCTCTTTGCCGATTTCTGTAGCGTAAACCTTCCTTCCGGTCATATCAAAAATGGTAATAATTCCCTTGTTTGTAGAGGTGTTTTTAATATCATAAACCACGGTAACCTGTTTGTTTGGCGCTGGATTTGGAAAAATCCCAAAATTTGCTTTTTTAACAATTTCATTTATTCCGAGAACTTGCTCAGTGATATCCTTAAATTTAAAAGTCATATTTCCGTTCGCACTACCACCGTTTTCAATGAAGTACATTCGATAATATTTTGTATCTTCCTTAACATAATACACAGTATTTTCTACCAAACTTCCGGGATTTGTGCCTTTCCAACTGTGTCCGATTGTAGTTATCTTTTTTTGGAAATTTGTAGCAGGAGGTAAAGCTGCCGTTGATAGTGCCTGTGTTTCCGTTTCTTTCGCAATGGTAACACGCGGACTTTGGATTACTCCGGACATACGATACATCATTATGTTGTTGTAGTTAGTCCAATATCTTGTGAACATCAATTCCCAGTCATTTTTAGCAGGCTCATTATTGTTTACTTCCGCATCATTGGTGAAAGAATAATAGTTAAAATACGCATCTGCAGAGCCGTTTGCAATAGTTTTTGTGATTGTTGTTCCCCAAGCCGAACCATTCCATTTTGCATATTTAAAAGTGTAGCCGCCGTAGTAGTCGGTAATCATAAATTTCACATAATTTCCATTGCCATATTTTAGAAGGTAAATTACTTTGCCTTCAATATGGTGCGTGCCAACATTATAGCACCCAAATCCAAATGCAAACGCAGGGTTAGCACAACCGGGATTTCCTTGAGAAAATACCCCATCTTGGATTCTTTCCGTAATGTCGGAATTATACATCACTGTTCCTGTGGATGCGGTCGTAGTTATAGCATCCCACAGCGAAGGATCGTTACTCACTTGGTAGGTTTCTACATTCATTGCGTCATTAATTCTTGCGCCAAAATCCTGTGCAGAATTTCTGTAGAAAGCCACATCCCAGTTGTCCGAAGGTTGCACGGAAAGTTTGTTGGCAGAAAAATCAAAAAATACTCGATTGGCATAACTCTTGCCCATCGTGACATTTACCGTGGTATAGCCGTTTGCGTCCACTTGCGCTATTGCTGTTGTACCTATAACGCAGAATGCAAATGCAAAAAATGAAACTCTTTTCATTGCTGTTATTTTTTTAGGATTAATATTTATTTGGCAAATTTATAATTTTTATTTAGAATAATTCCAACTAAAAAAATATTTTTGCAAAAATTTTACCTATGAATAAAATCATATTCATCGTCGCGAACCTTTCCGGTATTGCTCTTTTTTCTCAACAACGTGTCGATACTTTGAAGGTGTAGGATCTCCAAGAAGTGGTTATAGAAACTCAACGCTTCATGAACAAAACTTCTGAGGATGTCTCTAAGATTCCGTTGAAGAATATTGAGAATCCACATGTCTATTCCTCGATCTCTAATGTGATTATGAAGAAACAGATTGCATGGAGCATGGAAGATGCTATGAAAAACGCTACCGGAGTGTCCAAACTATGGGATGCTACCGGCAGACCGGACGGCGGTTCCATTTTTTCCAGTCGAGGATTTCCGACCACCACAAGATCCAGAAACGGGCTTATCTCCATCATGAGTGACAATGTGGACATGGTGAATACAGAGAGATTGGAAGTGATAAAAGGACCTTCCGCCACTTTGTTCGGAAGTATTATCTCCTCCTATGGTGGCCTCGTCAACCGTGTAACCAAGAAGCCTTTCTTCACCACACGAGGCGAAGCGGAACTCTCTGGCGGAGCGTTCAATTTTTACCGTGCAGCAGCAGATGTAAATGTTCCGCTGAATAAAGTCAACACTTTAGCAGGGCGTATTAATTTTGCCTACCGCAATCAGGATTCTTGGCAGGATAGCGGATTTAATAAAAACTTTAGCGTTGCACCCTCTCTCCTTTACAAACCCAACGAAAACCTGGAGATCAGCCTTGATGCTGAGATCATACACAACAAAGGAAATTCCAACGGCGGTAATTTTGTGTTCTTCCTCAATCCTTCTTTTGCCAATGCGAATTTCCGTGCAGTGTTAAGCCAGCAAGGGCTTCCCGATGCCGTTGTCGACCAAATTATGTCAAAAGCTCCGCAAACATTTGAGCAAGCCTACCGCACCAACCGTATAAACGAGTTGAAATTAGACTACAATAAATCATTCAACTCTGATGATATTTATCTAACCAACCAAACCAACTCCATATTTGGAAAGGTAGATTACAAGATCAACAGCCATTGGAAATCCCTCACTGCGGTAAGTTATTCCCACGTCAGAACGGAGGGCCATCAATCCTATCAATACTTGGTGCCGGATTATATTCCCACATTCATCAGTTCAATAAAAACGGGTAACCCTACTTTCGGGACACCGGGACACAACTCGATCGCCCGAATGGTCTGGAGTCCCAATGGTAGCGGAAACACTTTTAACATTCAACAAAATTTTCAGTCCGAGTATGATTTCGGAAAGATTAACAACCGTATAGTGGTGGGGATAGACTATACACGGGTGGACAATCGTTTTAATTACGACCGCTTCACCGGTTCCCTGTTCGGGCTGCCTTTTCCGGATGTGTATGATATTACAAAAACTGACGGCACGGGTTCTAACTACAATGATTTCACGCTGGCAGGTGTGAAGGAAAGGTATCAGCAACAGGCGAACTTACCCGGCACCAACGTTAACAATCCGAGTTTGCCGTATTTCTACAATAATTCTATTACGGGCGTATTCATTAATAATGTAACTAAATTTTCGGAGCATATTATTGCCTCCTTAGGGTTGCGTTATGACAACTTTAAATCGAAAGGCACCTACGATAAGGCAACAGATTCCTTCAAAAACAGCTATACGCAGGATGAGTTTTCTCCCAAAGTAGGTTTGGTGTATATGCCGATTCCGGATAAACTCTCGTTTTTCACCAACTATCAAAATGGTTTTACCAATAAAAATGGAGTAGATTCCAAGGGTAAGACCTTCGTTCCGGAAAGGGCGAACCAATACGAGGTGGGGATGAAGGCGGATTTCTTTAACAACAAACTTACCGGTACCCTAAGTTATTATGACATCACCGTGAAAAATGTGGTGAGATCCGATGCCAATAACCCGATCTATAACGTCCATGACGGACAGCAACGCAGCAAGGGTATGGAGTTGGAGATTTTCGCTAACCCATTACAGGGTTGGCTGCTAATGGCGGGATATGGATACAACCATAGCATTATGGAGAAGGCGGATCAGGATGTGCAAGGCCTTCGTCCTGCTGCATCCGGGCCTGAGCATACGCTCAATTTTTGGACCAACTATACCTTTAGTCACGGACACTTGAAAGGATTTGGGATGGGCTTTAGTACCAACTACGCAAGTGAGGCGCTTAGCTAAACCAACTGCCGGACGGCCCGATGGTTATCCCTTCTTACGTATTGGTGGGAGCCAATATTTCCTACGACCGTCCTAAGTACCGTCTCGGGATTAAAATCAACAACCTCACCAACCAAAAATATTGGATGGGCTGGACGAATATGATTCCCCAAATGCCAAGACAGGTAATGGCAACCGTAGCGTATAAATTTTAATCTAAACAATTAACAACTTCATAAATGAAAAAGGCAATCTGTGCAATCGGTGTGCTGACCATTAGTACGGCATATGCACAAAACATTAAAAATGACACCATCACACAAAGAGAGATAGAAGGTGTTGTTATTGTGGCTTCAAGAAAACCTCAGAAAATTTCGGATATTCCGGGTACAGTTTGGGTTATTCCGAAAACTGAAATCAGGAGGCAGCTCCAGAGCGGTGTCCCAATCAAAAAAATGTTGTCACAATACATTCCCGGTATAGACGTCGGTTCACAAGGTAGAACCAATTTTGGACAAAATATGAGAGGAAGATCTGTTTTGTTGATGATTGACGGTGTTACCATCAACAGTTTAAGAGGAGTAAGCAGAGAGTTGGAATCCATAGATCCTTTTAATATTGAAAAAATCGAAGTCTTATCAGGAGCCAGTTCCATTTATGGAGGAAATGCAACAGGAGGTATTATTAATATTATTACCAAGAAGCCTGAAAAATCGGGCTTTTCAGGCGAAACGCAACTCTCTTACCTTTCAGGGTTTAATGCCAAAGACGATAAAGACTATAGATTCTCCCAATCTATAGCCGCAAAAGGGGAAAAGATGTTCGGCAGATTTGGTGTAGCTTTTCAGCAAAACGGAGGATTTTATAATGTACAAGGAAATCAAATTTTATCTGATGTCACGCAGACTGATTTGCAATACAATAGAACGGTGGATGTGTTGTTTACTGGAGGATATAAGATTAACAAACAACATGAGATCACTGGCGCTATTCAGTTCTTTGATTCGAGATTTACGGGCGACCGCAGTCTTTATTTGGGAGAGAATTATGCCTCATTATTAAAAGCTAATCCTGATCTATTCAGTATGCAAGATGGTTTCAGTTCAGACAAAAAAATAGGCACTACGCGCTTTATGGGAAATGTTGCCTATCGGGCTACTGATGTATTAGGTGGTCAAGACGCCTTCATACAGATATCCCACCGAGAGGAAAAATTGGGATTTTATCCTTTTCCGGCTCCAATAAAACTTGATGGTAAATCTGCAGTTCTTAATTCTGCATCCGAACAGAATACGCAACTCTCTGCTCTAAAAGTGGTCTTATCAAAAAAATGGAAATCTTTTGATCTGACCTATGGACTTGATGTAGATGTAGAACAATTTGAAGCATTCAGAAATGTTTTTGATATGAAAAAAAAGTTTGGCTTCCGGAGGATTGGACAATCAGACGAGTTTTACTTTAGGCAGATATCCCTCTTTTGAATCTAAAACTTATGCAGGCTATATACAGGGCAAGTATGATATTTTATCTGTTTTACAATTAAGTGCTGGATTGAGGCATCAAGACATGAATCTTGAAGTTCAAGATTTTATAGGAACGATGGAACAAGTCCAGATGGCATATGGTGTAGGGAAAACGGCTACCTCAATTCCCGGAGGCAAAAACAGTTACGGCGTCTCTCTTTTTAACGCGGGAATTTTGTACAAGCCCAACCTTAATCAACAATATTGGTTTACTTTTTCCCAAGGAGCCGCCCTTGCAGATCCTGCAAAATTTTATGGAGTGGGTAAGTATAACCTAAATACCAAAACATTGAACTGGGATTTGCTGTCAAGTGTAAACATTAATGATCAAAAAGTTCAAGCTATTGTTACCAACCAGTTTGAGCTAGGCTATCGTTTTTCAAGTGGCGGATTTAGAATGCAGATGGCAGGATTTTATGCTCAATCCGAAAAATCTATTGAACTGGATAATAGTGCGAATAACCTAACCATTTTAGTTAAAGAAATACCTTTGAGAAATCTTGGATTAGAAGGCATTGCATCCTATCAATTAGAGAATGGTATTTCTTTCGGGATAAATGCTTTGGTTATTAAATCTGAAATTAAAAACAAGGAGGCTTGGGAAAAACAAAATATTTTTATAGCATCGCCCTCCAAAGTTACAAGCTATTTTGCGTATCAAAAAAATAAGTTTGACGCACGATTCCAAAACCTGCAATTGTTTAACCTCAGAGACCAGCAGAATAATCTGATTAAAGGCTACAATCTTTCCGATCTAATGTTAGGATACCAACTTCCTGTGGGAAGATTGAATGTAGGCATACAAAACCTTTTTAACACATATTATCAAACGGTCTGGAGTGCCAGAGCACAGATACTCTATGGAGGTGCAGTGAAATTGCCGGAAATGTTTTTCTACAGTGGCAGGGGCAGAACCTTCACCTTGAGTTATGCATTAGATTTCTAAACATGGAAAAAATTTCAAGAACCTACCGCATCATCATCTTGTGGATGCTTCTGATCATCGGTTATATCTTACACGCTATTTATCATCTGTCCGAAACATTTTTTGGCATTGATATTAAACTTCCCGAAGCGAACGGTACCGTGCCACCCATTGTTCACCTGTTTAGGATTGTATTGGAAGTCGGTACGATGATTATCGTCTTGTTTTGGTTGAAAACCCAACATCAGTTTTTGGTGTGGTTCAGTTTTGTTTGGTCGGTACTGTTGTTCATCCTGAACGCCGTGCATTGGGTGGAGGCCCTCAGCACCGAGCTGAATAACTATTCCCAAGTGGCATTATTACTCGTTATACTTATCGTGAATGGGTTTTTGTCTTGGGAGCTGTGGCAAAAAATTCGGTTGAAAAATAGCCTTCACGATGCTGCTTGATCAATGGGATATAGATGAAAGAGAATTGGCCCGCCAAATGGCTTGCCCTTGTGGAGACGTGGGACGATGTCTCGCTCAAGAAATGCAGCGATCGAACCGAGAGGTTTTAGAGTTCTGCCTGTCAAAATTTCCTGAAAGCCCCAAAAAGGCTTTAGAGTTGGGACACGGCAACGGTGCCCACATAGAAACGGTATTCGAAAAAAAGCCCGACCTCCTCTATTTTGGGCTTGAGGTTTCCGAAACTATGTTTCAAGAAGCCATACAACATAATCAATCTCGCATCCAAAAGAATAAGGTAGCATTTGCGGTGTATGATGGCCAGCACATCCCCTTTTATGACAACACGTTTGACGTTGCTTTTAGCCTGAATACCATTTATTTCTGGAAAAATCCCGTGAGATTGCTCAAGGAGATGTACCGTGTTATGGAAGTGGGCGGAGTATTCATCATTGCATTTTGTACCACAGAATGTATGAAAAAAATGCCCTATGTCTGCTATGGATTTAAGTTATATGAAATTGAAGAATGGAGGGTGTTTTTTGAAAATGAAGGCTTTTACATTGAGGATGAATCTTATTATATGGAAGCCTTTGAGTTGGGTGATCAGCCACATATCGGCAGAGAGTTCGTTCGGTTGTGTTTGAGAAAAATTTAATTTAAAGATGAAAGAAAAAGTAAGACTGCAAATCATTGTTCTTTGGCTGCTGCTAAGCATTGGTTTTATATTGCACAATGGCTATCATCTGGCGGAAATGTTTTTTGGTATAGACATTAAAAATCCTGAGGCTAACGGCGAAATCCCTACCAGCGTACATCTATTTAAAATTTTGTTGGAGCTACCTCTGCTGGTTATTATTTTAGCAAGTCTTTATACCACCTCAAAAACATTCCTCCGTTTCAGTTTTGTCTGGTCTCTGCTCTTGTGTCTCGTGAATGGTTGGCATTGTATTGAAACCTTACAACATGAAAGTTCTGATTTTTCTCAGGTAGCTTTGCTCCTCATTGTATTTATCGTCAATTTCACCTTGGTGCTTTGGCTGTATGCAGTTTGCCTGCCTTGGCAGTTTCTTCCCAAAAAACTACGAGAATGGAATTGGGCAAAACACCAGCAGTACTGGTACGGAAAGTGGCATTTGTATTTGGGATTGATTGCAGGGAGTATTTTGGTGGTGGTAGGACTTACGGGCAGTATTTTGGTCTTTCAAGATGAGATAGACTCGGCTCTTAACCCGGAATTATTTGAAGTAAAGCCTACACAGCAAAGGATTCCGATGGCGGAGATGGCAAATTTGGTGCGGCAGAGATATCCGGACAGGAAGTTTAACTATGTTAATATCACCAACGATGATGTGCCGAATTCCACTTACCAGTTTCGAGATTTAGAAGCCAAGACAGAGTTTTTCGTTAATCCTTACACGGGTGAGATATGCGGTAAGAGACTGACGAACAGCTCCTTCATCCGCACAGTAATGAATATCCACATGACGCTTTTGATTCCCGAAGTCGGTAAATATATTGTGGGATTTTCTGCATTGTGTTTATTGATACTTACCATCACAGGTATCCGTCTTTGGCTTCCGGCAAACATCCGAAAATGGAAGCAATGGAAAGAGGCACTCACCGTGAAATTAGGAGCGAGCTTTAAGCGGCAAAATTTGGATTGGCACAATGTATTGGGGTTTTATTCCGCTCCTGTCGTCGTTGTGCTATCGCTCACGGGTTTTGTCATTACCTTTAATTCGATGTTTATCGGTTTTATGTTTATGCTGAACGGCAAGTCGCCCGATGCCTTGCAGCAGATATTTGACAATAAATCGGTTTATCAACCAACTGTACAAAAATTGTCTGCAAAAGAGATTATTACCAAGGCAGGTAAACCTTATAAAAATGCCTATTTAGAGAGTATTGCCTTTTCCAAAGACAGTCTGGGAACTTATATGCTGATGTACAATGCTCCCGGAACTGCAAAGACCGGACATCTTACCATGATGGCAGTGGATCAATATTCCGGTAAGGTGTTGATGAACAGCAATCGGGACTTTCCGCCCGTGGGAGCTTCCTATGTCAATTGGACCATACCACTTCACTACGGGACATTCGGCGGTTGGCCTACGAGGATATTGGCTTGTCTTGGTGGTCTAATACCATTGGCAATGTATATTACAGGATTTATCATCTGGTGGCCACGCTTAAAAAAGCGACAAAAATCCGGTGAAAAAGTCCTGACCGCCCATCAGATTGCTAAAGCGAAAGTAAAAATCCACGAGAAAAGGCTGCATCATCTGCCATTAGCTACCTATTGTCTACATCATTTCAAAAAAGGATTGAAGTACGGTCTTTATCTTTTAGTCTGTTCTGCGGTATGCGCCATACTCTACGGATTACTTTCCGGAATTGTAATAGCTCCTACTTTATATGTGGTGTATTATATCGGGATAGCGGTTTTAGTAAATTTTGTGGTGGCCTTGTCGGTACTGTTGTTTCAAACACTGTTTCTGTTGCCGTTCGGGAAATCCTATCGCAAATTGTATAAGTATGCGGTGTGGTCTGTGAGTGTTTTACTGGTTTTTGTGCCAATAATATATTTGGTTAATAACCATTTAGGATTACTTTTCATTTAAATCAATTTTGAAAATACAAAAGAACTAATGATAAAAATCATAGGTATAATTATTATTTTTATTTAGAATAATAATAAATAAAAGACTATATTTGCTCCGTTTAATATTTCTATAGGTTTGAAAAAGCTAATAATTGCCGCAGTATTAATTCTTGGCTTTCACCATATTTCGGCGCAGGAAGAAGACACTCTTACTATAAAGGAAGTGGTTGTGACAGGACAATATAGTTCGCAATCCATTAAGAAATCCCTTTATAAAGTAGAAGTGCTTACCAGTGTAGATCTGAAAAGAATGGCTGCTAATAATGTGGCGGAAGCACTTACTCAAATGCATAATTTGCTTATTGTCCCGGAGAAAAATTCCGGAGATTCTAAAGCTAACATACTTGGTTTACGATCTGATTATACCAAAATTTTGATTGACAATATTCCCGTAATCGGTGATACAGGACTTGGAAGCAATATAGATTTAACCAAGATCGGCATTGATAATATCGAGAGAATCGAGGTCGTGAAAGGGTCTATGGGTGTGGAATTTGGAAACAATGCGATGGCGGGCGTTATTAACATTATCACTAAAAAATCTTCTAAAAAACCGTGGAATGTTCGTGGATTTGTACAGGAGGAAACCGTGGGAAAGGAATATGATTGGATCGATTACGGCAAAGGCAGACACATACAAAACATTAATATCTCACACACTTTCGGCGGTGGAAAATGGTATGCAGATTTATCCCTCAACCGAAATGATTTCCAAGGCTATAGAGGAGAAAAGCAAGGTAAAAATTATTTTGAACAAAACAATACCCGTGGCTACGAGTGGCAGCCAAAGGAGCAATGGAATCCCGCTTATATATTAAGATTCTCAACACCAAAAACACAAATTTTCTATAAAGGAGATTACCTCTTGGAGGAAATCAACTACTACAGTCCGCTCGTGAATTCCAAATATTTGGGCGGTGGCGAGCGGACTTTTACCGGTAATGACAGGGATTATTTCACAGACAGAATACTCCACCACCTGAATTTTTCCTCACAAATTTTCAAAAAGGCAAAATATACGGGCGATTTTTCTTACCAAAAACAGTTGCGGAAATATCAAGACATTGTATTTGATATTCCGGCGCGCGCAAGAATTTCTGAAACCGAAAAAAACACCTACTACCAGGCGCAGACGCTCTATGCAAGAAACACTTTGAGCAACTTTATCAATTCTGAAAAAATTAATATCCAAATCGGTCACGAGGTAGATTATACCAAAGGTTTTGCGGGCGCGATCACGGCGAAATTCAACGATAATAATGTGAAGAAGGACATTCTGAACAACGCCGTGTTTGTCTCTGCGGAAATTCCGCTCACGCAGAGTTGGTTCGTGCGTCCCGGTTTCAGATACAATTTTTCGGACACTTTTAATAGCATGCCGAATTATTCATTAGTTCTTAAAAATCAGATTAACGACAACTCTGAATTTCGCGCTATCATTGGATCTGCAAACAGAAACCCGACTTTTGAGGAGCTGTTTACCTATTTTGTAGACAGCAACCATAACATACAGGGCAATGCAGATCTAAAACCTGAAAATTCATTTTCCGGTACGCTCTTCTATTCGATTTCAAATAAAAATGAGGAAGGTCTTAAATGGAATCTCGATTTTAGTACTATGTTTTTGCAGGTGAAAGACCGTATAGAAATGGCGCAGGTAAACGCTACCCCACTCCAGTTTAAATATTTAAATATCAGCAATTATCAATCTTGGGAAAACGCTGTTTCCGGAAAAATTTCCAATAAAAATTTCGGAATTTCTGCGGGGTATACAATTTTGGGGAAAATGCCTGAAATGGATAATAAGGCCATTGATAAATATTATTACAACCACGAGGGCACACTCGGATTGTGGTACAATCTCGTAAAAACAGGGACGAGCTTCGCTACAAATCTGAAATATTCCGGGAATAATTATTTGTTTTTTGAGGATAAAAGTTTGGGAATTACGCAGTATATCCTTAGCAAAAGAAAGGATTTCACGCTGATGGACGCTTCCGTTACCCAAAAAATTTGGAAAGACTATGTTTCTATCGCATTGGGCGTCCGCAATATTTTTAATGTAACCAGTGTGCAGAATATAGGCGGAAACACCGGAGCGCACAATACTACGGCAAACCAAATGCTGTTCTACGGCAGAAGTTATTTCGGCAGGTTAAATTTTAATTTTTAAGATTTTGCATAATGAATATTAAAATGCTTCGACTTTGCTCAGCAGGACACTTTTGACTACAGTTCTTTATGCACTGTCAGTCTGAGGGAAGTCGAAGACTTTAGAAATAATAAAAAAATATGAAAAACTTATATCTGATACTATTAAGCGCGGTATTTTTCGCTGCCACTTCCTGCATTCGTGAAGACGATATGCCTGTGAAAATCCCACCAATGAACGGTGCCGTGATAGAACCGGCGGTAGGCGGTGCGAGCGAACCCAATCAAGTGTGGATCAACCTTGCAACGGGAGAACAGAAAATTACGCCCAGAGAAGGTTGGGATTTAGGATTTTATTGTGGAGATCATTTCAAAGTTATTCTGAATTATTCGCTAATAATGTCAGCAGGAAAAATTGAAAACGCCACGAATATCGATTCGGTGAACTCTCAAAGTGTTGCTAACTTGAAACCGCTTGTGCAGACCGCCAATTTTGCTGAAAATGCGCAGTACATAGATTCACCAACAGGGAATATAATCGCCGATCCCACTGCTGTTTCGGAAATCAATATCAATGACAATCAGAACAATGTCTATCTTGTAAACCTCGGTTTTAAGACCTTCTCCGGAACTACAAATCCGGGTTCGGTATACTCTGTGGGCGACGCGCGAGGTTGGAAGAAAATCAGAGTTTTGAGAACCGGAAACGGCTATAAAATCCATTATGCAGGCCTTGATGAAACTACGCACAAGGAATTTATCATTGAAAAAAATCCGGACTATAATTTTAAATATTTCTCCTTTATCACAAATAATCTTGCGGATATAGAGCCGAAGAAAAACGCTTGGGATATTTGCTTCACGGTCTTCACTAACTTGGTAAACCTTCCGGGAACGAATTCGCAGACTTCCTATATTTTCCCAGATGCAGTTTTACACAACATTCTCGGTAATGTAAGCGCATACGAGGTGGTTACTGCTACAGGACAGGGTGAAACCGAGTTTAAAAACTTCAAAAAAGAGAATATCGACACCTCAAAATTTGTAATGGGCGATCGCCGTACAATTGGTTCAAATTGGCGCACTACCACAGGATCAAATGGCGCGGAAGTCTATAACAATAAATTTTATGTGCTGAAAAACAGCGACGGGTTCTACTTCAAATTAAGATTCCTGAGAATGAAGAATGATCAAAACTACCGCGGTTTCCCACAGTTTGAGTATAAGCCGCTATAAAATTGATATTAAGAGATTTAGAAATAGATAAACAATTAAACATACACAATGAAAAAGCAGATTACACTACTGGCAGTAGCATTCGGAGCGATGGTTTTTGCCCAAAATCAAAAGGACATTCAGTCTATAAAAGCAATGACCGGTTGCTACGAGGTAAGTTTCAATTTTGCCGAAACGTTCCCAAAAATCCCCGGCTACGAGAAGAAGAAAAACTACCGTTCCGGTGCGTTGGAATGGATAACCGTGGCGGAAGAGTCCCCGAAAAATATTAAACTCCAGCACATTCTTATCGTAAATCCGCAGGGTTCCGGCAAAGATGCGATTGTAAAACATTGGAGACAAGACTGGGCGTATGAAAACACAGACCTGTATGTTTATGACAAAGACAGACATTGGAAATACAAAAAACTAAATCCTGCCGATGTAAAGGGACAATGGACGCAGACCGTCTATCAGGTAGATGACGCTCCACGCTATTCCGGGACCGGCACTTGGATACATACTGATGGCAAAAATTATTGGGAAAGCACCGCGGATGCACCGCTCCCAAGACGCGAATACACCACAAGAAAAGACTACAATGTAATGGTGCGCGGAAACCGCCACGAAATCTATGATTGGGGATGGATTCACGACCAAGATAATAAAAAAATTGTAAGAAAAGACGGACAACCAGACACGGAAATTGTGCAGGAAAAAGGCATAGAATACTACACCAAGGTAGACGAAGGCAAGTGTAGAATCGCCAGAGACTATTGGAACGAGTATGAGCCGCTTTGGAAGTCCGTGCGCCAGTCTTGGGACGAAGAAATGGCAAAAAAGAAAGACATTACCACACTCCCGAATGTTGAGGACATCTATCTGTATGAAGACCTGATGAATCTGAAACCTACGCAAACCACAGAGGCAAAGGCTTTGGTGAAAAAATATATCGTGAAGTAGAATTTTCGGGTTGATGAAGAACTTTGAAGCCATTACACGGCACATAGAATACTGCGCGGGAACGCTGAATGCTGTAGAATCCTATGGCGGAAGCCTGCAATCTAGCGGAAACACCGTGCAGATGCAGTTTGTGTTCCCTGCTTCGCTGTATTTGGCAGATTTGGGCTTCGTCAATTATAAAATTTCATTCCGGATAAGGAAAAGTTTTTTTGAAAAATACTTTAGTGACAAAGGCGACTACGAGGAAGAAAAAAACATTATGGATTTCTTTTTCACCGATAAGAAAATCCCGCTCTGCTTCGCACTTCACACCAACCTGATGTGCCTAATAAGTAGTAAATCGCAAAATTATCAGAAAAAACTTTTTGTAGAGAGCTACCTGATGTTTATGCTCTATCAGGTTACGGTGGTACAGGAATGCAGTGCAGATATGAACCAATGTGAAAACTGCGCTGTGAAAGCAGGAAAACAGCATATGAAATCTTTACAAGAGTGGATTGACAAAAATTTTAGCCAAAACATTAACCTACACGATTTAAGTTACCAGTTCGGTATTCCGAGCGATGTTCTGAACCTGCTTTTTGAGCGATATATTGGTTGTAATATATACGATTATGTGTTGAAGAAAAAGATGCAGCACGCCAATTTTTTATTGCACAATACGATGTACGGTTTTGAGGAAATTGCACAGCAATCCGGCTACTGCAACAGAACCACCTTAACGAAGACCTATGAGAACTATTTTCTTCATCGTGCGGTATTGGTAATGAGAAACTAAAATACTATAAATTTTCGGCTGTTCTTCCCGGGCAATTGCCGAAATATAGAAGCCACGACATTGTCGTGGCTTCGTCAATAACTTAAATATAACTAACTGTGACTGTAAAAATGTCTGAATTTCCTAAAAATCTTAAAGGAATAATCGTAACTTATGACAATGATGACGATGCTATGTAAATCGTCAGCAAAAAGTGGACTGGTTTAAGCCAGAACTAAGATAGTGTTTTCATAATAATCTAAACCCTTAAATTTGATATTATGAAGGCAAACCAGAAACCGTCCCCAGAAAACTACCTGAAGGACATCCGCAGAAAGACCAGGAGAATCTTCACGGCAGAACAGAAAATACTGATCGTAATGGAAGCACTCAGAGCCGAGACCTCCATTGCGGAGCTGTGCCGCCGGAAGCATCCACAGAAGAAGTGGTGAAGCTCGCAGAAAGCTTCGTAGAGAAAATCAGGAAAATGCTGCAAACCAAGGAAGATGCCGTGCATATTATGGGAGAGCTTACATTCGTAGTGGCAATGCTAAGATTGCTGCAGGATAGTGGGGTAAGGTGTGTAGCTTCCACCACGGTACGCAGCGTAGAAGAAACCGAGCAGGGCGTGAAGCAGAGCAGGTTTCAGTTTGTGAAATTTCGAGAATATCCTTTAGC
>NZ_FQYI01000015.1 GCF_900141665.1 Cruoricaptor ignavus | reverse complement strand
TTCAACAAAGTCTAAAAGGTTTTGACCTCGAAAAATATCCATTTTTTACCCTTTTTATAATGCTTTAAAGATATGAAATTATATTATGACCTCAATTGATTAATTTGTTTTATAATGGTTCAGTAAAGGATTTCAAGGTTAATAAATTCATTGGCAAGATCCACATCACTGAATACATCAAAGCTCTGGCGGTCTCCACCGCCGCGAACCAGTGCGATAATATCGAACTGCAATGGCTTCAATTCCTGTAATTTCTGAAGGATGGAAGTTGCTGAAGTGATATTGCAGGTGAAATCGGTGATTTTAAATTCACCGGAAGAGATGTTTAATCCTTCGTTGAAATCGTGCTGAACTATTGCGGAGTGGCCGTAGATGTTTGCAATTTTTATAGGTTCGTTACGCAGTTTTTTTCGCGGATGAACGTTTCCAAGTCGCGAGAACCTTTTTCGAGTTTTGCCTGAATTAAGTCGTATCTTTTTAAGTCATCTTCTGAAAACTGTCTTCTTTCTGCTGCACAATTTCTTCCGCTGCAAAGCGCAAATCAATGCTTGAATTCCGGACACTTTTTTCAATAAAACCTTTGAGGATATAGACTTCACCATTTACCAATTTGGAGCGAAGTATCCCGGATAATTTTACGCTGATGCTGGTGGTGTCGGACTCGGAATAGAAAAGATCGTAATAATAGCCGGCGTAGGATTTTCCCTGCCCGGCGGTGTAGCGGCCTTTTAAATATATTAAGCTCAGCGTCTGCGGGATAATGAGCGCGTTGTTGAACGAGCCTACTACTGATGCGGGAGAATAGATTTGGTATATGTTTTCTTCTTTCATTTGTTAATAGAGCAAACATCAATATCATTAATGCAGTAGAACTTCACTAAAAGGATGTTTTCTACTTTTTAATTACAATTTTTTGTGTTTAATGGGAGCTATCTTGTAAAGTTAGAAAATAAAGCAAAATAATGCAGAAAAAAACATAGCTATTTGAACATTTTTTTATAGACAAAATTTCTCCTAATAAGAAAAAAGAAAGATTTATAATATCATCAATAATAAAGATAAATTACATTAAGCTTCTTGTTCAAAGAGATTTTAAATATAAAATGTAAACTACGTTTTAAGTTTTTCAACAAAAAATAAAATCTGATAATCCTTTCTTAGATCACGCACTCAACTCCTTCGCTAACATCTCCGCTTGCTTTAATACTGTTTCCGTAGCTAGCAATTGCATATCAGGTGGATAACCATATTTACGCAATAATCGTTTTACAGCTACTTTCAGCTTTGCTCGCACGCTTTCTTTTATATTCCAATCGATACTTGCGTTTTGTTTTATAGTATTGGTTAATTCTACAGCTAACTCACGAAGCTTCTCTTGTTGCATGAGTTCACTGGCACTATCATTATTGGAAACTGCTGAATAAAAAGCATACTCGTATTCTGTTAAGCCCAACTTCTTGGGTTCATTATCCATTTCAACAATATCCTTACTTAAATTGATTAACTCATCAATTACTTCAGCTGCAGTTAGAATTTTATTATGGTACCGATGGATCGACTGCTCCAACATTTCCAGTAACTTCTTACTCTGTACTAAATTGGTTTTCGTTCTGGATTTTATTTCATCATTCAATAATTTTTTCAAAACTTCCAACGCCACATTTTTATGTTGCATACCTTTCAACTCCATCAAGAAATCATCCGATAAAATAGAAATATCAGGTTTCTTAATACCTGCTGCATCGAATACATCAATCACCTGATCGGATACCAAAGCCTGATCAATTACTTGTCGAATGGTTGTTTCAATTTCTTCATCTGTTTTGCCTGGCTCCACACTATCAAACTTTGCTAACCTTGCTTTAACGGCTTGGAAAAATGAAATTTCATCTTTAGCATCCATCGCTTGATCGTGCGGTATAGCAATAGCAAATGCTTTTGATAAAGCAGTTACTTCATCAATATATCTTTTCTTACCATTCTCTAAACCTAAAATATGGTCTTCTGCAGCTAATATCATCGACAATTTTTTAGATGTATCGGCATCAAAATAATCTTCATAAGGGAAACCATGATACATGGCAGAAATCACTTCAATTTTTTCTAACATCAAAGCAACTGCCTGTTCTTGTGCCACAGCAGGATCTCCTTTACCTCCAGCATCTGAATAGAAAGCCAACGCTTTTTTCAAATCGGAAGCAATGCCTAAATAATCAACGATTAATCCTCCAGGTTTATCCTTATATACACGATTTACGCGAGCAATCGCCTGCATAAGGTTATGCCCTTTCATAGGTTTATCGATATACAGGGTATGCATACTTGGCGCATCGAAACCTGTTAACCACATATCACGAACAATAACCAATTCTAATTCATCATTAGGATCTTTCATACGTTCGGCTAACATTCTACGTTGCTCTTTTGTGGTATGAAATTTTGCTAATTCTGGACCATCAGAAGAAGCGGAAGTCATAATAACTTTTATCTTTCCTTTTTTCAAATCGTCCGAATGCCATTCAGGTTTTATAGCAATAATCGCATTGTACAAATCCGCCGCAATACGACGACTCATCGACACGATCATTCCTTTCCCCTGAAACACTTCTTGACGTTGCGTAAAGTGATGAACAATATCAGTAGCTATATTTTGAACACGTTGTTTCCCGCCGATTAAAGCTTCTAACTGTGTCCATTTACTTTTAGCTTTTTGAGTGGATGTTAGATCTTCCTGATCCAATTCGTCATCCAACTCATCCACCAATTCTTTACCTTCTTCTGTTAGTTTTACTTTCGCCAGTCTGCTTTCATAGAAAATACGAACCGTTGCGCCATCTTCAACCGCTTGAGCTATATCGTAGATATCTACATAATTACCGAAAACTGCTGGCGTATTGACATCCGTACTTTCAATTGGTGTTCCTGTAAAACCTAAATACGTCGCATTGGGTAAGGCATCACGCATATATTTGGCAAATCCATACACGATTTTTTTACCAATTACATTTCCCTTCTCATCCTTATCATCAACCGTTTTAGCACTAAAACCATATTGTGTCCGATGAGCCTCGTCTGCTATTACAATGATATTTTCTCTAGCAGATAATGTTTCAAAAACGTTTCCTTCTTCCGGTTGAAATTTTTGTATCGTAGTAAAAATTACTCCTCCTGAATTTACCTTCAATAAGTCTTTTAACTGTTTGCGATCAGTCGCTTGAACAGGATCTTGACGCAATAATTGTTTCGATGCCGCAAACGTGTCGAATAATTGATCATCCAAATCATTACGGTCTGTTATCACTAAAACCGTTGGATTATCTAAGGCTAATACAATTTTACCAGTATAAAACACCATAGACAAAGATTTACCCGAACCTTGTGTATGCCAAACCACACCTCCTTTACGGTCGCCTTCGGGTTGGTTTTTCACGCCTGGTAAACCATAGCTTTCAGGAGATTCATTTAATAAATTCCCTATTGTTTGTTTTGAAACAAAACCAGAAGCTCTTTTAGTAGATTCTACCGCACGATTTACGGCATAATATTGATGATAGGCTGCTAATTTCTTTACCGTTTGTACGGTAACAATTCCATCTTTATCTTCTTTTCTTGACTTTTCGAAAACCACAAAGTGACGAACCAAATCCAATAAAGTTGTTGGATTTAGCATCCCTTTAATCAAGGTTTCCAACTGACTTACTAAAGCGGAAGCCTCTACCTGACCATCTACTGACTTCCAAGCCATAAATCGACTCAAACCTGCAGATATGGTTCCTGCTTTTGCTTCTAAACCATCTGAAATGACCGAAAACGCATTATACGTAAACAATGAAGGTATCATTGCTTTGTAGGTTTCTATTTGTCGATAAGCGGATTGGATGGTAGTATTTGAATCTGTTGCATTTTTTAATTCAATTACAACTAACGGTAAACCATTTACGAAAACTATTAAATCAGGGCGTTTGTTTACACCATTTTCCACAATAGTGAATTGATTCACAACCAAAAAATCATTTTGTAATGGATTTTCAAAATCTATTAAAAACACACGATCCCCTCGTTCCTGCCCATCTACACGTTTGGTAACCGGAATACCCTCCGTTAGTAATCGATGAAATGTTTCGTTATTGGATAACACATCAGGAGAAGCAATACGCAAGATTTGTTTCATTGCATCTTGTTGTGCATCAAGAGGAATAGTTGGATTGATACGCCGAACTGCATTTTCCAATCGTTGTTTTAGAACAACTTCTTCAAAAGTTGTTCTTTCAGAATCAGGTGCATCAGGGGCTAGTTGAACTCCATTGATATAGGTATATCCCTGATGTTCTAATAATGTTATAGCGAGTTGTTCTATTTCGTTTTCGGTCATATCATTCGTTGGAGTTATTAAAGTTTAGTTTAAGAAAAAACTGCCTTCCTTGTGAATAATGTATGATTTCTTTCTTTTGTAAACGTCCAATAATTATAGCAGGATGTGTATTGAATTTATTAGCAAATTCCACAATTTCTCTCTCTGTCAGATCTTCATTTTTCAAAACTTCATTTTCCTGCTCTTCAGAAAACGTCCATTTTACAGCAAAATCATCGGCTTCCTGCTCTTTCCGTTTATCATAATCAGAATATTCTATATCTTCTAAGAAGATCTCTTTTTTACCGTGTAATAAAACGTGCCCAATTTCATGGAAAAAGGTAAACCAAAAACGATCATTTTGGTTATAACGTCCTGTTAGTTGAATTACAGGATGATTATTGATCCAGCGAGTTGCTCCACTAATAGGTGCTTGTTTTACACAAGGTGTATAAATTATTTTTACCCCCGCTTTTAGACACAATTGCTGTAATTGCACAAAGAAATCTTGTGGGTGTGCAGCCATTACATTTTTTATGTCCGAAAGCTGATTTATCAGTAATTGCTTATCGAAAGCTGGCGCTTCTATTCTATTAGCTTGTAGTTCCCCTTGCCGTATCCAAGCTGATAAGGCATGAGGATTTTTAGTATTGTGCAATGAAATTCTAAAAGCAACCTTTAATTGTTGCTTATAGAAATATTCTTCCCAAGCTTCAGACGAGCTTAAACCAAAGTACTTAAATAAGTGTACAACTTTTTCTTCAACTTTGGTTGTCGGAATTACCCAACCCAATTTAGCCATTTCAGCATATGGAAAAGCACGTGCCCAATCTTTTGCTAAGGCTATAACAGATTGTCGTTTTTGGCGAGCGATATATTCGTCGTATTCATATTGTTGTTTTAGCCAAAAACGGGCAGGGATTTGTAAAACATCTTCAAATAAAATAGCCATATCCGGAGTAATCGCGCTTTCTCCTTTGAGTACAGCATTAATCGTTTTTTCGGGTTTACCTGTCCGAATAGCAAATTCTTTAGGTCCCATGTTTATTTCTTCTAATTTTTCAGCTAAAGTTTCTCCAGGGTGGAATGCGATATCTAGAATGAATTCATTTTGTGGTATCATAATTTACTTCTTTAAGTGTTATTAATGATAATCTTTAATTTCGATAACCTCTACTCCAAGTATTTCTACCCAAATATATTTACCGTGTTCATCTGTAGGAATAGGGTTTTCATGTGGTTTAAAAATTAAGCGATAGGGATGATCTAAGTCGCATGCCCATTGCCCTTTCCTGTCACCAACGAGTTCATGGAATCGTCCTGGTAAATGCCTTACGTCTTCTAATGTTTCTGCAACTCTCAAATCAGATAAACGTTGAAGAAATTTCTTCCCCCTCAATTGCCCTAATTCCTGAAAACATTTTCTTTGGTCGTTGGCTATTTTTTTTAATTTTTTATCACCAAATGTTATATTCACTGCAAAGATACATTTTTAAATTATTTTAAGTAACACTTTATGTAAATTATTTTTTAAACTAAATAAATCTTTATCCGTACTTTATCACTCATTTACTTGATTAACAAAATGTAGCGAAGTTTAATTTCTCACACTTATAATTATTTTTAACAATTTTATTTTCGGTCGTAATATTGAGTTAATTAAATTGAAATCACAGAATTAGCAACTCTTTTTTCACCACCAATTGGCGTGGTATAGTATCTCTGTTCTATTCCCCACAACACGTATTTTAAATCATTATCTGTCTCGATTTTAAATTTACCATTTTCATAAACTACTTGACCGTATTCTCTTGTGTAATCATAAATTGCTTGCTTTTCTATATCATCATATTTCTCTAATGTATCTTTGATCAATGCAATCTTCTTTCTATTAGGAATTGAAACTTTAGAGACATCGTAATCTGCATTAACTTCCAAAAAATCACTTTCTAAAAATGCTTGAGATTCTTCTGCTGTAGCTTCTCTATATAGCTGATCTAAACCTTTAAAAACTCGGTTCGCAACAGAAAGTTTCTTAAAATATAGTGTATCTATTTCTTTATTGTAAATCACATCTGCATATTCATTAACTGTAATAATCGGTTCGTCTTCTTTGAGAGATAGCTCAGATATCAAAATCCACTTTTTCTTAATATAATAACTTGTGCTAATTGCTTGAAAAAAATAAATTTGTTCTTGAACAGTACATATGTAAGATAACTTCTTTAAATCATCCTCAACAATTTGATCAAAGTCGACCGAATTCAACTCATCTTTTATGAAATCTATCGAGAAATCAGTTACTGAAAAATTGCTTATTTTGTAGTATTCTTCAGGTTCAATTAAGGTATTAGGATCATACTCAACTCCGTCAGTTGGTATTTTGTCTTGTTCGTAAACCTCATTTTCTGAAGCTAAAATTCGAAATAAATTATTTTTCCTTTTGACCTTCCCGTAAATGTATATGTCTGCCATATTATAAATCTATAAAAGTGTAATTATTAATTCTTCTTAATTCTTCAAATCCGAGATCACCTGGATTTTTTAATTTTTTTCGTGTTATTAAAAATATTTTAATATTTTTTTGAGTTTTTATAAAGTAAAAATGATATCCAAATAATAAGAAAATGGGATTGAAATAAAGCGTTTGAGATAGAAAAGTAAAAACATAGATTATGGAAAAAACTACCACTAATGTTGGTGTATTATTGACACTCAACGACACAAAAAAATATCCTAAATAAGTTGGTAAAAAATTATTATTTGCTAACTCAATTTCAGTTATCGATGAGGAGCCAATTTTGTCTTTTGGTAATTGCTTTGCAAGGATAAAACTAAATGCCGTTAACAGTATCGGAAATAAAATAAAAATTGCCCATGATACGTAAATGCTCCAACCTAATTTATTCAAATAACACAAATAGTAGCCTTCCTTAATTAAGTAGACCACTACAATCAAATACGTAGAATTGAATGTCAAGAACAATCTATAGAGCAAGTTTATCATAATTTAATCCTTTGGTATTTTAAATTTATCACTCATGATTTTAGTTTTTCACCCTTACCTCGCCACTCATTAACTTAGGCAATAAGGTATCGCGAAGTTGGGTTAGGGTTTGGATTTGAAATTTATTATGGTTTATTTTCTTATAGCTATCAGATACTAAATCATTAAACTTAAGAACTAAATCTTCTTTTGGCATCTTATATTTATTTTCAAATAATAGTGATTTATAATCAAGATTTTTGATGCCTGAACTTCCATTTTCTAAATTGAAAAATTCATCCTGATCATATAAGTATTTTAAATACAAATACACAAAAAAGGAATAGTTTGAATCTTTTATTCTAATTAATCTACAAAAATTTGAGAATACTAAGTCTTTACCAAATAATGATTTTATTTCATTATTTATAAAATATGCTCTACCAGTAGATTGATTTTCTGTACCTCCTGAAATTTCTATTATTATATCTCCTTCTTTTGGTTCTATAGATTGGAATTTCTTTTCTTTTACAAATCTTATTGGAGTTTTCGTTGGAATCCCTGTTAAAAGATCAGCAATATCAGTTCCTCTAATACAATAAACTCCTTTAGTAAATTCACCTTGGAGAGTTTCTTTACCCCAATCTCCACCAACTGTTTCACTAATCCATTCAGAAAATGGAAGCTCCTCCCAATCCTCTTTTGCCTCTTCCACAAACCACTGACGGAATAAGGTTTCCGCCAAAGCCTCTAAGGTTTGGTTTTGTTGGTGTAATAAGTCTATTTTATCATCCAGACTCGACAATACCGAAGCAATAGCTTTTTGCTCAGGAAGTGGGGGAAGAAAAAAATCATAATCTTCAATTCTACTTGGTGATGTATGCATAATTGAAGTACCACTAGCTGAACCTACAACATACCCTTGATAAGAACGAGTTCGTAATACCCAGTATACAAAATCATAATGTATTTCTTTTTCGTCTTTGAACTCAACTAAACCTACTCGTTGATTATGTAAAAATTTTACTTTATTATTTCGTGGAATTTTCGCTCCATATCCTAAAGTATCTGATTCTTTACTTAGGTCAGTCATTGTTACAACGATATCACCTTCTTTTAATATATAACTTTCTGGATAATCATTTGAATTAAAGTATTTAAACTTATTATTTTTAAATCCACCACCAATATGAAAATTACCAGGAGTGACCAATACCTGATCTGTTTCTTGATCGGTAATGTGTGTTCCAGGAAAAGCAAAACCATGTTTTACTTTGATGAATTTTCCTAATTTAACTTCCTTCCAATTATTCTCCATCCTTCTCTTTTTTAATTTTACTCAATACATCTTTACACAAGCTATCCATTCGAGAAAAAGCAAACCACTTTTTTCCTAAATCTTTTAGCGAAGCGCCAATGTGGTACAACTCCTTTTCATCAATGATTAAAAAGCGGTCGTGGCTTTGTTTGAATAAATGGATACCTATTGCTGGATACTGCTGATTATGTTTCTGCAGATCCAAGCGCAGCTGTTGGCTAATAGTTGCCGTATAGATGTTGGCTTTCACATTCATTTTCCTTTTACTTAATAAGGTCAACACCGTGTCGTCCACATAATTATCGATAAGGAGAATAGAGGATTTGGCATTTCGTACCAGATTAGACACAAAGTTGTAAGCATCAAACACCTGTCCATTGAAGAAAACGCCTTGATTAGGAAGTTTATTAGATTCGATCTGTAAAGATATGATATCCATTTTCTTACTGAGCTCGTCCACATGGTTTTCAACTCGATCCATACGTTGATTCAGTGCATACCCTTTTAATAAATACTCTCTCAATACGTTCGTAGCCCAAATTCTTAAACTGAGTACCCTGCTTTGATTTAACGCGATAACCAACAGAGATAATTACATCGAGGTTATAGAACTTTATCATTCTTCGCACGGTTCTATTTCCTTCTTTTCGAACTGTCAAGGATTCCTTGACAGTTGCCTTTCTATCTAATTCTCCTTCCTTATAGCAATTGTTGATATGTAAGCTTATATTTTGCTTCGTTTGATTAAAGAGTTGAGCCATTTGCTCTTGAGACAGCCAAACAGTTTCTCCTTCTATGATTACTTCAATCCGTTCCGGTAAATCATCCGATTGGTAGAGTATAATTTCGTTGGTCATAGGACTCTTAATTGAATTTAAAAATAACAGACAGCATCGCTACACCCTGCTCTGTAAATGCATACGGATTTACAGCGGAATGTTTTAACGATTCGAACCGGTCGCAATTTGCGACCAGTTCATCTTTTTCTTGGCTATTCAGCTGAAAGCGAAATGTCTCGGGAAACCGGTCAATATTGCGTTTTACCTGTTCATTTAACCTTTTTACTTCCACCTGGTACATTTCTGCCAGATCTCTGTCGAACATGACTTGTTTCCCCCGAATCGTAAAAATTCGGTTTTCTATATGTTGTTGGGAAAGGGTTAAATCTTTACTCATTCTTTTGGCAGTTCAATTTTCGACAAGTTTTCTGCAATAATCGCATTCAGTTCCACTTCTTTGGCTAATTGTTCTTCCAAAGTTGCTTTTAGCGAAGTAAAACGTTCTACAAAGTTGAAATCGTCTTCTTCATCCGGTAAACCTACATAACGCCCAGGCGTTAGTACATAATCTAACTCTCGTACTTTGTCTAATGTAACCGAAGCACAGAAACCAGCGACATCTTCGTATTGTCCATCGACATTTCGCCAATTGTGGTAAGTAGAAGCAATTAAGTCGATATCTTCTTTGCTCAATTC
Source organism: Cruoricaptor ignavus (assembly GCF_900141665.1). GTDB lineage: Bacteria > Bacteroidota > Bacteroidia > Flavobacteriales > Weeksellaceae > Cruoricaptor > Cruoricaptor ignavus. The sequence continues at coordinate 1,895 of NZ_FQYI01000015.1, read as the reverse complement.
TCGATTTCTACGGTTGATGAGATGTCCTAAATTACGGGCATCGATAAACAAAATTTCGTTTACGGTATTACGGAATTTGGCATTCGGCACTTTCTTACGGCGTATAAACCACAAAGCCGCAGGAATTTGTGTATTCAAGAACAACTTCGCTGGTAAGTTGACGATACAGTCGATTAATCCTTCTTCGATCAAGTTTTTACGGATTTCTCCTTCACCCGATGTTTTAGAAGTTAACGCTCCTTTTGCCAATACCAAACCTGCTTGACCAGTTGGTGCCAAGTGATGAATAAAATGTTGCAACCAGGCAAAGTTGGCATTGCCTACCGGCGGTACGCCATACTGCCAACGCGCATCGTTACGCAATAAATCACCCGACCAATCGCTCACGTTAAACGGAGGATTCGCAATGATATAATCGGCTTTTAAATCTTTGTGTGCATCGTTCAAAAACGAACCTTCCGAATTCCATTTTACACCCGTAGAATCAATTCCACGAATGGCCAAGTTCATCTTCGCCAAACGCCAGGTGGTTTGGTTGGATTCTTGTCCGTAAATCGAGATATCATCAATACGACCTTGACGCTCAGTTACGAATTTCTCTGACTGCACAAACATACCACCCGAACCACAACACGGATCGAATACACGACCTTTGTAAGGTTCTAACATTTCTACCAACAATTCAACAACCGAACGAGGTGTATAGAATTGTCCGCCTTTTTGACCCTCTGCCAACGCAAACTGACCTAGGAAATACTCGAACACATGACCTAAAACATCGGCAGAACGTTCTTTTGTTTCACCAAAATTTATGTTTCCAATTAAGTCTATTAAATCACCTAAACTGGTAGGGTCAAGGTTTTGTTTGGCATATACTTTCGGTAAAATACCTTTCAATTGTGGGTTTTCTGCCTCAATAGCATCCATTCCATCATCTACAATTTTACCAATCGTAGGTAGCTTCGCACTAGATTGTAAAAATGACCAACGCGCCGAAGGTGGTACAAAGAATACATTTTCTGCCGTGTATTCTTCTCTGTCTTCCGGATCAGCTCCTTGATCGATTTGTGCTGTTAATTCTGCATGCAATTTCTCAAATGCAATTGATATATATTTTAAGAAAATCAATCCAAGAACCACATCTTTATACTCCGCCGCATTGATGTTTTTACGCAACTTATCCGCTGCTTTCCATAAGGTTTTCTCTATCGTTTCCTGAACTTCTTCTTTTTTCTTTTTAGCCATTTGCTTTACTTAATTTTATAAAATAATTTAATTGTTAAATATACAACCTGCAATCGAAAGTAAAAAGAGGAAAAGTATAAATGAGTAAGTAAGTAACTGAATATGGTGAAAAGAAAATATTTTTTTTTGATATTGAAAAAAAACTATTCAATAGAAAGGGATTACAGCAAAGTATGAAGGCTAATACGTCTTTTGCTTTGTTTGACTTTATTTCAGCTTTTTTTTCTGATCATAAAAAACAAAAAAGTGTTTTGTAAAAAATCACTTACTCCAGTTACTCCCTAAAAAGAATGAATAAAAAAGAAAATGAGTGTGCTTCGGCAGTTCGACAAGCTCACTGTAAACTGCTCAGCAACCACTCATTATTTTGAAGATTAATTATCAAATCTGAAAGGTATTTTTTCCTGTTGTGGTGGGATTGTTGTTGTTGTTGTTGTTGTGTGTGTATGTAAGCTCCCCCGAAAACAGTACGGTTTAAAAGTATAAAATTATTAACTTTAAATCGTAATCAAGAAATGAAAAAGAGCACATTCAGTCCTGCAAAGATTGCAGGTATTTTAAAGGAGTTTTCCGGAGGCCGCAGTGCCGAGGAGTTGGCAAGGGAAAACGGCATCAGCACAGCCACTTTGTACAAGTGGCGCCAGAAATAC
>NZ_FQYI01000028.1 GCF_900141665.1 Cruoricaptor ignavus | reverse complement strand
TGATAATACCCTTAAAAAACTGGACCACTGTTTAAGTTGAAATTATTAACTTTAAATAGTCGGAAAAAACAATGAAACAGACACGCAGAAAATTTGATCCCAGTTTTAAAGCCAAGGTAGCACTTGAGGCCTTGAAAGAAAGAGAAACCCTGCAGCAGCTTGCCGTGAAGTATGAGTTGCACCCCAATCAGATATCTCAATGGAAGCAGGAATTCATAGAAAATTCCGCCCTTGTCTTTGAGGGTAAACAGGCAAAGTCCCCACCCGAGGCTGATGTTTCGGAACTGTACCATAAGATTGGTAAGCTTGAGATGGAGAAAGAATTTCTAAAAAAAAACTTAAAACGCTTCGGACTATGATTGACGTGCGTTTGCTTTTAGAAAAGAAATGCAAAATGAGTCTTCGTGAACAGTGTGCACTTTTGGACATCAACCGATCCAGCGTTTATTACAAGAGTAAAGGTGAGAACAGCGATAACCTAAAGGCTATGACGCTTATGGATCTCCATATTTTGGACGAGCCCACCGCAGGGGTTATTACTATGCAGAACATGCTGGAGGAGCACGGACTTAGGATGAGTTACGAACGGGTACGGCGCCTGATGCGAAAAGCAGCGATAATGCCCATTTACCCCCGCCGGATGCTTACCCAGAAGGGTGAGAACAAATACATTTACCCTTACCTGTTGCGGGGAGTGGCGATTACCAGGCCTAATCAGGTGTGGCAAATTGATATTACCTACATCCCTATGAAGAGCGGATTTATGTACCTTACAGCCATTATTGATGTCCACAGCAGGTATATTGTCGGTTGGGGGCTGAGCAATTCCCTGGAAGCTTCGGAATCGCTCAAAGTAGTAGCTGAGGCCATTGCGAAGCACGGTACCCCTGAGATACTTAACTCCGACCAGGGCAGTCAGTTCACCTGCAAAGCATATGTGGAATACCTGAAAAAAGAGAACATAAAGATCTCAATGGATGGCAAGGGCCGATGTGTAGACAATATTTATATCGAAAGATTCTGGCGGACATTAAAATATCAGCACATATACCTTAATCCAGCCTCAGATGGCTTGGAACTCTATTTGGGCATCCAACAATGGCTGACAAAGTATCACTATCGCAGACACCAGGGAATCAAACTCCAAAAACCAATAGAAATATATAAATCAGCAGCATAAAATTCAATTAAGAAACCCTTAAAAGTGGTCTAGTGAAGTGTGGGTATTTCA
>NZ_FQYI01000001.1 GCF_900141665.1 Cruoricaptor ignavus | reverse complement strand
TCAATGGACTTAAATTCAGCCAAAATAATCAAGCCAATCAACTCTATATCAGATAGTTTTGGTTTTATAGGTTTAAAATAAAAATCTTCAGTTTCTGAAATGTCTCTTAAATTATTTAAAATTAAGTTGTAACTTGCCTCAAGGTTGCTCATAATCGTATTTGATTGGTAGTCAATACAATATACTAATTTTTAGTCACTTGAGCAACCTATTTTATAATGCACTACGGGTATTTTAATATAAATTTTTACTAAAAATGTCAACATATTTCTCAAAATTCCGCGTGCAATGGGCGGATATCGATGCCAACAGGCATATGGGCAATTCTGCCTATATGCAGTACACCGCCGAGGCTAGGATGCGCTTTATGGAGCAGCACCGCATAGGCCTGAAGGAGCTGAACCGCTGGGGCGTAGGCCCGGCAATCCTTCACGAGAGATTTTCATTTTTCCGCGAAATCCATTACGGGCAGGAGTTTTTCGTAAGCGTGGAGATTGGAGGTTTCTCTGAAGATGGCGCAGTGTACCGGTTTTTTCAGCGGTTTTTCCTGCCGGATGGTACGCACATCGCAACCGGGGAAGCCACCGGAGTCTGGATCGATCTGATGCTTCGCAAGAGCACCACGCCGCCGGACGACATACTGGATGTGATGAGGAAATACCGCAGCGAAAACTGCGCCGTGATGTCGCGCGAGGATATCAAAAACTTGCCATTCCAGCCGGAGAATGTTGATGCAGAAATTTTAGCAGGGGGTTTGGAGAATTAATTCTGAAGCTCATTCATTGCCGCGAAAACCTGCGGCTGCATCAGCCTTTCCAAGTTCAGGTTGATGCTTTGGCCGTCTATTTTTTCTTCAACGAAATTTTTAGTGTCAAACTGGCAAAGCTTCCATTCGCCGTCGTTGTATTCCAGATAAGTCAGGTTCTCAATCCAGTCGCCGGAATTTAGGTAATGCACGCTGCCGGTGTCATTCGTCGCTATTCTGTCCGCAGGCTGATGGATGTGCCCGCAGATTACGAAATCGTACCTGTTGTCAATCGCCAATTCTATCGCTTTTTCTTCAAAATCGGCGATGAATTTCACAGCTTCTTTCACGGAATTTTTCACTTTCTTCGATAGCGAAACCTTCGGCCTGCCCATCGCATTCAGCAGCCAGTTCACCGCGCGGTTGACGAGGATCAGCCAGTCGTAGCCCAGTCCGCCGAGCTTCGCGATCATTTTTGCCCAGCCCTTGGTGGTGTTGTCAAACACATCACCGTGGAAAATCCAGTGTTTTTTTCCGTTTAGTTCCAGCAGATATTTATCAGTCAGGAAGAGGTTTCCCATCTGCAAATCCGTGTACTGGCGCAGGAATTCATCGTGGTTTCCGGTAATGTAGATCACCTGCGTATCCTTCTTCATCAGTTTAAACAATTCGCTGATGACTGCCATATGAGACTTCGGAAAATAGCGCTTCGAGAAAGCCCAGCCGTCAATGATGTCTCCGTTTAAAACTAAAATTTTAGGTTTTACGGTTTTCAGGTAAGAGAGCAGCTCTTTGGCGTGGCAACCGTATGTGCCGAGATGCACATCTGAAATAATGACAACTTCTACTTCCCGTCGGCTTTTTGGCATTTTTGCAATTTTCGCAAAAGTACATAAGTAGATTAAAATGAATGTTGCGAAAATGTTAAATTTTAAACAAAAATGCCGGGGATGCCGGCATTTTCTAAAATGTATCGAGGGATGGTAAGCTATACCACGCCCTGTGCCAGCATTGCTTCGGCCACCTTCACGAAGCCAGCAATGTTCGCGCCTTTCACATAGTTTACATAGCCGCTCTCTTCCTTGCCGTAGGTCAGGCAGGCATGGTGGATGCCGGTCATAATTTCCTTCAGGCGTGCATCAACTTCCTCGGAAGACCAGTTTAGGCGGATGCTGTTCTGCGTCATTTCCAGCCCGGAAGTTGCTACGCCGCCGGCATTGGAGGCCTTACCCGGGGAGAAGAGCACCTTATTGTCGATAAAATGGTTGATTGCTTCCAGGGTAGAAGGCATATTTGCTGCCTCCGTCACGCAGATTGCGCCGTTGGATACCAGGTTCTTCGCATCATCCAGGTCCAGCTCGTTCTGTGTAGCACAAGGGAAGGCCACATCGCACTTCACTTCCCAAGGCCTCTTCCCGGCGAAGAATTTCGCAGAAGGGAATTTCTTCAGATAATCTTCCGCGCGGTTGTTCCCCGATGCGCGCATCTCCAGCATATAATCGATTTTTTCACCGGAAATGCCGTCCTCATCATAAATATAACCGTCCGGTCCGGAAATAGTCAATACTTTGCCGCCAAGTTCCGTGAATTTTTTCGCCACGCCCCAGGCTACATTTCCAAAGCCGGAAATTGTGGCAGTTTTTCCTTCGATTTTTTCGCCAATGGTTTGCAGCATCTGCTCCGCGAAGTACACAACGCCGTAGCCGGTAGCCTCCGGGCGTATCAATGAGCCACCGTAGGCGAGGCCTTTCCCTGTAAGAACGCCCGTAAATTCGTTGCGGATTTTTTTATACTGCCCGAAAAGATAGCCGATTTCGCGAGCACCGACACCGATATCGCCAGCAGGGACATCGGTTTCCGGGCCGATGTGTTTGCAGAGCTCCGTCATAAATGCCTGGCAGAAGCGCATAATTTCCATATCGGATTTTCCCTGAGGATCGAAATCGGAGCCGCCCTTGCCGCCGCCCATCGGGAGGGTGGTGAGGGAGTTTTTAAAAACCTGCTCGAAGGCGAGGAATTTCAGTACGGAGAGGTTCACGCTCGGGTGGAAGCGGATGCCGCCCTTGTAAGGGCCGATAGCGGAGTTCATCTGTACGCGGAAGCCGCGGTTTACCTGAATTTCTCCTTTGTCATCCACCCAAGCCACACGGAAGATGATGACGCGCTCCGGCTCTGCCATACGCTCCAGCAGCTTCATCCCGTCGTATTTTTCCTGTGTGGCCACGAAGGGGATTACCGTGAGAGCCACTTCTTTCACCGCCTGGAGGAACTCCGGCTGATTGGGGTTTTTGGCTTCAATTTTTGCTACAAAGTTCTGGATGCGCTGCTCCACTGTAAGGCTGTTCATATTGAGTCTAGATTTTTCTGAACAAATTTAGCTTTAATTCATTATACCGAAAAAAGAATTTTGTCAGTTTTTAGAAATTTCACAAAGGCATTAAATAGCTACAAACTGCCTGCCAGAAAGCGTTTTTATTAGCCCTGCGATTTCCAGCTCCAAAACTACGGGCAGAATTCTGTAAGAAGGCAATGAGAGAATTTCGGAAAGCTCGTCCAGCGGAATGTTTGGGCTTGCGGCTATGGCTTCATAAATTTCCTTCTGGTGGGGCAGAATGGCGGAAGGCACTTCTTTTCTGCTGAATAGCTCCGGTTGCTGCAGTTCGGTTTTGCCAAAAATTTGGTGCACAAGGTCCGGAATTGTGGCAATAGCTGCGGCTTTGTGCTGGGCGATCAGCTGATTGCAGCCCTGGCTGAACCTGTCGGTGATCTTTCCCGGCAGGGCATACACATCCCGGCTGTACTGGTTGGCAAAATTTACGGTGCTCATAGAGCCGCCGCCAAAAGCAGATTCCACCACGATGGTCGCTTCAGAAAGTCCGGCAATGACGCGGTTCCTCTGGATAAAATGCTCTCGGTCAGGCCTTTGAGAAGAATTAAATTCTGTAAGGAGTGCCCCGCCGGAATTTAGGATTTCCTCCGCAAGTTTTCTGTTTTGGGAAGGGTAAAGCGTTTGGAAACCGTGTGCCAGAACGGCTATGGTAGGAATTCCTGCAGAGAGGGATTCCCGGTGAACCTGCGTATCCGCACCCAGGGCAAGCCCGCTCACGGTAATGGCACTGCGGCTTTGGATTGCCTGATGCAGCTCGTAGATGAACTGCCTGCCATAGGCCGTGAGGTTCCTGGTGCCCACGATGCTTACGGGGAATTTTTCCTCATCAGTTTTGCCCATTAAATAAAGCACGGACGGCGCATCATCACATTCATTAAGCAAAAATGGCAGCTCGTTTCTTTGGCGAAGCAGAATTTTTATTTTTTGTTTTTCGCAAAAAATTAATTCTTTTTCCGCGAATTTTAGATGCTCCTCATTGCCGATATCTGATGCGGTTTTTAGCCCAATTCCCTCGATTCCTAAAAGGCTGTTCCTGCTGGCTTTCCAGACATTTTCTGCTGAGCCGAGAGCGTCGGTAAGCTTTCGGAAATTAAAATCGCCTATAAAAGCTGCGCTGCGCAGCGCGATGGAATAGAGGTGCTCCTCGGAAAACATTTTTCAAAAATAGGAAATATTGAGATTTAGGCTAAAACAGAATTTTAAATTACTAAAAGTAAAAATAATCCCTAGAAAAGTATAATTTACAAACATTGATTTAGCAATAAAACTCCCTCAAACTTCATCTTCTCCGGAGCTCGTCCAGGTATTTCCAGATGTCCTCCTCCGGCTTTTGGGGCAGGCTTTCAAAATCCTCCGGGTGGCGCGCCTTGTAATCTTGCCAGAGCCTATCGTCCCGCTCGCTGTAGTAGCCGGGGTATTCCCAGATGTAGCGGCGTCGGCGGCTGCCGGTGTTGCGGTAGATATATGCCAGGACGATGCCTACCAGAGCCCCAGCAAGGTGGGATTGCCAGGAGATTCTGCTTGGCTGCTCCATTTTTATGAAATATTCCTCCGGGAAAATGCCCCAGATAAGGCTGCCGTAATATAGCGCCACCATAAGGCTGATGGCGAGAAGGCCGCGCTCCCTGCGGAAGATCCCGCTGAAAAACAGAAAAAATGCCAGCACATACACCACGCCGCTCGCCCCCACAATGCAGGTGTAGCGCAAATCCCCCGAATAGATGTCTACCGAGGGGAGCAGCCACACGAGCAGGCCGGCTGCAAGCCACCCGGTAGAGAGTACCTGCCTGGCTATACGGCTGTAAAAGTAGAACAACAGAAAGCTCAGCAGCGCTATCGGGATGGAGTTGCTGATGATGTGATCCAGGCTGCCGTGGAGCAGGGGGCTTAGCAGTACGCCTTTGAGGCCCTCCGGGGAGAGGGGGATGATGGCACCAAAACAGCCTGAAAACCAGCCGTGTGCCTGCAGCAGGAAGGAGCCCCACATAAGGGAGAGAAGTACAAAAGGGTAGAGGATAGCCCTGCCCAGCCTGCGGGAGAATTTCATTATAAATTTTTTTTTCAAAAAAACTGCCAGCGTGGAATGGCGGAAATTTTGGCAGTGAAAATATTGAAGGTTTCGACGGGTAAATTGTTATTTTTGCCGGAATTTTGGAATATGCGTATTAAATTAACACTATTCTTTCTTGTAATTATTTCGTTTGATGTGGCGGCGCAGCGCACGGACATCCGACGGAAAATCGATTCTCTTTACCAAAATAAATGGGACAGCGCGGCTACCGACCTGGACAGCCTTACCAACCCCCGGCTGGTGGAAATCCCCCGCAAGAACAGGAAAGACACCATACTGATCCGGGAGAGGCCGCAGCCAATAAGCGCGCCGGAAAATCTGCCGGTAACGCCTTATAACCTGATGCGTGAGGACCGCCCACAGAAATGGTATTTCTTCGGGAAAAATGCGTTGATTTTTAATCAGGCAGCATTTTCGAACTGGTATACTGGCGGCAATAATAACATCGGCGTCATCGGCAGGGTAGATTATAATCTCAGCTACAAAAACGGCAGGCACTTCGTGGAGAATATTATAAAGCTGGGCTATGGATTCGTAAATGCGGAGAACCAGGGGTCGCGCAAAACGGAGGATGTCCTCAGCGTATCTTCCAACTATGGCTACGATATGGGCAGGAATGTCTATATTTCTGCGGGTTATCAGTTTTTGTCACAATTCGGCCCCGGGTACAATTATTCCAAGACTTCTAAGCCGAAATATGCCGACAGGGTTTCAAAATTTATGGCGCCTGGCTACCTAAATGTGGGAATTGGTGCCTCCTACAACCCTTCGGAAAATCTGCAGATTATCTTCCGCCCTGCCAATGGGAAGTTTACTTTTGTGCTGGATGAGCAGCTTCAGCAGGCGGGAAGGTTCGGTCTGGAAAGGGACGGGCAGAGCGTACGCTCGGAGCTTGGTGCGATGCTGAACTTCATTTACAGGCTTAATATCATTGAAAACATCTCTTACCTGAGCCAGCTAAATTTTTTCTCCAACTATCTGCACAGGCCGGACAGGGTGGATATTCATTACGCTGGCGCGCTGAACCTTAAAGTCAATAAGTTAATTTCTGCAGCGGTAAATATTGATTTGGCATACGACCACGACCAGATTGAAAAACTGCAGGTGAAACAGACGCTCGGCATTAGCCTGAACTATAATGTCGGTACAGATACTGCGCCACGCCCCAGCAGCAAAAAGGTGATAAAACCTTTTGTGACAAAGTAAAAAAACAGGCTATTCCGAACGGAGCAGCCTGCTTATTTTAAATATGTAAATATTTTACTGCACAAACTTCATCTCGCTGATTAGGTGCCCTGCCTTGCCGTATTTCTCGATTACCCAAAGCACGAAGCGCACATCCACATTGATGGTTTTCTGCCAGTCTTCCTCGAAAACGATGTCACCAGAAAGCGCTTCAGAGTTGCCGTCGAAAGCCAGGCCAATCAGGTTTCCGTTGCCATCCATAATCGGCGAGCCGGAATTTCCGCCCGTAATATCATTATCGGAAAGGAAATTCACCTGTAGTTTCTTCGTCTTTTTATCCACATATCTGCCGAAATCCTTACGCTTCACTAAATCAAGGAATTGCTGCGGCAGGTCGAACTCTTCATCGCCCTTCTTATACTTCGCCGCCATACCGTAAACATCGGTGTAATAGTTGTCCTTCTCGGAAATTCCAAAATAATTTCTGTCGTTCCGTTTCGGAAGCGTCGTCACTTTACCGTAAGTCAATCGCATTGTGGAATTAGCATCCGGATAGAAGGCTTTTTCCGGCATAGATTTTCTCAGGCCGTCAAGGAAGAGCCTGTTGTTCTTGGCGAAATTATCTTCCACTTTAGCAAATCTTTCGCTCAGCAGCCTTTGGTCAGTAATGAAGCCGTCCGCAATTTTCTTCATCGGGTCAGCATCGATTTTCAAACGGTCAGGGTTGTTCACGAAATTCATCGCAGATTCTTTGGTTGCAAAGATGGACGAGTAGGCTACATTCGGCAGCGTAGCGGCATCTGCAGCTACCAGGGTTGGCGATGCCACATCCTTATTCACGCGTAGCTGATACAGGTTCACCATTTTGCTAAGCATTTCGCCTTCCAGCTGCACATTGAATTTTTCGTAAGCCCTATTCACTGCTTCTACAACTTTAGGCTTCATTGCCGCTTTTCCGGCATCATCCTGATCGGCATAGGTTTTAAACATTGAGCCTAATGTGTATGCCAGGCCAATGTATTTCGCATTTCTCTGCAGCTGCGCGGAATAGTTGCGCTCCACATTTCTCGCGGAAATCTGGCGGTAGTAAGCCTGGATGTCTTCCAGAACGCCGTAGTAAGTTTTCTCGTTTTCTGGCAGAAGAGACCATTTTCTGTAAACTTCTTCCACCTTCTGCTTATCTTGGATGGTGCCGTTTTTCTTCACCGCATCTATCGTGCCCTGGCGGTTTTTCCAATAGTTGGCCACCGATGCATACTGGGATGCGTAGTTCAGCTTCGTAGCCTGGTCTTTATCCATATATTTCTTCATCACATCCATCGCCACCTTGGAAGCTTCCACCCAGGCAGGATAGTCACGGTTTACCAATTGGTCTATTCCGTACGAAGTCATATAGCGGTTCGTTCTTCCCGGATAGCCCACAATCATTGCGAAAGAGCCTGGCTCATAGCCTCTCAGGGAAATCGGCAGGGAATGCTTCGGCTTCAGCGGAACATTGTTCGGAGAGTATTCCGCAGGGTTTCCGTTGGCATCCGCATAAACGCGGAAAACGGCAAAATCTGCGGTGTGCCTTGGCCATTCCCAGTTGTCTGTATCGCCACCGAATTTGCCCAGTGCATTTGGCGGCGTACCTACCAAGCGAACATCCTTAAAGTCCTGATACACAAAGTAATAGAACTCATTCCCATTGAAGAAATCGCGAACTACCACGGTATATTTTCCGTTCTCAGAATTTTCATTCTGTATGGCTTTGTATTCCGCATCGATGATGTTTTTGCGCTCTTCCGCAGTCATCTGGTTGTTCAGCTTGCCGTTGATGCGCTGAGACACATCATCCATCCTCACCAGAAATCTCACGGAAAGCCCTTTTGCAGGGAGCTCCTCAGATTTTTTCATCGCCCAGAAGCCATTCGTCAAATAGTCTTTATCCGGTGTGGAAAGCGCGGCAATGTTGCCGTAACCGCAGTGGTGATTGGTGAAAAGCAGGCCCTGGTCTGAAACTATTTCACCGGTGCAGCCGCCGCCAAACTGTACAATCGCATCCTTCAGGCTAGATTTGTTTACCGAGTAAATTTCCTCCGGTGTCAGCCTCAGGCCTTTTTCCTGCAGGTTCTGGCCCTGCAGCCTTTTAATCATCATCATCAGCCACATTCCTTCGTCGGCACGCATCTGAACGAAGCTCAGAAGGAACGAGCACATTAAAAAGATTTTCTTCATCTTAGCAAAAATTTTTCGCTAATTTAAGTTTTTCTTAATATTCAAGGCAAATGCACACTGCGATTTTCCCAATAAAATTTAAAAGACTGGCAAAAATCTTCACCATCCTCAGTTTGATAACTTCCACCGCCTTTACCAAAAGCTGCACATCCGTTCCCATAGAAGCCACCAAGCTCAGCAGGCAATGGTTCCTTGTGGAATTTGAACATTACCCTAAGGATTTTTTTGCTAAAAATAAAATCCAGCTGGATTTATCGCCCGCCAAAAACCAACCTCGCTTCTCCGCTTTTGACGGGTGTAACCAATTGTATTTCAACGCAAAAGCTAAAAACAGAACAACAATAAAATTCACAGATTTCCGAACCGGCACCCAATTCTGTAGCGGTAGTTTTGGTGAAGAATTTCTGCAGTTTTTACGCCAGGCCAAAACCTATAAAACCGAAGGCCACACCCTGATTTTGTATGATGGCAATGGCAGGGCAATGAAATTCGTAGCGGCAGACTGGGATTAATTTTATTCACAATTGGTAATCGGAAATTGGCAATTATGTTATAGAAAAAATTTAATTTAGCCCAAAATTTATTACCCATTGCTCATTTGCCTATGATTAACCCTGAAATCATCGGCTTTATTGCTGGCGGCCTTTCAAGCGTGCTGTTCATACCGCAGATTGCGAAAATCATCCGCGAAAAATCGGCCGAAGGTTTCTCGCTGGTTACCGGCATCATCGGCGTTGTCAGTTCCGCACTTTGGCTTTGGTACGGCTTTCTGAACGGGCACATTTCAATGATTATTACCAATGCTCTTGCAGTTTCCGCCACGCTATTACTCTTCATTTTAAAGCTCAACTATTCCCGCAAGAAAACCGCCTGATTTTTCCTTAAAACCGAAATCCTTACTTTTGCTGAAAGCCGGAAAACGGTGCGAAATTTATGCTTGAGAAAAAAGACCATCTTTACGAAAAGGCCGTGCTGGTAGGCCTTGTGACGCAAAATCAGGACGAGGAAAAACTTCGGGAATATATGGATGAGCTGGAATTTCTGGCCTTCACGGCAGGCGCTGCGGTGGATAAGCGCTTCACGCAAAAGCTGCCAAAGCCCGACCCAAGAACATTTGTAGGCAGCGGAAAAGCCGACGAGATAAAGACCTATGTAAAAGAAAATGAGATAGATACGGTGATTTTCGATGACGAGCTTTCGCCTTCTCAGCAGAAAAATCTTGAGCGGGAAATGGAAGTGAAAATCATCGACAGAACGAACCTGATTCTCGATATTTTTGCACAACGGGCGCAAACTTCCTACGCAAGAACCCAAGTGGAACTCGCCCAGTATGAATACCTTCTGCCAAGGCTTACCGGTATGTGGACCCACCTGGAAAGGCAGCGCGGCGGAATTGGGATGCGTGGTCCCGGTGAAACGGAAATCGAGACGGACCGAAGAATCATCCGGGATAGAATCTCCCTGCTGAAAGAAAAGCTGAAAACCATTGATAAACAGATGGCTACGCAGCGAAACAACCGCGGAAAACTGGTGCGCGCCGCCCTGGTAGGCTACACGAATGTTGGCAAATCTACCCTGATGAACGCCATTTCCAAATCCGAAGTTTTCGCAGAGAACAAGCTTTTCGCAACGCTGGATACCACGGTGCGCAAAGTGGTAATAGGCAACCTGCCCTTCCTCCTCACCGATACTGTGGGCTTTATCCGAAAATTGCCGACACAGCTGGTAGAGTCTTTCAAATCCACGCTGGATGAAGTTCGCGAAGCGGATTTGCTGCTGCACATCGTGGATATTTCCCACCCAAGCTTTGAAGACCACATCGCATCCGTGAACGACATCCTGCAGGAAATCGATGCGCATAGAAAACCTACCGTGATGATTTTCAACAAGATAGATGCTTTCGCCTACGAGAAAAAGGATGAGGACGATTTAACGCCCGCTACCAAGAAAAATATTTCGCTGGATGAGTGGAAGAAAACCTGGATGTCCAAATCCGAACATCCCGCCGTTTTCATTTCGGCATTAACGAAGGAAAACTTTCCCGAGATGAAGAAGCTCATCTACGATGAGGTGCTGAAGATCCACATTTCCCGCTTTCCTTACAACGATTTCCTGTTCGAGTATTTCGATGAGGATTAGCCTGGCAAAACAATTAGGTAAGTTTTATCGGAAAATCGTATTTTTAGCCCGATGGAACTGTATTATTCTTTTTCAATACTCATTGTTTTAGCCGCCACTTTTGCATTTGTAAATTATAAATTTTTGAAGCTTCCCGGCACCATCGGAATTATGGTGATTGCCATCGCAGTTTCAGTTTTCCTTGTAATGTTCGGCGAAACCGCACTTCCAAAGACTTACAAAAATCTTTACAGCCTCATAAACAGTGTGGATTTCAGCGAAGTGCTGATGGGCGCTATGCTGAATTTCCTGCTTTTTGCGGGCGGGGTCCACATTAATGTCCAGGATTTAAAAGAGCAAACCGGGCCGGTAGCCGTGTACGCTACCGTGGGCGTGCTGATATCCACCTTCGCCGTAGGCTTCGGGGCATACTATCTCCTCCCGCTGGTAGGGCTGCCGGTGCCGCTGATTTGGTGCCTGGTTTTCGGGGCGCTTATTTCTCCCACGGATCCCGTAGCCGTTCTCAGCGTCTTAAAACAGGCCAATGTCCCCAAAGCGGTGGAAACCAAGGTAGCCGGAGAATCTCTCTTTAATGACGGTATGGCGGTGGTGGTCTTCTCCGTGCTGCTGCAGCTTGCCGTAGGGAACCATGTGGAGCTGAATGCGGAGAGCATCGGTAGCTTGCTGCTGCAGGAGGCGGGCGGCGGTCTTTTGCTCGGCGTTATCCTGGGCTATACCGCATCCCGGGCAATACGCCAGGTGGACGACTACATTATTTCCGTTTTAACAACCCTCGCCGTGGTAATGGGCGGCTACCTCATAGCACACGAAATGCACATTTCCGCGCCTCTTGCCATGGTGGCTGCCGGGCTGTTTGTGGGAAATTTCAGCAGAAAATTTATGATGAAAACAGAAACTCAGGACTACCTGATTAAATTCTGGGAACTCATCGACGAAATCCTGAACGCCGTGCTTTTTCTCTTCATCGGTTTTGAGCTGCTCACCATCGACGACCTGAACGAATACCTTGCCGCTGGCGGCATCTGCATCCTCGTGGTGCTACTGGCGCGGTGGGTTTCCATACTGCTGCCGGCTACGCTGCTCTCCCGCCGCTACCGCTTTACGAGGCAAACGGTGAAGGTGCTCGTCTGGGGCGGCATACGCGGCGGCGTATCGATTGCGCTGGCGCTCTCCATCCCTAAGGGCGAATACAGCGAGGCAATCATCAGTATCACCTACTGCGTGGTGGTGTTCTCCATCGTGGTTCAGGGGCTTACGATTGGGAAAGTGGCAAACACGAGGCAGATGGTGATAGATGAGAACACAGAGGGTGCGGAGACAGCGGGGCAGCCTTAAAGTTTTAAACCCAAATTTTGGCTAAAATGACTGCCGAAGATATTGCAGCCGCTCTGAGTGTAATGACCGATCCGCAGGTTGCATCCACATATTCCAGTTTTTTTAAAACCGGGCCGGGGCACTATGCTGAGGGCGACCTTTTCGTTGGCGTCACGATACCGGAGCAGCGGAAGGTGGCGAAGGAATTCTGGAATAAAATTTCTCCGGAAGAACTCCTGCCTTTGCTCTCCTCGGAAATCCACGAGCACCGGAGCACTGCGCTCTTCATCCTCACTTTAAAATTTGAAAAAACAAAATCCCAGGAGGAAAAAAACATACTGGCAGACTTTTATTTCCAAAACCGAAAGTTCGTGAACAATTGGGATCTGGTGGATAATTCCGCATACAAAATCCTCGGCAGGCAGGCCTATGAAACCGGGGACAGCAGTCGCATTCTTTTCCTCGCCGAGGAAGAGTCCCTCTGGTCAAAGCGCATCGCAATAGTTTCCACGATGTATTTCGTGCGCCGAGGCAGCTTCGATTTAATGAAAAAAATCGTGCTGAAAAATCTTCAGCATCCTCACGACCTGATGCACAAGGCAAACGGCTGGCTCCTACGGGAAATGGGAAAAAAAAACGAGGCGGCGCTCCTGGATTTCCTTCGGGAATACTATCCGCTCATCCCGCGCACCACCCTACGCTATGCCATTGAGAAACTGGAAGAAAGCCAGCGGCAGGAGATTTTGAAGGGAAGAATATAACCGGTTATCTTGGTTGACATAATAAAAAATTTATATCTTACCCGAAACAAATTTATGAAATTAGAGACCTTTCTTCACTGGACAGTCCTCTTCCCAATACTCTCCGCGCTGTTTTACTTCAGCGGTATGCTGAATGATTCGCTGTTTTCTTCAATAGTTGGCGCTATGTTATTGATTTCCAGCGTGCTTTCCGCTGTGCATCACGCTGAGGTGGTGGCTGCGCGCGTAGGCGAGCCTTTTGGAACCATTATTCTCGCCATTTGCATCACGGTCTTGGAGGTAGGGCTAATTATCTCATTTATGCTTTCCGGCGGGGAAAATGCGCTCACTTACGCCAGAGACACCGTTTTTGCAGCGGTAATGCTCATCCTGAATGGCATTCTCGGCGTTTGCATCCTTATCGGTAGCGTGCAATACAAGGAGCAGTTTTTTATACGAAGCTCGGCGACTTCCTATCTGGTAAGCATTACCTCCATTCTTGTGCTTACTATGATTCTGCCCAACTTTACCTCAAGCCATTCGGGGCCATTTTACAGCAGGGCACAGCTGGGGTTTGTCTCGCTTGCCTGCCTGACAATTTACGGCACATTTCTGATGGTTCAGACGGTGCGCCACAGAAATTATTTCGTTGCCGATGCGGAAAACAGCCTGTCCGAAGAGCATATGCCAAGCACTCAAAATGCTATCTTCAGCCTAATTATATTGATTATTTCTCTGGCTTCCGTGATTTTGATAAGCAAAGCACTCTCTCCAGCGGTGGAGGGTTTTGTGAAAAGTATCGATGCTCCGTATTCTTTAGTTGGGGTTATTATTGCCTGCGTGGTTCTTCTGCCAGAAGGTTTTGCCGCTGTGCGTGCCGCCCGGAAAAACCAGATTCAGACATCCATCAATCTAGGCCTGGGCTCTGCGCTGGCAAGTTTAGGGCTTACTATCCCTGCTGTGTCCTTGGTGTGCATCCTTTATGACATCCCATTCGTGCTCGGTTTGGATGCCAAATCCATCGTACTCCTCTGCCTAACGGTTTTTACCGTGATGCTTTCGCTAAGCCGTGGGAAGACCAACCTACTGTACGGAACCGTGCTGTTGGTAAATCTTTCGGCATACATTTTCACCGTAATTTTCCCTTAGGCCAAGCGCCTCGCCATCTCCATTTTGTGGGACATCAGCCTCGCGATGTTTCCAGCTTTATAGATGGCTGCATCGGCCGCTTCACCCTCAAAATTTTCCTCTACGGTTTCCGTCCAAAGCTGAAGCCAGGTCTCGAAATGCTGTTGCTCCATCGGCACCGCCTCATTGATTGGGAAATGCGCTGCCATCGGGTTGCCCTTATAGCTCATCTGCCCGAACAGCAGCGTCTCCCAGAAGCTGTACATCTTCGGCAGGTGTGCACCCCAGTCCACCTTTGCCACATCATCGAAGAAAAATCCGATGCCGGACTTCGCCACCTTAGCATAAAAACTATTCACCAGGAGCTCGATATCCTGGCGGCTTTCTAACTTTTTCATAATTTTTAAAAATTCCAGATAAAATTAACCACAAAATCTGCCTGCCGCAAAGATTTCGCTATGATATTTATCAAGCGTATCTCAGGCAATATTTGGGGCGCCATTTCCGGCTATCCGCTCCTACTCCTCGTATCGCCGCTCCGCTTCGCTCCGCGGCTCCACTGCGGGGTATCCGCTACTATCCGGGGCGCGCGCATCGGGCGGCTCACAATGCCCAAACCAAAATTCCGAAATTTGCAAAAAATAAGCCCAAAAATTGAACCAAGAATACAAAAAATTCCTCGACGGCATCAAGCGTAAGCCGCCCAAAAACTTGGACCACCTCGCCCAGGAAACCCACGACGAGGTCTTCCGCGAGATCGACTGCCTCAGCTGCGCCAACTGCTGCAAGACCACCGGCCCGCTTTTCACAGAAAAAGACATCGAGCGCATCGCCAGATACCTCCGCCAGAAGCCCTCAGAATTTGAGGAAAGATTTCTGCGGACTGATGAAGATAACGACAAGGTTTTGCAGAAATTGCCGTGCCATTTCCTGCTGCCCGACAACTACTGCAGCATCTACGAAGTGCGCCCCAAAGCCTGCAGAGAATATCCGCACACCGACCGCCGGAAAATCTACCAGATCAATCGCCTCACGCTGAAAAACGCCGAAATCTGCCCCGCCGCAGATCTCTGGGTACAAAAGATGATGGGCAAGCTCAAATAAGTTTACGAGCTGTGCTTCTGCGCCTTCGCAATATTCAGGATTACCAGCGTGGCAAGCACCATATTTTCCAGCGGTACATACTCGTAGGGTCCGTGGAAGTTCAGGCCGCCGGCGAAGATATTAGGGCACGGCAGCCCCATATACGAAAGCTGCGCGCCGTCCGTACCGCCGCGTATCGCCTTGATGTCCGGCTCTATGCCCGCTTCCCGCATCGCCTGTGCCGCGATATCGATGATGTGCATCTTACCTTCAAACTGCTGCTTCATATTGCGGTATTGCTCTTTTATTTCGATACTAAAAGTATCTTTTCCGTATTTTTGATTAAATTCCGTTACCTTTTCCTTCAAAAATAACTTTCTCCTTTCAAACTTTTCTGCATCGTGATCCCTGATGATGTACTGGAGTTTAGCTGAGGATACATCTCCGCTGAAATCCGTGAGGTGGTAAAAGCCCTCGAAACCCCGTGTGGTCGCCGGCGTTTCCTGCGAAGGAAGAACGGAAGCGAGCTCTGCTGCCATCAGTGCCGCGTTTCTCATTTTACCGAAAGCATATCCGGGATGTACGCTCAGCCCCCGCACCGTAATTACGGCTCCTGCGGCATTGAAATTTTCGTATTCCAGCTCGCCAGCCTCGCCGCCGTCCATAGTGTATGCCCACTCTGCGCCGAATTTTTCCACATCAAATTTGTGGGCGCCCCTGCCGATTTCCTCATCCGGCGTGAAGCCTATGGCAATCCTCCCGTGCGGAATTTCCGGGTGCGCCATCAGGAATTCTGCAGCGGTTACGATTTCTGCCACGCCGGCTTTGTCATCCGCCCCGAGGAGCGTGGTGCCGTCCGTGGTGATGAGCGTATGGCCGATATGTTTTTTGAGGCTTTCGAATTGAGCCGGGGAGAGGGTGAACCCCGTTTCAGGGTTGAGCGGCAAATCGCCCCCGTCGTAATTTTCCCAGACTTTTGGGTTTACATTTTCCCCCGAAAAATCCGGCGAGGTATCGTAGTGGGCAATGAAGCCCACGGTAGGCTCCTGCGCATCGCGGGTAGCGGGGATGGTAGCGTAGATGTAGCCATTACCGTCGATCTCCACATTTTCCAGCCCCATCTGCTGCAGTTCTTCAAAGATGAATTTCGCGATGTTCCACTGCTGTGGTGTGGATGGCGTGCTGGCACTCTCCGGGTCGCTGGTGGAGTATATTTTTACATAGTTCAGGAAGCGGTTCAGGAGTTTTTCCTCCCAAACTTTATCAAAGCCGGTTGTGTACATTTTTTAATTTTTAACAAAGTTACGGCTTTTGGTGATGCGTTCAGGAAATAAACCTTTCCCGCTGTTGCGCGGAAGGCAGCAGGCAGCTTTCGCCGGCTATTTTCTTTCTGTTTTCCGCCACCATATCGTAGATTTTGTCCAAAACTATTTTTGGAAACACCCTCAGCAGCCCCAGAGCACGGTAGCCTCCCCCCAGGGTGCGCCCGATTTCTATCACTGCATACATTTTCGTATAGCGGCGGCCGTTTTTCAGGAAATAAAGAGTACTAAAGTTTTCCGCCGGCAACCCTCTGCTGCGAAGGTACTCCTGCCCGTACCCGCTCTGAAGGGGCGCAAAGCGAAACCGGCCTTTCCGGTCGCGTTTTAAAATCCACTGCACCCAGAAATTACAAAAACCGCAGTCCCCGTCGTAGAGAACAATATTATCAAAAGTCATAATTCGAAGTAAAACTTTATGGCAATAGGCTGCAGAGTTTCGCCGGGAAAAGTTTAAATTAGCAAAATTGCTTTTTTCATTTTTAAAATTCTGCGTGGCTGAAGGTTCCGAAAAAAAAGAAATTAAAATTACCGAGCTGTCTGCTGGGCTGCTATGGGGCACGGGATTCCAGATATCGACCGATAGCAAAATAAATTACATTAATACGCTGCTATTGGTGGGTTTTGATTCCGTTTCGCTCGGTATTTTTTCGGAGGCAGGGGATATGATAAAGGTGCTGAAAAATATTGATAAAAATAATTCCCACACTAAAATTCTCGTAACGGCGCAGAGCCTCCCTGCGGTGGATGCGGCATCAAAGTATCCCGAAATAGACAGCGTAATTCTTGCTTCAGCCTCAGCCACAAAATCAGAATATTTTGCCCAAAACCCGGATGCTGTCTTGATAGAGCTAAAGGAGGGTGGATGTCAATCTTTTACAGTCAGTATGTTTAACCCCGGCGCTCAGTTAAAGTGCCCCTCTACAATGCAGATCATCAACCTGCTGGCTGCTACAAAATCTCCTCACGGCCTTCGCCTCCTCAATTTCGAAACAGCGTGGAATATCGGGAAGAAAATCTTCAGCCCGTAGATTGTAATACGAAAAGCCGCCCAGGCTTGGCGTCCCGAGCGGCTTTTTATATAATTAATTTTTAGAAGGTGGAATTGCTTTCGTTGAATTTTTCCTCCACCTTATCCCAGTTGATCACATTCCAGAAAGCGCCGATGTAATCCGGGCGCCTGTTTTGGTAGTTCAGGTAGTAGGCGTGTTCCCACACATCCAGCCCAAGAATTGGCGTGCCCTGCTTCTCGGCCACAGGCATCAGCGGGTTGTCCTGGTTTGGTGTGGAGGTAATTTCCAGCTCGCCGTTTGCATTCTTAATCAGCCAAGCCCATCCGGAACCGAAGCGCCCCTTTGCCGCTTCTGTGAAAACTTCCTTGAATTTTTCAAATCCGCCAAAGTCCTCAATAGCCTGCTTTACATTTCCCACCGGCTCTTTGCTTCCCGGCTCTTTGCTTCCGCCGGGTGTAAGGATGTCCCAGAAGAAGGTGTGGTTCCAGTGGCCGCCGCCGTTGTTTCTCACTGGCGTTTTATCGGTTCCAGTTTTGCAGATTTCCTCGATGGATTTTCCTTCCAGCTCGGTGCCTTCTATCGCTTTGTTCAGGTTGTCCACATAAGCCTGGTGATGCTTGGTGTGGTGGATTTCCATAGTTTTCGCATCAATGTGCGGCTCAAGGGCTGCGTAATCGTAGCTTAGTTTCGGTAATTCGAATGCCATAAGTTGTTGATTTTAATTATTGATTTTGAATCCAAAAATAAGACCTCTATAGCACCGAACGAATTATTTTATGATTTTTTAACACTTATCAGCACTCCAAATTTCAAAAATTTGTGCTTTTAGAATAAAAATTCCCTAAACATATCTTTCTTAATCGCTGAAGAGATCATTTCTTTAGATAATTAAAAAAGCGGAACTAAATCCGCTTCAGAAGGTTACTGTAATTTTTTTTACCAGGAAAGTGTAACACAATCTCCATTGCGTTTTACATGTACATTGAATTCTTCTCCCAAACTTTCGTCTTTCATAATTTTATTTAAGTAAGAATAGGCAGAACTCACTCCACAAACAGTGCAAGAGCCCTTATAAACCTCAGCTGGCGATTGAGATTTCTCTGTTTTGCAAATTATAATGCTGTTGCTAAATGTATCCGCAGAATTTTTGCTTATAGAAATTTTCGCTTCTACAGAAGAATCCAATATTTTTAGGGATGCTATTGAAGCATCAATATAGTTGATAATTCTTTTAGTAAATTCATCTGCTCTGCTATAATCTTCCGCAGATACGATGGACTGGTGCCCATCCCTCATCGTCAGTTGAATATCTACCTTCGTTGGGTTTGTAGGGTTCTTTGCAAATGCTGCTGTGCCAGCCATCATCATTAATAGGCACAAAGCTTTTAATAAATCCTTCATAAATAATTTTTTTAATCAAACAATTTTTGATTGAACTACAAAAACACGGTGCGCAACCTTGTTTTCTGATGGCTAAATTGCAAAGAAAAAATGATATATCTTATTCGAAAATCGAATAAATTAGCACAAAATCGAATAATTTATGCGATTTTGTGCTAATAATACGGTGCATGTAAAAAATATTTGCGTAATCGGCTATTTTATATATCTTTAAAAAAATAAACTGATGGAAAACACCTTGAAAAATTTAAGACAGCTTATTCGCCTCTACCGCCTGAAAAAGGGCTATAGCCAGGAGGTTATGGGCGAGCTGCTCGGGATCAGCCAGTCAGCATATGCCAATATAGAGAATGGTAAAAATAAAATTACGGTGGATAAACTTCTGGAAATCATGCGGCTGCTCGACAAGATTTCGTTTTGGGTATAAATTTCAGTGGCGTATACAATTCATCTATCATTAAAATTAGTTTTTAGTTTGAAAAAAACAATGACCACAAAAATATGCTTTTTGTAGCCATTGAATTTGTACCATGTTGTACAACGTTTAAACTTTATTGCGTCTATTTAATTGTAAAACTCCTATTATCAACACAATAAATAAAATTGAAACTTGAACATAACTTGTCCATTTATTTTCAAATACTATTAATTTATATATTAATATGATTAACAATAAAGTTCCTATGAAATATTGAAAAAACTTATTTTTAAATATTTCTGCTACATAAGGATTAACATTTTTTAAATAAATTAATGCTAAAACTAGAATTGTTGAAATGATAGTTAAATACATTTATAATAAATTTAGCAATCACGCGCACATGCGTAAGTATATGCGGCAGCGGCAATATCCATTAATGGTGCAGGACCATCCCACAATGAAATTAAAAATCCTTGACCTACACAACTAGCGCCACACAGCCATCTAGGAGTTCTATCACTTAAACCATTTTTTGCAGTATAACCACTTAAAGATAAAGTGCTATTTTCATTTTCTATTAAATCAAATTCAATTGGACTTGTCTGATATAGACTATCAATATGGTCTATGAAAAGGTTGATTTCCTTTTCAAAATCTTTCTGAGGTGTAGTTTCGCTTTCTTCTTTCAAAACTCTGTTCTTTTAATTACCGCCAACGTTTTTCGGCTTGCCGCAGTGGGGGTTTTTAGCACAAAAGTTCAATCGAAGCACTGCACTTTGGTTAACCACAAAACTGTCATAGAAGCACGTCTGCCCCCATTGCGGCAAACCGATGTTGGTAGCCGTTTTAATTTAACAATGGTAATATTTTTGATGTGAGAACGTCATCGCCATCTGTCCAATCTGAAATATACATTAAATTTCCATCTTCATCAAATAGAATTATTTTTGACATATCATCAATCAATTTTGATTCAGCATAAAATTTCTTCAAAAAATTTTTATATTTTTTACGAGGTTTATTTCCGTATTCATCACTTAATACCAAGATATTCAAATTTTCATTTTTAAATTTATTATTTTCAATTTGCATTTCTCTCGAATTCTCATTATGAATTAATAAAATATATAAATTAACCTTTTTGTTATTAGCAAAATTAATTATATGTGGCAACTTTTCAACGCAAGGTTTACACCAAAAAGCATAAGAATAAATAATAGTTTTATTCTCATTTTTTAATAAACATATTAATTTTTCATCATTTATGATAAATATGTTATCAGTATTGGGACAGATTCTCAAATTGCATTTTTCCAAATTTTGTGCGCTCAATATAGAAGTTAAAAAAAGTGAAAAGATTATTATAATTTTCATTCTAATATAAATTAAAATTCTAGTATAATTTAAAAGCGGCAGCGGCAATATCCATTAATGGTGCAGGACCATCCCACAATGAAATTAAAAATCCTTGACCTACACAACTAGCGCCACACAGCCATCTAGGAGTTCTATCACTTAAACCATTTTTTGCAGTATAACCACTTAAAGATAAAGTGCTATTTTCATTTTCTATTAAATCAAATTCAATAGAACCAGCTTCATTTTCATTTGTGAAAGTCGCTTTCATAGCATCTAAATCTACGCTTACAATTAAACCTTCTAACATGCCACTTAGATTTTCATCGGATGAAGTCATATCTGAAAAAACAATAACTTCACTAATATCACTATTTTTAGAGGTAGTAGATGATTTATTAAAAGATGTAATTAAGTTTTCATTGATAGGACTTTGATCTAAACTTTCATCTTCGTTACAAGAGAAGAAAAAAAATTGATAATAATAATACAAGTGTGATTTTTAAAATTTTATTCATTTGTATAAATTTATTTGTTAATATTTAATTTTCAATGTTTTACTCTTAACGATTTTCAAACTGATGCTCATAACATCTCGCGCATTCATTCTTGTTTGATGTCGAGTCAGAATTATTTCGACTTTGGAAGGTTAGTCCTTTTTTAACCGTTTTTAAATTAAATGTTGTACAACATGCGGATATGCGAGAGCTTCTTCCACTCCATTAAAACAATGAATATGCCCTAAAAACTTTAAAAAAAGCTCTCTTCTGTTACCTTACATTACAGTAAACCTCAGCAACAGGTATTAGGGCAAACAATAACATTGCGCCCATTTCTTTCTAAAAATAGTATGATTATTTGTTCATACTCATCAAAAACTCCTCATTGCTAAGCGTATTTTTGATGTTTTTCTCCACAAATTCCATCGCTTCCACTGGGTTCATTTCTGCAAGGTATTTCCGCAATATCCACATTCTCTGCTGCGTCATTTCATCCAGGAGCAGATCATCACGCCTTGTGCTGGATGCCACCAGGTCTATGGCAGGGTAGATGCGCTTGTTGGCAATCCTTCTATCCAGCTGCAGCTCCATATTTCCGGTTCCTTTGAATTCCTCGAAAATCACCTCGTCCATTTTTGAGCCGGTATCAATCAGTGCCGTGGCGATGATGGTAAGGGAGCCGCCGTTCTCAATCTTCCGCGCCGCCCCAAAGAATCTTTTCGGCTTGTGCAGCGCATTGGCATCCACACCGCCGGAGAGTATCTTGCCCGATGCCGGCGTCACGGTGTTGTACGCTCTTGCCAGCCTTGTGATGGAGTCCAGAAGGATCACCACATCGTGGCCGCACTCTACCATTCTTTGCGCTTTTGCCAAAACTAAATTCGCAACCTTTACATGCTTTTCCGCCGCCTCGTCGAAGGTGGAGGCTATTACTTCCGCATTCACGCTGCGCTCCATATCGGTCACCTCCTCTGGCCTTTCGTCGATGAGGAGCACCATCATATAGGCTTCTGGGTGGTTTTTTGCAACCACATTGGCGATGTCCTTCAGCAGCATCGTTTTCCCGGTTTTCGGCTGTGCCACAATCATCGCCCGCTGTCCTTTGCCAATGGGCGCAAACATATCCACAATGCGCGTGGAGGTGGTGGCACCCTCGCCTGCAAGGTTAAATTTCTCTTGTGGGAAGAGCGGCGTGAGGTATTCAAAAGCCACCCTGTCCTTGATGAAGGAAAGATCCCGCCCGTTTACCTCCACGGGTTTCAGCAGGGAGAAGTATTTTTCGCCCTCCTTCGGCAGCCGCACGATGCCGCGTACCGTGTCGCCGGTTTTCAATCCATAGTTGCGGATTTGTGCGGTGGATACATACACATCATCCGGCGAAGAAATGTAGCTGAAATCCGATGAGCGCAGGAAGCCGTAGTTGTCGGGAAGAATTTCCAGCACGCCTTCGATTTCCACAATCCCGTCGAAGTTAAATTCTTTTCTCGGCTCCGCATCCTCGGCCGCCGGTCTTGGGTGGTTCTGTTTTTGAAAGTTCTGCCCGTTCCCGTTCTGGTGCCGGCCGTTCTGTGCGCCGTACCCGTTCTGGTGCTGGTTGTTTTGGCGCTCCCGCTGCTGGTTTTGCCCGCTGTATCTCGGGTTTCTCTGCTGGCGGTTTTGCTGAGGATTCTCTGCCGCGGTTACCGGGCTAGTCTCAGTTTCATGTGAAACCAGGGCTTCCGCAGCCTCCTGCAAAACATCTGCTCCAGGGTTTTCCGCAGCCTCAATGGCTTGCTGGTTCTTAGGTTTCCTGCCGCGTTTCTTGGGTGCCGGTTTTTCCTCCGGAGTGGTTTCTGACTGCGGTACCTCCAGAATTCCTGCATCCTCGGCTTCCGTGGAGGCGGTTTCGGGTTTTTCTGCGGCCTCCTTCTTCGGCCTGCCCGGCTTCCTGCCGCGTTTCTTTGGGGTGGCATCTGTGGCTTCCGCAGGTGCGGCCTCCTCGCCGCCGTTTATTTTATTGTAATACTCTGCCGCCGCAGTTTTGTTTGCCGCCTGAAAGTCCAGAATAGCAAATGCCATTTCCTGCGCGGTGCTGCCCTTCGGCACATCCAGCCCCAGGCCTTTCATTATTTTGCGCAGTTCTGTTTCGGAAGTACCGCTCAGCGATTCAAGATTGAACATATAATGTCAATAAAATGTAAGTATAAAATGAAAATAAACCTGCACAAAGGTATAAGTACAGGTACTTTTTTGTGTTAAAGTGCTGCAAATCTACATCATTTTTTGAATTACGCAAAAAATTGTCTTACTTTTGCAGGCATATTTGATACCTGGAATGCTGCAGAGAATACAGACGGTGTGGATGGGGCTGGCGCTACTGTGCGGCCTTGCGGTGGTGTATGTAAAGGATCCGCTGAACAGCCGCGCGGAAGACGGCGCGTTTTACTTCATCGCTGCGGCATTCATCGCGCTGGAGGTATTCAGCATTTACAGTTTTAAAAATAGAAAATTACAGGTGCTGCTGAACAGGATCGGCATCGTACTGAACGCATTGTTGCTCGCTCTACTGTCGTACTGGCTGCTAAGCTTACCCGGAGGAATGGAGTTTCCTGAGAAGGGTATTGAGCCGCTGTTTCCCCTCCTGGCTATGGTGTGCCTGGCTATTGCCAACACATTTATCCGCCGGGACGAGAGGCTCGTGAAATCTGTGGACAGGCTGCGGTAAAGCGGAAACTTTTTTTTTGAGTGAAGACAGCTCCGGACTCCCGGGGCTGTTTTTTTTGTGCTGACGGTTTCCGGTTGTATATTTGGCAAATTTTTCTTTGAAATGATATGAAATTCCGTGCAGATATTCAGGGGCTTAGGGCTATTGCTTTTTTAAGTGTTTTTATCTTCCATTTAAACAAAGCCTGGTTGCCGGGTGGTTTTTTGGGGGTTGATATATTCTTCGTGATTTCGGGCTACCTTATTACCACCATCACAATTTCGGATATGGATAGGGGCAGATTTACTTTCGGAATTTTTTTAAAAAAAGGCTCGTCCGGATCGCGCCGGCATACTATGTTTTGATTTTTGGGGTGTCGCTTGCTGCATGCCTATTCTACCTCAGCACGGATATTAAAACATTCAGGGACGACCTTTCGTATGCGTTAATATTCCTCTCCAATAAAATCTTCTCCCGCGGAGATTCCTATTTTGGTGCCAAGCTGAGCGAGAATGCTTTGCTCCACACCTGGTCATTGGCAATAGAGATGCAATTTTACCTTATCCTTCCGTTTATTCTTTATTTTGTAAAGAAGAGGAGGTTCCTGGTTCTGCTCTTGCGATGTGTTAATGTTTAAAATTGAAAGTTTAGGGTTCAACATTGCGCTGCCGTATTTAATTTTTTTAACCACAGAGGCACAGAGTTTTTTTAATGGCATCGAAAGATGGTTCTTAGTTTAAAGTTGAGAGTTTAAATTTTAGTTTTCGTATAAGCACGAAACCACAGAGTTTTATAGCTTTTACTTTCATTAAAACGCTGCAGCTTAGGTTTTGGTGGAATGTCATCCGGAACTTGTCGAAGGGCAAAAACAATTGAAGCTTTACGCTTCGACAGGCTCAGCGTGACAGGATGCGCTCCGGCAGGCTCAGCGTGATAAAATCACTCAGCCTAAACCTCATTCTTTACCTAAAAGTATTTTTAAGTAAATTCGCCTGATGTTTGTTTCAGAATATATCTCGCGGGATTATCCCGCATTCAGCCCGGAAGATCCGGCAGAGGAGGCGTACGAAATCTGCCGCAGCTTCGGCTTTACCCACATTTTTATTGAGGAAGAGGGGTATTTCGCCGGTGCGCTGCGCCAGGATTTTCTTGAAGATTTTTTAGAGAGCAGGCTTAGCGACCTGAGGGTGCATTACGAAAAATTCGCCCTGCCCGCGGATGCCGGGGTGCTGGAGAGCCTCCCGGTATTCCACACCTACAACACCAGCGTGGTGCCCATAATCTCCAGAGAGGAGAGGTACGAGGGCTATGTGGAGTACCGCGATGTATTTGCGGAGCTGTCGCGCTACCCGCTTTTTAGCGAGGCAGGAGCGGTGCTCACCCTGCAGACGCCGGCGGCGCACTGGTCGATGAGCGAAATCTCGCAGATTGTGGAGGGCAGCAACGGGCGGATACACGGCGTATTCATCAGCAGGATAAATACGGACAGCATCGAAATTACCCTGAAAATCAGCAGTGGCGGGCTCAGCTCGATAGAGGAGACCTTCGAGCGCTATGGCTATATTATCATTAACAAGCATTATCAGAACGAGCGCGATGAGCTGATGCGCCAGCGATTCGATTTTCTGCAGAAATATATAGAAGTGTGATGAAGGCGGCTATCTATACCCAAAAGAACGACCTGGATGTTTTCCTTTACCTCAGCAGGTTCATATCCGAGCTGGATAAGCGCGGCGTAAAGGCGATAGTGCATACAGGCACGGCGGAGAACCTGCAGTTCTCTGCGAATTTCAAGACTTTCTCCAACTACGAGGGGCTGGCGAGCCACGGCGTGGATTTCTTTTTCTCTTTCGGCGGAGACGGCACCATCGTAAGCTCCCTATACTACATTCAGGACCTGGGCATCCCGGTGGTGGGGGTAAATATGGGCAGGCTGGGCTTTCTGGCGAGCTTTACCAAGGAAAACCTCTTCGGCTACCTGGATGATATTTTAAGAGGGAATACCAACATCAGCCACCGCAGCGTGGTGGAGGTGCACCTGCCGGAGGAGTACGACATCTTCCCCTACGCACTGAACGATGTAGCCATCTCCAGGAGGGAAACCACAAGCATGATCACGGTGGAATCCTATATAGATAACGAGTTCCTGAATGTGTTCTGGGGAGATGGGGTTATAGTCTCCACCCCTACGGGCTCCACCGCCTATTCCCTGAGCTGCGGCGGGCCGATCATCGCCCCGGACAACAATAATTTCGTGATCACTCCCATCGCTCCGCACAACCTGAATGTGCGCCCGCTGATTGTGAATGACGATGTGGAGGTAAAATTCCGTGTGCAGAGCCGCGCCAAGCATTTTACCCTCTCCCTGGATTCGCGGCTGGTACACATACCGGTGGAGACGGAGTTCAGCGTGAGGAAGGCGCAGTTCCATTTCGCGCTGGTACACCCCAATGATCTGAATTTCTACGAAACCATCCGCCAGAAACTGCTGTGGGGGCAGGACAGAAGGGAGCATAAAAATTCATAAAAATTCTTTAATTTTACGACAAAAGTTTATCAAAATTCTAAGTTATGAGCAGAAAATTCCCGGCAGGTGTTGCCACAGGAAATTTGGTAACGGAAATCTTCCAATACGCCAAGGAAAACCAATTTGCCCTCCCGGCAGTGAATGTAATCGGATCCAGCAATGTGAACGCCACTATGGAGACCGCTGCGAAGCTGAACGCGCCGGTAATCATCCAGTTCTCCAACGGTGGGGCAGCCTTTAATGCGGGCAAGGGCCTGAACAACGACGGGCAGCGGGCTGCCATCCTGGGGGCGGTGGCAGGAGCAAAGCACATCCACACCCTTGCGGAAGCCTACGGAGCCACGGTAATCCTGCACACGGACCATTGCGCGAAGAAACTTCTGCCATGGATAGACGGGATTATGGATGCCAATGAGGCGCATTTTAATCAGACCGGCAAGTCGCTCTATTCCTCCCATATGCTGGATCTTTCCGAAGAAACCCTGGAGGAAAACCTGGAAATTTCCCAGAAATATTTTGAGAGGATGGCGAAGATGGATATGACAATCGAGGTGGAAATCGGGGTGACCGGCGGCGAGGAAGACGGCGTGGATAACTCCGATGTGGATAACGCAAAGCTCTATACCCAGCCGGAAGATGTGGCATACACCTACGAGAAACTAAAGCAGATTTCGCCAAACTTCACCATCGCCGCGGCATTCGGGAATGTGCACGGCGTATACAAGCCGGGCAATGTGGTGCTAACGCCGAAGATCCTCGACAATTCGCAAAAATTTGTACAGGAAAAATTCGGCACCGCAGCGAAGCCTATCAACTTCGTATTCCACGGAGGATCCGGCTCTTCGCTGGAAGAAATCCGCGAGGCTATCGGCTACGGCGTAATCAAAATGAACATAGATACCGACCTGCAGTACGCCTATCTGGAAGGCATCCGCGATTATATGCGCGACAGAACCGACTATCTGCAGGGGCAAATCGGCAACCCGGAAGGCGAGGACTCCCCGAACAAAAAGCACTACGACCCGCGCGTGTGGCTGAGAAAAGGTGAGGAAACATTTACCAAAAGGCTTACCCAGGCTTTCGAAGACCTGAACAATGTTAACACATTAGGGTAAACCTTGCCTAGAAAATAAATCACCTGCCCGGCGGAATTTCTGCCGGGCTTTTTTTCTGATGACAAGTTGAGGCAAGATAATTTTGACTATGAACGAAAATAATTACCTTAGCTGAAATTTTCTTTTTTAAAAATTCTGCATGGCGTTTGAATGGTTTAGAAGGCAGGCGAAAAACATTACTACCTCCACCGCGGAGAAGAAGGATATGCCCAAAGGGCTTTGGCATAAAACCCCCACGGGGAAGATCATAGAGTACGACGCCCTGCGGGCAAATAACTATGTATCGCCGGAAGATGGCTTCCATGTAAGGATCGGGAGCAAGGAATATTTCGACATTATTTTCGACGGGGGTACCTGCAGGGAGCTGGATGCCAAGGTAGAAAGCATAGACCCGCTGAAATTTAAAGATACCAAGGCGTACAGCGACCGCCTAAAGGAGGTAAAGAGCAAAACAAAGCTTACGGACTCCATCCGCAGCGCTACCGGCAGCGTGAACGGGCTGGAGATGGTGGTGTCCTGTATGGATTTTGCCTTCATCGGGGGCTCCCTCGGCTCCGTGATGGGCGAGAAGATCAGCCGCGCGGTAGACTACTGCATAAAAAACAGGCTTCCGTATATGATCATCAACCAGACGGGCGGGGCGCGCATGCAGGAGGCAGCGATTTCATTAATGCAGATGGCAAAAGTGCAGTGCAAGCTCGCGCAACTCTCCGAGGCGGGGCTGCCATACATCTCGTACCTTACCGATCCTACATTCGGCGGGGTGACGGCCTCTTTTGCAATGACGGGCGACATCATCATGGCGGAGCCGGGCGCGCTCATAGGCTTTGCAGGGCCGCGCGTAATCCGCGAAACAATAGGCAGGGATCTCCCGGAAGGCTTCCAGACCTCGGAGTTCCTCCTGGAGAAAGGTTTCGTGGACTTCATAGTAAAGCGTACGGAAATAAAGGAAACCGTAAGCCAAACCCTGCGGCTGCTGATGAACAAGTGAAGCCCTGCCTGAATTTCTTTCTGCTCGTGCTGTCTCGCCCCGCCTTTGCGCTGCTCTCAGGTTTTGCATTCATTAAAACAAAAATAACAGCAGAGAAGACCTGGCGGGGCAGCCGAAGAAGCAGCGCCTTCCGGGCGTATGAAAATGCTCTGCTCGGCTCCCTGGTGATGATGTACTGCTGCAAGATATCATCTCCTCGAAAATCTGCCGCCTGGGCACGCCGAATCGCGGAACTTACTGAGCAAGTTTTTACCAAAAATCCATCTGCGCAGGAAATAAACCTTCATAACATAAATGTGGGCGTTAGCCATTTTTTTGAATTACTACCGGGGGTGCACCGCCAGTTTTTCGAGACCTCCTTCTTTGTGCCGGGGCTTTTATCTAAAATAAAAAATGCCGAAGGCAAGCCGGAAGCCGCAGGCCCCGACTCGCTAATAATAGCGAAAAATAATGAAGGTATTTACTAAATTGGTAATTTCGCCAAAAATAATAAAATGGTTCTCAGCCGCATCTGGTCCGCATTCATCATTGTAGCGCTCTGCGTGGCGGGGTGGAAATATCTTACTTCCCCGGATTATAAGGATATCTTCAACGATATGGTAGTGGGCAGGGGCGGCGATACCGTGCGGATTTCCACTGTGCCGCTGAGGGAAGTACCGGGGGAGGTTTTGGCAAAGTTTGAAATAGAGCCTGCGAATGCGGTGGCAGCGGAAGGAAGAATTCAATATAAAATAAATCCTCAGCGGCAGACCGCTGAAAAATTCCGCGTGCAGGATACCGATGGGGTTATCGGCACCAGCCGCACCGCCGTGGATATCTGCATCGGGCTTGTGGGCATTATGACGCTGTTTATGGGCTTTATGTCCATCGCGGAGAAGGCGGGTGCCGTCACGGTTCTCAGCCGGGCGATTCAGCCCTTTTTCTCAAAACTCTTCCCGGAAATCCCGAAAGACCACCCTGCCTTCGGGCATATGCTGCTGAATTTTTCCGCCAATCTTTTGGGGTTAGACAATGCTGCTACGCCGTTTGGGCTGAAGGCGATGGAGAGCCTGCAAACCCTAAACCCGAAGAAGGACACGGCGAGCAATGCACAGATCATGTTCCTGTGCCTGCACGCCGGGGGGATGACGCTGATACCAGTGTCCATCATCGCGATTCGTGCCTCATTGGGCTCCCAGTCGCCCACGGATATCTTCCTGCCGTGTATGATAGCGACCTTTGCCGCCACGATGGCCGCGATGATTATTGTGTCAATTTATCAGAAAATCAATCTGCTGAATGCTACGGTGCTTGCCTATGTGGGAGGGATTTCCGCACTCATCGCCGCATTGGTATGGTACCTCACGGGGCTCTCGAAGGAGGGGCTGGAACAGTTCAGCAAAGTGCTGAGCAACGGCTTGATTTTGTTAATTTTTCTACTCATCGTCCTCGGCGGTGTTTATAAGAAAATCAATGTTTTTGATGCGTTTATCGATGGCGCGAAAGACGGTTTTACCACCTGCGTGAAGATTATTCCGTACCTGGTGGGTATGCTGGTGGCTATTTCTATGCTGCGCACTTCCGGCGTTTTTGATGTAATCATCGGGGGGATGCGCTGGCTCGCCGATCTCTCGGGTGCCGATACGCGTTTTGTGGACGGGCTGCCCACCGCCCTGATAAAGCCGCTTTCCGGAAGCGCGGCGCGGGGTATGATGGTGGATGCGATGCAGACCTTCGGGCCGGACAGCTTTCAGGGCCGGCTGGCTGCGGTGCTGCAGGGCAGCTCGGATACTACTTTTTATGTTATCGCGGTGTACTTTGGCTCCGTGGCGGTGACCAACACGCGATATGCCGTTCCGGCGATGCTTCTGGCAGATTTGGTGGGTGTGATCACATCTATCGTTCTTGCCTATATGTTCTTCGGGTAATGCACACTACTGCGGGATTGGCGCTGTGGACGGTACCGGGATCGAACCAGCGACCTCTGCGATGTCAACGCAGCGCTCTGAACCAACTGAGCTAACCGTCCGCTTAATACAATAAAAAAATCCCAGATTACTCTGAGATTTTTGTGGGTTCTGAGGGATTCGAACCCCCGACCCTCTGGGTGTAAACCAGATGCTCTGAACCAACTGAGCTAAGAACCCTTGTTTTTGGTTCGGCAAATATACGGCGATTTTTTAAACCTGCAAATTATTTTGCAAAAATTCTCCAACAATAAAGTTACTACCGCCTACAAAAATCATCTCTCCAGGCGTAAGTGTTTCTTTTGCAGAAAGATAGGCATCCTGCACTTTTTCAAAAATTTTATAAGGTATGCCGGTTTTTTTTAGCTGGTGTTCATATTCCTGCGGGTTTCTGCCTCTTGCCACATAAGGTTTAGCAAAATAATACTCTGCATTTTCTGGCAGCATCTGCAAAACCTCATCTATTTTCTTGTCATTCACAAAGCCGAGGATGATGTGCTTGCGCTGCGGCATCTCGTTGAGCTGGCTGAATACCTCCGTGAGGCCGGCCAGGTTATGCCCCGTGTCGCAGATGGTGAGCGGGTCCCGAGAAAATTCGTACCAGCGGCCCAGGAGGCCCGTGTTGCGCTGCACATTCCCAAGCCCGGTACGGAGCGCGCTGCCGGGTATCCGAACATTCTGCCTGCGGAGTTCTTCTGCGATAGCCACTGCCACGCGGATGTTTTTTTTCTGGTAATTGCCACTCAGGTCGGTGCTGAGGTCGGTGCTAATCTTTGTGGCATCAATGAATTCAGCTTTTTTTTCTGCAGCGATATTTCGGACGATTTCCTGTACTGTCGGATTTTCTTCTCCGGAAACTACGGGGATGCCTTCTTTAATGATGCCCGCTTTTTCTGCCGCGATTCCCTCCACAGTATCG
Organism: Cruoricaptor ignavus; assembly: GCF_900141665.1. Taxonomy (GTDB): domain Bacteria; phylum Bacteroidota; class Bacteroidia; order Flavobacteriales; family Weeksellaceae; genus Cruoricaptor; species Cruoricaptor ignavus. The sequence goes on along the minus strand of NZ_FQYI01000001.1, from coordinate 439,973 downwards.
CCCAAAACATCCTGATGGTCCAGCGCCACGCTGGTAATGGCGGTGAGCACCGGGCTGAGGATGTTTGTAGCGTCCAGCCTGCCGCCGAGCCCGACTTCTATCACCGCAAAATCTACCTGCTGCTGTTGGAAATATTCGAAAGCCATTACAGTGGTAAATTCGAAAAAAGAAGGCCTTATGTCTTGGGGGATTTCCTTCAGTCTTTGGATGAAACTAAAAACAAAATCGCGGCTGGCATTCTGGCCGTTAACCTTGATCCTCTCGGTAAAGTCCAGTATGTGCGGCGAGGTGTACAACCCCGCGCGGTAGCCTGCTTCCTGCAGTACGCTTGCCGTCATACTGCTCACGGAGCCTTTGCCGTTGGTCCCCGCGATATGTATGCAGCGCAAAGTTTTCTGCGGGTTTCCAAAAAAATCGCAAAGCCTGGCGATGTTCTGCAGCCCTGGTTTGTAGGCGCCCTTGCCGGCGCTCTCCCAGCGGGGGGCTTGTGCGTACAGCCATTCCACGGCTTGCGTATATTCGTTTTCTGTCATAGGAGATTTTTGAAATGCAAATTTAGTAAGAGTATAGCTGTTGCAGGATTTATAAAAATTTAAACAAAGAAATGAACAAAAGGTTAATTAATTGTTAAAACATTAAAAGTTCAAACTTTTGGAAAGACATTTGCATCTTCCGTTCTACAAAACGCACTATGGAGGGCTACGAAGGTATTTACGAAAATAAAAATTTATCGGATGCGGAACGCACTACTGAAAAAGAGCTTGCATCAGAAAAAAGTTACGGCGTAAATTCATCAGAGAAAATCTCAATTGTAAAGGAGGAGGTTGCCTTCGGGAAAAAGGAAGTAGAAAGGGGTAGGCACATTTTCAGAAAAGAAGTATCTGAGCGGGAGGTTCCAGCAGAAGTTGAACTTCGGTCAGATAAATTTGACATACAGCGAGTGCCAAAAAACGAGGAGGTTGATTTCATCCCAGAGATTCGTCAGGAAGGCGATGTAACCGTGATCCCCGTGGTGAAAGAGGTACCTGTGGTAGTGAAGAAGCTTATGCTCGTGGAGGAAATTATCATTACCAAAACCACGGAAGCGCACACCGAAACAGTTAATGCTTTCGTGCGGGAGGAAGAGTTTAAGCACGAATTTATTGAGACAGAAAACAATTCACAAAATATCTAACAATTAAAAAATTATTATTATGAACTACACTGTAGTAGGTTTGTTCAGAACCGCAGAAGAAGCACAAAGAGCATCAGAAAGACTTGATGATGCAGGTTTCGAAAAAGAAAATGTAGACTACTCTCCGTACAGATACGAAGGGGATTACGAAGGGGAGGATTTTGATTATGATGAAGACGAAAGATCTGGATCCTTCTGGGATAGGCTTTTCGGCGCAGATGAGCCCGTACGGAGAACTTACAGCGCAGCAGGTGCAAGAAGCAATGTGGTAACAGTATACACAGACGATGCAGACCGCGCTGAAAGAGCAAGAGACATTATGGATGAAAACGGCGCTATCAGCGTGGATGACCACATCCCTACAGGCTATAATGAAGCGGGATATGCTGCAGGAACAGCGGTAGAAGGCACCCGAACACAGAACTTTGCTCAGACCACTGAAGGTTCGGACAAGGTAGAAGTAGTAAAAGAAGAGCTGAATGTAGGCAAAAGAGAAGTAGAGCAAGGCGGTGTGCGCCTAAGGAGCCGCATCATCGAGCGTCCAGTGGAAGAAAGTGTACGCCTGCGTGAAGAGCGTGTGTATGTGAAAAGACAACCTGTAGATAGAGCGGTAACTGACGCAGACCGCGCATTCCAAAACCAGACTGTGGAAATGTCTGAAACTCACGAAGTGCCGGTAGTAGATAAAACTGCCCGCGTGGTAGAAGAAATCGAGCTTGCAAAAGATGTGACAGAGCGCGACGAAACCATCTCCGATACTGTACGCGAAACTGAGGTAGATGTAGAAAACCTTGGTTCTGACAGAAGAGATGACCTTGTTTAAATAATTAAAATTCCTAATATAGGCTGCCCTCGGGCGGCTTTTTTATTTTTAGAAAAAAATTACGGAATGAAAATGCGCGTGGCAATCATCGGGGGCGGGGCTGCAGGGATGTTCTGCGCCGCCAATCTTGATGAGGAAAAATGTGAGGTAAAGATATTCGAGCAGAATGCCGATGTATTGCAGAAAGTAAAAATCTCCGGCGGAGGGCGGTGCAATGTGACTCACGCCTGCTTCGATCCGCGCGAGCTCGCCAAGTTTTACCCCAGAGGCAGCAGGGAGCTTTTAAGCGTATTCTCAAAATTCCAGCCGGCGGATACCATCGCCTGGTTCGAAGAACGCGGCACGAAGCTGAAAACCGAGGAGGACAACCGCGTGTTCCCGGAGAGTAACAGCTCGCAAAGCATCATTGACACCATCACGAAAGAAGTTCTAGCAAAGGGATTCGAGGTGAAGACACGCTGCGCCATTCGGGACATCGCCTGTGAGGAAGAAATTTATAAAATTTCTACTTCCGGGGGGGTATACCCTGCCGATGCCGTAGTATTCGCCACGGGCAGCGCGCCAAGATCGCTGAAAATATTGGAAAATCTCGGTCACGGCATCGTGCCGCCGGTGCCGTCGCTGTTTACTTTCAATATTCAGGATGCGCTGCTGGAGGGGCTTTCCGGCACAAACTTTGAAGATGCGGAAATATCCGTCCCCGCTTTAAAAACGGAAGAGTCCGGAGCGCTGCTCATCACGCACTGGGGACTCTCCGGGCCGGCAATCCTGAAACTTTCAGCGTGGAAGGCGCGAGAATTAGCGGCGCAGAATTATCGGTTTGAAATCCTTGTGAATTTCATCGGGGAAAACATTCGGGATACTGAAGAAATTTTCCTTGATTTTAGAAATAACCATCCTAAAAAATCCATAGGCCAGAGCAAAATTTTCAATGTAACTCACCGCTTCTGGCAGAGAGTTCTCGAAATATCTCAAATCAAAGCTGAAAAACAGCTCTCCCAAATCAGCAAAAAAGAAATAATGGCAATGCTGGAAAATCTTTGCAGGAAGCGTTTTTCGGTAAACGGGAAATCTACCTTCAAAGAGGAGTTCGTAACGGCGGGCGGCGTAGAGCTGAGGGAAATTAATTTTAAAACGATGCAATCCAAACTGCTGGAGAATTTCTTCCTCGCCGGCGAGGTTCTGGACATCGATGCCGTAACCGGCGGCTTCAACTTCCAAGCGTGCTGGAGCGAGGCTTGGCTGATTGCCCAGGCACTGAATGGCACTGTCTAAAGTTTTCGCAAATGAGAAATAAGAATAAGGTGGCACGCATAAAAAGCCTATTTTTGCAGGTGAAATGGCAGATATCATCCAACTTTTGCCGGATCATGTGGCGAACCAGATAGCAGCGGGCGAGGTGGTGCAGCGCCCGGCATCCATCGTGAAGGAGCTTCTGGAGAATGCCATAGATGCAAAGGCTAGCAAAATAGAACTTATCGTGCGAGAATCCGGCAGGAACCTCATCCAGGTGGTGGACAACGGCATCGGGATGAGCGAAACGGATGCCCGAATGGCCTTCGAAAGGCACGCCACTTCCAAAATCCGAAACACTGAGGATATTTTTAAAATAGCCTCCAAGGGCTTCCGCGGCGAGGCGCTGGCGTCCATCGCTGCGGTGGCGCAGGTAGAGCTGAAGACGCGGAAAAAGGATGCACCCATAGGCACCAACATCTACATAGAAGGCGGGGGGCTCCAGTTTCAGGAGCCGGTACAGACGGCGGAAGGCTCCAATTTTTTGGTGAAAAATCTTTTTTACAATGTCCCCGCAAGGCGTAAATTCCTGAAAAATAATAATGTGGAATTCCGGCACATCCTCGATGAGTTCCAGCGGGTGGCGCTTGCGCACCCGGAGGTGGAGTTTGATCTCTATCATAACGACGATATCGTCTTCCGCCTGCGCAAGGGCTCCCAGCTGCAGCGCATCGTGGAGATTTTCGGGCGGAAGCTGCAGCCGCTCCTTATCCCCATAAAAGAGGAGCTGGACTGGGTACGGTTTCACGGATATGTGGCTAAGCCGGAGGGGGCAAAGAAGGTGCGCGGCGAGCAGTTTTTCTTTGTAAATGGCAGGTATTTCCGCAGCCCGTACCTCAGCAAGGCAGTGGTGGAGGCATTCGAAGGGCTGCTGATGCCGGGCTACATTCCGTCGTTTTTCCTCTACCTGGAGCTGGATCCTGGCAGGATTGATGTCAATATACATCCGCAGAAAACCGAGGTAAAGTTTGAGGATGAAAGCCTGATCTTCGCCCTCATCCGCTCCACCGTCAAGCGCGCTCTGGGCATCTACAACATTGCCCCGTCGCTAGATTTTGACCGAGATCCGCAGGTTGAGAATTTTCTCGGAAACGCTACGGCCAGCTCGCTGAACAAGCCGGCGGGCATCCCGGTAGACCGGAATTTCAATCCCTTTGAACAGGAAGGCAAAACCCGGCCGGAAATGCTGAATCTGGAGGAAATCTACGGCACTGCCGAAACTGCTCCTTCAAAAATCAACCTTTTTGAGGATGATGAAAACCTTGACGAAGACCTGCTGCGGCTGCCCAACGGCTACTGGCTGCTGAACCGCCAGGGCGGGACGCTGATGCTGGACCCCGGGCGGATGCACCGCGTCATCAATGCGGAGCGAAATAAAGGAAAAAAGCGGAGTACGGAAGCCCACCAGCTGCTATTCTCGCTGGAATATCACCTCAATGAAATTGAGAAAACAAAGTTCCGCTCCATAAAGAAATACCTCCCGCAGCTGGGTTTTGATATGACGCTGGCACAGGAGAATGTGCTGAGGATAGACGCCGTGCCGCAGGGGCTGAAGGAGACGAAGGTGATAAAATTACTGGAGGACCTCTTCGAAATCCTTGACTATCACACCGAGGAGGATTTTTTGCATTTCTATGACAATCAGTGGAATAAGCTGCATTCCAAGTCCCGGTTTGATTTTATTTATAAATATGAAATGCAGGAGCTGCTCAGGGATTTCTCCGCGGCGGGCTTCCCGAATTACGCTCCGGACGGTAAAATTTGTTTTATTGAATTACCTTTGGAGGAATTAAAAAATAAATTTTAAACCAATGTTTGACAATCAGGCGCCCATCACCAAAAATATTATTTTGCTCAACTCAGTGATCTTTGCACTGATGTACCTCCCCCTGCCCGCGGCGCACCAGCTTCTGGTGAGCTTCCCAGCCTATTTTCCACTCTCGCCTTATTTCCGGTGGTGGCAGGTGATTACGCATATGTTTATGCACGGCAGCCTTATGCACATCCTTTTCAATATGCTTACGCTTCTGAGTTTCGGGCCTACCATAGAGCGGCTCTTTGGCGGGAAGAGGTTTACCCTGCTGTATTTCCTTAGCGGTCTCGGGGCATTTCTGCTGTTTAATTTATGGAATTATTACCTCTACACCCAGGCAGCAGGCACCGCCGAGGGCGACGCCATACTGAATACGCCGATGGTGGGGGCGTCGGGGGCTATTTTTGGGGTGATGACCGCCTTCGCCACTCTCTTCCCGGATACCAAGCTCTACTTTATGTTCATACCCGTACCCATCAGCGCAAAGTACATCCTCCCGGTCATCATCGTAGTATCCATATACCTGGGCTTCAGCGACCAGATGAGCGGGATAGCGCACTTCGCGCATGTGGGCGGGGCAATCGTAGGCTGGATAATGGCACGGAGTTGGAAGAAAAAACTGCCTCAACATAATTTCTACCGATGAATCTGCTGCGCACTTTCCTTGCCGCCGTCCACCTTCTGGTGGTGGTGGCCCTGCTGCTCTGCGGGCTGAATGCGGTGGTGTCGCCGGTCGTTTTTCCTTACCTCAACCTCCTTTCGCTGGCGTTCCCGGCGCTGCTTGGCATTCATGCCGCGCTCTCCGTACTTTGGTTGCTACTTCGGCGCAAGCGTGCCGTGTTTTTTCTGCTGATGAGCATCTTTTTCTTCAAACCGGCGCAGAGGTGGATTAATTTTACCCCTGAAAAAAAGCCCGGAAATTTTAAGGTGATCACCTACAACGGTCATTATAACGGCGGCGAGAATGATGCGGTGCGGAACTACCTGCTGAGGCACAACGCGGATGTGGTTTTCCATCAGGAATACAGGCCGGCGGAGAATTTCTACCCTATCGTGAAGCAGGAATCTGTGGTTGCCATCAGTTCTGCGCACAGGATCGTAAATTATCAGCTCATAGATATTGGCGACGGAAATTCTCAGGCGATGGCGGCAGACATACAGATAAACGGCAAAGTAATCCGTTTTATCAACATCTACCTCGAGCCGTTTTATATCAATAAAGATTTAGTGAAATCTGCAGCGAAAAATGAAATGAAAGCTGATGTATTGAAAAACAGGCTACTCTCCACCTTCCGCATTCACGGGCAGCAGGTGCCGGTAATCCAAAAATTTATCAAAAACTCGCCCTATCCCGTGATCGTAGGTGGGGACCTGAATTCCGTACCCAACTCCTTTGAATATTACTCGCTTTCGGAAGGCTTGCAGGACGCGTTTACCGCGGCAGGCAGGGGCAGCGCCACCAGCTTCCACGATTTTAAATTCCCGATCCGCATCGATTATCTTTTCTGTTCCAAAGATATACTGCCGAGTACCTACCGCGTAGACCGGGGCGTGCGCTATTCCGACCATTACCCAGTAATCGCTACATTCACTTTGAAATAGATGAGAGCTTATAAATTTTTATACCTTTCGGCAGCCCTTTGCCTTGCTTTCTGCAGCAAACCACAGGGCGAGTTGCCGGCAGCAGAAGCGGATAACCTTCCTGCGCCCTACGATACCGCCGCGGTGGATTCCTTCGCCCCGGGCGCCACTTCGAGGAATGTGGTATTGGTGAGATACGACACGGTGCCGGTAGATTCCTTGAAAAACATTAAGCCAAAAACCAAAGACTCCGCAAAGAAAAAAGCCGAGAAGCCGCAGGATAAAAACCTGAAAGACAGGACTAAAACCAACGAGAGCGAGCCAAAGGCCGCAGAATAATATTTTTAAAATTGACAGAAAAATTAAAACTTGAAGAGCTCGGTAGGATAAGCATCGAGGAGTTTAAGAACGCCGCAAAAACCCCGCTGGTCGTAGTGCTGGATGATGTGAGGAGCATGCACAATGTAGGCGCGGTATTCCGCACGGCGGACGCGTTTCTGGTGGAGAAAATCTTCCTCTGCGGCATTACGCCAAAACCGCCCCACCGAGAAATCCACAAATCTGCGCTTGGCGCTACGGAAAGCGTAGAGTGGCGGTTTTACGAGAATATATCTGAAGCGCTGCTCGATCTTAAAACTCTGCGGTACGAAATCATCGGCATTGAGCAAACGACGGCCTCGCGGGCTGTTACCGATTTTAAAATCTGCAAAGACAAAAAATACGCCCTCGTGCTGGGCAATGAGGTGGAGGGGCTTTCGCAGCGCGCCATGAAGCACTGCGATGCTTTTCTGGAAATTCCTCAGCTGGGCACCAAGCACTCGCTGAATGTTTCCGTGTGTGCAGGGATCATAATGTGGGAGTTCTTCCGGATTTTGCGGTAATTTTTATTTAATTTTGAAAACCAATGAAGCCTTCACAAAGAATCCTGCAATTTGCCAAACCATACAGCCGCTATCTTTGGGGCAGTATGTTTTTCAACATTCTGTACTCCGTGCTGAATATCTTCTCCGTAGCCACTATGCTCCCGATTCTCGGGCTGATGTTCGGCACTGTGGAAGCTGTGGATACCACCCAGGCGCCGCCCAGCGGAGGCGGAATTTCGGAATTCTTCGGTTCCCTGCAGCAGCGTGTTTATTACGCCATCCAGCTGCAGATCAATGAGCACGGCGCCATCCCGGTGCTGGCGGTGCTCTGCTCGGTTACCGGGTTCGCCTTCCTGCTGAGGAACCTTTTCCGGTACATCGGTTCGCTTTTGCTCGTGAATTATAGGGTGCTCATTACCAGGGATATGCGTGCCGAGATGTACAATAAATTTCTGCAGCTGCCGGTAGCCTTCTTCACGGAGCGCCGCCGCGGGGATATGATGTCCCGCATTACCAACGACATCAATACGGTGGATTCGGGGATACTCGGCAGCCTGGTGGATTTGGTAAATGCGCCCTTTATGATAATTTTCTCCCTCTTGGCGCTCTTCGCCCTCTCGCCGCAGCTTACCATGTTTTCCCTGATCGTTTTCCCCGTGATGGGCTGGATCATCTCCCGCGTAGGCAAGTCCCTGAAGCGCGAGGCACACGCAGCCCAGCACGAGCTGGGGAATCTCTTTTCTATGGTAGATGAAACCCTGAGGGCATCGAAAATTATTAAAATATTTAATGCGGAAGAAATTCTTAAACGGCGGTTTAATACCACATCCGAAAACTGGCAGGACTACACGATGCGGATGAGCCGCCGCCGTATGCTGGCATCGCCCTCCAGCGAGTTCCTGGGGAGCGTCACCATACTGCTGATCACCTGGTTTGCAGGCAGGCAGATTATTGAGGAGCACAGCATGCAGCCAGAGGCATTTCTGGTATTCATCGGGCTTTTTTTCCAGATTCTGGAGCCTGCAAAGAGTTTCTCCAACGCCATCAGCAGCGTGCAGAGCGGTATGGCAAGCCTGGAGCGCGTCACCGAGGTGTTGGATTTTGATATAAAAGTGGCGGAGCGGGAAAATGCACAGCCGGTGGAAAATCTTAAGGATAAAATCGAGTTCCGCAATGTTGGGTTCTTTTACGAAAAAGAAAATATCATACTCAAAAATTTTAACCTCACCATACCGCGGGGGAAAACGGTGGCACTCGTAGGGCAGTCCGGCTCCGGGAAATCCACGGTGGCTAGCCTGCTCGCGCGGTTCTACGATGTTTCCGAAGGAGAAATCCTGATAGACGGGGTGAATGTAAAAGATTTAAAACTGACCGATTTCCGCAGCCTGCTCGGTATGGTAACGCAGGAGTCGGTGCTGTTCAACGATACCGTGTACAACAATATCCTTATCGGCAACCCCCGGGCTACGGAGGAGGAGGTGGTAAAAGCCGCGAAAATTGCCAATGCGCATCAATTCATAGAAAGCCTCCCTGAAAAATACCATACCAATATCGGGGACGAGGGCAGCAAGCTCTCCGGCGGGCAGCGGCAGCGGCTCTCCATAGCCCGCGCCGTGCTGAAAAACCCACCCGTGATGATTCTGGATGAGGCCACCTCCGCGCTGGATACCGAGTCCGAGAAATTTGTGCAGGATGCCCTTGAAAAGATGATGGAAAACCGCACCTCGCTGGTGATAGCCCACAGGCTTTCCACTATAAAAAAAGCGGATTTAATCGTGGTAATGGATCGCGGCAGCATCGTGGAGCAGGGTACGCACTCCGAGCTGCTTGCCTTGGGCGGTATATACAGAAAACTGGTAGAGCTGCAGAACTTTGGTTAATGAGAAAGCGTCTCTCAGCTCTGCACTCCCGGGTAGATCAGCACATAATTTTTCTCGCGGAAGTTTCCGTTCAAGAAGTCCGGCACTGCCGACATCTCCGGCAGGTATGCGGCACGCCCCCGGCGGGACATTAGCAGGATCAGGCAATGGTTGGCTTTTATCTTGCCGGAAATCTTTGTAAGTTCCTTCCAGTTTTCCAGGATAATAAATTCCGCATTCAAAGCCGTTCTTCGCTGGAATCTTTCAAGTATCCGGATGGTCTTTTCCGTGGTGTAGAAGTTCATTTTTGCCCCAAGGTTTTTCCCTAAATTCCAAATTCGGGAGAGCGCCTGCTGAAAGCCGGCCTCCAGCTCTGCCCCGGCCGGCAGCGCGATGTGGAACTCCGCAAGCGTGCCGATAGGCTGTAGTATGTGCGAAACCAGCACCGTGGTATCCTCATCCGCCAGGTATCCGCTGTAGAGATTGTACACAAAAGTGGGCGAGAAGCCTTTATCCGGCTCCACCCCGATGATCAGGTCGGTGATTTTATTCTTTTTGATCTCATTGTTAATGCCCGCAATCACATCAGAATCGTACCGCTTTAGCGGGGTCATCGCCACATCCGAAGCCGTGGTGATCTGCGTAGCCTGCTGCAGAAGCTTATCCGCATTTTTGTCGCTGGATTCATTTACTTCCGCACTTTCATCCTCTACGATGATGTTCAGGGCGAAGAGCCTGTCTTTATTCTTGGGGGATTTTGTCTGCAGGGCTAGCTCCGTCAGGCTTTCTATAGTTTCGGGATAATTCAGAGCTATCATTATGCGCTCCTCGCCCTCTCCGCTATCATCTTCTTCATCCATCTCCAGCGCTACTTTCCCCGCATTTTTCTGGGTCACAAAGGACGAGATGGTACAGCTCACCAAAATAAGCAGGATGCTGCCATTCAGCACGCTTTCGTTGAGCAAGCGGATGGGCTCTCCATTCTCATTCTCGCCAAGGATGATGTTGTAGCCTACCATTACCGAAGCCAGGGTAGCCGCCGCCGAGGCAGAGCTAAGCCCGAATATCACGCCGCCCTCGGCACGGCTGAGGCGGAAGGTCTTTCGTGTTGCTACCGAGGCGAGATATTTCCCCACCAGCGCAAGAACCGTCATTACCAAAGCCACCTTTATCGTTTCCGGGTTTTTGAAGAAGGCTCTGAAATCAATAATCATCCCCACACTGATCAGGAAAAAAGGAATGAATAATGAATTCCCGACAAAATCGATGCGGTTCATCAGTACGGAAGTGTGCGGGATGAGCCTATTCAGCGCGAGACCGCAGAGGAATGCCCCGATGATTGCCTCAATGCCTGCTATTTCGGCGAGCAGCGCGGCAAAGTAAATCATCACCATTACAAAAATGAACTGCGAAATTTTATCATCCACTGTCTTGAAAAACCACCGCCCGATGATGGGAAAAAGCCACAAAACCACGGCGCCAAAGGCAAGAACGGAGCCACCCAGGCGTATCCAGAACTCTGTGGTTACATCGCCCTTCGCCATTCCCACGCACGCGGCGAGTATCAGGAGTGCGGCGATGTCGGTAATCATCGTTCCGCCCACGGTGATGGTAACGGCAGGGTTTTTCGCGATGCCGAGCTTGCTTACCAGCGGGTAGGTGATGAGCGTATGCGAGGAAAAGAGGCTGGCGAAGAGTACCGCCGTAAGCCACTCAAAACCAAGGAAATACCGCCCAGCGATGATCCCGAAAATCAGCGGGATCATAAAAGTGTAGAAGCCGAACCCCAGGCTTTTCCATTTATTTTTGTAGAATTCCGTAAGGTCGATCTCCAGCCCTGCCTGAAACATGATGAAAAGCAGACCTGTAGTCCCAATAACCACGATATTGGCATCGCGCGGCAGGAGGTTGAAGCCGTTCGGGCCCACCAGCGCGCCGGCGATTATCAGCCCGATGAGGTGCGGCACCTTAACCCTGTTGAGTAGCAGCGGCGCAAAGAGGATAATCAGCAGGATGAGGAGGAACTTCAGCACAGGATCCTCCACCGGCAGGGTAAAATGATCTAAAATTGTTAGCATACGCTATTCTTTGATGAGTTCCACGGTGTATTTTGCGGTACAGTTTTTATCTACCTGCAGCTCGCGCGTGCCGGAAATGCGCTTCTGCCCTATGTTGTTCAGCTGCATTCTTATCTCGATGAGCTTCCCGGAATCCGTGGTGCGCTCATTCGTCAGGTTTATGTTCGTCCCGTCGTACTGGCCTTTGTATACCTGTACGCTGCCGGATTTGTTGGTGTTGGAAAGCACTATGTCGCTGCCGTCTATCGTGAGCTCCCAGGCATCTACCCGCGTATCTCCCACCACATAGTCGGAGCAGTTGGATTCTGTACACACTACTTTACCATTCCACCTACCGGCAAAAACGGGAGAAAGCTGCGGGGTGACGGCGAGGCTGTCCTGCTGTGCCTGGATGCTGTCGCGCATCTTTATAAGGTTCTGATAATCGGCTTCCTTTAAAGCCAAAGCTTGTTCGCGCGCGGTAAGCAAGGAATCTCGCTCGCGCAGGCCTGCCTCGCGGCTGTTGTCAATTTTGCTGCAGGAGATTAAAATAATGCCAATGGCAAAGAGAGACGCGGGAAACTTCATCTGAAAATTTTTTGGAAAATTTAAGAAAAATAAAATTAAATGCTACAGTCACACCAGCTTAGCGATTACATCCAGCCCGCCTTTTACCTTATCCCCGATTTTGCACCGGATTTCGGAATTGGTCGGGATAAAGACATCCATCCGCGAGCCGAACTTGATGAAGCCAAACTCGTGGCCGGCCTTTGCCGCATCGCCCTCATTGGCATAAAACACGATGCGCCGCGCCATATACCCGGCGATCTGGCGGAACACTACCGGGTGCCCTATAGCGGTTTGTACCGCAAGGGTAGTGCGCTCATTGTCCGTGGAGGATTTCTCGTTCCACGCCATCAGGTACTTCCCCGGGTGGTATTTTTTATAAATAACCTCTCCGGTGACGGGGTAGCGGCAGATGTGCACATTCAGCGGTGACATAAAAATGGAAATCTGCATCACTTTCTGGTTCAGGAACTCATTTTCCTCCACCTCCTTTATCATCACCACCTTGCCGTCCACAGGGGCTACCACCGTCTCGCTGTGCTCCGCGATCTGGCGCTTCGGCACGCGGAAGAACCACAGGATCAGGCCGTAAGTTACCAGCAGCGGCACTATTATCAGCAGCGACCACATTTCCAGGTAGTAGATGGAAATAGCCGCGATAATGGCAAATAAAACTGAGGAAATAAGGAGCGTAGCCCTGGATTCTCGGTGGAGTTTCATCAGAAAAGTTTTTCGATTAAGAAGTACAAATATACAACCGGGGCGCAAATGATGAAACTATCCAGCCGGTCCAGCACGCCGCCGTGACCGGGGATCAGCTTGCCGCTGTCCTTCGCTCCGAAGCTGCGTTTCAGCTGGCTTTCCACCAGATCCCCCAGGGGGGCGAAGAGCGAGACCAGCAGGCCTACCGCGATCCAGTTGCCACGAAGGTCGGGATTGTATTTTTCCACAAAAAATGAAACGATCAGCGTTAAAACCACTCCCCCGGCATAGCCTTCCCAGGTTTTTTTGGGAGAAATTTTCGGCGCCATCTTGTGTTTTCCGAAGAGCCGCCCCGCCAGGTAGGCGAAGGTGTCGCTGCACCAGATGAGGATGAAGAGAAAAAATACCTCCAGAGAAAAATCGCTGCTCCCGAACTTCGGCAGCCCGAGGGCGAAGGAGAAGGGCAGCGCGGTGTAGATCACTGTGAAAATCAGCTTCCCGTTTTCATAATACAGCTCATCGCGGAATCTGAATAATGTGACTGCGGCGAGGGCAATAAGGCTCAGCTCCAGCAGCTCTGGAAGATGGAAGCTGAAATAAAACCCGTGTCGGTAGTAGCGCACCGAAAATCTGTAGAAAACAAGAATTACTAGCGGGAATACGGCATAGAATTCCCAGGATCTCTTGTCGAATTTCATCAGGCGCGTACACTCCCACGCCCCGCAAAGCATCAGGAAGCCCATCAGGCCCCAAAACAGGTGCTGCTGCGGCAGGTGCGGGAAGATAGCCTGCAGCACGGGAGCGGTACACACGATAATTACCGCGCAGTAAACGATGCCGGAGACGGTACGCAGGATGAGGTTGCGGTCCATAAGATGCTAATCTTCCAGCAAAAGTAGGAAGATTTTTGTGTTAGCCTTCTCCATGGTCTCCAGCTGCCCCTTCCCGCAACTGATGGAGGTCAGGTTTTTGCAGGTGCCCTGGCGTTTTACCTTCATCATAGCCTCGTTCAGGTTCGTCACTATCTGGGATACCGTAGCCATTATGATGATTTTATCTGGCAGGCGTGAAGAAGGGTAATGCTGTATATTGTTGGAAGTGAGCATGATACGCCCGCTGTCCGCCATTAGATATTCGCAAGTGATAAATGCCGCGTCATTAAAAAGCTCCAGCACGGGAGTATATTTTACATTGATGACGCTGAGGAAATTCTTCAGATCTTCATCGAAACAGTACACTGACTGAATTTCTTCTATTTTAATTATTTGATTCAGCGTCTGCAATGCCTCGGCCTCATCGCCGCAATAGTTGAAAAAGCCTCCGTCGTGAGTAAAGAGCTGAGCAAATCGGTAGTCCGGATCAGCATTCTTCAGCTGATCGGCAAGCCTTGCCACATTGCGCTCGTCTGCGGGCTCCTGCTGCGGGACGATTTTTTTTATTATTTTCTTAAAAATACTCAACTGACCGTGCGTGTATTATTATACAAATGTATAAATATTTTTGCCGATAATAAAAACCCCCAGGCGGGCCCCGAGGGATTATTAAACTTATTTAAATAACTCCGCCGCTCTCCGGCGCCACCACCGTTTCCGGAATTTCGTTTTCTACGGTGGTCAGAGGTTTTTCCGTAAGCTCCGGATCCCAGGCGCGCTTGCCGAAAATCTCTTCCAAATCCTCACGGAAGATCACCTCTTTTTCCAATAGTTTTTCTGCCAGCCTCTCTAGCTTGTCGCGGTGGGTGCCAAGGATCTCCAGCGCGCGCTGATACTGCAGCTCCACTATTTTGGAGATTTCCTCATCTATGGTTTTTGCAGTTTCTTCGGAATAAGGCTTGCCAAAGCTGAATTCTGCCTGGCCGGAGCTGTCGTAATAGGAAATATTCCCTACTTTGTCATTCAGCCCATAAATGGTCACCATCGCTTGTGCCTGTTTGGTTACCCTTTCCAAATCAGACAGCGCTCCGGTGGAAATATTCCCGAAAATAGTCTGCTCCGCGGCGCGCCCGCCGAGGGTAGCGCAGATCTCGTCCAGCATCTGCTCCGTGGTCGTCAGCTGCCGCTCTTCCGGAAGATACCAGGCGGCGCCGAGGGAACGGCCGCGCGGAACGATGGTTACTTTCAGAAGCGGTGCGGCGTGCTCTACCAGCCAGGAAATCGTGGCGTGGCCGGCCTCGTGGTAGGCAACCCGCTTTTTCTCCGAAGGCTTGATGGCTTTATTTTTCTTCTCGAGACCGCCGATAATCCGGTCTACAGCATCCAGGAAATCCTGTTTTGTAACGGCTTCGTGCCCGTTCCGCGCGGCGATCAGGGCAGATTCGTTGCAGACATTCGCGATATCAGCACCGCTGAATCCCGGTGTCTGTTTCGCAAGGAAATCTACATCTACAGATTCATCCACCTTAATTTTAGCGAGATGCACATTGAAAATCTGCTTCCGCTCGTGGAGTTCCGGCAGGTCTACATAAATTGAGCGGTCGAACCGGCCGGCGCGCATCAGGGCTTTGTCCAGAATATCGGCGCGGTTGGTAGCCGCCATTACGATGACATTGGTATCCGTACCGAAACCATCCATCTCTGTAAGTAGCTGATTCAGAGTGTTTTCACGCTCATCATTACCCCCTGTGAAATTCTTTCCTCCCCGTGCCCTGCCGATGGCGTCAATTTCATCGATGAAAATAATCGCCGGAGATTTTGCTTTCGCCTGCGCAAACAAATCACGCACTCTCGACGCCCCTACACCGACAAACATTTCCACGAAATCTGAGCCGGAAAGTGAGAAGAACGGCACCTTGGCTTCGCCGGCTACAGCCTTTGCCAGAAGGGTTTTACCAGTTCCTGGCGGACCTACCAGCAGCACGCCTTTTGGAATTTTCCCTCCAAGCTTGGTGTATTTTTCAGAATTTTTAAGGAAATCTACCACCTCCTGCACTTCTTCCTTCGCGCCTTCTAGGCCTGCAACATCGGCGAAGGTTACATTTACTTTTTCCTTTTCGTCAAAAAGTTTTGCGCGGGATTTCCCGATGGAGAAAATCTGCCCCCCGGGGCCGCCTGCACCAGCCATTCTGCGGAAGAAAATGTAATAGATTAAAAACATTACGCCGAACCACATCGCCATCTGCAGCAGCAGGCTCTTCATCTCGGAGCCCTTGCGGTCTATGTTCAGCTGTGTCGTTAGCGCCGGGTTGGCTGCCTTTTCGGCATCGAATTTTTCCTGGAAATGCTGCAGGTCCCCATAGTTGAACGAATAATCCGCCACCGGCCCGGCAGCAAAATTCATACCCGGGAACATCTCCTCGGCGCGGCTGTTTTTCACGCTCGCCGATGCCGCCTCCTTTGTGAGGAATACATCGGCATCTTCGGCATCTTTGTAAAGGATTAGTTTATCTACTTTGCCCTCGCGCATCAGCTCGAAAAAGCGCTCTTCATTAATTTTTGCTTTAGCTAAATCTTCCCCGAATCCATTACCGAAGAAGAAGAAAATCATCGCGAGGATGGCTATTGGGAAAAACCAGTTGAATCCCTTGTTGTTCATCTTAAAATTTAGAAAAAATTGTTTTAAAAAAATTAATCTGCTATGGCAGTGATTTTGGCATCGCCCCAGAGCTCCTCGATGTCATAATACTCACGGATTTGTTTCTGGAAAATATGGACAACTACGGATACATAATCCATCAGGATCCACATCGCGTTCTCCTCGCCTTCCACATGCCACGGGCGCTCGCCTGCCTCGTTCCTTACGCGGCGCTGGATCGCGGCGGAGATGGCTGCCACCTGCGTGTTGGAGTTGCCGCTGCAGATGATGAATGTTTCGGCTACGGCGTTTTCTATTCCGGAAAGATCGAGTATGCGAATTTCTTCGCCTTTTACATCCTGGATGGCTTCAGTGATTGTTGATATTAGTCTTTGCTTTTCTGCAGATTTTGTCATTCAAAAATTTATATTTGCAAATTTACCGCTTTTTACCAAGTTTAAAGTTAAAAAAATAATTATTTGATTTTCAAAATATTACAATGTTGATAAGCCTGCACCATATCCCCACCTGCGGTTCTACCAATTCCGAAATCCTGGAGTTCCTCCAGGGAAACCCCTGTGGTACGGCCGTATACACATTTTGCCAGACGGCAGGGCGTGGGCAATACGGCAACCGCTGGCAGAGCCGCCCCGGAGAAAACCTCGCATACAGCCTTGCTGTAGAAGCGAATTTACTCCGCACTTCTGCGAACTTATTCAATTATCATACCGCCACGGTGGTGAGAGATTTCATTGCCAAAGTGACTGATTGTGGTGCGGAAATAAAGTGGCCGAACGACATTATCCTTAAAAAAAAGAAAATCTGCGGCATCCTGATTGAGAAACATAAGGCTGAGAATCTTCGGGAATACTTCATTATCGGCATAGGGATCAATATTTTAAGTGATGAGTTTTCGGAGCTGCCGAAAGCGGGATCGTTATTTACTCAAACGGGCTTAAAGCCTGATTTACATATGTTTACGGAAGAATTTCACCAGTACATTAGCGAGAATATTTTCCCCCAAAAAGGCGATGAAGAAATCCTGGAGAAATTTAACGGGCATCTGTTCCGCAAGGATGAAGTATCCGTTTTTGAAATTGAAAAAGTAAGACAAAATGGCATCATCCGAAAAGCCGATGCGGAAGGTTTCCTTTGGGTAGAGTTGGAAAACGGAGGGCTAAGGAAATTTTACCACAAAGAAATGGAGCTGCTCTACTGATTTGCCCTTTTCCAGTACAGGTAAAAGGCTACCGGCGCAAAAACGATGTTGGGCAGCCACATCGCCAGCATCGGCGGGATGGTATTGTGCTCCGCCACCACTTTCAGCGCCTCGAAGGAGAAGATGAAAACGAACGCCAGCGCAATGCCGATGGCAAGATTGACGCCCAGGCCGCCGCGTTTTTTCTGCGAGGAGAGGGAGAGTGCCAGTACGCTGAGAATGATGATGGACACCGGCATAGAGGTCCGCTGGTAAAGTTCGATGTAGTTGGTGGTTAGGTTGCCGTTCCCTTTCAGTTTTTCCTCGCGGATGAAGCTGCGGAGCTCCGGCGTGGTTTTGGACTGTGCGGAAAGTTCGTCCGGGAAGAGCTCCTTCGGCGGCCTGCCGAAGTCCAGCATTTTTGTGTCGCCATCGCTGATTATTTGCGTATCTTTTTCCCCTGCTTTCCTTTCATAAAAATTGCTAAGGACAAAGCGCTGCTTCTGAGGTTCCCAGTATATATCATTCGCTGAAATCTGGTGCAGCAGCTTGCCGTTTTTATCAAATTTTTGCCAAAGCATCCCCGTACCGCGCTCGCTTTTCCGGTTGTAGTTGAAGATGAAAAGATAAGTGTCTGGCGTAAGCTTGGTAGCGATTTCCACATCACCTTCCAGAGCCTGTTTTTTGCGCTCTGTGCCTACATAGGCTTCCAGCTTGTTCTTTTTCACATTCGCCCTCGGCAGGCCGTAGTGGTTGATGAAAAATGCCATCACGGCGAGCAGCAGCGAGGTGATAAAATATGGCCGCGCAAAACGGTGGAAGCTCGCGCCGCTGCTCACCACTGCCACGATCTCAGTATTGTTCGCCATCCTTGATGTGAAGAAAATCACCGAGATGAAAACGAGGATGGACATAAAGGTGATGATGAGATACACCATCCAGTACGGATAGTAGTGCAGCAGGAAATAGCCCACGGTATAGCCGTTGTTCTCGATGCGGGGCGCCTTAGATTGAACATCGATGACTACCACGATTACCGACAGCAGCACCAGCATAAACGCCAGCGTTCCCAGGAATTTCCGGATGATGTATCTGTCGATGATTTTCATCTAAAGTCGGTTTTTCAATTCTGGAAGCACGGAATTTTTCCACTGGTAAAAATCGCCTGCAAGGATGTGCTGCCGTGCGGTTTTCACCAAATCCAGATAAAACGCCAGGTTGTGCACGGATGCAATCTGCTTCCCGAGGTACTCCCTCGATACAAACAAATGCCGCACATAAGCCTTGGAATAATCCCTATCCACATAGCTTTTGCCGAATTCATCCAGCGGCGAAAAATCGTTCTTCCACTTCTCGTTTTTAATGTTGATGACGCCTTTCCAGGTGAAGAGCATCCCGTTTCTTGCGTTTCGCGTAGGCAATACGCAGTCCATCATATCGATGCCAAGGCCTATGGATTCCAGGATGTTCCACGGCGTGCCCACACCCATCAGGTAGCGCGGTTTCTCCTTCGGCAGAATGTCCGTCACCTCATCCGTTATGCGGTACATTTCGTCTTCCGGCTCACCTACGGAAAGCCCGCCAATTGCGTTGCCATCGCAGTTTTGCTCCGAAATGAATTCCGCGGAAATCTTCCGTAAATCCGAAAAAGTAGAGCCCTGAACAATCGGGAAAAGGTGCTGCCTGTGCGCATAGATTTCCGGATTTTCTTCGCACCATTTTATGCAGCGTTTCAGCCAGCGATGCGTCATCTCCATCGAAAGTTTCGCCTGAGTGTAGGTGGAAGGATAGGCCGTGCATTCATCGAAGGCCATAAAAATATCGGCGCCGATTTGCCGCTGAATTTCCATTGATTTTTCTGGTGAGATGAAATGATAACTTCCATCGATGTGCGATTTGAATTTCACGCCTTCCTCCGTCATCTTCCTTGAATCCGAAAGGCTGAACACCTGAAAGCCACCGGAATCCGTGAGAATCGGCAAATCCCAGTTCATAAACTTGTGCAAACCGCCAGCATTCTGCATCACCTCCATTGCAGGACGAAGGTAAAGGTGATAGGTGTTCCCAAGGATTATCTGGGCTTTGATATCCTCCCGAAGTTCACTTTGGTGCACGGTTTTCACGGAAGCCACCGTTCCCACGGGCATAAAAATCGGCGTCTCGATTTTGCCGTGATCTGTGGAAATTATTCCGGCCCTTGCCTTGCTTTCCGTGGTTTTTTCAATTTGGAAAAAAGGATTCATTTAGTTTGGGGCTGTCTCTTCTTTTGTTTTCTTTTCAATATAAGCCTTAGCTTCTGGATCTTTCGACAGAATAATGTCCTGAGCGTCTGAGTAAATTTTCTCCAGCTTCCAGGGTTTCGTGAGGTAGTACCGGTGGCTTTCCAAAAATTGCTCCTGCGAGATCCTGTGCTGCTGAAGTATGAAAAGTCCCTGCTGCTGCATATCCCCCTGCTGGTTCAGTAAGCCCATTTGGTCATTGATTGCAAAATCCGCGATGATGCTGCTCATTTCCCCTTCCGGTATCAGGTTTTCCGGCTTCGGTATGGTGCCGCTGCAGGAAAGCAGTACAGATAAGGCTAAAATCTGGAGCTTTTTCATAGTTTTCCCGTCAGCGCTTTCCATCTCAGTTGCAAAATTCCCACCACAGCTTCACCGATGATGTTGCCGTTCATCTTGCTTTCGCCGCGTACCCTGTTGGTAAAGATTATCGGCACTTCCACGATTTTCATCCCCTGCAAAAATGCCCGGTACTTCATCTCCACCTGAAAACCGTAGCCTTTCAGCTTTATTTTGTCAATGTTAATTTTTAGCAAAGTTTCCCGTTTAAAACAAACAAAACCCGCCGTGGTATCTGCCACGGGGATGCCGAGCACCAGCCTGACATAGATGGATGCGAAGTACGACAGCAGCACCCTACCCATAGGCCAGTTTACGACATTCACACCCTGAGAGTAGCGTGAGCCGATGCTCATATCTGCGGTTTGGCAGGCGTTGTAAAGGCGGATTAAATCTTCGGGATTGTGCGAGAAATCGGCATCCATTTCGAAGATGAAATCGTAGTTTCTATCGAGTGCCCAGCGAAAACCGTGGATGTACGCCTTGCCAAGGCCATCCTTAGTTTTCCGCACCGTAAGGTACAGATTTTCAGGGAATTCCGCTTGAAGTTTCTGCACGATTTCCGCCGTGCCATCCGGAGAAGAATCGTCCACCACAAGAATTTCGAAGCCCTGCTGCATAGCGAAAACCGCCCGGATAATGGCCTCGATATTTTCCTTCTCGTTGAAAGTTGGGATGATGACGAGCTTCTTCATTTAAATCGGCAAAGATACGACTTGAGACACAAGATGCAAGAACTAGGAATCAAGACTCATCAATGGATTTTGCGACTAACCAAAACTCTTAATTCTTGGCTCTAAAATCTCCGTTCTAAAAATTAATTCTTCACCAGCAGCCGGAAGCCTTCGCCGTGCACATTGATGATTTCCAAGCCTTCATCGTCCTTCAGCAGCTTGCGCAGCTTGGCGATGTACACATCCATACTGCGCGCCGTGAAGTAGTTTTCCTTCTTCCAGATTTTCCGCAGCGCCAAATCCCTCGGCATAAAGTCGTTGCGGTGTATGCAGAGCAGCTTCAGCAGGTCGTTTTCCTTCGGCGAAAGCTTGTGTTCCTGGTCGTGCACCTTCAGCTGCCGCAGCACTGAATCGAAGTAAATGTTGCTGATTTTAAACTGCTCCTGCTCCTCGTTTTCCAATGTGGAACTTCGCTGCAGGATCGCCCGGATTTTATACAGAAGTAGCTCAGTATCAAACGGTTTGGTGATGTAGTCGTCTGCCCCGATTTGGTAGCCCTTCAGAATATCCTCCCGCATATTTTTCGCTGTAAGGAAGATGATCGGGGTGTTTTTGTCTATTTTTTTTACATCTTCCGCGAGGCTGAAGCCGTCTTTCTTCGGCATCATCACATCGAAAATGCACAGGTCGAATTCTCCGTCGGTAAATTCTTTTAGCCCCAGCTCGCCATCCGTAGCCAGGGTTACTTCAAAATTATTAATGCTCAGGTAGTCTTTCAGTACCGCGCCAAAGCTCTGGTCGTCCTCTACCAATAGTATTCTGTTCATATTCTTTGTTTTAATTGTAAATTTTACTGAAAAGGTATTAACTCGCTAATAATGTCAATTATGAATCATAAATTCATCGGCAATTTTATTATAAACTTTGAGCCTTTTCCTTTTTGGGATTCCACCTCTATTTTACCATTGTGCAGCTCCACAATTTTTTTTACATAAGACAGCCCAAGCCCCTGGCCCTTCACATTGTGGATGTTGCCAGTCTCCTCCCGGAAGAATTTTTCAAAAATTTTATTCTTATTTTGAGGGTCAAGCCCAATGCCCTTATCCTGAATTTCGATCACATAGCAGTCCCCCTCGTTCCGTGTGCGTATGGTGATTTCCGGGTTTTCCGGAGAATATTTGTTGGCATTATCCAATAAATTTACCAGTACATTCGAGAGGTGCAGCTCGTCCACCCTGAAGAGGAATTTTTCCGCCTGAAAATACTTATTCAGCGCACCGCTTCTCTCGCGGAGGATCAGCTCAAAAGATGCACTCACATCCTCTATCAGTTTTCTTACATCCGTTTCTTTCAGGAAGAGCTTTACTTCGTTTCGTTCCAATTTGCTCATATTCAGCACATTATCTACCTGATTCTTCATCCTGAGGTTTTCCTGCTTTATGACCTGGGAGTAATATTTTACTTTCTCCGGATTGGTGGCGATTCTGTCATTCGCCAGCGAGTCGGTCGCGATGGAGATGGTCGCCAGCGGCGTCTTAAACTCGTGCGACATATTGTTGAGGAAGTCCGTCTTCACATCGGCAATTTTCTTCTGCTTCATCATATAATTGATGGAAGTGGCGTAGATGGCAAGGATGGTTATAAGCGAGAAGAAAGTCCCCAGCAGCATAGGGTAGTAGCTCCTGATGAGCGAGAAATTTTTATTCGGGAATGCCACGGCAAGGGTGTAAAGCGGGCGGTCCTCCCGGTCGGTAAAGAGCGTACGCCGGTATGATTTTTTTTCCCCTTTTTTAAAATCCTCCGTGGCGATGGGCGTTACATTAAAATTTTTATCCAGCACGGCAAAGCTGAAGCCGGCAGAGATGCCTTTCTCCCTCAGTTCCCGGCTAATGACGCTGTCCAGCGTAGCTTTGCTCACACGCTTCTCTATCGGCACATTCTCGGCGTTCAGCTTTGCAAATTCCTTCAGGGTGTACTCCCCGGAGGCTATGGAGTTGTTCAGATCAGTGGTAAGGGGCGCCGTGCTCCCGGGGGATTTCCGGATGCGCTCAATGCCCTCTTCATTCCACAGCTTGGTGATTTTCAGGCTGTCTCCCCGGGTGGAAAGCGGCATATCCTGCCTTTCGATGATGCTTTTCTGGAAGGTGAGCACCGTCTTCGATGCCGAGTCCTGCACCTGGTTCACGGCGATGAGGCTCGGCTGGCTGCTGTGTTCCTCTACGGTTTTGGCGAAATTTGGGTTAATGCCGTTCAGGTAGGTGTCGATTTCGATTTCATTCACCCGCTTTGCCGAATTCTCCATCGCGCCAGCCACCCTGCCGGAAAACTCCTTGTTCAGGGCGCTGTAGTACACCTTCAGCCAGCGAATCTGCAGCGTGACGAAGATAAGTAGCGAAACCGTCATAAGAACGGCAATCACGGGAATGAAACGCTTATTCATCCAGAAGTTTTGTTAAACTGTTAAAATTTAATTTTTTAACAAATCTCTAACAAAAAATGCGCCGAATTTCTGCGCATTAATTTGGTTTGAAGTTGGTTTTAACATATTTGCCTAAATCATCCCAGCAACGATCTCTTCAGGGAATAGGTTTTCGTCGATAAAGTACTGGATCACAGCCTTTTTCATAAGGATCTGCTGTTCATTTGGCTTTAGTGCGGGCAGAGGCTTTTTTTCTGAAAAATGCGGGAAGCCATCCAGGTCATAATGCGAAAATTCATAATAGCCGAAGGGCTCCAGCAGGCGGCACACGGCGATGTGGAGGAGGTTCAGCTTATCATCCTTACTGAAAGCCTGCGGGCCGCTGCCCAGCTCCTGTACGCCGATGAGGAAAAGAATGGTGTCGAGCGAGGCGCTCTGCTCCGTGCCGAAATTCTCCCGGAAGAAGTCCTCAATCCATTCCCAAAGTTGCGCATCGCTCATTTTTTTGTAAACTATTTTAATTTTTGTAAGACAAAGCCAACTCCGCGGGAAGTTGGCTCAGAATGCATTGCTTGAAATTTAAATTATTTATTCATGCTGCGGATATAGCGCTCTATTGCCATCGTCATGCTCGGGGTTTCCCGCGTGGGTGCCATTACATCTACCGTAAGGCCTTCCTCTTCTGCGAGCTTCTGCGTATTGGCGCCAAAGACGCCGATTTTTGTGCTGCCCTGCTCAAAGTCTTTAAAGTTATCCTTGAGTGAGCGGATGCCCTGCGGCGTGAAGAGGACTATCATATCATAATCCTTCACCCGGAGGTCGGAGAGGTCGGAATATACGGTGCGGTACATGATGGCGCGCGTCCAGTCGATGCCCGCCTTGTTCAGTGCCGCGGGGATATCCGGGCTCATCACATCGGAGGTGGGTATCAGGTACTTTTCGTCTGGGTATTTTTTGAAGAGCGGCAGCATATCCACCACGGTTTTCTCCCCGAAAGAGATTTTCCTTTTACGGTAAACGACATGCTTCTGAAGGTAATTGGCAATAGCCTCCGACTGGCATACATACCGCATAGAATCGGGCACGGCAAAGCGCATTTCCTCGGCGAGGCGGAAGTAATGGTCTACCGCATTTTTGGATGTCATAATGACTCCCGTGTATTGCGAAAGATCGATTTTCTGCGTCCTCAGTTCCTTGGAATCTACGCCCTCGACCTGAATAAACGGACGGAAATCAAACTTTACTTTCTCCTTCTTTGCAATCTCCGCATAGGGCGAAGTCTCTCCTGGTGCGGGCTGCGATACCAGTATGGATTTGATCTTCATCAACGATTTTTTATTATTCTGTGTTTTTAGAGAAACAGCAGTTTCACGAGCGCTAAGGTAGGCGCCATTTGCAGGGTGCAAAGGTACAAAATTTTATAATACCACTGCCGGGGAAGTATGTGGAGAGGGTGCGCCAGGTAGAATATATTTTTGAAAATGAACAAAATACAGGCGGCAGCAGCGGCGGCGCGGAAGAAAAGCAGCCCATCCGCGCCGCTGTAGTAGGCATAGAAGACGGCGGCCGCCAGCGGGAAGGCAAGCACGAAATAAAATTTCCCAGCCACGAAATAAAACCTCTCCCACCGCTCGCCGTTGCCCGTGGTGTAGTAAAGCAGCAGCGTGAGCAGCGCGCGCAGCGGGTAGAGTATCAGCAGCCCGGCAAATGCCAGCCAAAATCTGCTCATCCCGAAACCAAAAAGATTCAGGCTCTCTGCCCACCTTGGCAGGCCGGGAAGCATTTTAGAAAGCAATGCGGCAAGCAGCAGGGCGTCTGCTGCAGATACCAGCAGCCAACTTGGGAATATATTTGCCGCAGATGCGCGGTCCTGCAGCAGGAAATCCTTTACCGATGCATCCCTGTTGAAAATATTTAATGTAAAGGCAAGGGCACCCAGGCATCCGAAAACCAGGAAGAAAACCCAGTCGTTCTGTTCAGGAATTCTTGGCAAAATCAAATTTTTGCAAAAATAATAAAGTCCCCGGAGTGTTGGCGGGCAAATGTTTCCCAGCTATCGAAATTATACCAGGCTGTTTTTATCCGCATAGTTGAGTTTGAAGAAAATGGCGGTCATAATGGAAAAGGCAAGCAGCGAGCTCCCCCCATAGCTGAAGAACGGCAGTGGAATGCCCACGGTGGGGAAGAGGCCCATCACCATGGCGAGGTTGATGGAGAAGTGCATCAGCAGCACGCCTGCAAAGCAGTATCCGAAGACCCTGTTGAAAGTCGTTTTCTGATTCTCGGCAAGGTAATAAATTCTTCCTATAAAAAGGCTGTAGGCAAGTACCAGCAGCGAGCTGCCGAGGAAGCCCCACTCTTCGCCCACGGTGCAGAAGATGTAGTCCGTGCTCTGCTCCGGCACGAATTTCCCTTGCGTTACAGACCCCTCGCGGTAGCCTTTGCCGAACAACCCGCCCGAGCCGATCGCCGTTTTGGAATAGAGAAGGTTGTAGCCCGATGTATCCCGGAATGCCCGCTCGCCTTTAAACAAAACCTCGATCCTCTCGCGCTGGTGCTTCGGAAGTTTTTCCAGAACAAAGGGCGAGGCAAACGAGAGCCCGGAAAGCAGCAAAATCCCGCCTGCTATGCCTGCTACGCTCAGCGCATTCCAGTGGATCCTGCGGGAATTTAACAGTAGAATAATTCCTGCCGACACGACGATCCCCAATACAACATACAGCGGCGCCACCGCTAGGGACAGCAGAAATACCGCTGCGAGAATGGCGATAAACCCAAAGAACCAGCCGCTCATTCCCTCGCGGTAGAGGGCGATGAAGTACGCCATAAAGACTAGCAGCGAGCCAACATCCGGGATCGCAAGCACCACCAATGCTGGCAGCCCGATGATGGCAAGCGCCGTGAGGAGCGACCGTCTGTTTTTTATATTAAAATCCGGATTGCTTAGATAATTGGCAAGCATCAGCGCAGTGCCGATTTTTGCAAACTCAACTGGCTGCAGGCTCACCGGCCCGAATTTGTACCAGTTTTTCTGCCCCATCACCTCCTTCCCGAAAGGGAAGAGCCCTATCAGCAGTAGAACGCCGATGATGTAGATGATGCCCGAAAGATTTTCGAAAAATTTTGTCCTCGTTAAAAAAATTAAAAGGCCCACGAACAGCGACACTCCGAACCATACCGCCTGCCGTGTGCCGCTGCCGGGATCTACGCTGTAGATGTTCAGGATGGCAAATATGCAAAGCACGAAGTACAGCCCGAGGCCTAGCTTATCCAAACCCTGCGCCCACCTCATTTCTTTGCCTGTTTTTTTAGTGAATCTTTTTTCATCTGCGTAGCTTTTGCTGCGTCCTGCTTCTTTTTCAGCAGGTCTATGCTGTCCTGCTGCCGCTTCAGTGCTGCGGAGTCGGGCTTAGGTTCTACATACCAGCCCTTGCGCTTCAGCTCGGCGGTGTATTGCCGCTTGTATTCGGGCATAAAGCTGGCATTTACCATCTGCTTGTAAAGGTGCTCCCGCTTGATGGTCCCGGTGATGTATTTTTCAGCGATAAGGCTGGAGGCCGGGCCCGCCCAGGTGGCTCCGAAACCTGCGTGCTCCATCACGGCGGCTACCACTATTTTAGGATTTTCTGCCGGGGCTATCAGCACGAAAATAGAGTTGTCCTTGCCCTGCGGCACCTGCGCCGTTCCGGTTTTCGCTAGCTGCGTAAAGTCGTTGCTTTTCAGCCTTCTGGCGGTACCGCCGGTTACTACCTGCGCCATACCTTCCAGCACGGGATCGAAGTACTTCTCGTCCACCAGTACTTTATGTTTTACCTTAAATCTCGGGTCGGGGTTTGGTTCCCCGTCTATGGATTTCACGATATGCGGCGTGTAGTACCAGCCTTTGTTCGCTATGGCAGCCATCCCGTTGGCGAGCTGCAGCGGTGTTATCATAATATCGCCCTGCCCCATCCCGTTGAATACGGCACCAGTAGCCAGGGGGTCCCACTTCGCAGGATCTGCTTTGGAGCCGCTGGCTTTGTAGATGCGCGCCATTCTGTTTTCGTAAAACTCGCCACCGGGGATCCTGCCTTTCACGCCGGATGCCAGGTCATTATTCAGAAATACTCCGAAGCCAAAGCTGTTCATAATTTTCTGCCATTCATCCACGCCTTTGCTGGGATTGCCCGGGTATTTGTTCGTCATAGCCAGGAATGCGTAGGAG
The DNA here is from genome assembly GCF_900141665.1 of Cruoricaptor ignavus. Taxonomy (GTDB): domain Bacteria; phylum Bacteroidota; class Bacteroidia; order Flavobacteriales; family Weeksellaceae; genus Cruoricaptor; species Cruoricaptor ignavus. The sequence goes on along the minus strand of NZ_FQYI01000001.1, from coordinate 412,618 downwards.
AAATAGCAGTTGCTGGAAACCCGTATTGCCGGCACCAGCGGGTCTGCGCCACCGTGGCCCTTGATTCTCAAACCTTTATAGTAAAAACCTCCGCCGCAGGGGAAGATGGTTTTATCCGTCATTACGCCCATCTGCATACCGGCGAGCGCGGTAAAGAGCTTGAAGGTAGAACCTGGCGGGTACGCAGCCTGCACAGATCGGTCGAAGGAGGGCTTGTTGTTGTAGAGCGTATCGTTCTGGATGCGGTAGAGGTTTTTGGTTTTTTCCGGCCCGGTAAAGAGGTTGGGGTCTATGTCCGGCCCGGTAGCCATTACCAGGATCTCCCCGTTGTTGGGGTCCAGGGCTACTATCGCTCCGTGTTTGTTCACCAGCATTTCCTGTGCCAGTTTCTGCAGGTCGTAGTCGATGGTGAGAGTTAAATCCTTCCCGGAAACCACCTCCCTGTCCAGCGCCCCGTTTTTATAGGGCCCGATGCTCCGCAGTTTTATATCTTTCTGAATGTAGTTCACGCCCTTCACGCCGCGGAGTTCTTTTTCGTAAGAGCGTTCCACGCCTTTCTTCCCGATGTTGTCGCCCGGCAGGTAGTAGAGGGAATCCCGCCTGATATCGGCATCGTTCACCTCGTTCGTGTAGCCGAGGAGGTTGCCGGATGTGTTGATTTCATACTGGCGCTGCGGCCTCGGCACGATGCTGAACGCCGGGTATTTAAAGATGATCTCCTGGATGCGCGCGATGTCTTCCCGGCTGAGGTTTTTCGCGAAAGTCATCGGCGTGAGCTTCGAGTAATATTTTTCCTTTTTAATGTTTTCTATTCTGGTAATGAATTCCTGCTTGCTGATTTTTAGCAAATTACAGAAGCCAAGCGTATCAAAGTCCGGCATCATAAGAGCCTGCGTAAAGGACAATTCGTACGCTGGCTGGTTCCCCACGAGGATTTTGCCGTTGCGGTCGAAAATGATGCCGCGCTGCGGGATGATGTACTCCGCCTTGATGGAAGTGTTGGCGGCATTCAGCGCATAGCGGTCGGTAAATAGCTGCAGGTAGGCGAGCCTCGCAATGAAGATCACAGCGATGATGCCTATAGCGGTTATTATTTTCAGATACTGCTGATTCAAACCTTGCTAAACTTTTTGTTTAATTTTAAAAGCCAGGGCGTACAGCAGAATGCAGAAGAAAGAAATCGTGCTGGTAATGAGGATGTTTAGCAGAATTTCTAAAACCCCGCTTAGCTTGAAAAACTCCATAAACTGCACAAGGAACTGATGCAGGAATATGCTGCTGAAGATGAAGAAGAGAAACTGCGGCCACTGAAGCGATTGGAAGGAGAAGAAATCGCTCTCCGTGTCGGTAGAAGTCCTGAAAATCAGCGTGCGGAAGTAGGCGAGCGCGGTGGTGGCAAAGGCATTGATGCCCCAGGTGCCAAGGAAGGCATCTATGCTTAAGCCCAGCAGAAAGCTAAGTAGGAGGAACTGATACCGGTTCCGGAAGAAGGGCCAGAACATCACGAACATTGGGTACATCACGGGGGTATATCTGCCGAAAAGCGTCACCCTGTTCAGCACAAAAATCTGCAGCGCCACCAGCACCACGATCTGTATGATGTCGGAATATAGCGTTTTACTGATCATCCTTTTTTATTGCCGCCTGCAGCGTATCCTGAATTTTCTGTACCTCTGTTTTCCGGAGGTTTTTCACCACATAAATTTTGCTGAGTTTCCCCATCTGCTCGGAGAGCTCCACAGAGATGTCCCAGAATCCGGTTTTGGTATCCACCTGGTAGCCAGCCACCCGCCCGATCATCACATTTTGTGGGAATATGGCGGATTTCCCGTCAGTTACCACGGTGTCGCCGATGGCCAGCGGCACATATTTCGGGACATCTGCAAGGTGCATGATCCGCGAATTATCTCCCCGCCAGGTAAGGGTGCCAAAATACCCGGATTTCTTCAGCGACCCGTTGATTTTAATTTTATTCACGCTTAAAACCGACTGCACAAGGGCGTATTCGTTCGTGGTATTTACAACGATCCCGGCGATGCCCTGCGGAGCAATGACGCCCATCTGCGGTTTTACGCCATCCCGCCTGCCGCGGTTTATGGTAAAATAATTATCCTGCCTGTTGATGCTGTTGTAAACGATTTCCCCATCCACAAAGGTATAAATCTGCCCGCCGCCCACGGTATCGTGCACCTTGCGGAACTGCGGGTTTCTGGAATAATCTTTCCCGTAGAGCTCCAGCATCAGCTGGCGGTTCTGGGCTACCAGCTGCTCATTAATCTGCTTAAGCTTCAGGTAGGAGGCGCCCTCGTCTATATAGCCCGACACGCGGGAGTTGAATGCGGCTGCCTGCGCCGCGATCCACGACCGCTGCATGGAATTCCGGCTGAACATCAGCACCAGGGCGATTATTTGCAGGAAAAAGAACAGCACGAAAAGTGCATTCTCCCTTAAAAATCTTAAAAGATATCCCACCCTGCGCTACCGTATTGCTATTTTATCAGGAAATTGAATTTATCCATATTCTTCAGCGCGATGCCCGTACCGCGCACCACCGCACGCAGCGGATCTTCGGAAACGAACACCGGCAGGCCGGTCTTGCGGTTCAGGCGGTCTGCCAGCCCGCGTAGCAGCGCGCCCCCGCCGGCGAGGTAGATGCCTGTTTTGTAGATGTCCGCCGCAAGCTCCGGTGGGGTGAGGGAGAGGGTCTCCATCACGGAATCTTCGATGCGGATGATGGACTTATCCAGCGCGCGGGCGATTTCTTTGTAATTTACCATAATCTCCTTCGGCTTCCCAGTGATGAGGTCGCGCCCCTGTACGGGGATTTCGTCAATTTCTATGTCGAGCTCCTCCACTGCGGAGCCCACCTCTATTTTAATGCGTTCCGCGGTGCGGTCGCCCACATACAGGTTGTGGTGAGTGCGCATATAGTAGGCGATGTCGTTGGTAAAGGCGTCTCCCGCGATTTTTACCGATTTATCACAGACGATACCCCCCAGCGCCACTACGGCGATCTCCGTAGTACCGCCGCCTATGTCGATGATCATATTGCCCTCCGGCTTCTGCACATCGATGCCTACGCCGATTGCCGCCGCCATCGGCTCGTAGATCAGCCTTACATCCTTAGCATTCACCTTCTGGGCGGAATCCCGTACGGCGCGCTTCTCTACCTCTGTAATGCCGGAGGGGATGCAGATCACTATGCGCAGCGCCGGCTGTATCAGCTTACCCTTGATCCCGGGTATGATTTTGATAAATTCCTTTATCATATGCTCCGACGCCTGGAAATCCGCAATTACCCCGTCCTTCAGCGGGCGGATGGTTTTAATATCCTCGTGCGTCTTGCCCTGCATATGCTTCGCCTGCTCGCCCACGGCGATGGGTTTGCCGCTGGAGCGCTCCACGGCTACAATGGAGGGCTGGTCGATTACAATTTTGTTGTTGTGTATTATAAGTGTGTTCGCGGTACCGAGATCTATGGCGATCTCCTGAGTGAACATATCAAAAAGTCCCATTTTTTTGAAAGCGTTTAAGTTTACAAAGATATAAATTTGCCTTCATCATTTTCCTCCCCTTTTGGAATTTTGAGTGAAATTTTGATGAATTGCCCTCAGATTTGTCCAGGTGGTAGCAGCTTCCTTCCCGAAATACTCGGCCTTAAGCAAAAAAAATCAGTAAATTTGCAGTCATTTTTTATGTCCGCTCCATCAAATATTTATCAGACTGCCAATTTTGTGGTGCTCAGCATCAGCTATGAAAAAGCCGATGCGGAGACACGCTCGAGATTTGCGTTTTTTGATCATCAGATAAAGGGCTTCGTAAAAAACATTCACGATAAGGATTTGGGCGATGCCTTTATCGTCTCTACCTGCAACCGCACGGAAATCTACACCACGACGCACAATTACCTGCTCATTGCTGAAGAATTCTGCAGGGCTACGGGTGTTTCTTTAATGGAGTTTATGCAATATGTCACCGTCTACAGCCGGGAAGAGGCGCTGATGCATCTCTTCCGCGTGGCGGCGGGGCTGGAGAGCCAGATCATCGGGGATTTTGAAATCATCGGGCAGATAAAAAAGGCTTATTCAAGATTTAAAAAGGAAAAAAAATACTCCAATCCCTACCTTGAGCGCGCCATTAATCTGGCGATTCAAATTTCCAAGAAAATAAAGACCGAGACGGGCATTTCCACCGGAGCGGCTTCCGTATCCTATGCAGCGGTGCACTACATTCTGAATACCCAAAAGCGGCTTTCCGAAAGGAATATCCTGCTGCTGGGGGTAGGCGAAATAGGCAGGAATACCGTAGAAAACCTGCTGAAGCACATCCAAGAACCAAAGGTAAAAATTGCCAACCGCACGCAGGAAACAGCGGAAGAGATTTCCAGGAAGTTTGATATCCCCTTCATCCCTTTTGAAAATTTCACGAAGGAGCTTCTCGAGACGGACATCCTCATCGTAGCGACCGGTGCACAGGAACCTGTGGTGAAAATGCAGCACATCCCCGCTGGCAGGCCAATGCTTATCCTCGACCTCTCTATTCCCAACAATGTGGAGAAATCCGTGGGAATGCTGGAAGGTATTAGCCTCGTGGATGTGGATGCACTTTCGAAGCAGATCGGCGAGACGATGGAGCAACGCAAAAAGGAAGTTCCCAAGGCGGAAAACATCATCCGTGTGATGACCAAAGAGTTCCAGGAGTGGGAGAGACGCAGGAAAATGGCGCCAAAAATTCACGAATTTAAGGCAGTACTAAAGCGGATGGAAGATTTAGAAATGCACAACATCCACCGCAAGCACCGCTACATCAGCATAGAAGATATGGAGCTGAGCGACCGCCTGGTACAGAAACTTACGAACCGCTTCGCAAAGTACATCATAGATCACCCCTGGAAAGCGGAAGAAGTGAGCTCTCTGATGAAAGAAATTCTGGTGGAGCAGCCTAAAAATGAATTCAATGAAAAGCATTAGAATTGGCACAAGAAATTCACCCTTGGCACTTTGGCAGGCCAACGAGGCAGCGAGAAAGCTAAAGAGCTTAGGCATTGATTGTCAGATAGTTCCGGTGCTGTCTTCCGGAGACAAGAATCTTTCTCAGCCGCTGTATTCGATGGGAATAACCGGGGTTTTCACGAGGGATTTGGACGCCGCCTTACTTAATGACGAAATAGATATTGCGGTGCATTCCCTGAAAGATGTGCCAACGATTTTGCCAGAAAATATTTCGCTTTTCGCATTTTTAGAGCGCGATTTTCCGCAGGATGTTTTGGTGAGAAATTCAAAATCTAAAGCGAAACCCATTGAAAACCTGAAAGTTGCAACGAGCAGTTTACGCCGCAGAGCATTTTGGCTGAAGGAATTTCCCAACACGGAATTTACCGACATCAGAGGAAATGTGCAGACAAGATTACAGAAAATAGAGGACGGCTTGGCAGACGCCACGATTTTTTCCTTGGCAGGTCTGAAAAGATTGGCGCTAAACATTGATTATGAACTTTTGCCTTTTATGCTGAATGCAGCTTCGCAGGGTGTCATTACAATCGCCGGAAGAACTGATAATCAATGGATAAGCTCGATTTTAAACCAAATCAATCACGAAGAAACTGCGCTTTGCGTTCAGGCTGAAAGGGAATTTTTGCAGACGATGGAAGGCGGTTGCACAGCGCCAATAGGTGCCTTTGCCGAAATTGAAAACGGAAAGATGAGACTTGTGGGAAGGCTATGCTCAATCGACGGGAAAGACTGTGTTGAAACAGACGAAACCACTGATATTCAATATGTTGCAGGCTTCGGAAGCAGGTTGGCACAGAAAGTTTTGGAGAACGGTGGAAAGGAAATAATGGATGCCCTGCGGAAAATGAATGTGGGAAGCTGATGGAGATTTTATTTACAAAATTAACCGAGAGAAAGAAGATTTCCGAAGTGCTGAACGGCAACTGCCGCTTTGATTTCGTGGAGGTAATTTCGGCGAAACATCTGAAGGTGGAGCCGTTTGACATGAAGAGTAAGTCGCTGATTTTCACGAGCGTAAATGGAGTGGAATCTTTTTTCGCCAATGGCTTCAAACCGAAGGCTGATTTCACGAAAGAGAAATTTAACAAGATTTACGCCGTTGGGAAAAAGACGAAAAAAGAGCTGCGAAAGCACGGCTACGAAACCTTCAAGGTGAAGAAGCACGCACAGGAACTGGCGGAATTTATCACGGCAAATTCTGCGGGAGAAAAATTCCTGCACTTCTGCGGAAATTTAGCGCTGGATGTGCTGGATACAACGCTGCCGTTGCAGAACATCTGGTATAAAAAAGTGGTGGTCTACAACACGATTTTGCTTTACCCGAAGGTAGAAAAGCCTTTTGATGCGGTGGTATTTTTCAGTCCGAGCGGTGTGAGAAGCTTTGTAGAAAAAAATTCGCTGGAAGGAAAAAAAATATTTTCCATAGGCTACACTACCGAAAAAGAAATTAGGAAACACACTGATTCTCAAATATTTACAAGCACGGAAAGCAACATTGATGATTTGCTTTCCCTGATTAAAAAAGAATGCTGCGGCAAGAAGGCAGCGAAATAATTATGATGAAAAACGACCTTTATCTTCGTGCTTTGCGCGGCGAAACCGTGGAAAGGCCGCCGGTTTGGATGATGCGGCAAGCTGGGCGCTATCTGCCTGAATTTATGGCACTTAGAGAGAAATATGACTTCTTCACTAGATGCCAAACGCCAGAGTTGGCAGCGGAAATTACCGTGCAGCCTTTGCGGCGCTTTCCGCTGGATGCCGCCATTTTATTCTCAGACATTCTGGTGGTTCCGCAGGCTATGGGCATCGATTTCAAGATGAAGGAATCCGTAGGGCCTTGGCTTGACAACCCGATAAGAACGGCGGAACAAGTGCGGCAAATACAAGTGCCTGATGTGGACGAAACTTTAGGCTATGTATTTGATGCTGTGGAAATTACACTGGAAAAACTCAACGGTGCCGTTCCGCTGATTGGCTTTGCCGGTTCACCGTGGACCATCCTTTGCTATTGCGTAGAAGGCAAGGGCTCGAAGGCTTTTGATTTGGCCAAAAAATTCTGCTACACCGAGCCTGAAGCCGCGCATTTACTTTTACAGAAAATCACCGACACCACGATTGCCTACCTGAAACGCAAGGTGGAAAAAGGCGTTTCAGCAGTGCAGATTTTCGATTCCTGGGGCGGTATGCTTTCGCCGGAAGATTACCGCGAGTTTTCCTGGCAGTACATCAACCAAATCGTGGAAGCGCTCAGCGAAGTAACGAAGGTGGTAGTTTTCGGGAAGGGCTGCTGGTTTGCGCTGGAAGAAATGGCGCACAGCAAGGCTTCGGCACTTGGCGTGGACTGGACGATAACGCCGGAAAATGCGCGGAAATTCAGCGGAAACCAAATTACGCTCCAGGGAAATTTCGACCCTGCGAGATTGCATTCTTCGCCGGAAACCATACGGAAAATGGTGCACGAGATGATACGGCGTTTCGGCAAAGACCGCTACATCGTGAACCTTGGGCACGGCATCCTGCCGAACATTCCGGTGGAAAATGCGGAGGCCTTCGTGAATGCAGTGGTGGAATGGCGGCCGGAATAGCGCGGCAAAATTTCCTATTTTTGTAATCCAATGCTGGTAAAGGATGAACTACAAAATATCATTTCAGGAGATGAACAGGCTTGCGGCGGAAGTGTTCTCAAAAGAGCGCAAATTTACCTTGGAGGAAATGAGGGAGCAGGTGCAAAACATAAAGTGCAGAAGCCAATCAAAAGTGAAGAAAAAAAGCTGCTGCGAAAATTCTGTGAAGAAAACGGACTGATTTTTAACAGAGAAGATTTAAACCTAAATTATCTTTCCGAAGGCGCAGAGCAGAAAGTTTACCGATTTGGAAATTCAAAAGTTGTTAAATTTAATGATGGTATTTTCTACGAATTCTGGCTGGACTACCTGAACAGCCTGCTGATTCACAATTACTTCTTCCCTTTAACCGCCTATGAATTATTGGGTTTTGAATTTTTTGATGATAAAATTTATTCCGTAGTGCTCCAATCATTTGTAAAGGAAACCGAACCTGTGAATCTTGAAATTGTAAATGAATTTTTGGAGCACAACGGTTTCAGAAAAATACGAAATCAGGATTTTATTAATAAAGATTTAGGGCTCATTTTAGAAGACATACACGATGAGAATGTGATATTTGAGAATGGAATTCCATTTTTCATCGACACCGTTTTTTACCTCACTGAAAATTTCTACCAAAAGTAAATGGCAAAATCCCGGAAGGAAACACCGCTGATGACGCAGTACAACAGCATTAAGGCGAAATATCCTGATGCGCTGCTGCTTTTCCGCGTAGGCGATTTCTATGAAACTTTTGGGCAGGATGCCGTGAAAACTTCCCAAATCCTGGGCATCGTACTTACCAAGAGAAACAACGGCGATTCTCATACGGAGCTTGCCGGTTTCCCGCATCATTCGCTGGATTCTTATTTGCCGAAGCTTGTTCGGGCAGGGCTTCGCGTGGCAATCTGCGATCAGCTGGAAGACCCGAAAACTGTGAAGGGCATCGTAAAGCGCGGCGTAACGGAACTCGTGACACCGGGCGTAACCTTCAACGATCAGGTGCTGAATTCCCGAAAGAATAATTTCCTGCTCTCGCTGCATCAGGAAAAGGGAAAATACGGCATAGCGCTGGTCGATATTTCCACCGGAGAATTCCTGGTGGCAGAAGGCAATCTGGAGAAACTGCTGCACATCCTGCACACCTTCAGTCCTTCCGAAATCATCCACCAAAGAAGCGTGCCCATCCCTGAACAGCTGAAGACCCGCAGCATTTTCAAGCTGGAAGACTGGGCGTTTCAATACCCTTACGCTTACGAAAAACTCACGGCGCACTTCAAAACCAACTCGCTGAAAGGCTTCGGTATAGAGCAATTTCCGCTGGCCATCACAGCAGCAGGCGCCATTTTCGCTTACCTAGTTGAGGATACGCATCACGCTCTGCTTCAGCACATTACGAAGATCCAGCTAATTCCGCAGGACGATTTCCTGATGCTGGACGGCTTTACGCTTCGCAATCTGGAAATCCTGCAGCCCAACCATCCGGACGGAAAATCTCTGCTGGACATCATCGACAAAACTTCAACGCCAATGGCCGCAAGGCTTTTGCGAAGAAGGCTGATACTGCCGCTAAAATCTGTGAACGAAATTAACCGAAGGCTAAACCTGGTGGAGTTTTTCAGCAGGGAAGAAGAGCTGCGTTTCGAGATTTCAGAATTGCTGAAAACCATTTCTGATCTGGAAAGGTTAATAGGGAAATTAGCATCGGAAAAAATCTCGCCGAAAGAGCTGGGCTACCTTCGCTCAAGTTTAGTTAGTGTTCAGAAAATCAGGGAGTTACTGCGTCCTTTTCACGATATACCTGCCTGGATTGAGCCGCTGCACGATTTATCGGAAATCATCACTTTTCTGCAAAAAAATCTACAGGAAGAATTGCCGGTAAATTTAGCGAAAGGCAATGTGGTAAGGGAAGGTGTGGATGATGAGCTGGATGCGCTGCGAAACCTGCAGCAGAACGGGAAAAACTACCTGGAGGAAATGTGTGCCAGGGAAACGGAGCGCACCGGAATTGCATCGCTGAAAATAGATTTCAACAATGTTTTCGGCTACTACATCGAAGTGCGAAACACGCATAAAGACAAGGTGCCGCAGGATTGGGTGCGGAAGCAGACTTTGGTGAATGCCGAGCGCTACATCACCGAAGAACTGAAAAATTATGAAACGCAGATCCTTGGCGCGGAAGAAAAAATTTCCGCCCTGGAATATTCGCTTTACCGGAAAATCTGTGCGCAGGTTCTGGAATTTATGGATGACATCCAGCAGAATTCCGCCATTATCGCTCAGATTGATGTAGCTTTAGGTTTTAGCTTATTAGCTGATAATCAAGGATATACAAGGCCTGTTTTGAACGAGGGCTTTGCGATTGAGCTGCAAGAAGCAAGGCATCCCATCATAGAAAATTCTCTACCGCTTGGCGAAAAATACATCCCGAATGATATTTTTCTGGACAATGAAACGCAGCAAATTCTGATGGTAACCGGACCAAATATGGCGGGAAAATCGGCGATTCTTCGGCAAACGGCGATTGTTTGCCTACTTGCTCAGATTGGCAGTTTCGTTCCGGCAAAGCACGCAGAAATCGGCATTCTGGATAGGATTTTCACCAGAGTGGGCGCTTCGGACAATATTTCAGCCGGCGAATCCACTTTTATGGTGGAAATGAACGAGGCGGCGAACATCCTGAATAATGTGACCGAGCGCAGCCTGATTCTGCTGGATGAAATAGGGCGCGGAACTTCCACTTATGACGGTGTTTCCATAGCCTGGGCAATTGCCGAATTTCTGCACGGGCACGCTACACGGCCGAAAACGCTTTTCGCCACGCATTATCACGAGCTGAACGAAATGGCGCTGACTTTCGGGAGGATTAAAAATTTCCACATCGCAATTCAGGAAAACAAGGGCAGCGTGATTTTTATGCGAAAACTTCTGCCTGGCGGAAGCGAACACAGCTTCGGAATTTATGTGGCAAAACTTGCCGGGATGCCTGCTAAGGTGGTGAGCCGTGCGCAGGAAATTCTGAAAATACTGGAGGCAAGCCGCAGCGCAGAAAGCACCGACAAAATAAAGCGCGTAACGGAAAAAAACCTGCAGCTGTCCTTCTTTCAGCTGGATGACCCTGTGCTGGAAAACATCCGCGAAGAACTCACGAAAATCGACATCAACACCCTTACACCCATCGAAGCGCTGATGAAGCTGAACGCGATAAAAAAAATGATCGGTGGATGATTATTTTACAAAAAAAACCGGCAGAATTCCGCCGGGTTTTTCTTTATCGAGTTTAAAACTTTGAATTCTTTGGCGTGCCCCTCAGTTTCGCTAAGGCGCGAAACTGAGGGTCGGTCTGCAGCCACTCGCTTTGCTCCGCTGCGCTTCGCAAGAGCTCAAACAATGGCTTCCGCCCTCACGCAAAAACCGCAAGCCCGCAGCCTTAAACTGTAAACTATACTTTTAGCCTTGAACTTGAAACTTGTATCTTGATTCTTGTGTCTTGGCTCTACTTCAGGCTTCCCACCATATCCTCAGGCTTCACCCACTCGTCGAATTGCTCTGCCGTTAGCAGCCCTAGATTGATGGCTTCTTCCTTCAGTGTGGTGCCGTTTTTGTGAGCGGTTTTCGCGATTTTCGCCGCGTTTTCGTAGCCGATGTGTGTGTTCAGCGCCGTCACAAGCATCAGGGATTTTTCCACCAGCTCTTTTATTCTCGGCTCGTTCGGCTCGATGCCCACGGCACAATGGTCGTTGAACGAAATCATCGCATCCGCCAAAAGCTGCGCCGATTGCAGGAAGTTGTACGCCATCACGGGCTTGAACACATTCAGCTCGTAATTTCCTTGAGTTCCGGCGAAGGAAATCGTGGTATCGTTCCCAAGAACTTGCGCACAAACCATCGTAATCGCCTCATTTTGCGTAGGGTTCACCTTGCCGGGCATTATCGAAGAGCCGGGCTCATTTTCAGGAATGAAAATTTCACCGATGCCAGACCTTGGGCCGGATGCCAGCAAACGCACATCCTGCGCGATTTTGTAGAGCGCCACGGCAAGCTGCTTCAATGCGCCGTGCGTTTCCACGATGCCGTCGTGCGCTGCCAGAGCTTCAAATTTATTTGGTGCCGTTTCGAAAGGCAGCCCTGTAAATTTCGCGATGTATTCCGCTACCTTTACATCGTAGCCTTTCGGCGTGTTCAGCCCGGTGCCTACGGCCGTTCCGCCTAATGCTAGTTCCTTAAGGTGTGCCAGCGTATTTTCGATGGCTTTTTTCGCATAATCCAGCTGAGCCACATAGCCGGAAAATTCCTGACCGAGCGTTAGCGGCGTAGCGTCCATCAAGTGTGTGCGCCCGATTTTTACGATGTTTTCGAATTTCTTCGCCTTTTCATCCAGCGTGTTGCGAAGTTTTTCTAACGCAGGCAGTGTATGCTTTACAACTTTGGTGTACGCTGCGATGTGCATTGCGGTTGGGTAGGTATCGTTCGATGATTGCGATTTGTTCACATCATCGTTCGGGTGCACGGTGGTTTTCTCGCCCAGTTTTCCGCCGGCATTGGTATGAGAGCGGTTGGCAATTACTTCGTTCACATTCATATTGCTCTGCGTGCCGGAGCCTGTCTGCCAGATTACGAGCGGAAATTGGTCGTCCAGCTTTCCATCCAGGATTTCGTCGCACACTTTCGCTATGGCGTCGCGCTTTTCCTCGCTCAGCACGCCAAGTTCCGCATTGGTATAGGCTGCGGCTTTTTTCAGGTAGGCGAAGGCTTCGATGATTTCGTGCGGCATACTGCCTTCCGGCCCGATTTTAAAATTGTTTCGGGAACGCTCTGTCTGTGCGCCCCAGAATTTCTCGGCGGGCACCTGCACTTCGCCCATTGTGTCTTTTTCAATACGGAATTCCATATTTGATAAAATTTATGTTTAAACTGTCTGCAACGAAAGTACAAAAAAATCTCCTTGCCGCAAACGAAAAAAATCATATATAAATGTTTTGCGGAAATGGAAATTTGTCTTACTTTTGCCTAAAATCAAACAGGATGCTTACTTTTCTTCTTTGGCCATTTTACCAATTTCTCTGGACGCTGTTCTTTCTGGTTATGTTCTTAGTGGGGTTTTGGTGTATATTTATGTTTGGCCTGGTAGTGGTGCCAATGTGGCTTACGGAAGGGCTTGCAGAATATTTTGGCAAAACCAAGCCGTTCGACCCGGAAGATATCCGAAGGAAAACCCTGCCGGAGCAGGAAGGTGTGGAAGTGGTCTACAGCAACCCTAAAGGTGAGGGGCCTTTCATCCACGAGCACGGCCACGGCACGCATGCTGACGATGCGCCTACCTATCAGTAGCCCTTAAATCTTTAGAAAATTTAATCCGCAGCAGAAATTGTTGCGGAATTTTTTGTTTTGTGATTTTGAGCAGATAATAATTTTCATTTGCAAAAGCGCACTACAAATTCTGTGGGATCATTTAATCTTACAATGCTATCTTTGCAAATTCAATTTTCCAAAAATGGCCAAGTCCCTTATTCCCAAATTAGAAGCGATAAAGCAGCGATACAACGAAGTGGCAGACCTGATCATCCAGCCCGATGTAATTTCTGACCAAAAGAAATACGGGCAGCTGAACAAGGAATATAGCGACTTGGGAAAAATAGTGAAGGTGTTTGATGAATACTCCGCCGCGCTGAAAACCATCGAAGAATCCGATGAAATCATTGCAGATGGCTCGGACAAAGACCTTGCGGAGCTTGCCAAAATGGAAAAGCTGGAAGCTCAGGAGAAAATTCCCATTTTGGAGGAAGAACTGAAAATCCTGCTGATTCCGAAAGACCCAGCCGATGATAAAAATGTAATCGTGGAACTGCGTGCAGGCACAGGCGGAGACGAAGCCGCGATTTTCGTGGAAGATGTGTACCGAATGTATTCGATGTATTTTAAGGACAAAGGCTGGCGCCACGAAATTACCGATTCGAACGAAGCGGCGAAAGGCTATAAAGAGCTGATAATGAAGGTGGAAGGCGATGGGGTGTACGGCGTGATGAAGTTTGAATCCGGTGTGCACCGTGTTCAGCGCGTTCCGGAAACGGAGTCTCAGGGCAGGGTGCATACTTCGGCAATTACCGTGGCAGTTTTGCCGGAAGCCGAAGAAGTGGATGTGGAAATCAACCCGGCCGATATTGAAATGCAGACTTCAAGATCCGGGGGAGCAGGCGGGCAGAATGTGAACAAGGTGGAAACCAAGGTGCAGCTTACGCACAAGCCTTCCGGCATAGTGGTGGTTTGTCAGCAGGCGCGTTCTCAGCTGGCGAACAGAGAGCTGGCGATGGAAATGCTTCGCGCAAAACTTTACGATATGAAGCTGCAGGAAGTTCAGGGCGATATTGCGGCGCAACGCAAGACGATGGTTTCCACGGGAGACCGCTCCGCGAAAATCAAAACCTACAATTATCCGCAGGGAAGGGTGACGGACCACCGCATCAACAAGTCCATCTACAACCTGGATGCCTATATGAACGGCGATATTCAGGAAATGATGGACGCCGTGATAATGGCGGAAAACGCTGAGAAAATGAAGGGAGAGGAGTGATAATTAAAATTTGTTTATAAAATATTTATCATTAAAAACTTTTTTTATTTTTGTCCCGAATAAAATTTTATACAATGAAAAAACTAATCCTTTCTGCCACAGCACTTACGCTTGCGGTAGTATCTTGCAAAAAAGTGGAAAAAGAAGAAATCCACACGGATGAGAATATTGTGGTATACGAAGCAGACAGCCTTGGCGATACCTCCTCCCTTGGCGATACCCTAAGCACGGGAGCTGTGAGCACCGGGCCGGTAACGGAAACTACCACCAGCACAACTACCACTTTGGAACCATCGAATGAAGCCAAAAACGACTTCGAGCGCGCTCTTGACAAAACTGAACAAGGCCTTGATAAGGCGGGTAACGCCATTAAAAAAGGCGCTCAGGATGTAGAGGCAGGAGCAAAAGAAGTAGCCAATGATGTGAGTACAGCGGCGAAAAAAGGTGCCAATGATGTAAAGGCAGGGGCGCAGGATGTGCAAAGAGACATCGAAAGGAGAACCAGATAAATTAAAATCACACTTTTCATCATTTATATTTGCAAAATCGCCGCAAAGTTTTAATTTTGCAGCACTAAAAAATTATCAACTATGAAAAAAGCATTTTTCGCGCTTAGCGCTGTGGCAGTACTTTCTGTAGTATCTTGCCAGAAAAAAGAAGTAGAAACTGTGGAGACTACAGAAACTGAAGTAGTAACGCCTGCTGAGGAGACTATGACAACTGGCGAAACAGTAGTGCCCGAGACAAACGAAGCTGTGGTAGATACTGTAGCTACATCTACAACTACTACTGTGACGACTCCGGATGCGGCTACAAACTAAATTATGTTAATATTTTGAAAAAAACGGGCGAAACTTGTCCGTTTTTTTTATTTTAAATAACCATCAAAACTGATGCGCTGGCGGTCTGCAAAGCGAAGGTAAACAAAATTTCAAAGGCAGTCGTTAGATACTGAGACTGGACTTCACTACAACAGATTTAGGTATTATGATTCTGATGTGGGGATGTTTATTGCCAGAGACCCTATCGGTCTGCTTGGTGGTAGTAATGTATTCCAGTATGCTCCGAATCCTGTAATGTGGATTGATCCTGTAGGACTAAGTAGAAAAACCACAAGCTTTACTGATAGCACGGGCTTCACACTGGAAGTACATGGATATACTGATTTAAGTCATTATAGTGATTCAGACTTAAAATCTTTACATTATTTAAATAGTCCTGATAATCCAAGACCTTTTGGCAAATCGCCAGTTGATAGAAAAGGTAACACTATTGTTTTACATCATTACCGCCAGCAAGATATGGGATCAATTATTGGAATGCCAGCTAGACAACACCAATCGAATTCCAAAAACCTTCATCCATTAGGCAATAAAGGTGGAATTTCAAATAGAGAACAGTTCAATAATTGGAAACGAGAGTTTTGGCATAACCAAGCCGCTGAAGAATTAAAAAGACGTGGCATTACTCCTAGTTGTACATAAGGTAAAGGTAAATCTAAATGAAAGTTGAAAATATTGAAAAATTAGAACGTTATTTCATGCTTAATCCTACCTATCATGGTGAACCTAGCAGTGAAATAGCCGTTCAAAATGCGGAAAAAGTATTAAATTTGGAATTTAATTCGAGCTACAAAGAAATACTAGAACGTTTTGGAGGATGCTTTATAGGAATTGATATTCATGGATTATCAAATGCTCCTATTCAGGGAAACGAAACTGTAATTGATTTAACATTAATGTTTAGAAAAAATCTCTCCAATATTAAACAACTTCAAAATTATTTAGTTATTGGTGATGATGGTTCTGGAAATAGTATTCTAGTCTCAAATTGCAATGATAATATTTTTATTTACTATCATGATGAACAAACTCTAGAAATATTATTTAGTTCATTTGATGAAATAGTTGAGAAATATGTAGATTAATTTATCTTATCTATAGTTTCCTTCATACGATATTGCCTACGAGACAAGACGCTTTGTTAGAATTGGTGAATCTGAAGAAACGATTAATCAACGAATACAAGATAAGTCTCAGCCGTTAATCAATATTTATCATTATCATTGTAATCATCTTGGTACTCCGCAGGAATTAAGCGATGATAAAGGCGATATTGTTTGGTTGAGTTATGATAGAGCGTGGGGTGGGTCGTTTGATACGATTTATAAACCGCAGTTTATTGATAACTTTGCCATTACGGAGAATGAGTTACAGCCGATTAAGTTTCAGGGGCAGAGTTTAGATACGGAAACAGGGTTGCATTATAATCGGTTTAGATACTACGATTCAGACGTTGGGATGTTTATTAGCCGTGACCCAATTGAATTATTGGGCGGATATAATGTATTCCAATATGCTCCCAATCCGATTGGGTGGATTGACCCGTGGGGGTTGAGTGCTAAGGGAGGCGGAAGTTATGGTTTGACCAGATCTCAAAGTATTGGAGGAGAAGTAAATCATATGCCTGCCCATAATTCGATAAAATCTGGGGGCTCTGCTATTTCTCATTATAGTGCACCATCAACATGGATGGAAAGGGTCGATCATTTGAAGACAGCTAGTTGGGGTAGTGCAACAACTTCAAAAGGATGGAGAACTGTACAAGCTGATTTAATTTCAAGAGGCAAATTTGGTAAAGCTATGGAAATGGATATTAGAGATGTACAAAGAAAAATGGCTCAAAATATAACTCTGGGATGAAAGAAATGGTTGATTACGCAAAAGATAAGGGGTATATAGATAATAGAGAAGCTAATCGATTGAAGAGGAAATATAGATTATGTCATTAATTATTTTTGATAGTATAGTTAATGGATTTAAATTAGGAGATACATATCCATTTATAGATAAGCAAGATAATCTCTTTTTTGAATTTGATAAAAATAATAGTAATCGACTAATTACTGTTTATTCTAAGGATTTATGCGAGTTCTATTTGAATGATATTAAAATAGACATTGAAAATTTTTGGCAATTTTTAAAAAAAGAACGTAAATCTACTCTAATTGAGGATTTTAAAACTTATAAATCATATATTTTTACCAACTTTAATATAATTGTTAATTTTGATGAAAGTAGAAAATTTTTTTCTCAAATTCTAATTTATGACTCTACCTTAAAAAGCTTTTATGAAGATGGAGTAGAAACTGTTGAAAATTATGAAACTAAGAAAAATTTAACTTTAGATTCAAATTTAACTTTTTTACCATATAAAAGTTTTGGAAAATTTATATTTGGAACGAGTATTAAAGATTTTGAAGAGAAACTATTGTTATCAAGTAACGAAGTTATTTATGATGGTAAGAAAATTTTTGAAATAGATGGTTTAATATTTAAATTCATAGACAATAAACTATCTGAAATTTTTTATGATAAAAAAATCAATAGTAAGATTACAATTTTATTAAATAATAAATCACTATTAGATGATAGTGAAATTCTGGAATTAATGAAAAATAATCATTTTATTCAAAGAAGAGATGGAAGAATAGTTTTTAATGAGTTGGGATTTTCTATAGATTCAAGTCATGAGGAATACTATTTTTTCTCTAATCATCTTACTCCGTATTGGTCAAATATTCATAGACCATTAACAAGTTGGTAAAATTATTTATTACATCACCATGGATACCAATAAAAACAGCATTTGCTAGCCTAAAAAACTAGCAAATGTTTTTGATAAGACAACAATCGGCAAATCCAAGAGTATACCGATGAGCAGATTTTCAGGTAAAGCTGAGAGAAAACGTAGAAGAGCTGCTGCTAAAGGTAAATGTTAATTAATTAATTTTAAAAAGGAACTAATATGCTTGATATTAAATTCATTCAATTTTTAGATAAAAAATTTGATAAAGTTCTACCGAAATATACTGAGGAATACAACTCGAAATTTAATGAATTAGGTTTCAATAAAATTAATAGTGATTTTGTTGAATTTTGGTCTAAATATAATGATGAAATCAAGGGAAAACTTGGTATATTATATCCGTTTGCTTATGAAATTAGGGACTTTGATAAAAGTTTAACAAAGATTTTAAGAAAACAATTAAATCTGCCAATTCAATATTATTCATTATTCAATTTTGAAAATGAAGACTTCCTATTTTATGATAAAGATATAGATAATGTAATTTTTATCAAATCTAATAATATTCAAAAATTTCTTATTGATAATTATTGTGATAAAAAATGGGATACGTTTAAAGATTTCCTAGAATATCACCTTAATTATAAAAAATAGTCTGTTACATTTGCCCCAACCAATCTAATAAAACCTATATAACAAGCATTTGTTAGCCTAAAAACTAGCAAATGACGGTTTATGAGCAAGGTAGTTTTGAGCCTGCTGCTCGAATCGTTCAATTAGCGAGCCATATTGAGCAGAAAAGATTAGGCAGCCATATAAACACAAAGTCGAGGAAATTAAAAGGGGACGAAACATTTTTTCTTTTTGAATCTAAATCACGAAATATGCTTAAGTCTTGAAAAACCTCTTGGAATAGAAATTGATATGCAAAATTGAAATTTTAAGGAAATTATAATGAAAAAAATAAAAGCTATCGCAATGGGGGCTGCTGCATTTGCCACTGTTGCCTGTACCACAAATCCCGTGACAGGGCGCCGCTCCCTGCAGATGGTGAGTAACCAACAGATAAATGCTATGGCTTTCCAGCAGTACCGCCAGACGCTTTCCGAATCTAAGGTAATTACTAACACTGCCGCATCAAAACAGGTAAACAATGTAGGGCTCCGGATAAAAAATGCTGCCGAAAACTACTACCGTAGCATAGGACGCAGCAGCGACCTGCAGGATTACAATTGGGAATTCAACCTCATAGATGAAAACCAGATGAACGCCTGGTGTATGCCTGGCGGAAAAGTAGCGGTATACACCGGGATCTTGCCGGTGACAAAAAATGATACAGGCCTCGCCGTAGTTTTGGGGCACGAAGTATCTCACGCCCTGGCGGGGCACGGAAACGAGAGAATTTCCCAGGCTATGCTGGCGCAGTACGGCGGAGCTATAGCGGGCAGCACGATCTCTAGTGCGGCCTGGCAGCAGGTTTTCCAGGCGGCTTACCCTATCGGTTCGCAGGTCGTACTTCTCCGATACGGCCGCAGCCAAGAGTTGGAGGCAGATCAGATGGGGCTTTACCTAATGTCTATGGCGGGCTATGATCCGCGAGAGGCGGTACCCTTCTGGCAGCGGATGGAGGCAGCATCCGGCGGGCAGCGCGCACCTGAATTCCTCTCCACCCACCCGAATCCTGGCAACCGCGTAAAGGATATAGAGAAAAATCTGCCGCGCGCACTAGAATATTATAAGGCTTCCGGAGGGAAGATTTAATTAATTCCACAAAAACTTCCCAAGTTTCGTAACTTTGGGAAGTTTTTATTTACTGCAAATGAAAGGACTTACCGCTGTAGGCTTCGTACTCCTACTTATTTCAGGATTGCTTTTTTATCTTACAACAGATTTTTCGATAGAGAAATTTCAATTATCCCACATAATGGGCATTATGGGCGGGGTAGGCATAGGGCTCATCATCGGCGGTATTGTAGGATACTCCGCAAAGGGCAGCGCCATAAAGGCCGAGCGCAAGCGCCAGGAACTGGAGAGGCTGCGCCGCGAGAAAGAAGAGCTGGAACGGCGCGCCGCGCAGGCGGAGCGGATGAGCCAGCCCGACTATGACCCACAGGCGGAGGAGCTGAGAAAAGCCGCCCGATTCTTTACCAGGAAATAAGTTTTATTAAAGTTTGTAGCCAATGCCAAGCATCACAAAGGCAGGGCGGTAGTCGTAGGAGATATTGTTGTAACCTCCGCCATCCATTACTTTTTCTACAAATTTCCTCTTTTCTTTGGACAGGGCTGTTTCATATTTTAGGCTTAATACCAGCTTCTTAATTTCGCTCTGGAAGCCAAACTGCCAGCCGACATTGAGGTTTTTTTCAGAATCTTCATAAAAATGCTGGTAGCTGTCATCGCTGATATCCTCACTTTTCGGTGAGAAATTATAGCTCAGCACAGGGCCGGTATGTGTGCTAATCAGGTTGCCCCAGATCTTGTAGCCTACCAGTACGGGGATGTCCAGGCGGTTGCTGCTCGCTTTTATTTTTTCATTGTAAGCGGCTTCCGTGATTTCGTTTTTAAAATGAGTGTAGTAAACCTCCGGCATTACATATAGGGACATCGGCAAATTGATTTTTGAGGAAAGCCCAATGTTGAACCCCGTGCTGTTTTCGCCCTTTCTGCTAATGGTCTCCTTCGCCGCGGCGTAGCCCTGCTTCCAGTCTGCCTTGGCTACCGGCACCAGCAGGTTGGCCTTGGCAGAAAACGATACAAACTGTGCAGAGGCAATACCGCTGCACGCAAGGGCGATGGCGCTAATCAATTCCTTCATTCTTCGGTGGTTTTGTGATGATGTTTTCAATGGAAGTTTTATTGGTTCTTAGCATATAATCCCGCAGCTCTTTGAACATTTCAGAGGAGTAAACGAAATTAATCAGATTTTCATTCGGCGCAGAGATTACATCGTCCTTGGTGCCTTCCCACTCCTTCAGCCCGTCCTTCAGGTACACGATTTTTTCCCCGATGGTAAGCACGGAGTTCATATCGTGGGTGTTGATGATGGTGGTGGTCTGGTACTCCCGGGTAATCTCCAGAATCAGGTCATCAATCACATTGGAGGTAAACGGATCCAGCCCGGAGTTTGGCTCGTCGCAGAAGAGGTATTTCGGGTTGTTCACAATTGCCCTGGCTATTGCCACGCGCTTCTGCATACCTCCGGAGATTTCAGACGGGTATTTTCTCCCTGCCTTTATCAGATGCACCCTGTCCATTACCTCCTGTACCTTTCTCTTCTTCTCCCGGAAGGATAGGTTGGTAAACATATCCAGCGGGAAGCTGATGTTTTCCGCCACCGTCAAAGAGTCGAAAAGCGCGCTGCCCTGAAACACGGTGCCTATTTCCATGCGTATGTTCTGCTTTTCCTCCCTGCCCATCTTAGTGATGTCCCTCCCGTCGAAGAGGATGTTGCCGCTGGTGGGCTCGTGCACATTCAGCAGGCTTTTCAGGAACACGGTTTTTCCGGAGCCGCTTTGCCCGATTACGAGGTTTACATTTCCTGTCTCAAAAGTGGCGGTGATGCCTTTTAAAACTTTATTATCCCCGAACTGTTTCGTTAAATCTTTTACCTCAATCATCAGCTCATCAGCATTTGGGTTAAAAGTAATTCAGAAACGATGATAAAGACCATCGTCCACACCACGGCATCGGTACTTGCGCGGCCCACCTCCAGGGAGCCGCCCTTTACCGTATAGCCGAAATAGGCAGGCACGGAGGCAATAATGAAGGCGAAGACCACCGTCTTGATAAACGCATAGCGGTAGAAGTACGCCGGCATATACATCTGGATCCCGGTGATATAATCGGCAGTCGTCCACTTCCCGGTCATCATCCCTGCCCAGTAGCCTCCCAGGATGCCGAATACCATACTCAGGGCTATCAGCAGCGGGTTGAAAATTACGGCTGCCAGCACCTTTGGAGCGATGAGGAAGTTGGGTGAATTCACCCCCATAATGTCCAGAGCGTCAATTTGCTCGGAAACGCGCATAGTCCCGATGCTGGAGGCTATGTAAGAACCTACCTTGCCCGCCAGCACCAGGCTGATGACCGTGGGGGCAAACTCCAGTACCAGCACGGCCTTGGTAGCGTACCCCACAAAGGTGGTAGGGATCGGGAATGTGGATGCATCAAAATTATTATACATCTGTATGGCGACCACAGCCCCGAAAAATATGGATGTGAAAACCGTTAGTCCAAAAGAATTGACACCTAAGTCGTTGATTTCCCGCATAAAAGCTTTGTAGAACATATTCCACTTCTGCGGGGGGCGGATCGCCTTGCCCAGCAGCAGGAAATATTCACCGATTGCGGTCAGGAATTTTTTTATCATACTGCGAAAGTAAGATTTTTTTAGTTGTCTTCTATGCTTTTCTGTTTCAAAACCAAATGGATAGCTTATCAGGGTATGTTCAGATACTTATGCGTCTGCACGGATGCCCGCCATTTCGGGTTTTCCAATATAAATTTCGTGATCTCCGGGTACAGAATCTCCCGCCTGCCCCACTCGCTCTGCAGCAGCAAATGGCAGCTATCAGAGACCTTTTCCGCCTGGGCTTTTGCAAACTGAAAATCGTGCTGATTGTACACAATGACTTTCAGCTCGTCTGCCCTTTGATAAATTTCCTCCAAAGGCAGGGAGTTTTTCTTCGGCGAAAGCGTTACCCAATCCAGCCTTCCGCTCAAAGGGTGCGCACCCGAGGTTTCTATGTGGATGGCGCAGCCCAGAGATTTCAGATGCTGCGTAAGCGGGTTCAGGTTCCACATAAGCGGCTCCCCGCCAGTTATCACGATGGTTTTGCAGTGTGCCGCCGCAGTTTTTGCCAGTTCTTCCGCGTTCATCAGCGGATGAAGTTCCGCATCCCAGCTTTCCTTCACATCGCACCAGTGGCAGCCCACATCGCAGCCGCCCAGCCTGATGAAGTACGCAGCTCTGCCGCTGTGCATACCCTCGCCCTGCAGCGTGTAGAAATGCTCCATCACGGGAAGTGCCAGCCCGCTTTCCAGATCAGAATTTAAAGTCATCAGTCTGCAAAATTACGCAAAACTTTAGCGAAAACGGACGGGCAGTAAATTTAGCTAAAACCTTACTCCTCTCTCTGGTTGCCGTGGGTTTCCTCTAGGAAGAAGGTGAGGATGAATGCCAGCGCGATGCAGAATACCCAGAACATCAGGCTCCTTTGGAAATGCTCGTGAAGGTCGGTAACCGTGGCAAGCTGGCTGCCAAGGGTTTTTGCAAACAAAGGCCCGATAATGCTGGTGACCCCGAAGGTGATGAAATTCTGTACCCCGGAAGCACTCCCAATTACATTCTTTGGGTTCACTTCCTTAATGATGGAATACGGAACCATAGCCGAGCCGGAGAAAACGCCGAACAGGAACATAGTAAGTTTTGGCGGCAGCAGGTTGGGTGCCAGCATACCTTGAACGATCATCAGTGCCATACCGATCAGCGCGCCGAAGATTACGGGTTTCCTCCTGCCAATCCTGTCGGAGATGAAGCCCATCAGCGGCGCCCCCGCCACCCAGCCGAGGGATGCCATAGCGGCGGTACGCGCTGCCAGCTCTTTGGTAAAGCCGAGATCGGTCACGAAATAGCCTACCGCCCAAGTCATTACAAACACGGTAGTAGGGGCAAACATCAGCCCGGAAATGGCACCCGTAAGCCACGACTGCGGATTGCTGAAGATTATTTTCAGCGGCTCCAGGATGGGCATCTGTTTCCTGCGTGCCGCATCCTCTGGGGTCGGCCTTGGGATGATGAGGAGCATTAAAACCGCAGGGATGAAGCACAGCGCGCTGAGTACCAGCCACACGGTCTTAAACTCTACCCCGAGAGACATTATCAGCGGCATAAAAGACTGCCCAGCAAAGCCGCCGAACATCCCAACGCATTGCGTGATGCCTATAGCCGTTGCCTGTGTTTTCTGAGAAAAACCTCTGGTAGCGAGGAAAATACAGCCCGGGAATGCAAACGCACTCGCCGCCCCCTGAAGCATCCGCCCCGTAACGCCGGTAGCCTCTGAGGCGAGGATAAACAGTGCGCAGCCAATGCCCAGAACAAGGGTGCCCGCAAACATAGACCGCCTAGCCCCGAATTTATCCAGGCAAATGCCCGCCAGCAAAGCGCAGATGGAGTAGGTGTAATAATATGCCCCGAAGATTTCCAGCGCGCGCTGAGGAGCCACTCCGTATAGGTCAGAAAACTGCTGAGTCATTACAGAAGGCGTGGAACGCGTGGCATAGGCAATGAAATAAAAAACGAGCCCTATAGCCCAGGCGGTAATGAACGCGTTTTGCGTGTGTTGGTTTTTAATTTGAGTTGACATAATTATCTAAAATTTTTTTGGTAAGCAATCAGCGTATTTTTCATCAACATTGCCCTTGTCATCGGGCCTACGCCTCCTGGCACAGGCGTTATCCAGGATGCCCTGGGTTCGCAGGAATCGAAATCCACATCGCCTTCCAGATGATAGCCTTTGCTAGAATCATCATCCACCCTGGTGATGCCCACATCCACGATCACGGCGCCGTCCTTTATCATATCGCCCGTCAGAAATTTCGGCCTGCCGAGCGCAACGATCACGATGTCTGCCATTTTGGTAAATTCCGCAATGTTGGGTGTGTGGCTGTGCACGATGGTCACGGTGGAATCTCCGGGATTTCCTTTACTGCTCATCAAGATGCTCATCGGCCTGCCTACTATGCGGCTTCTGCCGATGACTACGCAGTGTCTGCCCTTTGTTTCTACTTGGTTTCTTTCCAGAAGCTGCATTATTCCGAAGGGTGTGGCTGGAAGGAAGGCTTCCATCTCTAGCGCCATTCTCCCGAAGTTTTCCGGGTGAAAGCCGTCCACATCTTTCTTCGGGTCTATGGCCTCGATGATTTTTTCTTGGTCAAAATTTTCCGGCAAAGGCAGCTGCACGATGAAGCCGTCAATTTCCGGATTATCGTTCAGCTTCTGAATTTCAGCGAGGAGCTCGTCTTCCGAAATCGTTTCTGGCAGGCGCAAAAGTGTAGAGCCGAAGCCTACTTCCTTGCAGTCCTTCACCTTGGAATTTACATAGGCCTTGCTTGCGCCGTTTTCTCCCACGAGAATTGCGGCAAGATGCGGCGGCCTTTTTCCGCCCTCGGTGATTTTGGAAACCTCCGCCTTTATTTCATTTTTGATGGTTTGGGACAGGGCCTGTCCGTCGAGAATTTTTGCCATTTTCTTTTTGATTTTAAATTCCGAAACCGCCCAGTAAATTCAGTTCCTGGCCTTTCTCCGGCTGGCCCTCCAGCAAGGGCACCGCCTTTCCGATGAACTCGCGAACTCCAGGGATGCTCAGGGAATTATCGTGGTCTTCCTTGCTGTCCCAGATTTCCGTCACGAAAACTTTATCGGAACCATCGGTGCTGATGACATAGAGTTTGCAGCCTTTCGCCGTGGAAACCAGTTGGGATGCTTCCAGCAGGATTTCCGCCAGTTCGTTTGCTTTTCCGGCCTTCGCAGAAAGCGCGCCGTGCAGTAGGTATTTGTTCATTGGGTTAGGGTTTTGAGAATGTTTTTGATTTGATTTTTAAATATTGGTAAATCTTCTTTCAAAGTAGTCCAAACTTCATCATAATTGACAGAAAAGTATTCGTGAATTAGGTAATTTCTCATTCCTACAGCAGGTTTCCAAGCAACATCAGAGTGTAAATTTTTCAATTCATCAGAAATAGATGCTTCGCCAATAATTTCCATATTTCTGACTATTATATCCTGCTTTTGCCAGTCCTCCAAATATTCACCGTATGAAAGATTTTTAAGTACAAAATCTATCCGCTCTATGCTTTGCAGAATATGTTCCAGCCGCAGAATATCCTGATTAGTTTTCATAAATAATTTTCAAATCTCGGTAAATTTCTTCGCGCAGTAAGGGATGCAGGTATTTCTCAGACACCAGGTCTACAGAAGTTTTTAGATTTTCTTCCAATGCCTCCTGAATTTCAAATTTTTTAAACAGGGAAATAGGCTCCGCAAATTCGTAAAGAATATCCAAATCGCTGCCTTCAAGATTTTCACCGCGCGCAAAAGAACCGAACACACCTATTTTTTTAGGATTATACGGTTTCAGTATCTCTATGATTTTATTGGATTGCGTTTGAGTAATCATAATCATCCCAAAATTTTTCTACTTCTTCGAAAGATAATAATTCATCAGCCCATTCGTGGAAGAATCGTGCGTGGTGACTTCCGTGCCCGTTTTTATTTCCTTTAAAATATTGCCTGCCAGCACTTTGCCAAGCTCCACGCCAAACTGATCGAAACTGAAAATGTTCCAGATGATGCCCTGCACGAAGATTTTGTGCTCGTAAAGTGCGATGAGCTGCCCAAGGGAAAACGGCGTAAGCTCCTCAAACAGGAAGGAATTGGTAGGCGTATCTCCGCTGAAAACCTTGTAATTCAGCAGCTTGCGGATTTCTTCCTCACTCTTCCCGCTGCCTTCCAGTTCGGCTTTCGCCTCGTCTTCGGTTTTCCCGAAAGCCAGGGCTTCAGTCTGCGCAAAGAAATTCGCCAGAAGTTTCTCCTGATGGTCGCCCACTTCGTTCGGCGATTTTACATAGGCTAGAAAATCCGCCGGAATCAGCTCCGTTCCCTGGTGTATCAGCTGGTAAAACGCGTGCTGTCCGTTAGTTCCCGGTTCACCCCAGATGATCGGCCCGGTTTCATACTCCACGAAATCGCCGTTTCTGTCCACAGATTTGCCGTTGCTCTCCATATCGCCCTGCTGCAGATACGCCGCAAAACGGTCGAGGTACTGAGAATAAGGCAGGATGGCGTAGGTTGGCGCACCGTAGAAATTGCGGTACCAGATGCCCAAAAGCCCCATCAGCACAGGGATGTTTTCGCGGAAATCCGCACTGCGGAAATGCTCGTCCGTATCGAAAGCACCGCGCAAAAGCTGCTCAAAATTATCGTAGCCCACGGCAAGCACGATGCTCAACCCAATTGCCGACCACAGCGAATATCTGCCGCCAACCCAATCCCAGAACTCGAACACATTTTCTTCCGCGATGCCGAATTTCTTCACGGCTTCCAGGTTGGTGGAAAGCGCCACGAAATGCTTTGCCACATCGCCTTCGCTGCCGGATTTCAGGAACCAGCCCTTCGCAGATTCCGCATTGGTCATCGTTTCCTGCGTGGTAAAAGTTTTTGAGGCGATGATGAACAGCGTGGTTTCAGGGTTAAGGTTTTTCAGAGTTTCCGCGAGATGATTGCCGTCCACATTGGAAACGAAGTGCACATTCAGCCTTGTTTTAAAATGCTTCAGCGCACTGCAAACCATCACAGGCCCCAAATCCGAACCGCCGATGCCGATATTCACAACATCGGTGATTTCCTTGCCAGAAAATCCTTTGTGTTCACCGGAGATCACCTTTTCCGAAAAGGCCTTCATCTGCCCTAAAACCTTTTGGATCAATGGCTTTACATTTTCACCGTCCACTAAAATTTCGCGGTCAGAAAAATCGCGGAGCGCAGTATGCAGCACGGCGCGGTTTTCCGTCTCGTTAATTTTCTCCCCGGAAAACATCGCATCAATTGCCGTTTTCAGTTGGCATTCCTCGGCAAGGTTCAGCAGCAGCTCCATCGTTTTTTCATCCGCCAGATTTTTGGAATAATCAAAAAGGAAATTCTCCCCCTTCACGGAAAATTCGGCGAAGCGGTTAGGGTTTTCGGCGAACAACTGGCGAAGTTCAAAATCAGAATTCAGGAAATGGTCGTTCAGGTTTAGCCAGGCATCGGTGTTTTCAGGGTTAATTTTCGGAAGCATTGTGTAGGTTTTTATTTTCTTCAAATTTACTCAAATAAAAAATCCCCGGAAAAATTCCTGGGGAAAAATCAGCTATCAATTATCAATCACATCTGCTAATTGTCATCTATCGCCAACTCTATCACTTCGCTCATTGTCTTTACATAGTGCACTGTCAGCGTTTTCAGGTAGTCCTGGTTTATTTCTTCCACATCCTTCCGGTTCGCATCGCACAAGATTACATCCGTAATGCCGGCTCGTGCAGCGGCCAGCAGCTTTTCCTTGATTCCGCCCACAGGAAGCACCTTTCCGCGCAGCGTGATTTCGCCTGTCATTGCCCAGTGCTGCTTTACTTTTTTGTTTTTAAAACTGCTCACCATGGATGTTAGCATCGCAATTCCGGCCGAAGGCCCGTCTTTCGGCGTGGCACCTTCCGGCACATGTATGTGCACATTTTTTTTCGCCATCATCTCTTCCGAAATGCCCAGTTGTTCGTGCTTTGCCTTGATATATTCCAGCGCGATCTGTGCAGATTCCTTCATCACATTGCCCAGGTTTCCCGTCATCGTCAGCTTGCCTTCGCCGTTGCTCAGGATGCTTTCGATGAAGAGGATATCGCCGCCCACCGATGTCCACGCCAGGCCTGTGACTACGCCTGGTGAATCCGTGATTTCCGACAGGGTTTTTGGCCTTGGCACGCCGAGAATCTCGTCAATTTTCCTAATGGAAATCTTTGCGTCATAATCATTGTCCATCGCAGTTTGCAGCGCTGCCCATCTTGCAATGGCAGATATTTTTTGGTTAAGCGCCCTCACGCCGCTTTCCGATGTGTGCGCTTCTATGATGTGCCTCAGCTCCGCATTTCCCAGCTTGAAGGAATCGGCGGGAAGCCCGTTCTCTTCCTGAATTTTTTTGATGAGGTGGCGTTTCGCGATTTCCACCTTTTCCTCCAGTGTGTAGCCAGCAATGCGGATCACTTCCATCCTATCCAGCAGCGGTGTCTGTATTTCGCTTACCGTGTTTGCCGTGGCGATGAACATCACCTTGCTAAGGTCGTAGCCCATTTCCAGGAAATTGTCGTAGAAGCTGCTGTTTTGCTCCGGGTCCAGCACCTCCAGAAGCGCAGCGCTTGGATCGCCGTGTACGCCGCGCCCAATCTTGTCGATTTCGTCTAGAATCATCACCGGATTTCCCGTGCCCGCTTTTTTCAGGCTCTGCAGGATTCGCCCTGCCATGGCACCTATGTAGGTTTTCCTGTGCCCGCGGATTTCGCTTTCGTCGTGCAGGCCGCCTAAAGAAACGCGCACATATTTTCTGCCGAGGGCATCTGCCACGCTTTTCCCGAGCGAAGTTTTACCAACACCAGGCGGACCAACCAGGCAGAGAATCGGCGATTTCATATTGTCTTTCAGTTTCAGCACGGCCATATGCTCCAGGATGCGCTTCTTGATATCGTCCAGGCCAAAGTGCGCTCTGTCCAGCGTCTTGCGCGCCTTCCTGATGTCGAAAATGTCTTTTGAGTAATGCTGCCATGGCAGTTCCAGAAAGAAATCAAGGTAATTCCGCTGAATGTTGTAATCCGGCGAGCTGGGATTTTGGCGCTGAAGCCGCTTCAGTTCCCGCTGAAAGTGCGCCTCGGTTTCCTCGTCCCATTTTTTCGACTTTGCCTTTTCCAGAAGCTCCTCAGCATCGGTATCCGGTCCGCCGCCAAGCTCTTCCTGTATGGTGCGGATTTGCTGATTCAGGTAATATTCCCGCTGGTTTCTGTCGAGTTCCTTATTGGTTTTTTGGTGAATCTGGTTGCGCAGTTCCAGCTTGCGGAAGTCTTCGTGCATCAGCTGGTAGCAAAATTCGGCGCGCTTTTGCAGGCTTTTTTCTTCAAGGAGCCTCTGCTTCTGCGCCGCTTCAAAATTGCCATTGCAACAGATGAAGTTCAGCAGCTCTTCCCGGTTGCCAAGGTTGTTGATGGCGAAAGCTGCACCGTTCGGAATGCTTGGGTCAAGGTTTACGATTTGCAGCGCCAGATCCTTGATGTTGTCCAGAAGGGCGTCCCAGTCTTCCTTTTTCCGCGGCTTGCTGTCGCCCAGCTTCTCAATTTCCGCTCTGAAATACGGCTTTTTCTCGGTATAATTTTTTACTTTAAACCGCTGAATTCCGCGGACGATGGCAGAGATGTTTCCATCGGGCAACTTGATGGTTTTCAGTACTTTAGCCAAAGTTCCCACGCTGAATAGGTCCTCTTGCGCAGGGCTGTCCACATTAGAATTTTTCTGGCAGATGATGCCCACCAGATCACCGGTGCTCAGCGCATCTTCCAGCAGGCGTTTGCTTTGCTCGCGGCCTGCGGTTATCGGCGTAATCACGGTAGGGAACATCACCATATTCCGCACTGGCAAAATCGGGAAACTCTGCTGTTTCTCATTTTCGCCGAGCACCTGCTCCAGATCTTTCAGGCTGATTTCTTCGGTTAAAATTCCGATGCCGTCCGGCAGCACGCTGCCCATATCAATATCTTCAAAATCAATCATAAACTTGGGTGACAAAAAGTCATTTTTTCCACGAAATTTCCTGAGCGAACCATCGCAATGCCCGCAAACCCGCAAAAATTCATCAGGAGCGTTATCTGCTCAATTCCTATGCCACCAGACGATTTGGCAGAAAGATTTCTGAAGTGGCGAGAATTTTAAACCACGGAGCCACAGTGTTTAGTTGATTGAATCTTCAGCAAAACACAGAGACACAGTTTTTTTTAATTGTTAAGTGAAATCCGTGTTCTCCGTGTTTATTCACCCCCCCTCAAGAAAAAAATCCGTGACGCCGTGTTTAAAGTTTAAACCACGGAGCCACAGTGTTTTGTTGATTAGGTTTTCTGTAAAACACCCATCATCTTTTATCAATTATAGCTGCATTTTCTTCTCAAATTAACAAAAATTTCTATCTTCGCAGACCGATAATTTTGTAGAGAGTAAAATGGCAGTTTTAACAGAAATAAGGAATCGCCCGTGGCTCGTAATTGTGATGATTGCGCTGGGGCTATTGGCTTTTTTGGTGAATCCGAGTAGTCTGGATAATATTTTTGGCAAAAACCCAAATGTGCTGGGCAAGGTGAACGGTGAGAAGATCACCGCCGATGAATACCACGATGTGCTGTATGTGCTTCGTGCGCAGGCTCAGCAGCAGGGGCAGCCGTCTCAGGGGTTGGAGGACCAGGCGTGGCAGATGGTGGTGCAGGGGAAGCTCATCCGCCAGCAGTTCGAAAAGATGGGGCTGGAGCTGACGGAGGATTTTTTCTATAACCAGCTTCAGTTTGATCCGCTCTTTGCGCAAAATCAGGAGAATTTTGATGAAAAGGGGAATTTCAGAATTAAGGAAATAAAGAAACAAGTAGAAGACCTGAAAAACTCCGGGAATGCCGAGGCGTATAACGACTGGCTGAAAATGCGGCGGATGATAGAATATCGCATGATGGCGCGCCAGGTTTTCGGTAATGTAACGGCGGGCGTAACCACCAGCAGCAAAGAGGCGGAGGAAATGATGCGCCGGCGCGATGCCGTAGCGGATATAGATTTCGTGAAAATTGATTACGAAAAGTACCTGCAGAAAAATCCGCTGAAAGTTTCCGACAAGGATCTGGAGGATTATATTAAAAAACATCCGTCGTTATTTAAGTCGGAAGCAAGCAGAAACCTCGCAGCAGTACACTTCCCGGCGGTGCCCTCCGCAGCGGATGACGCTGCCGCGCTGGAAGAAATCACCAGGCTTGCCAGTGGCGAGACATCCGAAAACTTTGCCAATACCACGGATGCAAGGGCGTACCTTAATGCCTACTCGGATGTAAAGTTTAACGATAACTACCTGATGCCCAACCAGATGCCGGAAAACATCCGCGCCCAAATGATCTCCGGCGGCAGCGGGACTATGGTAGGGCCGTACAAGCAGGATAATCTGTATGTAGTTTCCAAGCTGATAGATAAGAAGCCCAGCGACTCCACGCTTTCCCGGCATATCCTGATTGCGTACAGCGGCAGCCCCGCGGGGCAGGGCGTGAAGCGGAGCCGGGAAGAGGCGGCGAAACTTGCAGATTCCATCGGTGCCATCGTAAAGGCTAGCCCGGCGAGGTTTTCCGAATTTGTTAATCTTTCCAACGACCCCGGCTCGGCTGCGCAGGGCGGCAGCCTAGGCTGGACTACGCCGCAGACGCCGTTCGTGCCGGAGTTTCAGAAGTTTTTACTTGAAAATTCCAAAGGAGCTACCGGCGTGGTGGAGAGCCAGTTTGGCTATCATATCATCAATATAGAAGACAAAAAAGCAGGCGCGATGACTTACCAGATCGCAAATTTGGTAAAGGAAATAAAGCCGAGTGAGCAAACTGAAGCCGCCGCAGATAGGGATGCCAAGCGGTTCATCCAGCAGGCGCAGGGCAAGTCTTTTAACGATTTTGTAAATCTTGCAAAAAAATCGGGAGGGCAGTTCAGCAATGCAAAATCTGTGAAGAGGTTTTCGGGTTACATCCAGGGACTGGGCACGGACAAGGATGAAGAAATCATCGCCTGGGCATACGACAAGAAAAGAAAGAAGGGAGATACAGAGCTTTTCCAGGTGGAGGGCACGGGCGACAGAATAGTCGTTTATCTCAACGGTAAGCAGGACGCCGGGCTCGCAGATGCAGAGAGTGTGCGCGACCAGATAGAGCCAATAGTGAAAAATGAGCTGGCAGCGAAAAAGATCATCGAAAAACTTGGAAATACCCCATCGATGGATGCCGCAGCAAAAATGTTCGGAGAAATGAAGCAAACCGCGCAGGTGAATATGCTGAACCCGATGGTGAACGGCAGCATAGAGCCTAAGGTTGCCGGTGCGGCCTTCGGCGTTGCGAAAGGAAAAACAAGCAAGCCAGTCGAGGGAATGACGGGTGTCTACCTTCTCGTGAAGAAGAATGAGACCGTGAATAAGCAGCCCGGCCCGGATGCCAAGGAGATCGCCAAAACACTATCCTCCCGGAATGCGCAAGAGTTTGGGCTGGCGCTGATCAACAGCCTGGAGAGGAATGCAGATATAAAGGACTACAGGATCGAAATCCGGAACAGGTCGGAGAGGTAAGCCGTAATTTAGAATTAATATAAAATACTGGCAGGCGGAAGGCCTGCCTTTTTCATCTTTTTCTTCTGAAATTTTATCTATATTTGTCATCTGAAATAACTGCGCACAACTGTGAAATTTTCTAAAGAATTAAAAGCCGGGCTTATTGCTGTACTCGCGATCCTCGGTTTCGTATTTATGTACAGGTTTATGAGCGGGAAGCACATCTTCAGCACGGATGATGTGTACTACGCAAAATTCGACAATGTGGAAGGTCTTTCCCAATCCAGCCCTGTTTCTATTAACGGGATGAAGGTAGGGCAGGTGGAGGAGATTACCCCCATAACAGACAAGGCAAACAGGCTCTTCTTCATCCTGAAATTAAGGATAAATGATGATTTTAAATTCGCCCGAAACTCTACGGTTGAGGTATTTGAGCCCGGGTTTATGACCGGTAAGGAGATGAGAATTAACCTCGGGACGGGCAGCCTCATGGCTAAGGACGGCGACACGCTAGCGGGCCACATCAAGTCGTCTGCACTGAATGACCTTTCTACGCAACTGGAGCCTGTGAAAGACCAATTCCAGGTGGTGATGGCGAACCTGGACTCCTTGCTTATCAGCACCAACCAGGTGGTGGATGCACGGAACCGCGAAGAGATCCGGCAACTGCTTCAAAATATGAACCGCGCCGTGGCTTCCTTTGAGACCGCGGGCTCCGGGGCGAATACGCTTTTTACTAATAATGATCCCCGCCTGCAGCAGGTGCTGGACAATGCGAGCCTCGCCACCCTGAGCGCCCGTACCGCGCTGGACAGGTATTACCGCGTTGCAGATGAAATCGATGTGCAGAAGCTTAACAGAACGATAGACCAGCTCTCCGTGACATCCGAAAAACTGAACAATGTAGTGACCAATATTCAGCAGGGCAACGGATCGCTTGGCAAGCTGGCGTATGATGAGGAGCTTTACCAAAATCTTAACAGAACTTCCAACCATCTGGACAGCCTGATTCTGGATGTAAAGCGTAACCCGAAACGCTATGTGAATTTCTCTGTATTCGGCAAAAACAGTAATTAGAGTCAATATGCAATATCTTGATAATATATTTTTTGCGATCTGCCTAATAGCCGGGCTGGGGTTTTTCTATAAGCACATTAAGGAGATTTACCGGAATATAAAGCTTGGTAAATCCATCGACAGGAGGGACCACCCGAAAGAACGCTGGAACACGATGTTCCGGGTAGCTTTTGGGCAAAGCAAGATGGGGGCGAGGCCTGTCGCAGGCTTTATGCACTTCCTGGTATATTCCGGTTTCATAATCATCAATCTGGAGCTGATAGAGATTTTCATTGACGGTATCTTCGGTACACACCGCTTCCTAGCTGGCATTTTCGGGGATACGCTTTATAGCTACTTTACGGCGCTGCTGGATATTATGGCGCTGCTGGTTACCATAGCCGTGGTGGTGTTTTTTATCCGCAGGAATATCATCCACATCAAAAGGCTGAATATGAAGGAGATGGTAGGATGGCCGATGAAGGATGCCAATTTAATCCTGATCATTGAATTTGCCCTTATGATGGCGTTTTTCAGTATGAATGCCGCAGACAGCATCCTGCAGCAGAGGGGCGTGCTGCCGAAACACGGTTCCTTCCCTATCAGTTCCAACTTGATAGCGCCGTTTTTCGAGGTTTTCAGTTTCAGTGATACTTTCTTGATGTTTATAGAAAGATTCGCGTGGTGGTTTCACTTCCTCGGTGTGATGTTTTTTATGAATTATCTCTACTGGTCTAAACACCTGCACATTCTTTTTGCTTTCCCCAACACCTGGTTTGCAAAACTTCAGCCAAAGGGACAGCTGAACAATCTTCAGTCCGTAACTGATGAGATAAAACTGATGATGGATCCCAATGCTGACCCGTACGCTGCAGCACCGGAACCGGACCCGAACGCAGTACCGGAAAAATTTGGTGCAAATGACATCTTCGATCTCAACCAGGTGCAGCTGCTCAACGCCTATACCTGCACGGAGTGCGGCCGGTGTACCTCCGTTTGTCCTGCAAACCTTACCGGGAAAAAGCTTTCCCCAAGGAAAATAATGATGGATACCCGCAACAGGCTGGAGGAAGTAGGTAGAAATATCAACGCCAACGGAAAGTTCGTGGATGATGGAAAAAAACTGATTGACGACCACATCACGCGGGAGGAGCTGCGTGCCTGCACCACTTGCAATGCCTGCGTACAAGCGTGCCCAATCCTGATAGATCCGCTCTCCATCATTATGGATCTTCGCAGGTATATGATTATGGAGGAAAGTTCCGCACCGCAGGAATGGAACCTGATGATGAGCAATATAGAAAACAATGCCGCGCCCTGGCAGTATAACCAGGCAGACCGCCTGAACTGGGCTAATGATTAATTTTTCAGAAAGATGGATTTCGCTATAAAAACAATGGCAGAATATGCCGCAGAAGGAAAATCTCCCGAAGTACTCTTCTGGGTGGGCTGCGCCGGCAGTTTTGATGACCGAGCCAAAAAGATTACTAGGGCTTTTGCTAAGATTTTAAACAGAATAGGGGTAGAGTTTGCCGTGCTCGGACAGGAAGAATCCTGCACAGGTGATCCTGCGAAGCGCGCCGGAAATGAGTTTGTGTTTCAGATGATGGCGCTCACCAACATCGAAGTGCTGAACGCTTACGAAGTTAAAACCATCGTAACTGCCTGCCCGCACTGCTTTAATACCTTGAAGAACGAATATCCGAGCCTTGGCGGAAAATACGAGGTGCTGCACCACACACAGTTCCTGAAAAAGCTAATGGAAAGCGGCAGGCTGAAAGTGGAAGGCGGAAAATTTGAAGGAAAAAAAATCACCTTCCACGATCCGTGCTATCTTGGCCGTGCAAATGATGAGTACGAAGCGCCTCGCGAACTGCTGCGAAGCCTGGATGCAGAGCTTGTGGAAATGAAACGCTGCCGGCAGAACGGCCTGTGCTGTGGGGCTGGCGGTGCACAGATGTTTAAAGAGCCGGAAAAAGGGAACAAGGATATCAACATCGAGCGGACGGAGGAAGCGCTGCAGGAAAAACCAGCGGTAATCGCCACAGGGTGCCCGTTTTGCAATACGATGATTACCGATGGCGTAAAGCATTTCAATAAAGAGCGGGAGGTTGCAGTGAAAGACATCGCAGAACTTCTGGCTGAAGCGGAAGATTTGTAACTTTGTAAAAAATCCGCGATGAAAATTGGTGATAAAGCAAAGGTGGATCCTGATTTTACAGGGCTTGATGAATGGGTGGAAGGAATTGTGATTGATATTCAGAAAAACCCTTTCAAAGGCATTATTATCGCAATAAAAGATGCGCTCGGCAGAATTTTCTTTGGCGAAGAAAAATTTTTTGTTGCTGCCTGATGTTTGCCATTGCTTTTGATATGACGGTTGGGAAGCTGAGAGAGCATTTCGGCGAGCCATACAATAATGCGTATTTTGAGATTGGGAGAATCCTAAGCCAATACGGCTTCTACAACACACAGGGAAGCGTTTACCTTTCGACGAATGAAGATATGGCAAATCTACTACGCGCTTTAACAGCTTTAAAATCAACAACTTGGTTTGCAAAATCTGTCCGTGATATCAAAGCATTCCGTGTGGAACAGTGGTCGGATTTTACTGAATTTATGAAAGAATAATTTCAAAGCAAAATGAAAATCAACGAGTCTGAAATTATTGAAACGAATGATTACCGGGTGATAATTTATCCGGCGACACGGCCTTTCACCGCAAAGGAAAGCAAGGCGGTTTCAGAGCGGCTGTTCGATTTTCTCTCAAACTGGAAAGCCCACGGAAAGCCGCTCTCTTCATCATTCAAATTTGAGCGTAACCAATTCATAATCATCACGGTAGATGAAGATGCGGAGCCTGCATCAGGCTGCTCGATGGATGCGCTGAACGGTGTAATGCGCGAACTGGACGCCGAATTTCAGCTGGGATTTTTCGACAGGATGAAGGCCAGCTATTTGGAAAACGGCGAAGTGAAAACTATGCCGCTGGCAGATTTTCGCAACGTGGTGAAAAACGGCGAGATTTCCAAAGAAGTGCAGGTGTTCGATTTCTCGAAAAACACCTTCGTAGCCTTTCTCTCAGATTTTCTTTTGCCGCTGGAAAGAAGCTGGGCAGGGCAATACCTGCGTTAATTTCTGAATTCCTTTTCCGTAATTTCCACATCAAAAATAGTTTCCGGCAGGGAAAATTCTTTATACTTTTCTGATGAAATTTCAAATGGAAAGTAAACCGCACACATCGTATTTTTGATGTGATACAGCTTCTTATGCAGGTTCTGCGGCAGTGCATCCAGAATTCCCATAAAAACTTCGTAGCGGATTTTCCGCGGGCTGTAGGCATAATCGTGCCATACAACGATGGATTTCTCGTGAACAAGACTGGCGAAAACTTTCCGAGTGTCGTTTTTCACCATTTCATAAGAGTGATCGCCATCGATGAAAATCAGGTCGAATGTTCTGCCAAGTTTTGAAAAATCAAAAGTTTTCGTGTTCGCTTCGATGTGCTTGATTGCTGGATTCTTTCTCGACAGAATGCCGTGTTGCTCGGCATATCCAGCATTCAGTCCCAAACTCACAATGTCCTTTTTCGAAAGATTCATCGTGGTGCAATCCTCGAGAATTTTCGCCACATTGAAAACGCTTTCGCCGCGCCAAGTCCCGATTTCGAAATAAGAATTCACATCTTTGCGCGAAGCCAGGCCCATCAGCAAGCGTAAATCTGTGAGCATCGAGCCACCGTCAAGAAAAAATGTGGAAACCGGAATTTGCGGAACTTCATCGCACAAATAATTGATAGTCAATTGATTGAGCGCGGAGATATTCGGATATTTTGCCTGGAATTTAGTTTTAAAATTTTCATTGCTGTTCAGCATCAGATTAATCAGGCTGGGCTGCTTCACCAGAATCTTCGCAGCTTCCGCAAGTTTATTAAATTTGTCTTTCATAAATGCCCGGCAATTCCGGCAAAGATAAGATTTCGGATTTTGAAGCGGAAAAACATCCTGTTCATTTCATCGTGGTACCCTTCTGAAGCGGAACCTACGAACGGCAATTTTGTGAAGCGGCACGCTGAAGCGGTAGGGCTTCGCGAAAATGTGGAAGTGCTTCATTCTGTGGGCATTTCGCAGAAAAAAGCTTTCCGGATTGTGGAGGAAGAATTGAACGGCGTGAAAACCGTGATTGTCTATTACCGCAGAAGTTCACTGAAACCGGTGAATTTCTTCCGTAGAATGTGGGCATACAGGATTGGTTTTCAGCGAGTTAAGAGACCGGATGTGATTCACGCAAATGTACTTTACAACAATTTGCTTTTTGCAGTTTGGCTGAAATGGTTTGAAAAAATTCCGTTTGTGGTAACCGAACACTGGACGGCGTTGCAGCGTGAAAATCATCCTAAGTTATCATTTCTCCAGAAGAAACTGTCGCAATTTATTGGAAATCAAGCAAATAAAATAATGCCGGTTTCCGAAAATCTGAAGCAAAGCCTTCAGGAATTGGGCATAAAAACGCCGATGAAAGTTGTGCCAAATGTTGTGAATACGGAAGTTTTTACGCCAAAACCAAAAAATGCAGCGTTTACATTTCTGCATATTTCCAATCTTTCGCCACAAAAAAATGCGGATAAAATTTTAAGAACCGCGCTGAAACTTTTGGACGAAGGTTATGAATTTAAACTGCAAATTGGTGGTGATGGTGATGTTTCGCCTTTGAAAAAAATCGCAGAAAATTCGGGATTTACAGAAAAAATTGAAATTTTTGGAACTTTAACTTCGGAAGTAGTTGCTGCTAAAATGGGCGGTGCCAATTGTTTCATTCTCTTCAGCGATTATGAAAATCAGCCCTGCGTAATTGCCGAAGCCTTTTCCTGCGGAACTCAGGTGATTTCCACAAATGTTGGCGGCATTGCGGAATTTTTCCCTGAATATGCGGGAATTTTGCTCGAAGAAATTTCCACGGAAGCCTTGGAAACTGCAATGCGCAAAATTTTACAGAAAAGCTTTCTGAACGAAAAAGCAACCGCTGAATTTGCCCGGCAAACCTTTTCACCCGAAAAAATCGCGGCGCAGTTTTCGGAAATTTATGAAGAAGTTTTGGGATGAAAAGTCTGTGGCATTTCTTGCGGAGTTTTCTTAGGGGAAACGGGCAGTGGGTATTCCTCGCTTTTGCGGTGGCGAAGCTTACTTCATTTTTCACCAATGTTCTGCTCATCCGTTTTTTGACAAAAGAAGATTTCGGGCTATTGTCTATAGCGCCGGCATTTTTTACGGTTTTTGCACCTTTCGCCGGGTTGGGCTACCCAAACGCGTTGCTGCGCTACGGGCTGCTCGCTGAGTCGGAAGAGGATCAAGGGAGGATCTCCGCAGATTTGTTTCGTCGGGGCTTTTTTTCTCAGGTCATATTATCCGTGCTTTTTTTCCTGTGCTCGCTTTTTTACATTGATAGGTACGAGGGCATTATCCCGATCTTCACAGCGTTTGCGGTACGCCTCCTCGGTTTGTTCGTCTTCACACACATACAGTGCGAGCTAAGGGTGCGCCGCGGCAATGCTGCCTATGCAAGATTTACCCTGACAAATGCGCTTCTGCAGTTCGCCATAGTGGTCGCTGCGGCATATGCGGGCGGGCTCCGCGGCTATCTCATCGCGTTCGCCTTCGCCCCATTTCTAAGTCTGTTCTGGAAGCGTGGCAGGTATTTCAGTTTAATGGAGGCTACAAAAGTGTTCAGCATCAGGGAAATGAGGTCTTTTTCTCTGCATACGGGCATTACCAATGCGCTCTCCGAGCTTCTTTACTCCGCAGATATCCTGATGATCAGTTTCCTGATGAATGAGCAGGCAGTGGCGGAGTACCGCACGGCGATCCTTATACCTTCCAATATCATCTTCCTTGCGCAAAGTTTTCTACAGGCAGATTATCCCGAACTTGTTAAAAAGCATGCCGACAGAGCTTTTGTGCGGAACTACATTCTGCAGTTCTACAAGCTCTTCCTTCCGGTGTCGGCGGTCCTTATCCTCGTGCTCTTTATCTGGGATGAAGAAATTATCCGCATTTTCTTTGGGGAAACCTATACCGGAACAGCCGGCGCATTCCGCGTGCTTACTGTTGCCTTCGCCATCAGTATGCTCATCAAAGTTTTGGCCAATTACCTGCTGGCGGCTTCTGGCTTTGTGCGGGTAAATACGGCTACCGGGGTTCTCTCTGTGCTTGTGCTCGTATGCGCGGGGGCGGTTCTGGTACCGCCATTAGGTATTCTGGGCATGGCTTGGGCAATGCTCATAGCCCTGCTCGTGGCTGGCGCGGTAGGTTTTGCACTGTATTTTTCAAAAATTAATTTCTCACGAAGCCGTATTTTTACAAAATGAAGAATAAATTTCTGAGCTTTGCTGCCGTATCGCTTTTGGCAATGGCAGGCTGCCGAAATGACGGGGATGATGCGCAGATCATCGATCAGGTGGTGCACATTTATTTCCAAAATGCCGAGGGGGAAGATTTGCTTAGCAAAGATGCAAAACCTGGCTTTCGGGAAGTTCATCTGAAAGACCTTGGCGGCATCCGCGACCTTGTTTCTTTGGGAAATGCCAAAATTGCCCGGGATGATGCCGGGAAATATTTCGCGGAATACATCGCTGGCGCAAAAAGAAACCTCACCGATTCCCTAAACCCGGAACAGAAATTCTACCGATCGGAGATGCTATTGGAACTGAAGAAAGATTCCGCAACCGACATCACCCGCGACACAATGATCGTCCTTTATGAATGGACGCCACGGAAATTCAGCGTGAAG
This sequence comes from Cruoricaptor ignavus, assembly GCF_900141665.1. GTDB lineage: Bacteria > Bacteroidota > Bacteroidia > Flavobacteriales > Weeksellaceae > Cruoricaptor > Cruoricaptor ignavus. The sequence goes on along the minus strand of NZ_FQYI01000001.1, from coordinate 372,102 downwards.
AGCATTAGCTATAACAGAAAATGCGTCTTTAAAAAATCCGGGGCGGAGCCGAATGCTTTCACAATCATTAAATAATTTTAAATTTGCTGAAAAGCCAATATGTTACAGGTTAATTTTTTGCGGGAAAATAAAGTTCGGGCGGAAGAAGGCCTGAAGAAGCGGAATTTCAAAGAAATCCATCTGCTGGAGGATGCCATAAAGCTGGATGATGAGCGGAAGGCGCTACAATTTGAGCTCGACCAGAATCTTTCAGAAATGAACCGTATTTCCAAGGAAATCGGTGCACTGATGAAGGAAGGAAAAAAAGATGAAGCGGAAAAAGCGAAATCGCAAACCGCGGAGTTTAAGGAGAAGAGCCAGAGCCTACAGGCCCAGCTGAAGGAGAAGGAAGAGCAGCTTCAGCAGGTGCTTTACCAAATCCCGAACATTCCGGCAGAGATCGTAAAACCGGGAGTTTCTGCAGAGGATAACGAAGTGGTTTTCCAGTCCGGAAATGCGGATGCCTTGGGCGGAAATGCGCTTCCACACTGGGAACTTGCGAAAAAGTATAACCTGATAGATTTCGAGCTCGGCGTGAAAATTGCCGGTGCAGGCTTCCCGGTTTACCTTGGCAAAGGGGCAAGGCTTCAGCGTGCCCTAGTGCAGTATTTTCTGGATAAAAATACCGATGCTGGCTATCTGGAAATCAATCCGCCACATGTGGTGAACGAGGCTTCGGGCTATGGCACAGGGCAACTGCCTGACAAAGAAGGGCAGATGTATTTCGTGAATGAGGACAACCTGTACCTTATTCCTACGGCGGAAGTTCCGGTGACGAACATTTACCGCGATACTTTGCTGGAGGAGAAGGATTTACCGATAAAGAACACGGCGTTTTCCCAATGCTACCGAAGAGAAGCCGGAAGCTACGGTGCTCATGTACGCGGACTGAACCGATTACATCAGTTTGAGAAGGTGGAAATCGTGCGCATCGAGACGCCGGAAAATTCCTATTCTGCGCTGGATGAAATGGTGGAACATGTGAAGGAAATTCTGCAGGATTTGGAATTGCCGTTCAGGATTCTTCGGCTTTGCGGAGGAGATATGGGCTTTACTTCGGCGCTCACTTACGATTTCGAAGTTTGGAGTGCTGCACAGGAGAAATGGCTGGAGGTATCATCCGTGTCCAACTTTGAAACCTTCCAAGCCAACCGTTTGAAATGCCGCTACAAAGCCGACGGCAAAACGCAGCTGGTTCACACTTTGAACGGCTCTGCAATGGCTTTGCCGAGAGTTATGGCCGCTCTTTTGGAAAATAACCAGACGGAAAACGGCATCAGAATTCCTGCGAAAATCGCGGAATATTGCAGGTTTGAGGAGATTGTTTAGAGGACCTAGGACAGAAAAAAGCCTGAATTCAGGCTTTTTTTATTTTGTGGTAATTACGATTTTTTTATCTTTATTTTCCAGTTTTTCGGGATTCAGCAGGTCGTTGGTGCGGAGCGTTACCTTCACGGTTTTATTATCCACTTGCTGAACAAAATCGTGTCTTCCTGCAATATCTTTTATCGGCCTTTGAAATTTTAATGTGGCAGAGATATCGGCATTAAACATTCGCATCATTCCTGCCATCCCCTCTGCCATTTTTCTGCCGTACATCTGCAGGGAATCCCGCTTTGTCTCTGGCTGTTTCCCTGGAAATCTTCCTCTGTCCTCCGCCATAATGCCAAGCATCCCCAAATCGAATTTCTCGGTATCAATGGTAAGCGTTCTGCCGTCCCAGTTGGCAAAATTTTGGAGAGGAAGATTCTTCATCTCGCGGCTTTGGGAAAACATTTTATTAATCTCGTCCTGGCTCATTTTATCATATTTCAGCGAGATGCCTGCCACCTCGTTCTGCTCATTATTCAGCTTTACGAAAACTTTTTTCAGCACCGCTGCAGAGTCTCCATTCAGAATAATCCTGTTATCTTTCTGAATATCATAAAGGCTTTTCCAGTCGTGGGTCAGTCCTTTGGTTTGAGCAGATAAATCGCCCCTGTTGTACATATTCAGCATCTGAATCATCCCCTGATCCATAAGGATCTTGGTCTCCATACTCGTAGTGGCATCTTTGTAAAAGGTAGATTCTGAATTGACTGAGCAGGAAGTAAGCAACAGCAGCAAGGCAGCGCAAGCCAGATAAAGGTATTTTTTCATTATAAAAAGTTTCGAATGACTACCATCAAAACGAATACCAAAAGTGTAACCTCCTCAATATCAGGCTATTTTCTGTTGGTGAATTTTACGGTAACCCCAGCTAGGAAATTCGTTCCCGCCTGGGCGTAGTAGTAAGGTGCGGCATCATAAACATAGCCGTTGGAAACATATTTCTTGTCAAAAATATTATTTACCAAAAGCTTGATGTCGAGATCCACCTTGTTGAGCGGCAGAGTATAGCGCGCGTTGGCATCGGCGAGGAAGAAATCATCCAATTTCAGTGCATCGTTCTGCGTATTGTCCAGGTACTGGCTGCCCACATATTTTCCCTGCATCCCGAAGGAGAGTCCTTTCGCAGGTTTCAGGCTAAAGCCGAGATTCCCGATGAATTTTGGTGAGAAGGAGATGTCCGTATTCCCGAGATTCACCGCGCCGGCATCGGTTTCCACTTTAAAGTCTTTGTTTTTATTCTCGCTCCAGGTAAGGTTTCCGGAGAGGCTCAGCATATCGGAGATGTTTGCCAGCGCACCAATCTCAACGCCGGTTCTGTAGCTTTTCCCGGAATTTTCGCGGATGAAGGCCCCCACATTGTTAATGGCGCCCGTCAGCACCAGCTGGTCGGTATACTGCATATAATACAGGTTGGCAGTGAAAGAGAAATTCCCGAAAGATTTCTCCACCCCGGCTTCGTAGTCGTACAGGCGCTCCGCTTTGGTTTCAGGATTGGCGAGGAGATCTTCGCGGTTCGGCTCGCGGTGCGCCACCGCAGCGGAAAGGAAGGCCTTGCCCGCAGGGAATCTGTAGCTGATGCCGGCTTTCGGGTTGAAGAAAGTCCAGTTTTTATCCATATTTGCCCCATCTTCCGGATGCTCCAGGAGGATCTTCGTATCATAGTCGATATTGCGCAGCTGCAGGTCGCCGAATATCTCGAAATCATCCAACGCGTACACAGCCTTGGCAAAACCGGAGATTTCGTTTTTTACGGAGCGGTTCCTGTAATATTCGTGTTCGAAAATCTGCGGAAGCGCCACGCCGCTAACATTTCCGTAGTGCCTGCCGTAGTACTGGTTGGCCACCAAGCCGAAGTTCAGGTCTAAATTCCCCGTGTTGCCATATAGGGTGGATACGATGCCGTAGAAATCATTGTTCAGCCATTTTTTCCGGATAAAGTCGGCATAGCCCAGCCCAGTAACATCCGCTAGGCCGTAATTGGCAAACTCCTGCCCTTGCATATAATTTTCGAAATAGCCTTTGCCTTTGGTATAATGCAGGGTGGTTTCCAGATTCCACCGGTCAGAGAATTTCTGGCCCCAGAGGAGCTGGTAGTGGTTCTGCTTGTAATCATCAACTTCATTGTCATAAAACCCGACAATTTCCGACCAATCCTCGTTGTAGATTGCCCCGCCGAAGTTAAATTTCGGGTTAGTAAGCCAGGTCTCGCGGTCTATACCGTTCCAGGCCTGGTAGGTAATCTCCTTCCCGCCGAAGGCCATAAAGCGCAGCCTGGTGTCCCCCGCCTCGAAGAGTGCGGTGCCGTTGTAAGAATCAAGGTTGGATGTGGCACGGTCGATGTATCCGTCGCTCTTTATCTTTGTATAGCGCCCCATCAGGCTCAGCTTCCCGTCGAGGAGTTTGCCGGAGTTTATCTCCCCGGCATATTTTTGAGTGTTAAATGAGCCGTAGGAATTGTCGATTTTCGCAGAAAAAACTTCCTCTGGGTCTTTGGAAATTACATTCACGCTGGCACCGAATGCCGATACGCCGTTACTGGAAGTGCCCACGCCGCGCTGGATCACCACCTGCGAGGCGGAACTCATCAGATCCGGAACATCTACGAAGAAGGTGCCCTGGGATTCGGAGTCGTTGTACGGCACGCCGTTCATCATCACATTAATGGCATTGCCGCCCACCCCGCGGATGCGGAATCCCGTGTAGCCCACGCCGTTGCCGGCATCGGAGGTCGTCACTACCGACATCTGGTTGCCCAGCAAAATGGGCAGGTCCTGCCCAAGGTTCTTCACGGCGAGGTCGCGCTCCACACTGATGATTTCCTTCGCGACGGGCAGCCGCCTGATGAGCTGCACCTCCTGTATCTGCTTCTCGCGGATGCTGTCGCTGCTGATTCTTTCCTTCTGCGCCTGTGCGAAGAACACTGCCGGGCTTGCGCAAAGTCCCAAAATAAGAAATCCTTTCATTCTATAAATTTTTTAAAATTATTGAATAAAAGGAGCTTCGCAGTGCAGCGTTTTGAAAAAATATAACGGTTTACCAATTTTTCCAGGCAAGAAATCCCGCCCGAAAATTGTTATATGTTAAATCAGTAAAATGCTACATTCAACCGATTTCCCTAAACGGCATTACCCGTTCCAGGTTCTATGGGTGTAATCTCAGCCGCCTTTGCAGCACCCCTTTATTCAGCGGCAAATTTAGAAAATATTTGTTAAAAAAGTATTAAAATCGTTGAAAGAAAATCACTTTCCCAAGATGCGGTTGCTGGCGTCCACGAAAAAGTAGTTTTTATTATCCTTCGTCACCTCGAATAGCCGCGCGATTTTCCAGCTGTAGTTCCGCTTAATGTCCTCATACTCAAACGGGATTATGATTTTGCCGTGTTTATCTATCACGCCGAAGCGGTCCTTGTACGCGGCTATGATCATCGGGTTCTCAAGATCATCGCCTTCCAGCACATGCAGGTATTGGAATTGTGGGTAGATGCTGTACTGCCGGTAGTCGCTCTCATCCTTGAAAATTTCGTCTTCTATCAGCCCGTAGAACCCCGCTTTTACATAAGCGTGGTACTTTTGTTTTTTAAATTCCGCCGGGCATTTGCCGAGGTCTTCGTCTTTAAATTTATAAACTTTTTTTCCATTCTTGTCGATGCGGTAGTCCCCTGCCGCATCCCGCACGGAGGCATACTCGCCGCTGCCGTACTTCCTTGCCTGCTCCCTCGGGGAGTGCAGCAGGGTGCAGTCTTCATAGAAAAAACCCACATTGGAGTAGGTATTTGGGATAATGATTTTCCCCGACTGGTTTTTAAAGCCCATCTTCCCGTTTTCTTTAAAAGGAAGCAGGGCCGGCACGCTGTCGTTTATTTTTGCTAAATCCTGGGATTTAGCGGTGGGCATTCCCTGTTTTGCAGAAGTTTTCGCTGCAGAGGTTTTGCTCCGAGCACTCGCGGCAGAGGGTTTTTTCGCCTGAGCATTCAGCGAGATGGAGGCGGTAAAACTCAAGAAAAAGATTAAGCGCTTCATTATAGAGGCAAATTTAGGAAATCTTCCACAGCTTTTTTTGGCGTGCCTATCTTTAAGGCAGGCATTATTTATAAAGAATCTAAATGTAATAATTTTTGAATGAGAAAGTTCATATTTTGTATATTTGTTGATAATTTTTGGTAAATAAAAAAACATCATTACTATGACTTTCGATATTGATATGATTAAGAAGGTGTACGAGCGGTATCCGGCAAGGATAGAGGCAGCCCGCAAGGTTGTGAACCGCCCGCTTACGCTTGCTGAGAAGATCCTTTACACCCACCTTTGGCAGGGCGAGGCTACGGAAACTTTCGAGCGTGGAAATTCTTATGTGGATTTCGCGCCGGACCGCGTAGCAATGCAGGATGCCACAGCACAAATGGCGCTACTGCAGTTTATGCAGGCTGGCCGAAAAAAGGTAGCCGTACCTTCCACAGCGCACGCCGATCACCTAATCCAGGCAAGGGTAGGTGCAGAGCAGGATTTGCAGGAAGGCATCAACAAAAACTCGGAGGTTTTCAATTTCCTTAGCTCCGTATGCGATAAATACGGCATCGGCTTCTGGAAGCCAGGTGCAGGGATCATTCATCAGGTGGTCTTAGAAAATTATGCATTCCCTGGCGGTATGATGATAGGCACCGATTCTCACACGGTAAATGCCGGCGGCTTAGGAATGGTGGCCATAGGTGTAGGTGGTGCTGATGCGGTGGATGTAATGGCCGGAATGCCGTGGGAACTGAAGATGCCGAAACTTATCGGCGTGAAACTTACCGGCAGAATGAATGGCTGGACCTCAGCAAAGGATGTCATCCTGAAAGTTTCGGGAATCCTTACCGTAAAAGGTGGTACCGGCTGCATCGTGGAATATTTTGGCGAGGGTGCAAAATCCCTTTCTGCCACCGGAAAAGGCACCATCTGTAATATGGGTGCGGAAATTGGGGCTACAACTTCCACCTTTGGCTACGATGATGCGATGCGCCGCTACCTTGCTGCCACGGGCAGACAGGATGTGGTGGATGCTGCCGATCAAATTGCGGAGCACCTGACTGGTGACCCTGAGGTTTACGAAAATCCGGAGCAATACTTTGACCAATTAATTGAAATTAATCTGGATGAATTGACACCGCACCTGAACGGGCCGTTCACACCGGATCTGGCTACGCCAGTTGCAGAATTCCGCGAGAAGGCGGAAGCGAACGATTGGCCACTGGATGTGGAGTGGGCGCTGATTGGTTCCTGCACAAACTCATCTTACGAAGACCTTTCCCGCGCAGCTTCCATCGTGGAAGATGCCGTGGCAAAAGGCGTGAAGCCTAAAGCAATACTGGGCATCAACCCTGGTTCTGAGCAGGTGAAATTCACCGCAGAAAGAGATGGCTTCCTCAATTCATTCCGCAAATTTGAAAACGCGAGAATCTTCACCAACGCCTGCGGTCCGTGCATCGGGCAATGGGACAGGGAAGGTGCGGAGAAAGGCGAAAAGAACTCCATCATCCATTCTTTTAACAGAAACTTCGCGAAAAGGGCGGACGGCAACCCAAACACGCACGCTTTCGTAGCATCGCCAGAAATGGTGGCTGCCGTGGCAATATCCGGAAGGCTGGATTTTAACCCGATAACTGATACGCTGACGAACGAAGCCGGAGAGCAGGTGAAACTAAACGAGCCGAGCGGCTACGAACTTCCTGAGAAAGGTTTCGATGTGGATGACAACGGCTATCAGGCGCCTTCTGAAGATGGCTCGAATGTTCAGGTAATTGTAGATCCGAATTCTGACCGCCTTCAGTTGCTGGAGCCTTTCCAACCTTGGGACGGGCAGAACATTACCGGTGCGAAAGTTCTGATTAAAGCTTTCGGGAAATGTACTACAGACCATATTTCGATGGCTGGGCCTTGGCTGAAATACCGCGGGCATCTGGATAATATTTCCAACAATATGCTGATTGGCGCGGTGAATGCCTACAATATGGAAACCAATAAAGTGAAAAACCAGCTGACTGGTGAGTACGGCGAAGTGCCTGCGGTTCAGCGGGAATACAAGGCAAACGGCGTTCCGTCCATCGTTGTGGGCGACGAGAACTACGGCGAAGGCTCTTCCAGGGAGCACGCTGCGATGGAGCCGAGACACCTTGGCGTGAAGGCTGTTCTGGTAAAATCTTTTGCGAGAATCCACGAAACGAACTTGAAAAAGCAGGGTATGCTGGCGCTGACTTTTGACAATAAGGACGACTACGATAAAATTCAGGAAGATGATACCGTGAACTTCCTTGACCTGAATCAGTTCGCACCTGGTAAGCCGCTGACTTTGGAATTCATCCACAGCGATGGCACAAAAGATACCGTGATTGCCAACCATACCTACAACGAACAGCAGGTAGGCTGGTTCCGTGCAGGCTCTGCCTTGAACCTTATCGCTGAAGAAGCGAAGAGAAACCTGGCATAATTTCGATTGGTAAAAATTGAAAATCCCGGTGGAAATTCTGTCGGGATGTTTTTATTCCTCTGAATGCTCGGCAACTCTCCATGCCGCATCATTCTGCGGAACAGGGGCAGTGACTTCTATACTCTCCTTCGAGACAGGGTGTACGAATGACAGCTTCCTGGCAAGGAGAGAAATACCCCCATCCGGATTGGAGCGTGGTGCGCCGTATTTTAAATCGCCTTTTATCGGGATGCCAATCTGCGAAAGCTGCGCACGAATCTGGTGGTGCCTTCCGGTTTCCAGATCGATTTCCAGAAGCCGGTAATTATCAAGCGTTTTCAGAATTCTGTAAGTGAGGATGGCTTCCTTCGCGCCTTCGGTAGCGTATGGGAAAACAATTGCTTTATTGTTTTTCTCATTTTTCTTCAGGTAGTGTACCAGCCGCTGCTGCTGCGGCATCGGCTCTTTGCCCACGAGTGCCCAGTAAATTTTCCGGATTTCACGGTTTTTTACCATCTGTGTCAGCCGCGAAAGCGCCTTTGATGTTTTGGCAAAAATCACGAGCCCCGAGGTAGGCCTGTCGATGCGGTGCACCAGCCCCAGGAAAACATTGCCGGGTTTTTCATCGCGGATTTTAATGTGGTTTTTCAGCAAATCCAGCAGAGATTCATCACCGGTTTTATCGCCCTGCACCAGCTGCCCGGCCTTTTTGTTGATGATGAGGAGGTGGTTGTCTTCGTAGATAATCTGTTCCTGCATTAGAAAAACTGATCAGTAACTCTCTTTTTCGTTCGGGAAATTACCGCTTTTCACATCCCCGTCAAATCTGGACACTGCCGCGCTGACTTCATCAAAAAGATTCAGGTACTGTCGCAGGAATTTCGGTTTGAAGCCCTTATTCATCCCAACAAAATCCTGAAAAACCAGCACTTGCCCATCGCAACCTGCGCCTGCCCCGATGCCGATTGTAGGAATGCTTAGGCTTTCGCTCACCTTCCGCGCAAGTTCTGCAGGTATTTTTTCCAAAACAATGGCAAAGCAACCGAGGCTCTCATGCAATTTCGCATCGCGCAGCAGCTTCTCCGCCTCTGCCTCATCTTTTGCGCGCAGCCCGTACCCGCCAAACTGATGTACCGACTGAGGCGTAAGCCCAAGATGCCCTACCACCGGGATCCCTGCTTTTAGGATTCTTTCCAGTGATTCCGAAATCTCGCTCCCGCCTTCCAGTTTCAGCGCCTGCGCACCGCCTTCCTTCATCATCCTTACGGCGGATTCCAGGGCCTTTTCAGGGCTTCCCTGATAGGTGCCGAATGGAAGGTCCGCTACTACGAGTGCCCGTTTTGTGCCGCGGACTACGCACTGCGTGTGGTAGATCATCTGGTCTAGGGTGATAGGCAGCGTAGTCTCAAAACCTGCCATCACATTGGCGGCAGAATCGCCCACGAGTATAGTGTCGATGCCGCCTGCATCCAGGATTTTGGCGGTGGTAAAATCGTAGGCGGTAAGCATGGAGATCTTCTCGCCGCGCCGTTTCATTTCCCGGAAGGTTTCAGTAGTGATTTTTTTTATTTCGGAGTGTACGGACATTTTTCGTGAATGGAAAAATTAAGATTAAAATAAATGCCTACTGAACATGCGCCAGCTTTCTGAGCTTCTCGTGGTTGATGATTTTTATTTTTCTGCCGTCGGTCTGGATCAGTTTATCGGATTTAAATTCAGAAATGAGGCGGATGGCGCTCTCCGTGGCGGTGCCCACCAGGTTGGCGATTTCCTCCCTTGTTAGTGAGATTTTTATGTAGCCCTCCTGGTCAGCCCCAAGTTTGTGCTCCAGAAGCAGCAGCACCTCAGCGAGTCTTTCTCGTACCGTTTTCTGAGCGAGGAAGGTAATGGTTTTGGAAGATTCTCCCAGTTCGTAAGCGATTTTCTGAAGCATTGCGTAGGAGATTTTTGGATCTTCCTCCAGTAATTTCAGAAACACGGCAGCGGGAACGAAGGTCGCGGAAACATCATTCATCGCCTCGGCCCGCGCCTGGAAATCCTCCCCGCTGAGGATGGAGCGGTAGCCTACCAGATCGCCTTCCTTTATGAACCTGAGAATCTGGTCTTTCCCGAAAGTCCCTGATTTAGAGAGCTTTATAGTCCCTTTGGTGATGAAGTAAACGCCTTTCGGAAACTCCCCGTCGTCGAAGATACACTCGCCTTTTTTATAGGTTTTTTCTTTAAGAGAATTGCTGGCAAGGTCGTAGGTTTCCTGATCAAGGCTGGTGCGCAGGCGCTCAAAATCGAAGGCTTCGCGCAGGTTTTTTTCTATAGTTTGCTGTTGCTGGAGTGACATCTCGGTTTTAGATGATAATTGTCACAAATGTAGCCAAATTTTTAAACTCATTCAAATTTAGGCTAATTTTGCAGCGTGGAATCCCGAACAGTTGCAGAGGAAAAATGCTACCATTGTGGTTTGGAAATAGGCCGAGAGCGGATACTTTTCGATGAGAAAACATTTTGCTGCCAGGGCTGCAAATCGGTATACGAAATTCTAAACCTGAACAATCTTGAGAATTTTTACTCGCTGAACAGGCACTCCGGGGTGCGCCCGGATACCAACCTCTCCCAATTTGATTACCTGGATACCCCGGAAGTTTTCGAAAAGCTTATCGACTTCTCAGACGGCGGCACGGCGATAGTGACCTTCAAAATCCCCGTAATCCACTGCACATCCTGCATCTGGCTGCTGGAAAGCCTGCCGAGCATCCATCCGGATATTAAGTTTACCCAGGTAAATTTTACAAAAAAAACCTTGCAGGTTTCCTTCAATCAGGAGAAAATGAACCTGAGCGATGTGGCAAAATACCTCGCAAGCCTCGGCTACAAGCCTGCGATCTCGCTGGAATCCTCCGAGAAAAAACCGGAGAAAATAGACCGCAGCCTGATCATAAAATTCGGCGTGGCTGCCTTCGCCTTCGGCAATGCGATGTTCTTCAGCATCCCGGAATATGTGCAGGACGGGGAGTTCTGGATCAGCCGCTACAAAAATCTCTTCCGCCTGGCGGGCTTCCTGCTGGCCACGCCGGTGGTGTTTTACAGCGCTTCGGGCTATTTTAAATCCGCCTGGTATGGCTTGAAAAATAAGGTGGTAAACATCGATGTGCCTATATCTCTCGGCATTGCGGTTCTCTACCTGCGCAGCATCTACGAAGTGCTCGCCGACTATGGCCCGGGCTATTTCGATACGCTCTGCGGGCTGCTCTTCTTTATGCTTTTAGGCAAAATATTCCAGCAGAGGACTTACAGCGCCCTGACTTACGACCGCGATTACAAATCCTTTTACCCTATCGCCGTTACGAAAATCGCTAATGGCTCACAGCAGAATGTGCTGCTCTCGGATCTGCAGGTGGGCGACAGGATCTTGGTAAGGAATCAGGAAATCATCCCCGTAGATGCGGTGCTCATTAATGGCGAGGCAAATATAGACAACAGTTTCATCACTGGAGAGAGCGCTGCCGTCCCGAAGAATCCCGGGGATAAAATCTATGCCGGCGGCAAGCAGCTGGGCGCGGTGCTGGAGCTGGAGGTGGTAAAGAATGTGGACCAGAGCTACCTCACACAGCTATGGAACAAGGACGCCTTCCGGAAGAAGGAAACCGGGCTGGATACGGTGATCAACCGCATCAGCAAGTATTTTACTTTTGTGATTCTCGGCATCACTGCGCTTGCGGCGCTGTATTGGTTCAGGATCGATGCCGGCCGGGCGTGGCAGGTAGTTTCTGCAATCCTCATCGTGGCGTGCCCGTGCGCCCTCGCCCTCGCGGCGCCATTCACGCTGGGCCATGTGATGCGCATCCTCGGCAGGCACCGTTTTTATGTAAAAGATACCCACACGATAGAAAAACTCTCCGGGGTGGATACGCTGGTTTTCGACAAGACGGGGACCATCACCCACAGTAAGAAATCGGAAATCCAGTATGCAGGCAAAGAGCTGCCGAAGGAAACTCTTGAGGATTTAAAATCATTGCTTAAGAATTCCACGCACCCATTGTCCAAGGCGCTATACGAGCATCTGGCAGTGGAAGATCCGTACCTCCCGGCAGAAAATTTTGCGGAAATCCCCGGCAAGGGCTACTCGGCGGAGGTGCGCGGGAACGCCTACACGGTGGGCTCCGCGTCGCTAAGCGGCCAGCAGGCGGAGCATCTGGAAACAGCGGTCTACATCAGCCGCGGTGGAATTTTCCTTGGTAAATTTGTCTTTAAAAATGAATACCGCCCGGGGCTGGAAGATCTTTTCTCAAGATTGAAAAATTACAAAATCCACATCCTTAGCGGAGATAACGAGGCCGAGCGGCAGAACCTTGAAAATATAGTGCCCCGTGGCTCTAAGATGGCCTTCGACCAAAGCCCTGAGGATAAGCTGGATTATATTCAGAATATTCAGAACCAGGGAGATAGGGTGGCGATGTTTGGCGACGGGCTGAACGACGCCGGCGCGCTGAAGCAGAGCGATGTGGGTATAGCGATTGCGGAAGACACCAACACCTTTACGCCGTCGTCGGATGTAATTATGCATGGCGGCGCGCTGGTGTGGGCGGATAAATTCCTGAAGATGTCCAAAGATGCAATGCGCATTGTGAAAATCACGGTGGGCATAAGCTTCCTCTACAACATCATCGGGCTGAGTTTTGCAGTCTCCGGGCATCTGTCCCCGCTGGTGGCGGCCATCCTGATGCCGGCAAGCTCCATCACGGTGGTGGTTTTTACCTCCCTTGCCTCCTGGGCTGCATCCGTAAGGAATTTTGGAGGGCGCAATATTTAGAAGCGTTATAAATTATCCGCTATGAGGAATATCATCAAATTTTATTTAATTTTGATGCCTAAAACAATATACCTTTGTTAGCCAGATGGATATACTTTACCTAATGATTATCTGCAGCGTTTCGCTTGCCGCAGTTTTTCTGGTAATATTCATCGTCAGTGCCAGGAAGGGTCAGTTTGAGGATGATGAATCGCCTGCGGTGCGCATCCTCCTGGATGATGAGGCGAAAAAGACAAAAGAGCCTGCGGCGGCGGATGCAGGAGACGGACGAAAAAACGATATAAATATAAATGGAAACACAAAAGTTTAGGTATGACAACACCATCGTGCGAGCCTTCCTCTGGGCTACGATTGTGTTTGGCCTTGTAGGCTTCCTGCTGGGGCTTACGGCTGCTTTGATGCTATTTTATCCCGAGCTGCCGGAATTTCTTTTCGGTACGGATGACCCGACGATTAAAAGTCTTGCGGCCGGAAACCTGCAAGGGCTTATTAACACCCAGGGGGCATTCGGCTTCGGGCGTATCCGGATGCTGCACACCAGCGCGGTGATTTTTGCATTCGTGGGTAATACCATATTTGCCGGCGTTTATTACTCGATGCCGCGCCTTCTCAAGACCAGGATGTACAGCGATGTGCTCTCGTGGGTGCATTTCTGGGGATGGCAGCTGATGATTGTATCGGTGGTCATTACCTTCTTCCTTGGTATTAACACTTCAAAGGAATACGCAGAGCACGAGTGGCCAATAGATATCCTGATCACTATCGTTTGGGTGATTTTCGGTATCAATATGATTGGTACCATCGCCAAGCGCCGCGTGCGCCATCTATATGTGGCTATCTGGTTCTATATGGGTACCTGGGTGGCGGTGGCGATGCTGCATATTTTTAACAACCTGGAAGTTCCGCTGACATTCACGGGGTGGAAATCTTACTCCGCATATGCCGGCGTAAAAGATGCCCTAGTGCAGTGGTGGTACGGGCACAATGCCGTGGCGTTCTTCCTTACTACGCCCGTGCTTGGCCTGATGTATTACTTCCTGCCAAAGGCTGCGGATCGTCCGGTGTTCTCTTATAAGCTATCCATTATCCACTTCTGGTCGCTTATCTTTGTCTACATTTGGGCAGGGCCGCACCACCTTCAGTACACCTCGCTCCCGGCATGGGCGCAGGCTCTCGGTACAGCATTCTCTATCATGCTGATTGCGCCGTCTTGGGGTGGTATGCTGAACGGTCTTCTTACGCTGCGCGGTGCCTGGGATAAGGTACGCGAAAACCCAGTGCTGAAATTCTTCGTGGTGGCGGTAACCTGCTACGGTATGGCAACTTTTGAAGGACCGCTTTTGGCGACTAAAACCCTTAACAAAATTGGACACTATACCGACTGGGTAATTGGGCACGTTCACTTAGGTGCTCTCGGATGGAACGGCTTTATAGCGTTCGGTATGATTTATTATCTGGTTCCTATCCTTTGGAGAACTAAGCTTTGGTCTACAAAAATGGCCAACTGGCACTTCTGGCTCGGTACGCTGGGTATTATTTTCTATGCCGTGCCGCTCTACATCGCAGGATTTACTCAGGGACTGATGTGGAAGCAGTTTAACCCGGACGGAACTCTGGTTTGGAAAAACTGGCTGGATACCGTAACTGCTATCATCCCATATTTCCAGATGAGATTCGTCGGCGGTCTGCTATACTTCATCGGTGCGGTGCTTATGACCATAAATGTGATAAAAACCGCTCAGCAAGGCTCATTCCAAAGAGAAGTTGAGGCTGAAGCACCTGCTCTGGCGAACATTACCAGCAAAAGAAAAGAGGGGGAAGGCTTCCACCTATGGCTGGAAAGAACACCTTGGTTGCTCACAACTTTAGGCTTTATCACAGTGGCCATCGGTGGTCTGGTAGAAATTGTACCTACGCTTACTATAAAAGAAAATGTACCTACAATCGCTGCTGTGAAGCCTTACTCCCCACTGGAGCTGGAAGGCAGGGATCTTTATATCAGAGAGGGATGTAATGCCTGCCACTCTCAGATGATCCGCCCGTTCCGCGATGAGGTTGTAAGATTTAACGGGAAAAACGGACAATACTCAAAGGCTGGGGAGTTCGTTTATGACAGGCCATTCCTCTGGGGCTCTAAGCGAACTGGCCCAGATTTGCACAGGCAAGGCGGTAAGAACCCGAGCTCCTGGCACTTTAAGCATATGTACAACCCGAGATCTACTTCGGCAGGTTCCATTATGCCGCGCTATCCTTGGCTAATTGCCAACACGCTGGACAGGTCTCAGATGGTAGACAAGCTTAACCTTATGAAGGATGTATTTGATGTGCCTTACTCAAAAGCAGAAATTGATTCTGCCAATGCCTGGGCAGACAATCAGGCTGCGGCAATCGTACGGGACATTTATGCGGAAGCTGCCGATGTGAAAAAATCATTTGATGAACAGAAGGCGCAGCAGGGCGGAAACTTTGTGCCGCTAGAGAAGCGAGAAATCACTGCCCTTATTGCTTATCTGCAAAGGTTGGGTACGGACATTAAAACTACTGAAGTACAGACTGCAAGCAATAATTAATTTATTTAAGATTTAAAGGTGATTCCGCAGAGCTTTAAAGATATTTTGAGTAACGGCCAAAGCCTTTACCAGATTATAGCGCTCCTTATTTTCTTCTCTTTCTTTATCGCACTGCTGTGGTATGTTTTCAGCAAGCCGAAAAAGTACTATGAAGACCAGGCGGAATTGCCTTTAGATGACGACGAAAAAAACCAACAATTATGAAACAGAGAACACCGCTTGCGGTTACAATTCTAACGCTATTCGTACTGCTCATCATTTTCTTTTATATGTTTGTGCAGAGCTCGGCATTCCTCTCATCACCGTTCTTCTGGGGTATGGTGCTGATAACTGTAATCGTTGCAATGATAAACCAGGCGCTGGGCGATCTTATAGAAAACGAACAGTTTAAAAAGCTGGATGATGAGGAAAAAAGAGAATACCTGGCTGTAAAAAACACCCCGTATTTTCAAAGACTATACAAGGCAGCTTTTAAGAAACAAACAGCCAGCGAGGAGAAGGATATCCTTATCGACCACGGCTTCGACGGGATTATGGAACTGGATAACCAGCTCCCGAAGTGGTGGCTTGGTTTATTTTACTTCGGCGTGGCGTACTGCGTTATCTACCTTATCTCGTTCTTCCTTACAGATTTTGCTAATCCGATAAAGGAATACGAAGATGAATATAAGATGCAGATAGCCGCAGTGGATGAATATATGAAAACCGTGCCTCAGGCAACGCTGGAAACAGCCGAATACAGCGCTGATAACATTGAAGAAGGTAAAGAACTCTTCCAGACGAACTGCGTTTCCTGCCATAGTGACGGCGGGCGTGGCGGTATTGGCCCCAATCTGACAGATAATTACTGGATAAACCAGGTGGAACCATCTTTGTATAAAAACATTTTCCACATTGTATGGGACGGGTCTCCAAACAACCCTTCGATGAGGGGCTTTGGTAAAAATGGGGAGCTTACCGGAAACGATATAGAAAAGATTGCAGCATATGTATATCATATTAACCAGGAGCAGGCGCCAATTACACCGGCAGAGGGTGGTGCTGCGCCTCAAGGAACCGAGGCTAACTGGGAGAAGCAGCAATAATTTTTACAAAATATAAAATCTATAAGCATAACCCGCCGCCTTGCATAGGTGGAGGGTTATGTTTCTTTGTTTTAAAATATGGCAAATCAAATCAACGAAAACCTGCGTGGCGGGCAGGGACAGGTGCTCGATCCGGAAACCTTCCGCGATTCCGTGGGTACTATGGAACAATCCGGAAAACGAAAATGGGTTTTCCCAAGGAAACCAAAGGGAAAATATACTAATTACAGGACGATTGTCGCATACTTTCTACTGGCGGTATTTTTTATTCTGCCATTTCTGAAAATCAACGGTAATCCTGTACTTATGTTCAACATATTAGACAGGGAATTCTATATTTTCGGGATGCCCTTCTACCCACAGGATTTCTCCATCCTTGCGCTCGGGGCCATTGCTTCTATAGTATTCATCATCCTGTTCACCGTAGTGTACGGCAGGATTTTCTGCGGCTGGATCTGCCCACAGACTATTTTCCTTGAAATGGTTTTCAGAAAAATAGAGTACGCCATAGAGGGCGACAGAAATAAGCAGATGAAGCTCGCCAAACAGCCTTGGAACGCTGAGAAAATCTGGAAACGCTCCCTAAAATGGGGTATCTACATCATTATATCCCTCATAGTTACACACTTCATGTTTATGTACATAGTCGGCAAGGAGGAGGTTTTAAAAATTATGAAGGAAGGGCCGCTCGCGCATCCTACCAATTTTCTGGTAATGATATTCTTTACCGCTGCGTTCTACTTCGTTTTCACCTGGTTCCGCGAGCAGGTCTGCACGCTGGTATGCCCTTATGGCAGGCTCCAGGGAGTCCTTATCGACAAGCAGACCATCAATGTTTACTACGATTATAAACGGGGAGAAAACCGAGCGAAATGGAAAAAAGGAGAGGACAGAAAGGCAGCCGGTAAGGGCGACTGTATAGACTGCCATCAGTGCGTGGTGGTATGCCCTACAGGTATCGATATCCGGAACGGGCAGCAGCTGGAGTGCGTAAACTGTACCGCGTGCATCGATGCCTGCGACGAGGTAATGACGAAAGTAGGCCTGCCGCCGGGGCTCATCCGATACGCAACAGAAGAAGAGATAGAGGAAGAAAAGCCGTTTAAATTCACCGGGAAAATGAAGGCCTACACCGCGGTGCTCGTTGGCCTGTGGGTTGCGCTCGGCGTGCTGCTGTACAACCGTGGCAGCATGGAGGCAAAATTCATAAAACCCGCCGGTTCCACATTCGTAATAAGGGACGGCAGAATCAGCAACACCTACAACTACACGCTTTTGAATAAATCGAACGAAAAAGTGGAGGTTACATTTAAAATTGAAGAGCCGGAAGGCGGGGTAATAAGCTACAGCGGCAAAAATAAAATACTGGTAGAGGGGGATAAAATCACGAAAGGCACCATAAATGTAAGCTTCCCGGAATCCCTTATAAAACTCTCCAAGCAGAACATCACCATCGGTGTGTACGACCAGAAGGGCAAAAAGATTGACGAGTATCAAACATATTTTGAAGGCCCGTTCAAAATGCAATTTTAAGTATGTTTAAAAGATTCCACTGGGGGCACGGCATCATCGCCGCCCTGGCGTCCTTCATTATTTTTATACTGGGTATGATCTTTCTCTTCCCCATAGGGAAGCAGAATGCAGAAATGGTTTCTGATAATTACTACGAGGAAGAACTCGTGTATCAGAATGTAATAGATGCAAAAAACCGCGCCGACGGACTCGCGGAGAAGCCCGAGTACAGCCAGGACAAAAGCGGCATTACCATCCGCTTCCCGGAGAGCATCAATAATTCCAACTCGAAATTCTCCTTCAACCTCTTCCGTACGGATGACCGCCGCTATGATGTAAATGCCAAAATAAAGCTGGACAAGAACAATTCAGTCTACCTTCCGGCAAAAATCCTCAAGCCTGGCAGCTACACGCTGAAAATGCTCTGGACGAAGGACGCGCTAGATTATCAGATTGATTACGATGTACTATGGATGCCCCGTTAATTTTCTCCGCTCTGGCGCTCGGCTTTGCCTCGGGATTCCACTGCATCGGTATGTGCGGGCCCATCGCGCTATCCCTCGGGCTTTCCGGGGCGAAAGCAGGGCGGCTTGTTTTAAAAAATCTGGCGTACCAGCTGGGAAGAATTTTTACCTACGCGCTGTTTGGCGCCCTGCTCGGGATCCTCGGGAAAGGGTTTGAGCTGGCCGGCCTGCAAAGCTACCTAACCATCTTCAGTGGGGCAGTTCTTATCCTTATGGCTGCTCTCTCATTCGGCGGCCAAGATTTTGTGACAAAAATTCCCCAAGTATCGGGCGTTTTGGTAAAGGTGAAAATAGCCCTTGGGAGGCAGCTGCAGAAAACAGGCTACTCCTCCAGATTCCTCACCGGCGTGCTGAATGGCCTGCTGCCCTGCGGCATGGTCTATATGGCGCTTACCGCATCGCTAGCGGCTGGTGGCATCGCAGGCGGCGCGCTCTATATGCTCCTCTTCGGGCTCGGCACGCTGCCCTTTATGTTTGCCGTAGCGCTCGCAGGCGGAATGATTTCCAAAAATTTCCGTACAGCGGTGCTGAAAATCATCCCAGTGATAATGTTCCTCCTGGGCGGGCTGTTTATACTGCGCGGGCTCGAGCTCGGGATTCCTTACATCTCCCCAAAGCCAGAGGCGCTGCAGGTTCAGCACGATCGCGATGAAGCGGGCAAAACGCAGGGCCACAGCTGTCATTAGCAGCCTATTTTGAAGGCTAACAAAATTCAGCTATTTTTGCCATCAATGAATTTGCCAGAAGATATTTTTGAATTTTTAAACGCAAACGGCCGCTGTGCTGTGCCGCGCTTCGGTACCTTTGTTTCAAGGCAAAACCCAGCAACCCTGCTGGAGGAAGATCAGGTGCTGAAACCTCCCGCTACTATCATTTCTTTTGAGGAAGGCGGGGATGCTTCAGCCGAATTCCTTCATTTTTTTGCTCAAAAAAATCATCTGGATATCACTGAAGCAGAAAGATTTCTGGCAAATGAAATCAATGCCTGGCTTTCTGCACTCGAAATGAACTCTCAACTGGATCTTGCGCCACTTGGCTCTTTCGCCGGGAGCTCTACGCCAGCCGCGGAAAACTTTCAGCCCTATCCCGCGGATAATTTTTTCGGGCTGGAGGAAATTCATCTTCCGAAAATAAACCCAAACTCAATCCCAAAAATACAAGGACCACCCGCCAGAATTCAAAAAAAACTCGGCTGGATGTGGTGGCTACTGATTGTTTTGTTGGTTTTAATTAATGCCTATTTTATCGGCTGCGAATATTTTGCATTAAGCCCTTTTTGGGAATAACTTACTTTTGAAGCCATGAATCCAAAAAAACCTTCTGAATCCCTTACGGTAATGACCAACATTGTACTGCCAAACGAAACCAATTCGTTTCACAACCTGTTTGGTGGTGAACTTCTGGCGCGTATGGACCGCTGCGCATCCATTTCTGCAACGCGCCACTGCAACAAAAATGTCGTGACCGCCTCGGTAAATCATGTCTCCTTTCACAAGCCGATCCCCCTTGGGGGCATCGTAATTGTGGAGTCCAAGGTCACGCGTGCGTTCTCCACCTCCATGGAGATTTATGTGGATGTCTGGCTGGACGATCCCATTCGCGGTGAACGGATTCACACCAATGAGGGCATCTATACCTTCGTGGCAATAGACGAGGACAAAAAACCTGCGCCGGTACCGCCCATAGAGCCCGAGAGCGAGCAGGAAAAAGAGCGGTACGAATCTGCCCAGCGCCGCAAAGAGCTGTCGCTCGTGCTTTCCGGGCGTATGAAGCCGGAAGATTCTGCCGAGCTGAGGAAGATTTTTGAGTAATTACCAATGCCAAGAAGTCAGCTAAAATCAGAAAAAAATAATTGATGAACTCCGGGAAAATTCTGCAGCTGGACAGGAATCATCCACTGATTGCCGAAGAGCTTTCGGCTCGGGGCTTTCAAATTTATGATGACTTTTCTTCAAACTATGACGAGGTTTTAAAAAAAATAAACGATTTTGACGGAATCATCATCCGCAGCAGAATTCCTCTGGATGAAAATTTTCTGGAAAATGCTCCCCACCTAAAATTCATCGCAAGGGTAGGTGCGGGGATGGAAAACATCGATACAGGTGCGGCAGGGCGGCTCGGCATCGCACTCCTGAACGCGCCCGAGGGCAACCGCGATGCCCTTGCCGAGCATGTCCTCGGTATGTTGCTCACGCTGATGAACAGGCTGATTATTTCCTCCAGCGAAGTAAAAAACGGCATCTGGCTACGGGAGGAAAACCGCGGCGAGGAGCTTTTGGGGAAAACTTTCGGAATCATAGGCTACGGAAATATGGGGAAGGCTACCGCGAAGCGGCTCTCGGGCTTTGGCTGCGAGGTGATTTTCCACGATATAGTTTCTGGGCTTGGAGATAGATTTGCCAAGCAGGTATCTCTGGAAGAGCTTCAGAATCAGGCGGATATCCTGAGCCTGCATATTCCGCTGAGTGCCGAGACGCGCTACCTGATAAATGAGGAATTTATACGAAAAATGCAGAAGCCTTTTTACTTCATCAATACTGCGAGGGGGGAGAATGTAAATACTGCAGACCTGGCATCCGGCATACAATCGGGAAAAATAAAGGGTGCCGCGCTCGATGTGCTGGAGTATGAAAAATCCTCCTTTGAAAACCTGAAAGCCGCGGACGAGAACCTCCAATTTCTCCTTGATTCCAAGAAAGTTATCATCACGCCGCACATCGCCGGCTGGACGCGCGAGAGCAAGGAAAAACTGGCAAAAGTCATAGTCGAAAAAATACTAAAACTCTATTCCGGCACCCTGGCAGGAGATTAATTTTAAGAAAATTTTAAAAGAATACAGTTTCGCCATTGCGACATTTTCCAGTAAATTGCTACCTTTTATTTCTGAATGAGAATCCGAAAGTTTCATTGGGTAATATTGATTTTTATAAGCCTGCTTTCCTGCAAAAAAAAAGAAGAACTGAGGAAAGAGCCGGTCAGCGCGGTGCCGGAGTACGGCGATTTCAGCGAGGTGGATTTCAGCAAAATTTTCTCGGAAAGAGACCGACAAATGCCCGACCGCCAGGCAAAGGTAGCGGAGCTGCAGGATTATTATAAATCCGTGTGGGAGGCGGGCGATCTTTGGGGAGGTATTCTGGTGGCGAAGGCAGATGTTGTTTTGCTGGAAGAGTACCGCGGCCACCGCTACGGGCCTAATACCGAGCCGATAGATGCCGAAACGCCGATGCACATAGCCTCCGTGAGCAAGCCGATGACAGCGGTGGTAGCGCTGAAACTGGTAGAAACCGGCAAACTCAGCCTGGAGGACAAGGTCACGAAATTCTTCCCAGAATTTCCGTATCCCGAAGTCACAGTTTTCACGCTGCTCAGCCAGCGGAGCGGCTTGCCGAAATACGAATATTTCATCGAAAAACTAAAGCCTGCGCCGGAGGAGCTCAGCAAAAAATTCCTTACCAACAGGGACATCCTGAATCTCCTCATCCGATACCAGCCGCCCCTGGCGCGGCCTACCGGCACGGGCTTTATGTACTGCAATACCAACTATGCGATGCTGGCGCTCATCATTGAAAAAATTACGAAAAAGCCTTTCCCAGAGGCTATGCAGATCATGCTATTCCAGCCGCTGAAAATGTCGCGCAGCTTCATTTTTATGGAAAAAGATTCCGCTACCGCCACACCGTCCTTCTACCCGAAAGGGCCGAAGCAGTTTGCGCTAGACCGGCTAGACCTTGTGTACGGAGATAAAAATGTCTATTCCACGCCGCGGGATCTGCTGCGGTTTTCCCAGGCAATGTTTTCCGAAAAATTTCTTAGGAAGGATCTGATGGATAGGATTTTCCAGCCGTACAGCACCGAAAAACCGGGGGTGAACAATTATGGGCTTGGCTTCCGCATGAAGATTTTTGATAATGGCGAAAAACTCACCTACCACAACGGCTGGTGGCACGGCAGCAACGCGGTGTTCGCGCATTTGCCGAAGAGCAAAGCCACCATCGTTGCCATTGGGAATAAATATTCCAGGAGGGTGTATTCTGCGCTGGCGATTTCCTCGATGTTTGAAGATTTTCCGCCGGAAGCAGACCGGCTGAGAAAAGAGCTGCACGCGAATCCCCAGCAGGCAGACAGTGCCGAAGTTTACTCCGAATAGCCTATTTTTGTGTAAATTTCTCAAATGAAGCGCTGGCTTTCTCTCATATTTTTCGCCCTGGTCCTCGGCAGTTGCGCCCGAGTGGGTTCGCCCGTGGGCGGTGCGAGGGATACCATAGCCCCGAAGTTTGTAAAGGCAAATATAGACTCCACACGAATAAATGTGCCTACCGATTTGCGCGAGCTGAGGCTGGAGTTTAATGAGCTCATCACGCTAAGGGACATTAGCCGAAACCTTACCATTACCCCGGAGATAAGGCACATTAAAAGGATACTGCCCAGCAACCTTGGCAACAGGTACATCCTAATCCGGTGGGAGGAGGATCTGCAGCCAAACACTACCTACAGTTTCAATTTTGGGAACGCCATTGCAGACCTGAACGAGGGGAACGCTCTACCGTATTTCAATTTTGCCTTTTCCACGGGGCCTGAGATTGATAACCTCTACATCAGCGGCGAGGTTTCCGACGCGATGAAGGGCAGCGGAGCCGAGCAGCGGGACCCGAAGAGCAATATTGTGGTGGGGCTTTACCCTGAAACGGCAGGCCGGGCAGATTTTACCAAAAAACCTTACTACATCACCAGGGCCGACCCAGACGGGTATTTCGAATTGTCTTACCTTGCGGAGGGGCGGTACCGAATTTTGGCTTTCAATGATGAAAATCAGAATTCCGCTTACGATGCCGGCAAGGAATCGGTGGCATTTCTGAAAAGCGGTTTTGATTTAAATGAAAATATTTCAGGGATGAAACTGAGCCTGATGCCCGTAAAAAAAAGGCTGAGGTTCTCCGAAGCGCGGGAGGTGCCTGGCGGTATCCTGATGCTTTTCGAGGGCGGGCCGGAGCAGGTGGAAATTTCCCCGGAAGATGAAAGGCTCACGGAATACAAAACCACGCACAGAACGAGATCCGACAGCGTGCGTATCTGGTTCGATGCGCAGGCACAGAACCTTGGGCAGGGCAAAAGTGAAAACATGAAATTCCGCTACAGGGCGGATACCCTTAGCGGCACGGCTTCCATTTTCTATCGGATGAGCCCTAAAAATGAGATGACGCTGCAGAGCTACAGCGGCGGCTCCATTCATCCGGAAAACAGTTTTGAAATCGTTTCCAATTATGAAATCCACGCCATTGATACCCAGAAATGGACGCTGAAAACAGACAGTATAAACCAGCAATTTACCGCCGAAATTTCTTCGGACAACCCCTTTAAAATTCTGGTAAAATCTCAGTTTGAGCCCTCTAGGCGGTGGCAGCTGGATATCCCGAAAGGAAGCGTGAGAAGCTATTACGAAAGCCCCGCCAGTTCTTATCGCTTTGAGTTTGAAACCGCCCGCCGCGAAGATTTCGGCACCATCACATTTCAACTGAAAAATGCGCCGGATTCGAAATTTTGGTTCCAGCTGCTGGATGAAAGATTTGAGCCAGTTTACTCCCAATTTACACAGGGAGGCTTGATAAAATTTTCCGCGCTGAAACCGGGGCGGTACACCGCGAGGATTTTGGTGGATAATGACGGTAACGGAGTGTACGATTATGCTGATTTTCAGTCGGGGACGCCTGCAGAAGATGTGTACATTTACAAAAAGCCAATTGAAATCCGCGCGCTTTGGGAAATGGTAGAAACCTGGGATTTGAGAAATGATGAAAAAACTTCTTGACATACTCTACTGGTCGCTGATTGTTTTTGCGCTCATTCAGTTCATCCCGGTAGACAGAACCAATAAGCCGGTGAAAAAAAGTGAAAATTTCATAGACCTGATGCAGACTCCGCCGGAAATCGCCGAGCTGCTGAAAAATTCCTGCTACGACTGCCACTCTAACGAGACCGTTTACCCCGACTATGCTTATGTAGCGCCAATTTCCTGGTCATTAAAAAATCACATCAATTCCGGCCGCCGCCACCTAAATTTTTCCGAGTGGGGCACTTACAATGATTACCTGAAGCAAAATATGCTTCAGAATTCCTCGGCAGACATTATCGAGAAGCGGATGCCGCTGCCGGGCTATGTGGCTCAGCATCCCGATGCGCGGCTCAGCGAGGCACAGAGCAAGCTGCTGGTCAGCTATTTCGACGGGCTGCTGAAGAGCGGCAACTACTGAGCAAGATATTCCCGGAAGAATTTTTTCTGGGATTCAAAGGCGATTTCTTCCGGCTTTATTTCAGATTTCTTTAGCCAGAGTACTTCTCCGATTTCTTCTTCGGCAAGGGTGAGATCCGGTTTCTCCGCGAGATTCAGCTCAAAGAAAATATCAAGCGTATTGTAGTCGATGCCTTTGTAATGATACACATTGTGCATAGTGCAGAGGATTTTAAAATCCCCCGGCGCGGCTTCTAGTTTCAGTTCCTCCCGCAGCTCCCTGGCGCAGGTTTCCTCAGCCGATTCCCCGGGGTCGGAGAAGCCCCCAGCCAGATCCAGCTTCCCCTTGCAGGGCTCCTGGTTTCTACGCGTCAGCAATATTTCCTCGCCGCACTTCACTACCACGGCCACTGCCGCCGCACAGTTGTGAAACAGAACAAAATCGCAATCCGGGCAGTCCCATTTTTTCTCGCCATCCCAGCGGAGGCTTTTTTTGCCGCATTGCGGACAGAATCTCATTTGCTTCATATTTTTTTATTTCTTGGGTGGCAGTTCAGGATCGCATCGCGCAGCTCCCTGGTCTGCAGGTGTGTGTAAATTTCTGTGGTGGTAATGCTGCTGTGGCCTAGCATTTCTTGGATAAACCGGAGGTCTGCGCCGTTCTGCAGCAGGTGCGTGGCGTAGGAGTGGCGGAAGGTGTGTGGCGAAATGTTCTTGCGGATGCCCGCCTGCGCGGCGAGATTTTTTATGATGATGAAAACCATATTTCTGGTGAGCGGTCGCCCGTTTCTGTTCAGGAAAAGGAAGTCTTCAAAATTTGCCTGAATGATGCCCGCTGCCCGTGCGCCGGTTTTGTAAGCGGTAATGACTTCTGCCGTGAAATCGGCAAGCGGCACCAGCCGGATTTTGGAACCCTTGCCCAGCACGCGGATGTAGTTTTCTTTAAAATTGATGTCTGAAATTTTCAGATTTACCAGCTCGGAGACGCGCAATCCGCAGCCGTAGAGTACCTCCACTATGCAGCGGTTCCGCTCGCCAGTGGGCTCGCTCCGGTCTATGGCGGCGATCATTTTTTCTATTTCGTTAAAGCTGAGCGTATCGGGCAGATACTTGCCGAGCTTAGGCGTTTCCAGCAGGGCGGAGGGATTGTCACTGCGGAAATCCTCCTCCAGCATCCATTTAAAAAAGGTTTTCACCGAGGAAATCCAGCGTGCCTGCGTCCTCTCGCCGAGGCCCTCCCGGCTGAGCCTGTACAGTATCTCCTGCAGCTGCTCGTAGCTGAGGGTTTCGGGCGAGGTGTCTTCAGCGAGATTTTTCAGTTTAACGACATCGCGGCGGTAGGCGGCGACGGTGTTTTGAGAAAGATTTCGCTCGAACTTCAGGTAGTTTTCAAAATCAGAAATACTATCATCCCACCTCATATTTCGTCGCTCATCAGTTGTATTTGCGGGATTTGCAATACCTCCACGCCCCGATCTTTCAGGAAGGCAATACCGCTGCAATCCGAGTAATCATCGATGTAGACAAGCCTTCGGATGCCCGCCTGCAGCACGAGTTTGCTGCACTCTCGGCACGGCGAAAGAGTGAGGTAGAGAGTGGCACCTTCTGCAGACTGTGTGGACTTAGCCAGTTTCAGGATCGCGTTGGCTTCAGCGTGAAGCACATACCAATGGGTATTTCCGCTTTCATCCTCGCACTCATTTTCGAAGCCTGAAGGCGTCCCGTTGTACCCATCGGAGATGATCATCCTATCTTTCACGATGAGCGCGCCTACTTTTTTCCTCTGGCAATAGGAAAGTTTCGCCCATTCCTGAGCCATTTTCAGATATGCTTTGTCGAATTTTGTAATGGTCAATTTTTAATATTTACTTCGGGATTTCGCCCAGGAGCAGATTGCCCAGAAAAGCCTCTCCTGAAGAATGAGTTCTTCGTCCATTACTAAAATTCCGGCTTCCTTTTTTCCAAAAATGCAGCCACGCCCTCTTTCTTGTCATCCATTTCGAAAAGTTCGCCAAAGGATTTTATTTCCCGTTCAAAACCTTCTGGGCCGTCCGAAAGGTTTACGGCTTCGATGGCTTTGGCAATAGCCATCGGTGAATTTTTCGTGATGGTTTCCGCGAGTTCTTTGGCTTTTGGCAGAAGATCCTCCGCAGAAAATACTTCATTTACCAGGCCAATTTCCTTCGCTCTTTCGGCAGAAATCATTTTCGCGGAAAAAATCATTTCGTTTGCAAGCCCTTTGCCCACCAGCCTCGGCAGCCTTTGCGTGCCGCCATAGCCAGGAATTAACCCAAGGGTAACTTCTGGCAGGCCGAGTTTCGCATTCTGCGAAGCGTAGCGGATGTGGCAGCTCATCGCCAGTTCCAGCCCGCCGCCCAGCGCGAAACCGTTTACCGCCGCAATCACTGGTTTTTTCAGATTTTCGATTTTGTTAAAAAGGCTTTCGTGCCCTTTTCTGGAAAGTTCGGTGGCCTTTTCTTCGCCAAAATCACTGAATTCCTTGATGTCCGCTCCCGCGACGAAGGATTTTTCTCCCGCCCCTGTCAGGATGATGGCGCGCACATCCGCATCATTTCCAAGTTCCTCAAATGCTTCGCTGAGTTCCCGGATGGTCGCGGCATTCAGTGCATTCAGTGCCTGCGGCCGGGTGATGGTGACTGTGGCGATTCTTCCATCTTTTTCTGTGATGATATTTTCGAAATTCATTTTTTTTGAAATTTAATGTTTGATAAAATTAAGCTAAAAACCCGCGTGGCTCATCATATTCATATCAATATTGATACCCAGCCCGGTTGAAATCTTCATCCCGAGCTCCACATTTGCGCGGAAAAAGTGGCACAGTTGCCGGAAAATAATATCATTTTTACGCGGGGAGGAGATTTCTATCATACTTTTCACAATGTTCTCGGCAAGCCTGCTGCGTTCCTCATCCGTTTTCAGGGCCTTGGTATAGAATAAGCCGCACTGGGTGTAGGGATCTTGCGGATAGGAAACCGTTTCGTACTGCGAGAAATCTCCGAGGATATGGGGGTTGCTGCTCTGTGGCTGCGCAGCCTGCGTGCCCAGCCTGTAGCGCTGCGCGTCTCGGTAGGCAAAGAGGCGCGCCTGAAGATTTCTGTCCGGGGAGATCCCGATACCGTCGATGAGATTGGTAGGGGAGAATGCGGCTTTCTCCACTTCCTCGAAATAATTTTTTGGCAGGCTGCTCAGTTCCAGTTCGCCAAGCTCGGCAAGCGGGAAATCCCCGTGCGGCCATACCCTTGTCGGGTCAAAAGGGTTCCAGTCCAGCGCGTGTGCCTGCTCTGGCGTCATTATTTGCGCATACATTTTCCACTTCGGGAAATTCCCCGAGGATACATCATCCACCAGCGACTGCGCAAAATTCAGCCTGCCGGGATTTTCCTCTTCGGAATTCCTTATGCCCTGCCGGGTTTTCAGGTGAAATTTCACCCAGAAAATTTCCTCATTTTCATTAACGAAGGAAAAAGTATTCACCCCGAAGCCATCCATATTGCCATATCCCGCCGGGATCCCCCGCCCGGAAAAAAGCATCAGCAGCAGGTGCAGCGTCTCCGGATTCTGCGAAAAAAACTCCCAGGCCGCGGCGCGGTTCTCCGTATTCGTTTCGGGATTCTTCTTCAGCACATGCACCAGGGTTTTAAACTTCCCCGGATCTTCCACGAAGCTCACAGGGAAATTCTGCCCCGCAAGATCCCACACGCCGCCCTCCGGCATAAATTTCACTGCGAATCCACGCACATCCCGCACCCCGTCCGGCGTGCCTTTCTCATTGAAAAAAGAAGAAAATCTCGCGAAAATCCGGCAGCTGTTCCCAGCTTTGGAAAAAAGTTCCGCCCTTGTGTAGCGAGACAGGTCCGCCGAGGTGATGAATGTGCCGTACGCCCCCGCCCCCCCGGCGAATACCACGCGCTCCGGGATGCGCTCCCGTACGAAGCCCGCAAGCTCCTCCTGCAGCAGGAAATCGCTCATTACCGGTTTTGGCTGCTCCGTGCGCGCCTTGTTCCGTATATTATTACCCTCCATGGCGGTATTTTTTAGTTTCAGAAATCAAATTTACTTTAAAATTTTTACAACTTCGATGGGCATCCCCGCGTTCGGCAATAATTTGGGCGCCATTTCCGGCTATCCGCTCCTACTCCTCGTATCGCCGCTCCGCTTCGCTCCGCGGCTCCCTGCGGGGTATCCGCTGCTATCCGGGGCGCGCGCATCGGCCCACACCTGCCAAAAATCATAAAGGAGACTTTTCAGATTAAAAAAAAGAAACTACCTTTGCCGCTATAAAACCCCGAGGAAAAATTTGACTGCTTGCAACCTCGCAAAAAAATGCTAAAACAGATTCTCTATTTTAGTTTCTTTTGTAGTTGCGCAGTTAAATCCACGCGGGGCAAATTTTAAAAACAAAAGAAATTATGTCCTACCTATTCACATCAGAATCCGTATCCGAAGGGCATCCGGACAAAGTAGCAGACCAGATCTCCGACGCGCTGATTGACAACTTCCTGGCCTTCGACCCGCAGTCCAAAGTGGCTTGCGAAACCCTCGTCACCACCGGGCAGGTAGTGCTCGCCGGCGAAGTAAAGTCCGAAACCTACCTGGATGTGCAGTCCATCGCACGCAAAGTCATTAATGATATTGGCTACACCAAGGGCGAATATATGTTCAGCGGCGATTCCTGCGGCATCATCTCCGCCATCCACGAGCAGTCCGGAGACATCAATCAGGGCGTGGACCGCGCCTCCGAGGACGATGATTTTGAAACCAAGGCCGAGAAGCAGGGCGCCGGCGACCAGGGGATGATGTTCGGCTACGCTACTAGCGAGACGGAAAACTATCTGCCCCTTGCGCTGGACCTAGCCCACGAGTTGATGTACGAACTCGCCAACCTTCGCAAAAACGGCACCATACCTTACCTCCGCCCGGATGCCAAGGCGCAGGTGACCATAGAGTATTCCGATGATCATAAACCGCAGCGCATCGATACCATCGTGGTATCCACGCAGCACGACGAGTTCGCCAGCGAGGGCGCAATGCTGGAAAAAATTAAAAGTGACATTATCAACATTCTCATCCCTGCGGTGCGCGCTCGCCAGAAGCCGGAAATCGCCAGGCTTTTTACAAACGAAATCACTTACCACATCAACCCGACCGGCAAGTTTGTAATTGGCGGCCCGCATGGGGACACGGGGCTCACTGGTCGTAAAATCATTGTGGATACCTACGGCGGTAAGGGGGCGCACGGCGGAGGTGCATTCTCCGGAAAAGACCCCTCCAAGGTGGACAGGAGTGCGGCATACGCCATGCGCCACATCGCGAAAAACCTGGTAGCCGCAGGCGTGGCAGATGAGGTGCTGGTGCAAGTGTCTTATGCCATCGGGGTTTCGCAGCCGTGCGGCCTCTTTGTGGATACCTACGGCACCGCCAAAGTAGAGCTTACCGACGGGGAGATTGCGGAGAAAATCAATGCGCTTTTCGACCTTCGGCCTTATGCTATCGAGCAAAATCTGAAGCTTCGCAACCCAATCTATCAGGTGACGGCGGCGTACGGCCACATGGGGCGCGAGCATAAGGTGGAGACCAAAACCTTCACCAAGCCGGACGGGACATCCAGAACTATTGAAAATCTGGAATTTTTCACATGGGAGAAGCTGGACAGGGTGGATGATATTAAAAAGGCCTTCGGAATTTAATAGAATTCCTTGGTATAGGTATAGGTTGAAAACCGTTTCTCTGGAGGCGGTTTTTTATTTTAAGATAAGTTTTAAATTTACGCCCAGATTTTAAATAGATGAAAAAGCTGATTGCCGTATTTTTTTTCCTTATCAATTTTTCCTTGTATGCCCAGGTTCGTTCGCGGGAGCCGCTTACGATGCATAAATTTGTGCATATCGGCTATGTGTATCAGAACAGCGGGTTCGGCGAGGTAGGGGGGCGCATTCTGTTGCTGCGCCATGATGATGTTGCATTCCGTGTGGGGGCGGCAGCGCTTATGGGGTCTTCCAATTCGGAATTCGCCATTATGCCGAAGGCGCAGGCAGATGTGCTGTTTAACTTCCGGAGGAATGTGGATTTCTACCATTCCTGGTATTTCCTCGCAGGCGCGGAGGCTACGGATAAATATATCGCGCCGAAGGCGGGCTTCAATATTGCCGGTATGCTGGACATCACCGGCGGGTATGGCTTTGCCTATAAAAATCAGACCCTGAAGGGCAAGAAACTGGAGGGCCTGAACATCGGCCTTACGCTGAATATGCCGATACCTTTGCTGGTGGATTTGTTTAAATAATTGGGGAATGTTGTTTAATAAATTTCAACAGTTCCTGGAAAATTTTATATTTGCACCGAAACCTTTACTAAAAGAAAACATATTCAGTAAAACTACAGATTAACCCGTGCGCTTATGGCAGTTGCAGAATTGCTGCACGATAATTCTGTGTTTTATGATTTCAGATCCCGACAGTCAGCTGATCCTGCAGTATCAGGCTGGCAGTGAAGTAGCGCTCGCCAGCCTCATATGCCGCCATAAAGACGAACTTTTCAGCTTTATATTAAAAAAAGTGAGAGATGAGGAGCTGGCAAATGACCTGTTTCAGGATACCTTTGTGAAAATCATCATTACCCTGAAAGAAGGCAGATACCGCGAGGAGGGGAAATTTATCATCTGGGCGAAGCGCGTGGCGTACAACCTGATTATCGACCATTACAGGCTGAAAACCAAGCAGCAACACATTTCCGAAACCACCTATGAAAATGAGGATTTCTCGATTTTCGATCTGCTGAAAGAGCCTTCCGAAAGCATCGAAGAAATTTTGGTGAAGCAGCAGATTAATGAAGATTTGCATAAAATAATTGCCTATCTTCCTGAAAATCAGAGGGAAGTAATTAGGCTGCGGTTTTTCGACGGGTTGAGCTTCAAGGAAATCGCCGAGCAAACCGACGCAAGCATCAACACAACTTTGGGCAGGGTGCGCTACGCACTGATGAACCTGCGGAAAATAATGAAAGAGCATTCCGTGACGCTCACGAAATAATATTCCTCGGTTTTCTTCGTTTTAGGTTTAAACCTAAATATCTCGCGAATGAAGAAAATCGACGCTTTAAGTGTGAAGGCTGCAATGCCGAAGCCTGAAACCATCCGATTTTTACTGAATTATTCCCAAAGCCTTGCGGCGATTAAAACTGCGAAAGGTAGGGTGGTAGTCTGTAAAAATTGAAGCCTGAAAACGGAATTGCTTACATTTGTGCTGTGGAAATTCAGCACATTTTTTTTGACCTTGATAATACTTTGTGGGATTATCGCCGAAATGCCTATCTTGCTTTAAATCAGATATTTACACGGGAAAGGATTCAGGATTTGTACGGGATTTCGTTTGAAGAATTTCATCGGGAATATTACACCGTGAACGAAAATCTTTGGGCGAAAATCCGTGATAAGGAAATTGACAAGGCGTACCTTCGGAAGCACCGTTTCTACGATACTTTCCTGTTTTTCGGGATTGACGATTTAGGCTTGTCTCAGTTTTTCGAAAATACCTTTCTCTCAGAAATTCTGAATTTCAACGAATTGGTAGAAGGTGCGGCAGAAATTTTGGAATACCTGATGAATAAAGGCTTCACGATGCATATCCTGTCCAACGGCTTTGGTGAAGAAACGCTGAGAAAGTGCGAGAATTCTGGCATTGGTAAATTTTTCAGCACGATAACTTCTGCCGATGATATTGGCATCAGGAAACCGCAGCCTGAAATTTATGCCCACGCTTTAAACAAGGCTAATGCATTGAAAACCAATTCGATAATGATAGGTGATGATTGGATTGCCGATATTGAAGGTGCACTGGCCTTTGGAATTCGCGCAATTTTCTTCGACCGTTTTAATGATGATTTCGATTCGGATATTCCGACTATCAAAAAATTGGAAGAGCTGAAAAATTTCTTCTAAACCCCCAATCTTTCCCGAACCCTTGCCAAAGTTTCCTGTGCGATTGGCCGCGTTTTTTCGGCACCGTGCTTTAGTTTTTCTTCAAGCTCGGCAGGATTTTCGATGAAATAATTGAATGTTTCGCGCTCTTTGGAAAATTTATCCAAAATCAAATTCAGCAGCTCGGTTTTTGCGTGGCCGTAGCCAAAGTTTCCTGCAAGATATTTTTTGCGCAAAACCTCAGTCTGTATTTCATCAGCAACCAAGGAATAAATCGAGAAAACTTTGCAGGTGTCCGGATTTTTCGGTTCTTCCAGCGGTGTAGAATCCGTCTCTATGGACATTATCTGCTTCTTCAGCTGCTTTTCTGGCAGGAAAATATTGATGATGTTGCCGCGCGATTTCGACATTTTTTGTCCGTCAGTTCCCGGCACATATTTCGTGCTTTCTTCCAGCTCAGCCTTTGGCAGCACGAAGGTCTCGCCCATCTGATGATTGAATCTTCCGCCCATATCCCTTGCCATTTCCAGATGCTGCAGCTGATCTTTTCCCACTGGAACAATTTCCGCATCGTACAGCAGGATGTCTGCCGCCATCAAAACTGGATAGCTGAAAAGCCCGGCGTTCACATCATCCAGCCTGTCGGCTTTGTCTTTGAAAGAATGAGCCAGCGTGAGCCTTTGGTACGGGAAAAAGCAGGAGAGATACCAGTACAGCTCGCAAACTTCCGGGATGTCGCTTTGCCGGTAGAAGTGCGTTTTTTCCGTATCCAGTCCGAAAGCCAGCCAGGCAGCCGCAATTTGTTGCGTATTTTGGCGAAGTTCATCCGCGTTTTTGATTTGCGTGAGGGTATGCAGGTTGGCAATGAACAGGAAGGATTCGTTGTCTGGGTTTTTGGAAAGCTCGATGGCAGGGATGATTGCGCCGAGCAAATTCCCGAGATGCGGTGTGCCTGTTGCCTGAATTCCGGTGAGAATGCGTGCCATTTTTTTATTGGTGATGGTTAATGAGTTGTTCTACTTCGCCCTGTAATTTAGGCAAATGATGAGTTATTACGGACCAGATAATTTCGTCTGAAATACTGTCGTAAGCGTGGATTACCAAGTTTCTCAAGCTGATTATCGAACGAGATTCCGGGATTTGCTCAGTGACAGAACAGTCTTTTTTCAAAATCCTGTTCATTGCTTCACCTATAATTTCCAAATCCCTTTCCACCGCCCTTTTCAGCATTGTATTTTGCTGATATTCAAAGAAATCCTTTGGCCTGTTTTCAAAATAAGAATTAATTTCCAGAATGGAATTTTGGATGTCGTGAAGATATTTCAGCACAGCTTCATCCATAAATTTTTACTTTTGAGCGGTCAATATTTTTGCGGAAAATAGGGTTTTTTATGCTCTGCTCTTCTACCAAATCCACAGCTCTGCCGGAAATGTTTTCAAGATTTTCCTTTAGCGAAAGATAATTCCGGAAATAATGCTGCAAATCAATAGGCAGAAATTTTACCAGAAAATCTATGTCGCTTTCATCATTAAAATTATCATTGAGCGCCGAGCCAAAAAGGTAGAGTGCTTCCACATTGTGATCTCGGCAAAGCGTACGGATTTGTTTTTCTGTTAAATTCAGCCCTTCCATCGTTTCAAAGGTAAGGAATTCTAAAAATCCAGTCCGTTTGGAAAGGCTTTCTTCCTGAAAATCAGCAGCAAAGCAACGCCGATGGTTATCGCAGAATCCGCCACATTAAAGATGTATTTGAAAAATTCGATGCGCGTATTGCCGATTTGCGTATCTACCAGTGGAAAATGCAGCATATCCACCACGCAGCCTTTCATAAATGCCGAATAGCCTTTGCCAAAAGGCACAAGGTTCGAAATACCGCCGTAATCGATCCAGCGGCCGAGCTCTTCATCGTACACGGTGCCGCTGTCGAAAATCATACCGTAGAACATCCCGTCAATCAGGTTGCCAATGGCTCCGGCGAAAATCATCGCCATCGGTATCAGCAGGAAATTCGTGGTGCGGCCTTCCTTCAGCCATTTTCTGAAAAGGTAAACCATTCCACCAATCAGGAAAATGCGGATGATTACCAGCAGGTATTTGCCAAGTAGGCCGCCGAAATGAAAGCCGTACGCCATACCAGGATTTTCTACGAAAGTGAGCTTGAAGCCCGGGAAAACATCCACGCTTTCGCCAAGGTAGAAATGCGTTTTCACATAGATTTTCGATGCCTGATCTATCAGCAGAATCAACAGCGTAATGAGTGTGATTTTCTTCAAGGTTCTTCTTAAATTTTTAAAAATTCCCGCTTACGAAGCGGAAGTTTCACGGCATTTTCGGTTAAAAACTAGCGCTGCATATTTTTCGCCTCGATGCTTAGCGTAGCGTGCGGAACAGCGCGCAGCCTTTCCTTCGGGATCAGTTTGCCCGTCACTCTGCAAATGCCGTAGGTCTTGTTTTCGATGCGGATTAAGGCGTGCTTCAAATCACGGATGAATTTTTCCTGCCGCCCTGCCAAAATTGCATTCTGCTCTTTGCTCAGCGTTTCCGCACCTTCTTCAAACGCCTTGAAAGTCGGCGAAGTATCATCGGTGCCGTTGTTCTGGTCGTTGATGAAACTTTCATTAATCCGCGCCAAATCCTTCTCTGCCTTTTCGATTTTTGCCTGAATCAGCTCACGGAATTCCTTCAGATCCTTATCGCTGTATCTCGCTCTTTCTTCCGTCATTTTTCGTATTTTTTAAATTTTACTAATTTTTATTGTGAATTTCTCATCGTCAATTTCCAGATTTTCACCATCTAAAATTTCTGGGATGAAGTTCATTTTTTCTGCCAGAACTTCACCGGAAATATAGCCTTCGTTCAATTCCAGTTCCTTGCGGAAATGCATATTTTCTTCCAGGGAAATCTCAATCCTATCCGTTACCTCAAAGCCTTTGTCCTTGCGTAAATTCTGGATTCTGTTGATGAATTCCCGTGCAATTCCTTCGGCTTTCAGTTCATCGGTAATGGTCAAATCCAGAGCTACGGTCACTCTTCCTTCGCTGGTAACAGTCCAGCCAGGAATGTCTTTCGTGGTGATTTCCACATCATCCAAACCAATCTCATAACCGCCGATTTCCATCGTTCCTGATTTTTCGAATTCCGTAATTTTTTGAGAATTTAATGAAGAAATCTCATTTGCCACGGTTTTCATATCCTTGCCCAGTCTTGCACCTAGAGCTTTGAAGTTCGGCTTAATTTGTTTAACAATCAAATTCGCCGCTTCATCACCGTCGATCAGCTGGATTTCCTTCACATTCACTTCCTGTTTAATGAGTTCTGCCACGGCCAGAATCTGCGCTTCCGTAATTTTGTCCAAAACAGGAATCATCACCTTTTGCAATGGCTGCCGAACCTTGATGTTTTCCTTTTTCCTTAATGAAAACACCATAGATGTGATCTGCTGTGCAAGCCGTGTTTTTTCCACCAAATTTTGATCGATAAGTGCCTCATTTATAGCAGGGAAGTCCGTAAGGTGCACGGATTCTGCCGCATCTTTTTTGGTGATGGAATTCAAATCCTGATAGAGCGTATCCATAAAAAACGGTGCAACTGGGGCAGAGAGTTTTGCCACGGTTTCCAGGCAGGTGTAGAGCGTTTGGTACGCGGAAATTTTGTCCTCGGAATAATCGCCCTTCCAGAATCTGCGCCTGCAAAGCCTTACATACCAGTTACTTAGGTTGTCGTTCACAAAGGTGGAAATCGCCCTCGTTGCTTTTGTAGGCTCGTAATCTTCGTAAAATTCCTTCACATCACGCGCCAAAATATTCAGCTCGGAAAGGATCCACCTGTCAATTTCAGGGCGGTTTTCGATGTCTTTTTCTTCATATTTAAAGCCGTCAACATTGGCATAGAGCGCAAAGAACGAGTAGGTGTTGTAAAGCGTGCCGAAGAATTTGCGGCGCACCTCATCTATGCCTTCCAGGTCGAATTTCAGGTTTTCCCAAGGGTTGGCGTTGGAAATCATATACCACCTCGTAGCATCCGGCCCAAATTTTTCCAGCGTTTCAAAAGGGTCAATGGCGTTGCCCAAGCGCTTGGACATCTTCTGTCCGTTTTTGTCGAGCACTAATCCGTTGGAAACCACATTTTTATAAGCCACCGAATCGAAAACCGCAGTTGCGATGGCGTGCAGCGTGTAAAACCAGCCCCTCGTCTGATCCACACCTTCGGCTATAAAATCCGCAGGGTAGGCTTTTCTTTCGTCTATAAGTTCCTGATTTTCAAAAGGATAGTGAAGCTGTGCATACGGCATCGCACCGGAATCAAACCACACATCTATCAAATCGCTTTCCCGCTTCATCGGCTCTCCGGAATCGGAAACCAGCGTAATTTCGTCCACGATGTTTTTATGCAAATCGATTTTTGCATAATTCTCATCGGACATATTTCCCGGCTCAAAACCTCTGAACGGATTTTCCGCCATAAAGCCTGCCGCCACAGATTTCTCGATTTCCTGGTAAAGTTCTTCTGCAGAGCCTATCACTTTTTCTTCCTGCTTTTTCCCGGATGAAGCGTCCGTTCTCCAGACAGGCAGCGGAATTCCCCAGTATCTTGAGCGTGAGAGATTCCAGTCGTTCACATTCTCCAGCCAGTTTCCGAAGCGGCCTTCCCCGGTAGATTTCGGCTTCCAGTTGATTTCTTTGTTAAGCTCTACTAGCCTGTCTTTCACGGCGGTCATCTTCACAAACCACGAATCCAAAGGGTAGTAAAGTACCGGCTTATCCGTCCTCCAGCAGTGCGGATAGGAGTGCGAATATTTCTCAACTTTGAAGGCCTTGTTCTGCTCCTTTAGCAAAATCGCAAGCCGAACATCCCAGGATTTTTCCGGTGCTTCGCCTTCGTCGTAATATTCGTTTTTAATGTATTTTCCAGCAAATTCTTCGGGAACATTTTCACCCTCGATGAACCTGCCCTGCAAATCAACCAACGGAACCAGGTTGCCATGCTCATCTTTCACGAGCATCGGTGGAATGCCGTTTTCCTTGGCAACCCTTGCGTCATCCGCACCGAAAGTAGGCGCAATGTGCACGATGCCTGTACCATCATCCGTAGTCACGAAATCTCCGGTAATTACGCGGAAAGCCTTTTCTGCACCTTCATCCGGCGCAAACCAAGGAATCAGTTGCTCATAAGTTGTGCCCTCCAAATCGCTGCCTTTGAATTCGGCGAGAATTTGATAAGGGATGCTTTTGTCTTCCGCCTTGAATTGGATAAAGGCTTCGTTGTTTTCAGCTTCGTGATATTTTTTGCCGAAATTTTTCTGGAGAAGAACCTTCGCCAAAATGAGGTTTACCGGCTCAAAAGTATATTGGTTGAAAGTTTTAACCAGTACATAATCAATATCTTTCCCGACGGCAAGTGCCGTGTTGGAAGGCAAAGTCCAAGGCGTTGTCGTCCACGCTAAAATGTGGATGTCTTGTGTCTCGTATCCTGTATCTTGGCTCTCGTTATCAAACTCTTCCCAATGCAAAGCACCGCCACAAGTTGCTCCTGAAATTTCCTGAGAATCAAAGCTTCCAGCATCCAGCTTCTTGCGCAAAGCATCCGACATTTCACGGATTTTAAACTGCGCCACAACGGTCGTATCGCTTACATCTCGGTAAGTTCCCGGCTGATTGAGCTCGTGCGAAGAAAGTCCTGTGCCAGCCTTCGGTGAATACGGCTGAATCGTGTAACCTTTGTAAAGCAGCCCCTTTTGGTAGAGCTGCTTCAGAAGCCACCACACCGATTCCATATACTTCGGCTCATAGGTGATGTACGGATTTTCCAAATCCACCCAATAGCCGATTTTCCGTGTCAAATCGTTCCAGACATCGGTGTAGCGCATCACGGCGTTGCGGCAGGCATCGTTGTAATCTGCCACAGAAATTTTTTTGCCGATGTCTTCCTTCGTGATGCCAAGCTCCTTTTCCACGCCAAGCTCCACGGGCAAACCGTGCGTGTCCCAGCCTGCTTTCCGGAAAACCTGCTTTCCATTCTGAGTTTGGAAGCGGCAGAAAATATCCTTTATCGAGCGTGCCATCACATGGTGAATTCCAGGAAGGCCATTGGCAGAAGGCGGCCCTTCGTAGAACACGAATTCCTGCTTTCCCGCACGGTTTTCCACCGATTTTTTGAAGGTATCGTTCTTATCCCAGAACTTGGCGATGCGGCTTGCTACCGCATTCAGGTCCAGGCTTTTATACTCTGCAAACTTCGTCTCCATCCTGCAAATCTTGCGAAAATTAAAGTTTGCGAATATAATGAAAATTTGTCTTAAAACGACACTTGTAAAGGAACTTGCTCCGTGCTTTTTTAAATAAAAATCCCAGCCGTTCGGCAGGGATTGGTAAAAAAACGAGTCGCCTGTGATTACACATGCGGCACCAGCATATTAGCCGGGTCAAGGATTTCATCGAGTTTTGCCTGAGGAATCAGGTCATACTTCAGCACGAGGTCATAAACGGAAGCCCCTGTTTCCAATGCTTCTTTAGCGATTTTCGTGCTGTTTTTGTAGCCGATATGCGGATTGAGCGCCGTCACGATGCCGATGCTATTTTTCACCATATTATAGCATACCTCGCGGTTGGCGGTGATTCCGTCGATGCATTTTTCCTTCAAAGTGTCCATTGCGCGGGTTAAGAAAGTGATATTTTCCACGATTGACTGGCACATCACGGGTTCCATCACATTCAGCTGAAGCTGGCCCGCTTCTGAGGCAAAAGTGACGGTGAGATCATTCCCAATCACCTTAAAGCATACCTGGTTCACGACTTCCGGAATCACCGGATTTACCTTGCCGGGCATAATGGAGGATCCCGGCTGCATCGGCGGCAGATTAATTTCATTCAGCCCGGCGCGCGGCCCGGAGGAGAGAAGCCTCAGGTCGTTACAAATTTTCGAGAGTTTTACTGCGAGCCTCTTCAGCGCAGAGGAGTAGATGACATAAGCGCCTGTATCCGGCGTGGCTTCCACCAGGTTCGGTGCGGAGAAAAACTCCCAACCCGTGATTTTTGCTAAATTCTCGGCGCATTGGCGCGCATATCTCGGGTGCGCATTCAGCCCGGTGCCTAT
This sequence comes from Cruoricaptor ignavus, assembly GCF_900141665.1. Lineage (GTDB taxonomy): Bacteria > Bacteroidota > Bacteroidia > Flavobacteriales > Weeksellaceae > Cruoricaptor > Cruoricaptor ignavus. The sequence goes on along the minus strand of NZ_FQYI01000001.1, from coordinate 332,501 downwards.
GGCGGTACCGCCCATATTGATTTCCAGGAAGAGGTGGGCATTGTTGTTTAGGCGCATGATTTCTTCTTCAAGCGTAGCAGCAAATGCTTCAAACTCCTGCCCCAGAGTCATCGGCACGGCATCCTGCAGCTGGGTGCGCCCCATCTTTATCACATCTGAAAACTCCTTGCCTTTTGCGCGGAATGCCTGTATCAGCAGGTCGAGATGCTTTACCAGCTCTTTGTTCATATTGAGCATTGCCAGGCGGAAGGTGGTAGGGTAGGCATCGTTGGTAGATTGCGATAGGTTCACATGATCGTTGGGGGAGCAGTACTGGTACTCACCTTTGCTGTGGCCAAGGATCTCCAGCGCGCGGTTGGCGATTACCTCGTTGGCATTCATATTTACAGAAGTTCCCGCGCCGCCCTGTATCATATCCACAGGGAACTGGTCGTGCATCTTACCGCTGATGATTTCTTCGCAAGCCGCGGAGATTGCCCCTGTGAGCTCGTCGCTTAGGAGCCCCAGCTCGTTATTGGTTTTTGCTGCGGCAAGTTTTACAAAGGCTATGGCGTTCACGAAGTCTTTATAGTCGCCCATCTTGGTCCCGGAAATACGGAAATTTTCTAGGGCGCGCTGCGTCTGTACGCCGTAGTACGCGCTGGAAGGGACTTTCAATTCACCCAGAAGGTCAGATTCTATTCTGAAACTATCCATTATGCTTTATGATTTAGTTTAGCAAAGATATTCCATTTTTCCATAGGAATTTCGGTAGGAGAGACCGGCAGGAAAGCAATGCATTAGTATTCATTAAAATACCTTTGGATCGCCTGCCAGTCTTTGGTCCTGGTAAGGGCGAGCATTAGCAGCACCCGCGCTTTCTGCGGGTTGAGGTTTTGCGCAGCCACGAAGTGGTATTTGGCATCGTCCACCTCGGCTTCAAGCGTCGTTGCGCCGGTAGGTACGCGGGAAGAGCGCACAATCTGTATGCCCTTCTGCTGTGCTTCCGCGGCGAGTTCAAAGTTGGTGCGGTAAAGATTCCCGTTGCCCACCCCCGCAAGCAAAATCCCGTCGAATTTTGCGTCGATGAACGCCCTCATTGGCAGCTCGGAAGCGTTGGAATAGCCGTAAACGATGCCAACCCTCGGGAGTTTTTTTAAATTTTCCACATTAAATCCCGACTGCCAGGTGTGCCTGTTCTCCACATTTCTGCCATAGTACGGGATGCCGTTGCGGATGTGTGCCAGCGGCCCGAAATTCGCCCCCTGAAAGGTCTCTACCGCCACGGTGCTTGTTTTTATCACATCCTTGGCATCCAGCACCAGGTCGTTCATTACCACTAAAACTCCGCGCCCCTGCGAGGCTCCGTTCCCTGCCACGCTTACGGCATTGTAGAGGTTCCTCGGGCCGTCTGCGCTCATCGCTGTGGAAGGCCTCATTGCGCCTACCATCACCACCGGTTTTTTGCTGTGCACGGTCAGGTTCAGGAAGTAGGCAGTCTCCTCCATAGTGTCGGTGCCGTGGGTGATCACTACGCCATCGTAGCCCTCCTTGTTGAGGAGTTCGTTGCAGCGTTTCGCGAGGCTTAGCCAAACCTCATCATTCATATCCTGAGAGCCGATGTTCGCGATTTGTTCACCGCTGACATCAGCAATATTTTTTAGCTCCGGCACCGCCTGGAGGAGGGTGTAAATGCCGAGCTCACCGGCCTTGTAGCTGGTCTCCGTAGCCGATTTGCTCACCCCGGCGATGGTGCCCCCCGTGGCGAGGATGCGGATTTTCGGCTTCTGCCCGAAAACAAGGACGGAAAACACCGCTGTGATGATGAAAAAAATAAGTTTTTTCATTAAGGATGTTTATTTCGTAATTTTTTGCCGTAAAATTTCATAATTCGTAATTGCAACGGCATTGCTTAGATTTAAAGAATCGATAGTTCCTGCCATAGGTATTAAAACATTCTCAGCCTTGCCTTTCCAGAAATCCGAAATTCCGGAATGCTCGGTTCCGAAAATCACCGCTGATTTTTTCGTGAGATTTTTCCGCTGAATTTCTTCTGCCGTTTCATCCATATAGGTTGAGAAAATGTTGAAATTGTTTTTGTTCAAAAATTCAAAAACCGCTGAACTTTCTGCCGAGAAAAAATTCATCCCAAACAAACAGCCAACGCTTGAACGAATCACATTTGGGTTGTAAAAATCCGATTTTGTATCAGTTACAATTAATGCATCTATTCCAAAAGCTTCACAACTTCTGAGAATAGCACCCAGGTTTCCAGGTTTTTCCGCGCCTTCTACAATTATGATGGCTGAGTTTTCTTCCGGCTGAAAGTCTTCCAGTAGATTTTCTTTTTCATTGTAAATTCCAATGATGCCTTCCGAGCTTCCGCGGTAAGCGATTTTCTCATATACCTTTTCGGAAACGAAATTTATTTTTCCTTCCGGAATTTTTCCATCAAAAATTTTTTCACAAATGAAAAACTCTACAGGTTGAAAATCAAACCGCAAAGCGCGCTCGTTTTCCTGCCTGCCCTCTACCACGAAAGTTCCCGATTTCTTGCGAAAACGATTGTCCGAGGAAAGCCGCACCAAATGCTTCACCTTCTCATTCTGAAGACTTTCGATCGTCATACTTCGCCGCTGTTTTCAGGGAATAAATTGTCCCCGTTTTCTGGAAGTTCCAGATTGGCCCTTTCCACAATGGCTTCCGGCAGATTCTTTTTCGCCGACGCACCCAGCGATTTTACTCTTTGTGCAGAAGTCACGAGGTTGCCTCTTCCGGTGGAAAGTTTCTTCATCGCCGTTTCGTAATCGCTTTTCGTCTCATCCAGCCTTCGCCCGATTTTCAGCAAATCCTGCACGAAACCTTCGAATTTATCGTACATTGCGCCGGCAACTCTCGCAATTTCTTCGGCATTATCCTTCTGGTCAGAGCGTTTCCAAACATCGGAAATTAGCTTCAGGTAAGCGATTAAATTCGTAGGGCTCAGCAGGATGATGTGCTTTTGGTAGGCGTAGTTCCAAAGGTTCGTATCGTGCTGCACCGCCGAAAGAAACGCCGGCTCAATCGGGATGAACATTATCGTGAAATCCAGCGATTGCTTCAGGTTGTCGTAGCGCTTTGTGGCCAGCGTATCGATGTGCCTTTTCACCGCAGCGGTATGCAGCGCCAGGTTTTGCAGCCGCTGTTCCTCATTTTCCGCGGAACACATCCGTTCATAAGCATTCAGCGAAACTTTGGAATCGATGACTACAATTTGCTCGCCGGGAAGTTTCAGGATGAAATCCGGGCGCTGCGTTTCGCCGTCCTCATTCGTAATGGTGTGCTGCGCGAAATATTCCCTGCCCTTTGTCAGCCCGGAATCTTCCAGAATTCGCTCCAGAATCATTTCGCCCCAGTCACCCTGCGTTTTCGTTTGGCCTTTCAGCGCGGCGGCCAGGTTGTTCGCTTCCTGAGAAACTTTGTTCGTCTGCTCCATCATCAGCTTGATGGTGTTGTTCAGCGAAAATCTTTCGCGGGATTCATTTTTGTAAACCTCATCCACCTGCTTTTTAAAGTTCTCGATGTTCTCGCCAAGCGGCTTCAGCAGGATATCCAGGTTTTGTTTATTGCTTTCCGTGAAGCGTTTCGTTTTCTCCTCCAGAATTTCGTTCGCAAGGTTTTTAAACTCATTTTTCGCCGCCTCGTGGATTTTCTTCAGCTCCTCTTTCTGCTCGGCAAGGCTGCGTTCCAGATTTTTGTTAATGGCCTCCAGCTCAGAGTTTTTCGCGTGATAATCCTGCCCGCTTTTTTGCAGCGACGCAATTTCCTCGCTCTGTTTTGTGTTAAGATTTTTCTGCTCAGAAAGTTGAGAATTCAGAGAGGAATGCTCCGCAGAAATTCGTGCGAAATCATTTTTCAGCTGGGAAAGAATTTCGGTCTGTTCGCGGTTTGTTTTCCGCTCATTATCAATCAGTTGGCTCAGTTCATCATTTTTCTTGCAGGAATTATCAAAATCCGACTGGCTTTTGATAAAATTAGCATTCAGTTCCTCGTGCACCTTCCTTGAAACCGACTGAGATTTCCCGATGAAATACGCCAAAACCGCACCCACCAAAAACGCCAAAGCGATATACAAAATTTCCATATTTCAAAAATAGGAAAAAGGCTTCAATTTCAGATTCTCAGAAACTCTTTTGCTAGCTCTATCATTTTCGGGTCTCCGGTATATTTGCCTTTCTCGTCACTCAGTTTTACAGTCGGTATCCAGTCGCCGTTTTGCGCCATCACGCCGGTGAGCTTCATTACAATGTTCATCGGCTTCAGGCCCACATCATTGGTGAGGTTGGTGCCGATGCCGAAGGAGATCCCGATTTTCCCACTGCAGTAATTGGTGATTTCCTCCACCTTTTCCAGATTCAGCCCGTCTGAAAAAATGATGTATTTGTACAAAGGATTGATGCCGAGCTTCTCATAGTGTGCGATGGTTTTGTCCGCAAATTCCAGTGGATCTCCGCTGTCGTGCCGAACGCCGTCGAAAAGTTTCGCAAATTTCTTGTCGAACTGCCGGAAGAAAACATCCGTGGTATAGGTGTCCGAGAGTGCCACGCCCAGATCGCCGCGGTACACATCTACCCAGTGCTCCAGCGAGAGGGCGTTTGCCATTTTAAAGCCGAACTGCGCCGCGTGAAACATAAACCACTCGTGCGCGTGGGTGCCTATGGGTTTTATGCCGTACTTCATCGCCAGGTGCACATTGGAGCTGCCGATGAATTTAGAATTATGGCTTTTGATGAGGGAGTCCACCACCAAGTCGTGCACCTTGTAGGAGTGCCTGCGTCGCGTACCAAATTCCGCGAAGGACACCCCGAGCTCGTTCAGCTTTTCGGCTTTCCTCATGGTGGTCTGCACCACGGATTCATTGGAGTCCCTCTCCAGGTGGTTCATCTCATAATGCAGCTCCGAAATAAGCGAAAGCAGCGGTACCTCCCATAGGATGGTGCGGTACCACAGGCCCTCTACGGATACCTCCAGCTCTGCCCCGTTCTGCGTGATTTTCACCTCATCCGGGTCGTATCGGTAGCCCTCCAGAAAGTCGATGTACGGCAGCTTGATGTACGGGCAGGTGCGCTGCAGCCACGCCTTCTCCTCGCGGGTGAGGCCCAGCCCCGCCATAGCCTCCACGATCTTGCGGAGCTCATCGGCGAAGCCATCCGGGAAGCTGTGGCGCCCGCGGTTGATAAAGGAATACTTCACCCGCTCGCTCGGGAACATCTGCACCACGGCGCACTGCATCGTGATTTTGTAAAAATCGTTATCAAGTATCGAATTCAGAGGAATGCTTGACATATATTTATAAGGATAGTTTTAAAACCAGGCCCCGCCACAGCTTATTTTTTTATAAATTTAAAACTCCGGACGGTTCCTTCGGTTTTAATTAATATGGTATAAACCCCCGCCGGCAGGGCGGCTACAGAGACGGAAATGCTGTCTGTTTTGATGATTGCTCTGCCGCTCTGGTCAAAAATTACCGCAGATTCCAGCCTTTCGCCGCCGCAGCGGATGTGGAGGTAATCGCTCGCCGGGTTGGGATAAACGGCAAAGCTTGCATCAGCTTCCTCCGTGCCCAGCGCGCCGTCGGCAAGTGTCACGGGCTCGCGGAAGAGGGAGAGCTCGAAATACCCCCCGCCGGAAGTCTCCAGGTAATACGCCTCCGCAGTATAGTCTGCAAAATCGGTTTTTTTAATGGAGCCGAGCTGAAAGTTTTTGGTGCTCACGCCTGTGTACTCATCCAGGTTTTTCAGCCAGGAGATTTTGTAGACATCCGTGGGCAGGCTCTGTTTCAGCGTGGCTTCCCCGCCCTCTCTGGCGGCTACCGTTTCTGTTTCGTCATACCTCTGCGGAGAGTAGGCTATATCGGTAAACGAACGCCTGGCGGAATGGAAGTTTTTAATCTCATTAAGGCTGTAGCGGTTGTTCTGCAGCTGCACGATATCCGGAAGATTTTGCGGAATTTCCCCGCTGAGTTGGTTCCCGATCAGCGAGAGATACTGCAGCCTCGGGAGCTCTGCCACTTCAGCAGGTATGGCGCTAAGTTCATTCCGGTCGAGGTTCAGGAGCTGCAGATTTTTCAGGCGGCCGAGGATTTGAAAATTTTCCAAACGATTCCCGCTCATATCCAGGTGCGCCAGATCTTTCAGCGCCCCGAGCTCTGCAGGCGCTGCTTTCAATTCATTTTCTGCAAGGGAAAGCCATTGCAGACCGGAGAGCGAATGGAGCGCAGAGAAGTCCGTGATTTTATTTTGGGAAAGATTCAGAATTTCCAGAGATTTCAGGGCAGAAGCCTCGTTAGGAACTTTTGCCAGCTGATTTCCGGAAAGATCTAATTCTTTCAGGGAGCTCAGCTTAGCCAGAGCTGAAAAATCCCGGATCTCATTGCCCGAGAGATTAAGAATTTCCAGGGAAGAGAGGCGGCCTAGTGGCTCAGGAATTTCCTTTAGCCCGAATCCGGAGAGATCGAGTGAAGCCATCAGGGGAGAATTTTGCAGAAATGAAAAACTGCTGGCAGAGAGCGCGTTTCCTCCTAAGTTCAGCTCCGTAAGGTTGGTAAGCGAGCCGGCGACCAGGGAAATATCTCCGGTAAAAGAATTCTCGCGGATGTCCAGCGCCCTCAGCGTCGGAGGCAGCTGCGGCAGATCCCCGCCGAGGTTGTTGGCATTCAGGTAGAGGGTTTTCAGCTTCGTTAATGCTGCAAGTGATGGTAGCCTGCCTTTCAGGTTGTTGGAGTTGAGCTTTATCTCCGTCACATGCCCGTCTTCCGTGGTGATGCCGTACCACTCGCTCGGCTCCGCATCCGTATCCCAGGGGATTGCCCATCCCTCGCCGCCGGCATCGTTGTATAGCCTGATAAGTGCCGCCTTTTCCTCCGGCAGAACGCTTTGTGCGCTGCAGCATACAGAAATCAGCAGAAAGAGTAAAAATTTTTTCAAGAGAGTAGTTTTGGCAAAGGTAGATTTTTCCGCAAAATTTGCAGAGGAGATTTTTTTAATGTGCAGATATCTTCGAGATTCAGTCCAGGTTTGTTCCGGTCCCGTTCGGAAAAATGCTGCTCTTTGAAAGGCAGACCGGGAGAAGACCGAAGCAAAAGGGGGCGAAACCCCGGGATGCTCCGTTTTTTCTAAGATTTTTTTTATCCCTGCGAGCTAATTATTTGTAACTGCTTGCGGTTTCGGAATTTATCCTTATTTTTGCAGCCTAAAAATAAAGCATTTAGATGCCTACTATTCAACAGTTAGTAAGAAAAGGAAGAGCCACGCTTGCCAAGAAGAGCAAATCGGCTGCCCTTGATTCCTGTCCGCAAAGACGCGGTGTATGCACCCGTGTGTACACTACCACGCCGAAGAAACCGAACTCTGCCCTTAGGAAAGTGGCGAGGGTAAGGCTTTCTAACGGTAAGGAGGTCAACGCTTATATCCCGGGCGAAGGACACAATCTTCAAGAGCACTCGATAGTATTGGTAAGAGGCGGAAGGGTGAAAGACCTACCGGGAGTGAGATACCACATCGTGCGCGGTGCGCTGGATACCGCGGGCGTGAACGGAAGAACGCAGCGCAGATCGAAGTACGGCGCGAAACGCCCTAAACCGGGGCAGGCACCGGCAGATGCTAAAGGAAAGAAAAAGTAATCATTAAATAAGGTAAAAGTACAATGAGAAAGACGAAAGCGAAAAAAAGACCGTTGCTGCCGGATCCGAAATTTAATGATCAGCTGGTGACAAGATTTGTGAACAACCTGATGCTAGACGGCAAGAAGTCCATCGCATTCAGGATATTTTACGATTCACTCGATATTGTAGAAAAGAAAAAAGGCGAAACTGAGAAAGACGCCCTTGAAATCTGGAAAGATGCCCTCACCAATGTGATGCCGCATGTAGAGGTGCGCTCAAGAAGGGTAGGCGGAGCGAACTTCCAGATCCCGATGCCAATTCGTGCCGACAGGAAAATCTCTATGGCGATGAAGTGGCTCATCAAATATTCCAAGGCAAGAAACGATAAGTCTATGGCGCAGAAGCTTGCGGCAGAGATCTTGGCAGCGTCCCGCGAAGAGGGTGCGGCCTTTAAAAAGAAAACCGATACGCACAAAATGGCGGAAGCTAATAAAGCATTCTCACACTTTAAATTCTAACCTGAAATGGCAAGAGATCTTACACTTACAAGAAATATCGGTATTGCCGCCCACATCGACGCGGGTAAGACCACTACCACGGAGCGTATCCTTTTCTACTCCGGGAAAAACCATAAGCTGGGCGAAACCCACGAAGGTTCTGCCACCACCGACTGGATGGAGCAGGAGGCGGAGAGAGGTATCACGATTACTTCTGCAGCCGTAACAGTAAACTGGACATTCCCGACAGAGCAGGGCAAGCCGCTTCCGGATGCAAAGCAGTATCATTTCAACATTATCGATACCCCGGGGCACGTGGACTTTACCGTGGAGGTAAACCGCTCACTTCGCGTTCTCGATGGTCTGGTGTTCTTATTTTCAGCAGTGGACGGCGTAGAGCCGCAGTCTGAAACCAACTGGCGCCTTGCAGATAATTACAAAGTACCGAGAATGGGCTTTGTGAATAAAATGGACCGCCAGGGAGCTGACTTCCTCGCAGTATGTAATCAGGTAAGGGAAATGCTTGGCTCTAACGCGGTACCAATTGTACTGCCTATCGGAGATGAAGCAGATTTCAAAGGTGTGGTAGACCTTGTGAAAAACCGCGCCATCATTTGGCACGATGAAAACCACGGCTCTACCTTTGATGTTGTGGACATCCCTGCAGAGATGGAAGCCGATGTAAAAGAATACAGAGGAAAACTTATCGAAGAAATCGCTGCCTATGACGAGAATCTTCTAGAAAAATATATGGAGGATGAAGAATCCATCACAGAAGAGGAAATCCATACGGCACTAAGAGCGGCTACGCTGGATATGAGCATCATCCCGATGACCTGCGGTTCTTCTTTCAAGAATAAGGGTGTACAGTTTATGCTGGATGCTGTTTGTCGCTACCTTCCATCCCCAATGGACAAGGAGGCGATTGACGGTACCGATCCAAAAACTGACGAGCCGGTAAGCAGAAAGCCATCCGTAAGTGAGCCATTTGCTGCGCTTGCATTTAAAATTGCTACAGACCCGTTCGTAGGTCGCCTCGCATTTTTCCGCGCTTATTCCGGACGATTGGATGCCGGTTCCTATGTGCTAAACACAAGGTCGGACAGCCGCGAGAGGATTTCCCGTATCTTCCAGATGCACGCCAATAAGCAGGAGCCAATAGAGTACATCGAGGCTGGAGACATCGGTGCTGCGGTAGGTTTTAAAGACATTAAAACTGGAGATACACTTTGCGACGAGAAAAACCCTATCGTGCTAGAATCTATGGTATTCCCGGATCCAGTAATCGGTATCGCGGTGGAGCCGAAGACCAAGGCAGACCAGGATAAAATGGGTAATGCCCTAGCGAAGCTTGCCGAGGAAGACCCAACCTTCCAAGTTAAAACTGACGAGGCTTCCGGACAGACGATTATTTCTGGTATGGGTGAGCTTCACCTTGACATTATTGTAGACAGAATGCGCCGCGAGTTTAAGGTGGAAGTAAACCAGGGCGAGCCTCAGGTGGAGTACAAAGAAGCGCTTACCAAAAACGCAAACCACAGAGAGGTTTATAAAAAACAATCCGGTGGTCGTGGTAAATTTGCGGACATCGTGTTCGAAATCGGGCCTGCCGATGAGGGTAAAAGCGGCCTTGAATTCGTGAATGAGATCAAGGGTGGTAACATCCCGAAGGAATTCATCCCTTCCGTAGAGAAAGGTTTCAAGGAAGCGATGAAGAACGGGCCTTTGGCAGGTTTCGAAGTAGATTCTATGAAGGTAACACTGAAGGATGGTTCTTTCCACGCGGTGGACTCTGACCAGCTTTCTTTCGAGCTTGCTGCAAAACTTGGTTTCAAGGAATCCGGAAAAGCTGCGAAAGCGGTAATTATGGAGCCGATTATGAAACTGGAGGTGGTAACGCCGGAGGAATATATGGGTGACATTGTGGGCGACCTGAACAGAAGGAGGGGCACCGTGAACGGTATGGATGACAGGAACAACGCGAAAGTTATCAAGGCATTTGTGCCGCTTTCCGAAATGTTCGGGTATGTAACGGCGCTGAGAACGCTTTCTTCCGGGCGTGCAACATCCACAATGGAATTTGAGAAGTACGAGGCTGCACCGCAGAACATCGCCGAAGAAGTAATTGCAAAGGCGAAAGGGTAAAACGCAATAAGCTTTAGGCAGTAGGCTTTACGCCAGTTGCCTGAAGTTTTAATTTTCGCAGAAAGCTTACTGCTTACTGCATAAAGCAAAAAGCATAATATGGCACAACGAATCAGAATAAAATTAAAATCCTACGATTATAACTTGGTGGATAAATCTGCTGAGAAAATCGTAAAGACGGTAAAATCTACCGGAGCTGTAGTGAACGGGCCGATTCCGCTCCCTACGAACAAGAGAATCTTCACGGTGCTTCGTTCGCCGCACGTGAACAAGAAGGCAAGGGAGCAGTTCCAGCTTTCTTCTCACAAAAGGCTGATGGACATCTACTCATCATCTTCCAAAACTGTGGATGCCCTGATGAAGCTGGAGCTTCCTTCCGGTGTGGATGTAGAAATTAAAGTGTGATAACTAGCTGAAGGCATCTGACCTGATGCCGAAAGTTTGTATGAATAATTCCCGCTTTGAAAATGGCGGGATTTTTTTTGTTTGGAATGATTACAAATTTAATATGAAATATGATTTTTGTCATATTAAATTCATTTGAAACTTCTTTTAATTTTACTTAAAGTAAACTCTCCTCAGCTTTTGGTTTAATGAAAATATTTACAATCTTATTCATTTTCTTTTTTCAACTATTATCCTCTCAGTTTACAGTAGAATACAGGGTGCATCACCGAATTGATTCAGCTGTAGCAGAAAATGATGTTATTCCCTATGGTGCCAAATTATTCATAGATGGGTACCATACCCTGTATGCGTCTGATGCTCGCATCCAATCTGATTCCCTGAGGTTACGATTTAAAGCAAGTATGGATTTTGGCGTCCTTTCTGTGCCTAGAAAGCGAGGAAATAAGACAGAGTATATCACAGGTGATTTAAAAAATATGACTATTACCCAGCATATTCGTATTGATGATACAGGATTTAAATTCACCAGTAAAATTGGGAATGTATGGAATTTATCCAGAGAAACCCGGCAAATCGGGCCTTATAAAGCCAACAAAGCCGTTGGCAATTTATCGGGAAGGAAATATACTTTGTGGTACACACCGGAAATTCCTATTCCAGCTGGCCCTTTTAAATTGTACGGTCTTCCTGGCTTAGTCCTTGAAGCTTTTGATGAAACTGGTGATATAAGATTTGAAATGATTTCGATTGCCAGATACGAACAGGGTTTAGACGACATCGTTATAAAGGGCGAGAATGAAAAAAATATTTCGTCCTATCAAGAATATTTAAAAGTTTTTAAAGCATCGATGCATGCCAGGCCTTCGCAGAATCTTTATAATTTTGCTGATGCTGAAAGTAAAAAACGATTGGAAGAAAATTATGAAGAGAGACTGAGGCGCTATAATAATTTTATTGAAAAGTAATCCTGCTACTGCCCATTCTCAAAAGTCAGCGGAGCCGATACCTGGCTTCCTCAAAATTTCCTCATTAATTTAAGCAAATTCCAGCTTTGAAAATGGCGGGATTTTTTGTTTGGAATGATTACAAATTTAATATGAAATATGAGTTTTGTCTTATTAGATTTGCATAGTTTTAGTTTTAGTTTTAGTTTTGAAGCTCTAATTAAAAATATTGGTATGAAGAAACTGTTTTTATCCGTAGCATTTAGCTTCGCAGGATTATTGAGCGCTAAAACTGAGAAAATAATTTCTCCCATCAAATCTCAAAACATTAACTTATCTTGTTCTCTATCTATTTGGAAGCCAATAATTCATGATTGGGTGAGTGTTACAACTGGATGTGGGAAAGTTTTTTATTTAGATGGGAATGATTATAAAGATTGTTATGAATGCCTGCAAGAAGACGCTAGACAATTTACTGATGCCCAATGTGGAGAAGGATACGGTTTTGATCTTCCTTATTGAATATTTAAATGAAAAACTTTCTTTTTTTATTTTTATTCTGTCAATTTTCCATTTTCTCTGGACAGGAATTTTCTATGATTCAAAGATTTACTGCGCCAAAATTTCGAAGTGATATAAAAGAAAAGTCAGATTTTGTAGTCTTATATGAAATTACTTTTTCTGACGGCAAAGGAAAAAGTTCTATTGCAAAAACCTTATTGCAAAGTGGGTATAATTACTCTAAATTTTTAGATGTAAACACCATTGGCAGAGATTCTTTAATACAGGCACATAGTAAATTAGAGTCTGTAGGCGCAAAGGAATTAAACGAATTAGGCCAATTTAATGTTGCATATAAGAAAAGTGTTTTAAAAGATTATCTTTCAAATTCTATTCTTTATCAGGAAAGACTATTTAAGAATACCTATCAATATTCAGAACCAATTCCGAAAATAAAATGGATATTGGGCAACTCGGAAAAAACATTGTTGGGTTATAAATGCAAATCAGCATCAACGGATTTTAGAGGTCGAAAATATAATGCTTGGTATACCGAAGAAATTCCAAAAAGCGATGGGCCTTATATTTTTCAGGGTTTGCCTGGTCTTATTCTACAAATTACAGATGAAGTTGGCACTTATGATTTTACCGCTGTAGCAATTGAAAAAAAGAAGATGAATATTTATTGGAGAAATGAAGAAAATATTGTCCCGGTAACAAGAGAGAATTTTCGTAAGATGCAACAAAACTATTTCGAGAATCCAGGTATTTTTATGAGCGGTAAAGCATATGACCAATACGGAAAAGAAATTTCACTACAAAATAAGAAGCGCTTATATTTACCTTTAGAATTAGAATAATTTCCTCCAAAGTGGGTCCCTTAGAGAAGGAAAATCGATAAGGATTGGAAGCGAGGAAATAACTTCCACGAGCCGACTTGACGCAAGGAGGAGAAGCTATCAAGAGACTATAAAGAAGTATTACAACCCTATAGAGCGGGACAAGCTCATCAACTATCCTTCGAAATAAAAATCTTGAAAATACATCCTGTTTCTTAATAAATCAATACCCGCTGTGAAGATGGCGGGATTTTTTGTTTTGGAAGGATTACAGCTGTAGATTCTGAGAAACATTATATTTTACAAACTGGCGAGCAACACTCAAAGAAAAAGAGTCCGATTTATACCGGACTCTTTTTCAAAACCTTTTACTGTAAATTATTTTACAGTAGTTGCAGCGTTTCCAACAGCGTCCTTCACAGCTTTGTTAGCTTCAGCAGCGGCATCAGCAGATTTGTCAGCAGCAGCCTGAGCAGCATCGCCGGCAGCGTTTGCTTTATCTTTGGCAGCATCTACACCAGCCTGAGTTGTTGCAGCAGCAGCATCCTTAGCAGCGTCAGAAACTACGCGAGCAGCAGAGTCTACTGTAGCGGCAGCGTCCTCAGCAGCAGCTTGAGCAGAGTCAGAAGCCAGAACAGCGTCAGTCTCAGCAGCATTGTTGGTTTCTACAGTTTCAGTTTTCTTGCAAGCAGCAAGCGAAAGAGCAGCAACAGCCGCTACGAACAATGATTTTTTCATAATGAAAATATTAAAGGGTTAAAATTTTTTCTTTCGTTCACTTTTGAACAGGGCAAATGTAGGGCAGCCAAAAAAAAATCCAATAGAAAATTAATTGTAATATCTTTGTAAAGTGATTTACAATTTAACTTAATTGAAAATCAGTGTTTTATAATATTTAAGCAATTTTGGACGATATAGATTTACTGCATTTTGAACAGCTGAAAAAGGAGATTCAGGATAAGTATCTGGAAAATCACAGCCCTTCTGATAAAGAAATTTCTAAATGGAAAGGGATTGATATCATCTACTTTCAGGAAGAACTGCGCCGTATTGCCAAGGGAAGTATTTCCGAAAAATCTTTTTACACCTACTTCAAAACATCGCCGGTCAGCAAGCTGCCAAGGATTGATTTGCTGAATATCCTCAGCATTTATGCGGGTTACGCTTCGTGGTACGATTTCAAGAAGCAACATCTTTTTGCTGATGAAATCCTGAAAGAAAATGATGAAGGCATTTCTACCGAAGAGCTTGAAAAGGAAATTGCTGCTGCGGAAAGTGAAGAAGAACTTTTAAGTAAATCCACCGAAAAAATTTCTGCGGAAAAATATGAAACAACGGATGAAAAACCTGATTTACAATTAAACTATACTGAAAATCAGGTTTTTGTAAAACATAATGAGAATCAAAGCGAGATAAAAATAAAACATAAAAAATCATTCAAAGATCATCTTTGGTGGATTTCTACGATTCTCGCGGCAGTTTTGCTTGGGATTTTAATTTTTCAGGATGAGATTTTCAGAAAAAAATACACCTATAGATTTATCGACGCCGATAGAAACAGCCTGATAGCCGACATTGTAGAAGTAAAAATCCTGCGGCCAAATGACGAAAGCCCAATATTAGTAAAGCTACAGCCAAAGCAGGAATTCACTTACAACACAAAGGCAAAGGAACTGAAAATGGTGGTTTCATCGACATTTTACAAGGAAAAGGAAATTTACCGAAACCTTGAAAATGCGCCAAGAGACGAAACCATCGAGCTTCAGCCGAATGATTATGCACAAATGCTTTACTATTATTCGCGATCTATAAAGGATTTGAAGAAAAAAAGACAAGAGCTGGAACGCTTGATTGCAGATAATGCGCTGATTTACCAGGTGTTCGACAGCGAGCAATACGGCGTAGAAACAATGGACAAACAGCGGTACATCAGCCTAGTAACTTTGCCGACAACCTCGCTGGAAAATCTAGATGTGATAAGCACACAAACCGATGCCAAAGGCAAAATTAATATGATTAAATTTCGAATATTGAAAACCGATGAAAAACCTGCTGAATAATTTTATTTTATCCATAATTTTCTTAAATTTGTTATTTTCCTGTAATAAAAATACAGAAAATATCAGCGATAACGAAAGTTGGCGAGATAATCAAAACGAGAAAACCTACCCTGTTGCAAAGCTGGACAGCGCACAGGCAATAGCGCAAATTACCACTCAAAAAACGCAGGAACTGTTGGATTTGGCGGCGCTTTACCGCTCAGGAAACGGTGATTCTGAAATAGATTCAGTGATTTTTGCGCAAATGCAAACCTATTTTGAAAAACCAGATTCGCTTATTTTAAAAAAACTTTTTCGCGAAATCGACAGCCTGAATGCGAAAAATGCGAAGGTTTCCAACTTGAATGTTCACAAGGAAATCATCGGGAAAGACACCGTGAATTTTGCAACTTTCGATGTGGAATATTTTAACCAGGATAACCGTGCTGTAGGGACTTTGCCGAGAACTGCGCGCTTTACGATGAAGCTGAAGCCAGTGCAGTTTAAAAAGGAATTTAAATTTTTCTTTGAAGATTTAGACTACAAAGTTCCGAATGAAAAAACTTCATCCGGCGTCACCAGATAATCGAGCGGAACATCGTGTTTATCGGCATTTTCAATAATTTCATCTGGCGGGAAAAAATTCACACCGACCTTCAAAGAATTTTCAACCTGGGTAAAAAGCCTGTCGTAAAAGCCTTTGCCGTAGCCTACCCTGTTGCCAAATTCATCGCAATACAATAAAGGTGTGATGATATAATCAAAAAATTTCTCGCCGGAATCAGCATTAGTTCTTGGCTCAGAAATTCCAAAACTGTTGATTTCCAATTCTGTTTCAGGAAAAATTTCCACAGAAATCAAACTATCTCCCATCATTTTCGGAACAAAAACCCTGATGTTTCGCTGAAAACAATAGTCAATAAAACTTTTTGTTTTTACTTCCCTCAATTTTGAAACCGATAAAAATATGTGGATTTTTTGCGAATCTTTTAAATCAAAACAATTTATAAAATTCTCAAAAATCCTTTCTGAAAATTGAGATATTTCATTCAGGCTCAGCGCCTTTCTCTTTTCTCTGTAAATTTTGCGCAGCGCAGTCTTTGTCATCAGATTTCTTTTACAGTGATGATGTTTACAGGGCAGGCTTTCGCTGCCTTTTCACAGGGCTCAAAAGCGTGATGTAGCGGCGTTTTCAGTGTGTGGAAGCCTTTTTTTTCAGTGGATTTTAGCAGTACGGATTTCCCGTCTTTTTTGGACATACGGAAAAATTCCGGCGCAAACTCCGCACAGTAATTGCAGCCGATGCATTTTTCGCGTTGAAGAGTGACGATTACCATCAGACTTTTAAGCCGGTACCACCTTATACAGCTTATCGCTTGGTCTTACGCGGAAATTCGTCCTGAAAGTTATCACATCAGATTTCGTCGCTTTTTCCGCAATGCCTTTCTCATCCACCATCATTTCTTCCACCACCATCTCCTGCGAGCCGGTTGTCGGCCCTTGAATCAGCACCTTATCGCCCACGCTCAAATCATAGGCTTCAATCAGGAATTCCGCAATATTCGATTTTGGATAAAAATGCCGGCCTTTCCCAATGTAAACCTTCTTCTGCGTAGCATTTGATCCAGGATTTGGAGACCACTCACCCAATTCCTGACCAAGATAATAGCCCGCCCAGAAACCGCGGTTGTAAACCGTTTCCAGCCTTTGCATCCAGCCTGCCACTTTGTCAGCATCAAAGTTTCCGTCCGCAATGGCATCTATCGCTTCGCGGTAGCATTTCACCACGGTGGCCACATATTCTGGCGCTCTTCCGCGGCCTTCAATCTTCAGAACTTTCACACCGGCATCCACGATTTCATCGAGGAAATCAATCGTGCAAAGATCTTTTGGCGACATCATATATTCATTATCCAGCTCGATTTCAAAGCCGGATTCCTGGTCTATCACCGTATATTTCTTGCGGCAGTTCTGCTTGCAGGCCCCACGGTTTGCCGATGAATTGTGCGAGTGCAAGCTCAGGTAGCATTTGCCAGAAACTGCCATACACAGCGCACCGTGCCCGAAGATTTCCACCTCCACCAGATTTCCGGAAGGACCGCGAACGTTTTCCTTTTCAATTTGCTGACAAATTTTCCGAATTTGGTTTAATGAAAGTTCGCGGCTCATCACCATTGTATCGGCAAACATCGCGTAAAACTTTACCGTTTCAATGTTGGTTATGTTGATTTGCGTGGAAATATGCACCTCCATCCCGATTTGGCGGGCGTAAGCAATCACCGCCTGATCCATCGCAATCACGGCGGTCAGGTTCGCTTCCTTCGCTTTATTGAGAAGGGTTTTGATGATGGAAAGGTCGTGATCGTAGATGATGGTGTTGAGCGTGAGATAAGTGCGCACGCCTTTTTCGGCGCAGCGCCGCGAAATTTCCGGTAGGTCATCCAGCGTGAAATTCACCGTAGAGCGCGCCCTCATATTGAGCTGCTCCACACCGAAATACACGGAATCTGCGCCGTTATCAATCGCTGCCTGAAGCGATGCAAAATCGCCTGCAGGTGCCATCAGTTCTATTTTTCCGCTTTTCGTCATTAATTTTAGTTCCTGAAAAATTTTTGCAAAGATAAGGATTTGCAGAAGTTTGGATTTCAGAGTCAAGAACCGAGATTTGAGAAACAAGATTTTACGCAAAAAGTTAATAGCACGCAAATACGCAAAGCTTTACCGATTTTTTTCAATTTTTAAATCTTAAAAAACGCTTCAAAAGGCTCAGCGCGAAAGGTTTCACAAGCCATATTTTACTTTTTACTTGTGCCTTTTTACTTTGCTCAACAGGGTTTAGCATTAAATTTGTAATGAATTGCGAAAATTCACAAATAAAAAATTGAAAATGATGAAGGATAGATTGAAAAAACTTGTGCCGTATGCGTTGGTTGGCGTAATGTCCGGCGCTACAACTTTCGGCGCCATCCATTATTTTGGGAATGGCGGCGCTTCCAATGATACGGGCTATTTCCAGACGGCGGAAAATGTTTCCTTTGCCGGCCTGAATTCCGCGGCAATCGGTGATGATTTCGTGAAAGCCTCCAAAACCACGGTGCCTGCGGTGGTTACCATCAGAAATTACAGCAACCGCTCCGCCGGAAGAATTACCGAGCAGGATATTTTTGAACGCTTTTTCGGAGATCCTTTCGGAAGGCAGCAGCGCCAGCAGCGAATGCCGGACAATATGCCGACGAGTATGGGTTCTGGCGTGATAATTTCGCCGGACGGCTACATTATTTCCAACAACCATGTGGTGGCGGGTGCCAATAAAATCGATGTGGTGCTGAGCAACAAAAAGGTGTATTCTGCAACGCTTGTGGGCACCGATCCAAACACGGATATTTCCCTCCTTAAAATTGAGGAGAAAGGTTTGCCGTACCTGAATTTCGCCAATTCTGATGCGGTGGAAGTGGGGCAGTGGGTGTTGGCGGTGGGAAATCCGCTCGGTCTGAACTCTACGGTCACGGCGGGCATTGTTTCCGCAAAAGGTCGCGGCATCGGGATTCTTTCGCAAAGCGGCACGGCCACCAACCCTATCGAAAGCTTCATCCAGACGGATGCGGCAATTAACCAAGGAAATTCCGGCGGCGCTTTGGTGGATACCAATGGAAACCTAATAGGCATTAATTCCGCCATCGCTTCGCCGAGCGGTTATTACGCGGGCTACGGCTTTGCGGTGCCATCCAATCTTGCCAGGAAAGTGGTGGAGGATCTTAAAAAATACGGCCTAGTTCAGCGTGGGTTCCTCGGTGTGCAGTCGCTGGACCTCTCCGATGATCAGTCGGTGGCAAGGTACAACCAACAGTACCGCACCAGCCTGAAGCCGGGTAACGGTATGTATGTCATCAGCGTTCAGGACAATAGCGGTGCAGAGTCCGCAGGACTGCGCAAGGGTGACATTATTACAAAAATCGATAATGTGCCGGTGAGCAGTTTCAGCGACCTTTCCGTACTGGTGGGTAGCAGAAGGCCAGGGGATAAAGTAAATGTGAGCTACCTGCGCAATGGTCGGGAAACTACCGTGCCTGTTACCCTGCACGATCAGAAAGGCGGCACTTCTGCCAGAAGCCGGGCAGACCTGACTGTTAGTGAAAAAATCGGAGCGGAATTTGAGCCGCTGAGCGATAGCTTCAAAACAAGATACGGCCTGTACAGCGGAGTGATTGCGAAGAATGTAATTCAGGGAGGAGAGCTTTCGAAGATTGGCATTGGTGATAACTACATCATTACCGAAATCAA
Source organism: Cruoricaptor ignavus (assembly GCF_900141665.1). Classification (GTDB taxonomy): domain Bacteria; phylum Bacteroidota; class Bacteroidia; order Flavobacteriales; family Weeksellaceae; genus Cruoricaptor; species Cruoricaptor ignavus. The sequence goes on along the minus strand of NZ_FQYI01000001.1, from coordinate 313,226 downwards.
CGGAAAAGGCGTAAACTCACAGAAAGATGTGGAAAACATCCTGAAAAATCATAGGGGCAATGTTTCCGTAAAATTTGTGGATGGCTACGGAAGAATTTACACCCAAGGCTTCCGAATGCCGGAGTAAATGTTAACAAAAAGAAAAGAGGCTGCAACCAACTGCAGCCTTTTTTTATAGATTGAGCTTCCTCGAAAGCCGCCTTTTCTCCGCCCTGTCAAGGATGTATTCCACAATCTTCCCGCCCAGCCAGGCGCACGGAAAGTAGATGAAGATGACGGCAATCTTGTAAAACCACGGGTGATACGGGAAAATCAGGATATCCAAAACGGCAAGGCTCAGCAGCAGCAAGCCGGTAAGCATTGCGTACGCCACCTTAGCATATTTTACAACAAGGGCAGTCGCCACGCCGCCCAGAATGGATGCCACGCCGATTGTTGGGATTAGAAACCAGAAGAAGCCCTTCTCCTGGCTTACAGATTCCAAGAACTTTGCCCAGTGCTGGAAGGGCAGAAATTTGTCATAGGTCACCCACTCAGGATTGATGCGGATGGCAAGCCCGATGATGAGCGCCGAAACCGCGAGCCCCAGCAGCACGCCCAGGGTATTGCGAAGGAAATTCATCAGCCCTTGTATGCGATCATTGAAATTTCCACATCCACCCCGCGCGGCAGCCGGGAGACCTGCACGCATTCCCTCGCAGGGTAGGAACCCTCGGCCAGGTAGGAGGCATACACATCATTCACCACCTGGAAATCATCCAGATTGGTAAGGAATATCGTAGCCTTTACCGCATTTTCAAAATTCAGCCCCGCTTCGGTAAGGATGGCTTTCAGGTTCTCCATTACCTGCGCTGCCTGCTCTGCCACGCCTTCGGGCACGCTTCCGTTTTCTGGGTTTACGGGCACCTGCCCGGAGATGTAGAGAAAGCCTCCCGCCAGCACGGCGTGGGAGTACGGCCCTATCGCTGCAGGCGCCATTTCTGAGTTGATAATCTTTTTCATAGTGGCAAAGATAATCCGATATATTTACCCTTGAAAATATTCTTCATCAGAACGGCGCGTTTGCATCATTAAAACTTCTCTGCTTGTACTTCACTGCGTCGCGGAGGATGTTTGCTTTAATGCCGATAAAGAAGTCATAAACCTTGTATGCGCCAAAAGGCACCCAGTTGAAAGTAATAAGGAAGCTGCGCTGGTCCCTGTTGAAGCCAAGCCTGGTATAGCCTATTTTCCCGCTTGCGAGGTCGTAGTTCGTGCTGTAGTTTATATTCCAATACGGGGTAAGCTTCACGCTGCCGTCCAGCCCTACGGAGGCTACCTCGTTTCCGAAGCGCGTAGAGCTGCGGTAGTAGGCGTAGTTGGCATTGATGTTCAGCGTCCAAGGCTGGCTGAAGCGCGCATAATTTTCCTCATCAAAGAAATAATTTTCATTGCGGATGGCGCCCCTGGTCTGGTACTTGCTTTCCGGTTTTTCCCTTTCGCCGAAAATGGCATCGCTCAGCGGCACGGACATCTGCACATTGAAGCCCTGAATTCCGAAACCGCCGAACCTGGTAGTGCGGGTACCTATGCCGTATTCATCATAGTTGGTTTTGTAAGGATCTACCACCAGGCTGGTGTTCACGCTTAGTCTGCTGTCGAAAAGCGAGGTCTGCCCGCTTACATTAATCATCGACCATTTATAATCCTTTGCAGCGAAATTGTAGCCGCCGGAAATATTCAGGCTTTCAAAAATCTTCACCTTTTTCACCCCGGCGGAGTCGGATTTCGAGCGTACCTTCATCTCGATGTTATTGCCGATATTGAAGCCTAAACTCTGCACCAGGCCGCTGGCAGGCGCTCCATACACGCCGCCCTCGAAGATGGAATAGGGTGTCATCGCGCCGCTCGCGTCGTAGTAGTGCCGATAATAGCCCCAGGATGGCGAGCCGAAATCTGGCGAGTAGGTAAAGCCGATGCTCGGCGTCATCATATGGCGAATCGCCTGTACCGCACTGTTTTTTTTGAAATTCAGCAGGCCGTAGAGCGTGGTCTGCAAACTTGCCGATGTGGAAAAGGTAGAAAATCCGGCAATCTTATTCCGGTAATCATTTACTATTTCGTTTTTTACCGGGTCATACGCTCGGCTTAAAGTCTTGGTACTCAGTACATTATTAGCATTTGCGCTGAGGCTCAGGGTGAAGTACCTTGCCAGGGTGGTATTGGTGGAAAGCGCGAGATTATTCTGCGCCCCGGTCTGCATCTTGTCCCACATTCCTTTGGTAAACATCTCCTGAGACTGGGCATTCACATAGTTGGAGAAATTCAGCCCTGTGTTTACGGTAAGGTTTTCCAGCAGGCCCTCCCTCGCGCCGCCGTTTTTGGGTTTAAAAAGATAAAACTGATTCACCGCTACCGTAAGCTGCGGCAGCCTGAGATTTACAAAATTCGTCGCAAAATTCTGGCTGTAGGATGCGCTCCCCGTGATGTACAGCGGTAGGGTAAGGAACCTTTTAGTAATGCTCACCGAGGAGTTCTGCTGCGTGTTCAGCGCATTCTGGTTGAAGAAATAATTGTTGTTTACGGTGTTGTTGTAAAATTTCTGGCTTACGATATCCACGGATGCCGAAAAATTCAGGTAAGGGTTGGCCTTGGGGTCCTGCTGGTGCCGCCAGCCGATGCGGTAGGTGCCGCTCTTGTTGTAATCCGCCAGGCCGCGGATGCCGCGGACGGTGGTGCCCGCCTCTGCGGAGAAGTTGCCGGAGTAGCGGTAATTTTTTTTGTAATTCACCTCCGGGCGGAGGTTCCAGCTGCCCTTGGTATACAGGTCGGCAAGTAGCTTTACATCAAAATGATCGCCCAGCGGCTGGTAGTAGCCCAGCCCGTTCAGGAAGAAGCCCATATCCTGCCGCTCCCCGAAGCTTGGGATGAGGATGCCCGCGGAGCGTTTGTCGGTAATCGGGAGAATCGCAAATGGCATTATCAGTGGCGTAGGCACCTGCTCTATGTACATCTGCACGGGGCCGGTGATCACCTGTGACGCATTCTTCCCGCGTATCAGTTTTATGTCCGGCGCGAGCAGGTGGTAGTCCGCCACGGAGTCCTTCTTTTTAATGAAATATTCATCGGTGGTGTACATTCCGCGGCGCATAAAGTATACGGAATCATTTACTTTCTTCGTTTTCTGCGCCACTATCACCCCCTCGCTTTCCTCCGTTCGCGCATTGTAGGCAATGGCCTGCATTGTTTTAAAATTGAAGCTGAACTGGTCGGTTTCGTACTTTTTCCCGCCCTGCATTGTCACCACCGGTTCCTGCAGCCTGCCTTCGGCATCGGTTTTTCCGCGGGCGAAGATGTTCCCCGTATTCCAGTCGATAGAGATGTAATCTGCCTCTACCTGCATATCGCGGTAGGTCACAGCAGCCTTAGTGGTAAGGAAAGACATCTTGCGCGGTATGTCGTTTCGGATGTTTTCCGCCCTGGAATGCACCACCGCATCCAGCGGCTCTTTCTTTTTCAGGCTGTCCTGCCCTTTGGCTGAGCCAACGGCTTGCTGGTTTTTAACATCGTCCCGGCTTTGTGCATTTGCCAAAAAAATGTTAAAAATTAGGATAATCGGGATATGTATTTTATTTTTGATGCCTTGCGGAAATTTAGCTGGCGCGTATTGCCGGCGTCAAAATTATAACAATTTTATATGTGATGAAGATTCTGCTAAAAAATTTCTACAAAATCTCCCTGCTTCTCGTACTTTTTCTTGCCTGCGTGCCTGCCTTGGCGCAGAAGAAGTTCACCATAGTTCTGGATGCCGGCCACGGCGGGCAGGATGCCGGCGCTACCAAATATTACGGAGAATTAGGAACGCTGCGGGAGAAGGATATTACCCTGGATATCACCCTCGCCGTGGGGCGTATGCTGGAAAAAAACAAGGAATACAAAGTAATCTACACCCGCAAGGTGGATGAGTATCCATCCCTTACCGAGCGTACGAATCTTGCCAACCGGAGCAAGGCGGATCTCTTCGTCTCCATCCATGTGAATTCCGCGGGCAACACCTCGGCGTACGGTACGGAGACCTTCGTGCAGGGTCCCAACCAGAATAAGATGAACCTGGAAGTAGCCAAGGCGGAAAACTCCGTAATCTGGCTGGACGAGAAGGATAAGGAAACCTTTGGCTCTTACGACGCCTCCTCGCCGGAGTCGCTCATCGCGCTGAGGATCCAGCAGGAGAAGTATCTTCAGAAAAGCCTGTTGATGGGCGGTTTCGTGGAGGATAATTTTTCTAAGAAAGACGGCAGGTTCTCCCGCGGCGTAAAGCAGCAGAACCTCCATGTGCTCCGCCTGAATGCCATGCCCTCGGTTTTGATTGAAATTGGCTTCGTAAGCAACTTTGGCGATGCGCAATACATCTCCTCAGCTGCCGGGCAGAAGGCTATTTCCCAGAGCATTTACGATGCCGTGGAAAGCTATCGAGCGGTTATCAACCGCCGCGGCGGCCGTATGGCATCTGCGCCTGCAGAGCCGGAAAAGCCGAAGGAGCAGCCCCTGAAAAGCAACTTCCGAATACTGCTGATGAGCTCGCCCGTAAAATACAACATCGGCGATCCCGCCCTGAAAGGATTAAGCGACATCCTCACTATCAAGGAAAACGGGAATTATTTCTATTACTTTGCCTCTACTAATTTCGCCAGCACCCGGGATGCTAATTTTAAAATTGCCAAAGATGCCGGTTTCAGGAATGCTTCCATCACCTCCTTTATGCCTAATCAGGCGCTTACCAACGGCTACTACACAATTGAGCTCGCGGCAAGTAAGGAGAAGCTTGCAGACAGCTCGCTGGTAATGAGGAACTTGAAAAATGTTCAGCGCAATAAGGTGAGGGGCACATTCTACTATACCTACGGCCAAGTGCGTACGCTGGAGGAAGCCATAAAACTCCAGCAGGAGCTTGCTGCAATGGGGATAAACTATACCGCGATCCAAAAAGTAACGAAGTAATAAATAATAATCTCTAATTTTGCACGCTTCGGATGGCCTATTCGTCTAGTGGTTAGGACTCAAGATTTTCATTCTTGCAACAGGGGTTCGATTCCCCTATAGGCTACAATTCCTTAATCCGCTTAAATCAGGCGGATTTTTTTATTGCCTATTTTTCAGCTATAAACCCTTTATTAATAGGCAATTGCAGATGTTTGGATGTTTTCCTAAGGTAAGGCGAGATAAGATATGTTTAAATTATTTCGGGGAAAACGGGGGAAAATTCGGGGAAAGATTTTTACCTTTGTTCCGTTCAAACAAATCAATTATGACAGCATCATTTCGCATCAGGAAGGGAAAGGGTAATTCCGCGACAATCTACCTGCGTGTTACGGCAGACAATCAAAGGCTGGAAAAGAAAACGAGGGAAACCGTAAACCCTATTTTCTGGAACGGGAAGGACAGCACCGTGAAAAACCCTAACAGAGTAAGTGCGACGACCGATGAGAAGGAGCGGCTGGTGGAGCTGAAGAAAACACTGAACGGACTTTCAACCTACATTGCCGACCAATACCGAAACAGGAAGGACACGGAGATAATCAACGGGCAGTGGCTGGATGAAGTGATTGAGGCTTACTATAACGGGGGCAGGCGCACGGAGCTGCTGGATAATCTGAACAATTTCCTCAATTACTTTATAGAAAAGATTTTGCCGCACAAGAGCGCTGAAAATTCCGGCAAGGTATTGAGCACGAGGACGCAGGATAAATACAGGAAAATCATTGAGCATTTAAAAAATTTTCAGACGAAGGAAAATCTAAACCTGAAGGTTTCCGACTACGATAAACATATCAGCGACCGTTTCCAAGATTATTTGAAAAATGATTTGAAACATTCGGCGGTGTCCATCGGGAGAGAGATTACGATACCGAAGGCAATCCTGAAGGATGCGAGGCGTATGGGGATTCAGGTAAACGAGCTGGTATTTACCGAAGTGAAGGGCAGCAAGCCTGAAACACCGTGCCCCATCCTCATCATTGACAAGAAGAGAGGCATTGACGAACTGCAGCAGCTAAAGGACTTCGTCACGATTGACCCAAGATTAAAATTATGCAGGGACTGGATGATTATCGGCATCCACACGGGACAAAGGGTATCGGATTTGTTCAGTCTATCTCCAAACCAAATCACCACGATAGAGGGCAAACAATACATCGTGCACAGGCAGCAAAAAACCGGGGCGAAAGTGGAGATACCGATGCACCGTGATGTGCTGGAGATATTGGAAAAACGCGGGGGTAACTTCCCTGAGAAGTTTTCGGACAAACCCGACAGCAATACGACCATCTTCCTGAAACTAATAAAAAGACTATGCAAACGGGCGGGACTTGACCGGCTGGAATACGGCAAGAAATATGACGAGGAGAACAAGAGATATACCTACGGGCACTACCCCCTCTACGAAGTTTTCAACGCACACTCGCTGCGGAGAACTTTCGCCACGATGTATTATGGGGAATTCCCTACTTCCGTTATAAAGTCGGTTACGGGGCATTCCACAGAGCAGCAGCTGTTGAATTACATCGGGAAGAAGGATGACCCCCTTGCTCGCAAATTCCACGAAGTTTGGAAGAGGCAGCGTGAAGAGGCAAAGGCTGCGGAGGATATTCGGAAGGCGAACTGATATTGTTACGAATTTATTACATTTGCATAAGATTTGTATGAGGACAATCCTATACAGCGATGAGGTAAGGGCGTTTCTGGAGGAGGCGGATAAGGGCGTGCTGATAAAGTTTGATTATGTGCTGAGCATCTTGCAGAGCCAACCGGTCGTCAATGCCAAGACTGCGAAGAAACTAACGGGCACACCGCTGCACGAGCTGCGGATACAGGTGGGGAACGAATACAGGATATTGTGTTTCGCGATTGACCACGACAACATCACACAGGCACGGAACATACTGCTGCTGAACGCATTTATGAAGAAGGCGACGAAGGATTACGACAAACAGATAAAAAGGGCATTAAAAATTTTGGAGCAATGGACAGACCGAAGATAGACTGGGAGAAGGCGAAGGCGGAGTGCCACGATGCCGGCGAATGGCTGGAGAGCAGGCACGGAAAGGAAGGGACACCGGAACGGGAGAAATTCCACGCTGATGCGCTATCCTATTACTACGGGGAGCTGATACGGGAAACACGGAAGGAGCAGAAACTTACCCAACAGCAGCTGGCGGACAGGGTAGGCAAAGAGAGGGCGTACATCGCGCGTATTGAGCAGGGCAAGACGGACTTGCAGATGAGCAACTTCGTGCAGATTATCAACGCGCTGGGGCTGCGGATGCAGATATTGTAAAGGTTAAACACAAAATACATTTCAGATATGAACACAGCACTAAAGGACAACCGCTTGGAATTCTTCACAGCGAGGGATAATGCAGCTGATGCATTGCAGAAGATTGAAACCATCATCAGCATATTATCCAAAGTAAACGAGTATAATGCCAACAACGACAGCACGGGGGCATTCCATCATTACGAAACTGAATATTTCTATATTGAGGATGCACTAAAAGAGCATACGGACAAACTTCAGGATGCATTGAATAGCTTGAAAACGCATTCAAACTTATAAGTAAAATCTATCCTTCTCATCAGGGCGCACGATGATGCGCCATTTTTAATTTTAAAGGCGTTCAAACTTATGATTTATCAGGGATTCAGAAATTTGGAGGATTTTCAGAATGGATTCACAGAGCATTACGAAAGGTTTAAAAGTATGTATCCCGATGCGGAGTTAATAGACTATCTGTACGAACTAAAAAAACATTATCAAAATTTTCATAGAGATACTTTTGCAATAAATTGCCGATACGACGACAGTGACGAAGGAAAATTAGAAGAATGGAGTTTTGAGAAATTACTTGAAATACGAAAAAAATCCACAACTCAATGTGGCACGACGTCGTTTGCTGATTTAATGGAACATTATCTGATTGAAGGCCTTGAATGGAACTTCCCTTTTGACCAACCCAATTTCGTTTATTTAGATTTTATTTTAGAGGAAACTTCAAACAGAGGAGTGCCAACTTACAGGTTTGATTATACAGCATTTGATAATTATAAAAAATTTGGCCTCGCAAAAATTCAAAGGGATATTCAGAGAAGGATAGACGAAATAGAAAAACCGGCAGCTGAAATAGAGAGTGCAGAGCCTATTGATGATTATTCCAGAGAGAACAACCAGAAACCCAAAATAAAATTAATTCTGCTGGACAAGCTGGGCGTGATAGATGCGATTGCGGCAAGCCTGATTGATGAGGGCAATGTAACCCATTTGGCGCAAGTTATTAGCGCAATAACAGGAGAGAATGCCAAGACCCTGCGCTCTTACATTAATCCCCTACGCAGCTATACCAATGCCGCACACAATAGTCCCTACAACAGCGGAAAAACCGTGCAAGAGGCGGAACGATTATGGGACAAGCTGAAATTGAAGAATAAGGACACTGGCAAATAGTCAGTGTTTTTTTTATTTCGGGTAAAAAAGAGTATTACCCAGCAATTACCCACTTAATCTTTGTAGCGTGAAAATTAAAACAAATAAAAACGCTACGATTATGAATACAATTAAATTATCCGTGCCGGAGGAGAACATCCAGCAGATTGCCGACACCGTGAAGAGCCAGCTGATGGAGGAGCTGAAACAGCAATTCATACCGAAACAACCTGCCGAATACATTTCTGCGGAGGAACTTTGCAAGAGGCTCAGCATTACCAAGCCCACCGTGCACGAATGGAGGAAGAGGGGCATCATCCAAGCCTACAAGATTGGCGCGCGAGTTTACTACAAGTGGGACGAGGTGGAAAAGGCGATGCAGCTGCAAGCCTGCTGAACGGGGACGAAGAAAGGGGACTGGAAGATGTCCCCTTAAGGCGTTCAAACCTACAATCTTTTATGACTGCGCTGCGAAATTACAGATAAATTCCCACACGGCACAATACCCGAGTGCTATTTCCAATGTATGCATCCCAACGGGCTAAATGCCTGATGCAGCAGCGTTTACCACTGAACATAATTAAGCAAAACCGTTCACGGCAGCACCACGATTTACCTTTGACAAAAACGAAGGTATGATACAGGAAAAAGGCGCAAGCCAAGTGCAGAGTATGCTGGAGCAGATACTAACCGAACTGCGAGAGCTAAAGGGCGGACAGGCGGCTGGAGAGCACACGGAGTATATGACACAGCAGCAGGCGGCAGCATACACCGGGATGTGCCGCACGAGCCTATACAAACTACGGAAGGCAGGAGTGCTGAAGAGATACGGCACAGGTAGAAAGGTAATGTATCTGCGAGGAGAGCTGAATGGGATAATGCAGGAAACGGAAAAACATACTGGGCGTGAAAAATCTTGACAGGGAGAAAATCAATATCTGCGATGCCATTGAGGAGGCGGCAGGAAGATGCGACTTGGAATTTGCCGATGTGTTTTCCGCGTGCGAGGATTACGGCTTGGTGGATGAAGAGGGGAACTTAACGGAAGAAATACAAGAGGAATACGCTGCGGCTGAATAAAAAACGAGAGAATAAGGATGCTGGATTTCTTGAAGATAAGGTGCGACTTGCAGGAAATTGTGGAAAAGGTGCGGAGAAATATACCGGCAACCTACGGGAAGAGCTATACCAACAATGGCGGAAAACGGGAGGCGGTATATAAATCCCCCTGCAGCAACATACGGCTAAAATTCGGGACACAATTCTACAACAACGGACAGGCTGCACGGCGATATGTGCAGATAGAATTTTCCGCTCACAAGCTGAAGAACAGAGGGCTGCATAATGCCGACCGCTGCACGATGAACGAGGCGAGAGCCATAATGGTAAACACGCTGAATATGTTCGGAATTGAGCGGGCGGACTATCACCTGTTCCGGATAATCCACTTGGAATTAGGCGTAAACTTCAATATGATGCGATGCGGCTACGAAATACTGAACACCGCGATAAAGAACGGCAAAACCTACTACTTCCATATTCCGGATAAGGGCAAGCCACACTACACGGTGGCAGGCAGGGAGGGCAAGAACTTTAAGGGCGGCAGGCTGATAAAATTCTACATAAAGGCGGAGCAGAAAGACGATGCCAGCGGAAAGACTTATGCGGAGATGGGCTACTGCGAGGCGGACACGATGAGGTATGAGGTAAAGATTTTGGACACGAAACAGCACAAGGCATTTGGCTGGCACAATTTGGAAAACCTATTCACAGCGGATGGAGAGAGAAGGCTGCGGAACATCCTAATGAAACAGGTGGGGGAAACATTTTTCTACGACCATAAGAGCATAGACAAAAGGAAATTGACCAACATCCAGCTGAAACATTATTATCAATGGCAGACTTCAAAAGACTACTTCAGGAACTTGAGAGGGGAATTTTACAGCAGGGAAAGAAAGATTTACGAAGGAATGCCAAAGTTATATGACTTCCAAGAGCAGATAACAAATGCCATAGCGAACGAAGTAAATAGGGCAAATCCGACAGATTTCAATTGGGATAGTGTAACCCACGAGAAAGAAAAAACACGACGAAATAGTCCGACAATCTTAAAAGAAGGAAACAAAAAAACACGACGAAATAGTCCGACAACTACTTGCAAAAAACACGACGAAATAGTCCGACACCAAAACGGCATATTAAACAGCGAAAACCACGATGAACAAAGGGATGAGATGAGGTTTACCCTACCCTTTCAATCTATTGATGCACCATTTGGGGAACTTTTTTACAACGATGAGAACCTACGAAATTCCACACAAGACGACAGGTGTTGTATAGTAACGAAATTACCAATCGGTATGCAGAAGAAAGGCAGCAGGTTTCTGAACACTACGGGACTTAACTTTTACCGCGCCCATCATCCCGACGCATATGCGGAACTTGAGAGGATGTTTCTAAGGGACAGCAACGCAAGCACTATTGAGGAGCTGAACTACAACATAGCTCACAACATACGCAACACCCATACTAACTACCACCGTGACCGCAAGAAGTTTGAGGAAAGGTATTACCCTAAGGGACAACTGCAGTTTGCGTTCGTGTATTGATGCAAAGAAAAAAAACAGTGTCGGTTGTAAGTGTAGCGATAGCGGAGCGCACAATCGTCCCCCCTTTTGATAAAGGGGGATAGGGGGATAGACTTTATGAACGCTTACCAAGTAATTATTTCTGAAGTGAAAGTGATAGACGAGGCGGTGCGGAGGAGCTATAAAAACCCGGTGGCGTTATTCATCAGCGGCAGCATCAGGTACTATATTCACGGCAAAGAGATACCGCTACATCAGTTTAAGATGCGAGTGAAGAGGATGGTGCCGATAGTAACGATGAGTGCGTGAGGCAATTCTAAACACATCGGTATTGGGGTATTTAGGATGCGCGGAATTACAGGTAGGTTACTATCAGCGACGAAAGAAATTAATAGCATCAGCACTTGCGGAAACGATGCGAAACCTAATGCGCGATGCCCTGAAGGATTGCGTCCGCACAAAATCGGCAATCAAATCAGGATTTCCGTTTGGCATTCAGGGATGCCCACCACGATGCCCCCTATGTGAAAACCGCGTTTTTTTTCTGCGCCAAATGCTACTATATTGAACTTGCGCTGGAATACGAAAGAGATTTTTTGTTCGCCAAATTTGACGAGCAAACATTTACATAAAAATTGAAACCTACGAGAACGGCATCGGGGGATTATCGGTTTGTCAGCAAAGCGAATTGTATATTTAGAAAAGGGAATGCGGGAAATTCTCAGCAGGACTGCCGCGGGAGGCGCACGGCAAGGAAAATTATCTGCAAAAACCAACGGGAATGAAAAACAAGTATAATAACCTGCAAAATAATTGACACAGACTTGACAAATAGGATTTGAATTTTAGGGGGAAAGAATTTTGACGATGACGAAAAAGAATAAATTTGAAGGCTGAAAACGAGTGTGGAAATTCAATCAACAGCAGCTGGAAAAATAATGCGGAAAAAAAGATAATTTCAATAATCGGGGAAAAAATGGGGAAAGTTTTTCCTAACCAATTGATAATCAGATATTATTGCAGTCCCCTATAGGCTACAAACAACGCTTAGAATCAGTACTTTACAAGTGTTAGGGACTAAAACAGGGACTATTTAGTCCCTGTTTTTTTATCATCATTCTTCCTTTTCGCTTTGGTCATATTTTATTTGACGAATTACCATTTTTGAAATGAAGGGCGGTAACTTTCTTTTAGAAAATTAGGTAATCTGATGAGGTACGGTGTTGATGTAGAAATTAAAGTGTGATAAATGCCGGAAGATGGAAGTCGAAAGACTAAAGTTTTCAGCAACCAAAAATAATGTTTCCGTACGCTGAGCAAAACCGAAGCGTACCATGATAGAAAATCCGCTCCCCAAAAGAGGGCGGATTTTTTGTTTGGAATCATTCTAAATTTCTTTAAAACATGTTTTTTGTCATAGAAAATTTGCATAGTTTTAGTTTTGGTTTTAGTTTAGCTGCACTAACAAACAAAATTTTAGTGTTAGGAAAAAGTTATTAATTGTTGCAGCACTTGGTGTCGTAGGTTTGATGAGTGCGAAAGGCGGCGTAGAAGAACAAAAAAAGAACAGGCACCTAAAAAAATGTTGAGTATTCCAATAAGAATAAAAAAGTTCCAGAAGGCTGCTTCCCATTCACTTTGTCGTGCGGAGTACAAGGAACCGCTTGTGGCGACAATACTGCAGAATTAGCTTTTCTGATATGGGAAGTTGATAAAGCAATTTGTGGTAAGTAATTTCTAAATATATTAAAGCATTATCCCTCTTCATAAGGAGGGCTTTTTGATTGAAAGATGAATAAAATTATTTTTATTATTGCTATATTAATTAGTTGTGTATTCAAGTCTCAAGATGTTGTAATAGACAGCTTAAAATATCATGCAGATTATATTTTGACATATCAAAGCGATTCTACAGATCTAAATAGTAGGAAGCAGGAAAATTTTATATTGTTTATTGGAAGAAAGAAATCGCTATTCGTTTCAGAAAATACTTTTAAAAGAGACTCTATAAGAAACGAGGTAGTGAAAAGCAATAACCTTTCAGGATTAAATTTAGCGAATGTGCCAAAATCTGCATTTTCTTATCGGATTGTAAAAGATATTCCGGAAAAAACAGTTTCATTTTATGATTTGCTTTTTAGAACAGCAATAAACTATACCGAAAAAATGCTTCTTGATTGGGTAATAACCTCTCAAAAAGAAAACATTGAGAATATGGAATGCGGTATAGCGTATTTAAATTATGGGGGCAGAAAATATAAAACCTGGTATTCGTTAGATATAGCTATACCAGAAGGTCCGTATAAGTTCTCCGGATTACCCGGGCTTATTCTTAAAATGGAGGATGAAAAGGGTTACTACAAATTTGAATTGTCAAATTTTAAAGATGTTTCAAAACAAAGAAGTTTAATCGCCATGGAAAGCAGGCTATTCAATGGTACTTCAGCCACTAAGCAACAATATTTATCTGCTAAAAATAATTATATTGATAACATGGGAGAGGAGTTAAGGCGCTCCGGAATCATAATTGGGAATGATGCCTTAAAAAACGCACAGAATCGTGAGAGGAAAAAAAATAATCCTATCGAACTTAAACCATGATAGAAATCCGCTCTCCAAAAGAGAGCGGTTTTTTTATTTCTGCAGAAAATTCTGCGCAATGGCCAAATTTGAAAAAAATGCCAACAGCAAGCGCTAAAGCGCAAAGCTTTTCATCAGAAAAAAGTCCTTATTAAATTTTCGCTAGCGGTGAAGAATATATTTTACAATTGTATTATTCATCCGTTAATTTTACTTTTATCTGTATAAAATTTTCTATATTTGAGAATTCAAAAATCAATTACTATGGGAAATTTTTACCAAAAGTCTATTTTTACAGCGGCTGCTGTAGTGGCCGCCAATGTTTTCGTACTGGCACAATCGTTCACCATAAATAAGGTAAGGTATGATGTGGTTTCTGCGGCCGATAAAACTGTGAAAGTTGGCGTAAGTGCTACTGCTACCGGAGAAATCACAATTCCTGAAACGGTGCAGAACAACGGCACGGATTACCGCGTGATTGCCATTGGTGAAAATGCCTTCTACAACAATGAGAAAATTACCGGTGTGGAACTTCCTTCCTCGGTGAAGAAAATTGATGCCAATGCATTTATGAACGCATCGGAGCTTTCGTCCATCACGCTGAACGAAGGCCTGGAATCCATTGCAACCGGCGCTTTCTACTCCTGCCCTTCATTAAAAAGGGTGGATATTCCGGCAAGCGTAAGCACCATTGGTGACAATGCCTTCACGGATTCCTGGTTTATCGCCGCTTTCAAAGTAAATGAGGCCAGCCAGCATTTCAAAAGCGTGGAAGGCGTGTTGTACAGCAAGGATGGAAGCGTGCTCGTGAAGTACCCTGCCGGAAAACAGGGCGATTCCTTCAGCGTTCCCAATACGGTGAAAAAGCTGGGCACCGCTGCTATGGAAGGTTCCAGGCTTTACTATATCAATCTGCCAAATTCGCTGGAAACCATTTCTGAAGCGGCCTTCGTGAACTGCCTGAGGCTGATGGAAATTAAAATTCCGAACGGTGTGAAGTCCATCGGTGTGAATGCTTTTCTCAGCTGCATTTCCCTGCAGGTTATCGAGATCTCGGAAAGCGTGGAAACCATCGGACAGCAGGCCTTCCTGAACTGCCCGAAACTTGACATCATCTATGTGGCGGAAAACAATCCTAAATTCACCTCTGAAGGTGGCGTGCTTTTCGACAAGGCAAAGAAAGTGCTAATCAATTTCCCGGTGATGATTGGCACGGATTACAAAATGCCTGCTACGGTAGAAGAAATCGGGCGCTACTCAATGAGTAACGCTCTGGCTCTGAATGTTCTGCGCCTGCCTGCCAGCCTGAAGAAAATTTCGCGCTACGCACTTTTCGGCTCTAAAAACCTGAAAACTATTTACTGTGCAGCTACTATTCCGCCAGCTTTGGAAGTTGCTGCGCTGGACCAGATGCCGAGAGCTAACATCGTGCTGAAAGTGCCTGTTGGTGCTGGCGATGCATACAAAGCTACGGCGATCTGGAAGGAATTTAAAATTGAGGAAGATGCAGCGATGGCCACTTCCGAAAATGCGAAAACTTCAGTGAAGATCTATCCTACGCAAACTTCCGGCAGCCTTTTCATCGAACAGGAAAATCCCGCTGAGCTTGCCATATATAATATGAGTGGCCAATTGATAAAAAGCTACAAACTGAGCGCTGGTAAAAACACGGTGGATATCAGCAGGGAAGCTGCCGGCATATACCTCTTGAAAATAGGCGGCGAAACTTACAAGGTTTTGAAGAGGTAGAATTAACCACATAAAGTATCAAGGGCCAATCTTTATCGATTGGCTTTTTTCGTGCTGGTTTTCAAAATTTTAGAAATAATTTGCAAAATGTTTTTGCAGGTTCAGGAATTATTCCTAAATTTGCACTCTCATTTTGAGCGAAAAGTGTGCCTATATCAGAAATAGAAATCACTGAAACTCAGGTGGAAACGAGGATAACTTTATATTTTATATAACAATGTCAGGTATTATTGGTAAGAAAATCGGGATGACTTCCCTGTTTGACGAGAACGGAAAGAATGTTCCGTGCACCGTCATCCAGGCGGGGCCTTGCTCGGTTTTGCAGGTCAGAACCGTAGAGAATGACGGCTATGTAGGCTATCAGCTCGGTTTCGATGACAAAAAGGAGAAGAATGTCTCCAAGGCGATGCTAGGCCACTTCAAGAAAGCAGGCTCCTCGCCGAAGGCGAAACTTGTGGAATTCCACCACGGTTTCGATCATTTGAAAGTTGGCGACGAGGTGACCGTGAAGCTGTTCTCCGAAGGAGAATTTGTGGATGTTACGGGAACTTCCAAGGGTAAAGGCTTCCAGGGCGTGGTGAAAAGGCACGGCTTCGGCGGTGTAATGCAGGCTACGCACGGGCAGCACAACAGGCTCCGGGCTCCGGGTTCCATTGGTGCCGGATCCGACCCTTCAAGAGTTTTCAAAGGGATGAAAATGGCCGGAAGAATGGGAGGCGAGCAGGTAACTGTGCAGAACCTCCAGGTGTTGAAAGTAGATGAGGAGCAAAACCTTCTGATTGTAAAAGGTGCGGTTCCGGGAGCTAAAAATTCTTATGTAGTTATCAGAAGATGGAACTAACAGTATTTAACATAAAAGGCGAAGATACGGGCAAAAAAGTGCAGCTGGATGATTCTGTATTCGGGATCGAGCCAAATCAGCACGCTGTGTATCTGGAAGTGAAACAATACCTTGCCGCGCAGCGCCAGGGCACGCATAAATCCAAAGAGAGAAGCGAGATTACGGCTTCTACCAAGAAGCTGAAAAAGCAAAAGGGCTCCGGCTCGGCGCGCTATGGCGATATCAAATCGCCAACTTTCAAGGGTGGTGGCCGCGTATTCGGCCCTAAGCCGAGAGATTACAGGTTTAAGCTGAACAAGGCTGTAAAGCGTTTGGCGAAAAAGTCTGTACTGTCTCAGAAGATGAGGGATAACTCCATCAAAGTTGTGGAGTCTTTCAGCTTTGAAACGCCTAAGACTAAGGAGTTTATCACGATCAATAACGCGCTTGGCTTCGAGGGTAAGAAATCTCTTTACATTCTTCCGGAAGCCAATCAGAATGTGTACCTGTCTTCCCGCAACCTTCCGAAAACGAAGGTGCTGACTTATAACGAGATCAGCTCCTACGATCTGATGAATGCAGGTGATATCGTGTTCATAGACAGCGCAGTAGAGAAGTTCACTGAAATTTTAAAGAAATAAATCATTATGTCAGTTATCATAAAACCGGTAATTTCAGAAAAGGCAAGCTACCTGACTGATTTGAGAGGTGTTTATTCCTTCCTGGTGGATCCGGCTGCGAATAAAATCCAGATCAAGGATGCGGTAGAGCAAACTTATGGTGTAAAGGTATCCGATGTGAATACGATGATTTATGCACCTAAAGTTTCCAGAAGGTATACGAAGAGAGGACTGCAGGTAGGCAAGACCAACAAGCTGAAAAAAGCTGTGGTGAAGCTTGCAGAAGGAGAAGTTATTGATATTTTCTCTGTTTAAAATGGAAAGTAAGCTTTTGGCAGTAGGCGGCAAGCTTTCTGCCAAAAGCTTAGAGCATAAAGCAATAATCATTTAACAATTAGTAATGTCTGTTAGAAAATTAAAACCTATCACCCCGGGACAGAGATTCAGAGTTGTGAACAACTTTGAGGAAATTACTACCAACAGGCCTGAGAAGTCTCTCACAGTCGGTATTAAGAAGTCTGGTGGGCGTAACAACACTGGTAAGATGACCATGCGTTACACCGGAGGTGGACACAAGCGGAAATACAGAATTATTGACTTCAAGCGAAACAAATTCGATGTAGAGGCTGAAGTAAAATCTGTAGAGTACGACCCGAACAGGACAGCCTTCATCGCCCTGGTAGAATATACCGATGGAGAGAAGAGGTACATCATCGCACCGAATGGCATCAAGGTGGGGCAGAAAATCGTGTCTGGGGAGAATGTGGAACCGAACATCGGTAATGCAATGAAGCTCAGGAACATCCCGCTTGGTACGGTGATTTCCTGCATCGAGATGAGGCCCGGGCAGGGCGCTATTATGGCGAGATCCGCAGGATCTTCCGCACAGCTGACCTCCCGCGACGGGAAGTATGCGATCATTAAACTCCCTTCCGGTGAGTCCAGAATGATCCTTGTGGAATGTATGGCAACCATCGGTTCCGTATCCAACTCCGATCACCAGCTTACCGTTTCCGGTAAGGCAGGCCGCAGCAGATGGCTTGGAAGAAGGCCAAGGACAAGAGCCGTGGTAATGAACCCTGTAGACCACCCGATGGGTGGTGGTGAAGGTAGATCTTCCGGCGGCCACCCAAGATCTCGCAAAGGTATGCCGGCTAAGGGATACAAAACCAGAAAGAAAAATAAAACTTCGAACCGCTATATCGTATCTAAAAGGAAATAATTATGGCTAGATCACTTAAAAAAGGGCCTTTTATCGCACATCATTTAGATAAGAAGGTTCAGGCAAATATAGAATCAGGAAAGAAAACTGTAATAAAAACTTGGTCCAGAGCTTCCATGATCTCTCCGGACTTTGTAGGCCAGACCATCGCAGTACATAACGGCAAAACTTTCGTGCCTGTGTATGTCACTGAAAACATGGTAGGGCACAAGCTTGGCGAATTTTCTCCGACAAGATCCTTCCGAGGACACGCGGGTAACAAAAATAAAGGCAGCAGATAATCATTATGGGATCAAGAAAACAGGACAGCGCACTTGCGCGCAAAGAAATGAACAGGGATGTGGTAAAGGCACGCCTGAATGACTGCCCGTCCTCTCCCCGCAAGATGAGACTCGTTGCTGATATCATCCGCGGAGAGAGTGTTGATAAGGCTCTCTACATCCTTAAATATTCCAAAAAAGAAGCATCGAACAAGCTGGAAAAACTCCTGCTTTCCGCAATGGCGAACTGGCAGGTGAAGAACGAGGGTGCGGACATAGAGGAGGCAAACCTTATCGTTAAAGAAATCTATGTGGATAGCGCACGCCAGCTGAAAAGGCTACGCCCGGCACCGCAGGGCAGGGGGCACAGAATCCGCAAGAGAAGCAACCATGTGACAATCATTTTAGGCAATAAAGAAATCTAATTCAAGGTATGGGACAGAAGACAAATCCAATTGGCAACAGGTTAGGCATCATCAGAGGATGGGACTCTAACTGGTATGGCGGGAACGACTATGGCGACCGTATCAAGGAAGATTATCAGATCAGAAAATACCTTGGAGCAAGACTTTCTAAGGCCAGCGTTTCCAGAATTTATATCGAAAGAACGCTTAAGCTTGTTACCGTTACCATCACCACTGCGCGCCCCGGGCTAATTATCGGCAAAGGCGGACAGGAAGTGGATAAGCTGAAAGAGGAGCTCAAAAAGCTTACCGGCAAGGATGTTCAGATCAACATCTTTGAAATCAAAAGACCGGAGCTGGATGCGGTACTTGTTTCTGAAAGCATTGCCAAGCAGATCGAAAACCGTATCTCTTACAGAAGGGCGGTAAAGATGGCGATGGCTTCCACGATGAGGATGGGAGCAGAAGGTATTAAAGTTATGATTTCCGGCCGTCTGAACGGAGCGGAGATGGCAAGGAGCGAATCCTTCAAGGAGGGTCGCATCCCGCTTTCTACTTTCCGTGCGGATATCGATTACAACTGGGCAGAGGCGCACACCGCTTACGGCAGGCTTGGCGTAAAAGTCTGGATCATGAAGGGAGAAGTGTACGGCAAGCGCGAGCTTACTCCGCTGGTAGGTCAGCAGAAGAAGGCATCTGCAGGAAGAGGAGACCGCCCGGAGCGCGGTGAGAGAGAGCGCCGCCCAAGAAGAAACAATAATTAATTAGGGTTAGAAGTAGGAAATTAGAAATTAGAACTTCCGTTACAAGCGCTGATTGAAAATTATCTAACATCTAACATCTATTATCTAACATCTAATATTCAAATAAAATGTTACAACCAAAAAGAGTAAAATTCCGTCGTGTTCATAAGATGAAGATGAAGGGAAATGCGCAGCGGGGTAGCCAGCTTGCGTATGGAACTTTCGGCATCAAGGCGGTGGAAGGAGCTTGGATTACTGCAAGGCAGATAGAGTCAGCCCGTATTGCAGCGACGAGATATATGAAAAGGGAGGGGCAGCTTTGGATTAAAATCTTCCCGGATAAGCCGATTACCAAGAAACCTGCGGAAGTTCGTATGGGTAAGGGTAAGGGTGCTGTAGAATATTGGGTAGCGGTAGTAAAGCCTGGTAAGATTATGTTTGAAGTCGGCGGGGTACCTTACGAGACTGCAAAGGAGGCATTGCGCCTCGCGGCTCAGAAGCTGCCGATCGTTACCAAGTTTGTAGTAGCTAATGATTTTGTAAAACCTGAATAAATCTTACCGAAATGAAACAAGCTGAAATTAAAAACTTAAGCGCTGAAGATTTGCAGGCACAGCTGGCTCAGACTACTGCGGAGTACCAAAGGATCAAGCTGGCGCACAAGATCAGCCCGGTAGAGAATCCGATGCAGATTAAGAATATGCGCAGAACCATCGCGAGACTGAATACAGAAATATCATCTAGACAACAATAAGTCCCTTTTTGAAAATGGAAAGAAATTTAAGAAAAGAAAGAATCGGAGTGGTTTCCAGCAACAAAATGGATAAGACGATTGTTGTAAGCGAGACTGCGAGAATGAAACACCCGATGTATGGTAAGTTTGTACTAAAGACGAAGAAATACCATGCACACGATGAGAAGAACGAGTGCCAGGAAGGCGATACAGTATTAATCCAGGAGACGCGCCCGCTCAGCAAGAGCAAAAGATGGAGACTGGTGAGAATCATTGAAAAAGCGAAGTAATGTTACAGACAGAATCAAGATTAAAAGTTGCTGATAACACCGGTGCGAAGGAGGTGCTGGTAATCAGAGTGCTGGGCGGTACCAGAAGAAGATATGCTTCCGTAGGTGATAGAATCGTCGTGACTATCAAAGATTCTACCCCATCTGGGAATGCGAAGAAAGGCCAGGTTTCCAAAGCTGTAGTGGTGCGCACGAAGAAGGCTGTAAGGAGGAAGGACGGCTCTTATATCAAGTTTGATGATAATGCCTGCGTGCTTCTGAACGCGGCAGGGGAGATGAGGGGGACCCGCGTGTTCGGCCCTGTGGCAAGAGAATTGAGAGATAAAGAATATATGAAGGTGATTTCCCTTGCGCCTGAAGTACTTTAACCCTTTAAACTATTCTGATAATGACTAAAGTTAAAATAAGAAGAGGTGATAATGTGATCGTTACCACCGGCAGAAATAAAGGTCTTAAAGGTGAGGTACTGGAAGTGATCCGCAAGGGCAAAGACCCGCGCGTGGTGGTTGCCGGCGTAAATGTTGTGAAAAGACACACAAAACCTTCAGCCGCCAATCCGCAGGGAGGTATTGTAGAGAAAGAAGCGCCGCTCCACATCTCCAATGTATCCCTCATGGATGAAACCGGGAAACCAACGAAAGTCGCTTACAGAATCGATGGCGACAGAAAAGTGAGAATCGCTAAAACAACCGGTAAAGAAATCTGATCATGGAATATATCGCAAGACCAAAACAAAAATACAAATCCGAAATCATCCCGGCGATGATGGAGGAGTTCGGATATAAGAGCGTAATGCAGGTGCCAAAACTTGAAAAGATCGTAATCTCTCAGGGGCTTGGCGATGCTACAGCTGATAAGAAAATCATCGATTATGCAGTGGAGGAACTTACCGCAATCGCAGGTCAGAAGGCTGTAGGTACCATATCCAAAAAAGATGAGGCTGCATTTAAACTCAGAAAAGGGATGCCCGTAGGAGCGAAGGTGACCCTCCGCGCAGACAGAATGTATGAGTTTCTGGACAGACTTACTTCCTCAGCGCTGCCGCGCATCCGCGACTTTAACGGAATTAAGGCAGATGGCTTCGACGGAAGAGGCAATTATAACTTAGGTATTACCGAGCAGATCATCTTCCCGGAAATCGTTATCGACAAAGTGAAGAAGATCCAGGGTATGGACATCACATTTGTGACTACTGCGAAGACGGACAAAGAGGCGAAGTCTTTGCTTACCCACTTCGGTCTACCATTTAAAAAGAAATAAGAATGGCAAAAGAATCAATGAAAGCGCGCGAGCGCAAAAGAGAAGCTATGGTAGCGAAATATGCAGAGAAGCGCAAGGCTCTGAAAGAAGCCGGAGACTACGAGGCACTGCAGAAACTACCGAAAAACGCTTCGCCGGTAAGGCTGCACAACCGCTGCAAGCTTACAGGTAGGCCAAGGGGCTACATGAGGACATTTGGCATCTCCAGAGTTACCTTCCGCGAGATGGCAAACCAAGGCCTCATCCCTGGCGTGAAAAAAGCAAGTTGGTAACGAGTTTTTACATCAGGACAGGTAAGTTTAATAGTTTAAATACTGCCTGTCATTAACCAATAATTAAATTAAATGTTAACAGATCCAATTTCAGATTTCCTGACAAGAGTAAGGAACGCACAAAGCGCAGGCCACAAAGTGGTGGAAATTCCTGCATCGAAAATCAAAAAGGAGATTACCAAGATTCTGTTTGATCAGGGTTATATCGCAAACTATAAGTTTGAGGATAATGCTGTTCAGGGGAATATCAAGATCGCCTTGAAGTATGATAAAAAAACCGGTAAGCCGGCCATTAAGTCAATCCAGCGGGCGTCCCGTCCGGGTCTGCGTTATTACGCAGGTGCCGACGAATTGCCAAGGGTGCTTAACGGTCTGGGCATCGCGGTGATTTCTACTTCCAAAGGCGTGATGACTGGCAAGCAGGCTAAGAACGAGCATGTGGGCGGCGAGGTAATCTGCTATGTTTATTAATATTTTTAAAGAAAAAGGAAAATGTCAAGAATTGGTAACGCAATTATAAATATCCCTGCAGGAGTTACGGTATCCCAAAATGGGGAAACTGTAACTGTGAAAGGCCCGAAGGGAGAGCTTTCCCAAGAGCTTAGCGAGGGTATTTCTATAGAGCAGAATGACGGGGTGCTTACAGTAACGCGCCCGTCTGACTCCAAGCAGCACAAGGCACTGCACGGCCTGTACCGCGCACTCATCAACAATATGGTTGTCGGTACCTCCGAAGGGTTCACCAAGCAGCTGGAGCTTGTAGGTGTGGGCTACAGAGCCTCCCACTCCGGACAGAAACTGGAGCTCGCGCTCGGCTTCTCCCACGGTATCGTGGTAGAACTGCCTGCGGAAGTAAAAGTGGATACTCAGACGGAAAAGGGTAAAAACCCGATCATCACTCTCAGCTCGCACGACAAGCAACTGCTGGGTATGGTAACGGCAAAGATCCGATCCTTCCGTAAGCCTGAGCCTTACAAAGGAAAAGGGATCCGCTTTGTTGGTGAAGAAGTTAGAAGAAAAGCTGGTAAATCTGCTTAATAAATTTTAAGAAATGGCACTTACGAAAGAACAAAAAAGACAAAGGATAAAAAGAAGAGTAAGAGGGAAAATCACCGGCTCTTCCGAAAGACCGAGACTGTCCGTTTATAAAAGCAACAAAGAGATTTACGCACAGCTTATCGATGATAAAGAGGGCCGCACACTGGCGGCAGCTTCTTCCCGCGCACTGAATGTTTCTGGTACTAAAACAGAAATCTCCACGGAGGTTGGCAAGGCAATCGCCGAGAAAGCAAAAGCCGCCGGTATTGAAAATGTAGTGTTTGACAGAAACGGCTTCGTGTACCATGGCAGAGTAAAAGCTCTGGCAGATGGGGCAAGAGAAGGCGGTCTTAAATTCTAATCTAAATTTCGGAAAAATGTTAGGAATAGATAATGTAGAAAAAGTAAAGCCGGGAGGATTAGAGCTTAAAGATCGTCTCGTAGCTGTAAACAGAGTAACAAAAGTGACCAAAGGGGGGCGTGCGTTCGGCTTTTCCGCTATCGTTGTGGTAGGGGATGAGGCCGGGGTAATTGGTTTCGGACTCGGCAAGGCAAAAGAGGTAGCTACCGCCATCGCAAAAGCTGTGGAGGATGCCAAGAAAAACCTAGTACGCGTACCTGTGACGCATGCCACGATCCCGCACGAAACCACGGCACGCTTCGGCGGCGCTGATATATTTCTTCGCCCAGCGGCAGAAGGTACGGGCCTTATTGCAGGTGGTGCGGTTCGTGCCGTACTAGAATCTGCAGGTGTTAGGGATATCCTTTCAAAATCCAAAGGCTCTTCCAACCCGCATAATGTGGTTAAAGCAACATTCCGCGCCCTCCTCGATATGAGAACGCCGGAAGAAATTGCAAGGATGAGGGGTATTACACTGGATAAAGTTTTTAAACACTAAATAACTTCAGGACAATGGCGACTATAAAAGTTAAACAGGTGCGCAGCGCAATCGGCCGCACCAAGAACCAGAAAAGAACACTTGAAGCTTTAGGATTCAGGAAACTTCACCAGGTGGTAGAACACGAGGACAACCCTACAATCCAGGGAATGATCCGTACCGTAAGCCATTTAGTGGAAGTTCAAAAATAAATTCGGGATGGATGCTGGCTTTTGCCGGTCTTCATCCATTTAATTTAAATCAAAAAAGAAAATGAATCTAAGTAATCTAAAGCCGGCTGCAGGATCTACGCACAATTCCAAAAGAATTGGCCGGGGACAGGGCAGCGGGAAAGGCGGCACCTCCACAAAAGGTCACAAAGGACAGAAGTCCAGAGCCGGATATTCACAGAAAATAGGCTTCGAAGGTGGGCAGATGCCGCTTCAGAGAAGGCTTCCGAAGTTCGGTTTTAATAATATTAACCGCAAGGAGTACCGTGGAATCAACCTGGATACTATCCAGACACTTATCGACACTAAAAATCTCTCTGGAGATATTACAAGGGAGGTTTTGATAGAGCATGGTTTGCTTGCGAAGAATGAATTGGTAAAAATATTGGGCAGAGGTGAGCTGAAGTCCGGCGTAAATATCTCTGCTGATAAGTTTACAAAATCAGCAGCGGATCTAATAGAGAAAGCTGGCGGGAAAGCTGTTACACTTTAATACTTGTAATGAAAGAATTTATACAGACATTAAAAAACATCTGGAGCGTAAATGAGTTGAGAGAAAAAATTCTCTTCACTCTTGGGATGATTCTTGTGTATAGATTCGCGACGCACATTTCACTTCCTGCCATCAACCTCGCAGAAGTCGGCAACCTGCTCGATCATTACAGAAAGCAGGGCGGTAATAATCAGGGGGCAGGGCTTTTGGGGCTGTTGTCCTCTTTTACCGGTGGTGCTTTTGCCAATGCTTCCATCCTGGCGCTGGGGATTATGCCCTATATTTCTGCTTCCATCATCGTACAGTTGATGGGTATGGCGATTCCATATCTCCAGAAGCTGCAGAAGGACGGGGAGTCCGGAAGGAATACATTGAACCAGATTACCCGCTGGCTTACGATAGGGGTTTGCCTTGTGCAGGCACCTTTCTATCTTGGTACCATCACAGGTGTATTCCTACCGTATGAGCAGTTTCGTACGGCGTATTTCGTAGAACCGGGATCTATCTGGTTCTGGCTGCCGTCGGTGGTGCTCCTTGTTGCTGGCGCAGTTTTCGCGATGTGGCTTGGGGAAAAAATTACCGACAAAGGTATCGGCAACGGTATTTCGATTCTCATAATGGTGGGAATTTTATCCAGACTGCCGGAGGCTTTTGCGCAGGAGGTCGCTACCCAAACAGGAAAGGGCGGTGCAGGAACCATAATGGTTTTAATTGAAGTTCTGTTCTGGATGCTTGTGGTAGTACTGGCTATAATGCTTTCGGTGGCTGTACGCAAGATCCCGATTCAGTATGTAAGCAGGGCTCAAGCGCGAGGCGGCGTCAACCGGAACCTGATGCAGGGTGCGCGGCAGTATATACCGCTGAAGGTTAATGCTTCAGGCGTGATGCCAATCATTTTTGCCCAAGCGCTTATGTTCATCCCTGGCCTTTTGACTCAGGTGGATGAAAGTAATACATTCCTTGCAGGGTTCAAAAATGTCTTTAGCTGGCAGTATAATGTTTTGTTTGCAATACTGATAATTGTTTTTTCATTTTTTTACACTGCGATCACCATTCCTGTAAACCAGATGGCAGATGATTTAAAACGAAATGGCGGCCTAATTCCTAAAGTTCGCCCGGGTAAGGAAACTGCAGATTACCTTGACGATATTCTGTCAAAAATCACCTTGCCGGGTTCAATTTTTTTAGCTATCTTTGCAGTCCTTCCCGCGATAGTACATGGAACTATCGTGCAGACAGATGCTTTCGCACTGTTCTTCGGAGGAACTTCGCTGCTCATCATGGTTGGCGTTATCCTGGATACGGTGCAGCAAATTAACACTTATCTGCTGAATCATCATTATGATGGGCTGATGCAAAGTAAACTTTCCAGAACTTCAGGGTTGTAATTATTATGGCGAAACAAAAACATATCGAGCAGGATGGCGTGATTACTGAAGCATTGTCCAATGCGCAGTTCCGCGTAGAGCTGGAGAACGGTCATATGTTGATTGCCCATATTTCGGGCAAGATGCGTATGCACTATATAAAACTGCTCCCAGGAGACAAGGTACGACTTGAGATGTCGCCTTACGATCTTTCAAAAGGGAGGATCACTTTCAGGTATTGACCTGATTGCATTTTAAATTTAGCATAAAGCAAAGCAATGAAAGTAAGAGCATCGATCAAAAAAAGAAGCGCTGATTGCAAAATTGTACGCCGTAAGGGAGTACTCTATGTGATCAACAAAAAGAATCCGAAATTTAAACAAAGACAAGGCTAAGTAAAAATTTATGGCAAGAATTTCCGGTATAGATTTACCTAAAAACAAAAGAGGTGTTATCGGCTTGACTTATATCTACGGCATCGGAAGAAGCACCGCTTCGGAGATCCTTAAGTCCGCCGGTATCAGCGAAGACAAAAAAGTCGGAGATTGGAATGACGATGAATTGGCTGCCATCAGGTCTTACATTACTGATAATGTAAAGGTGGAAGGTGAGCTTCGTTCTGAAGTTCAGCTAAACATCAAGCGCCTGATGGATATAGGTTGCCAACGAGGAATACGTCACAGGCTTGGATTACCTTTAAGAGGCCAGAGAACGAAAAACAACTCGAGAACCCGTAAAGGAAAGAGAAAAACTGTTGCTAACAAGAAGAAGGCGACTAAATAATCGTTAAGAAAAATGGCAAAACAGACCAAAACAGTCAAGAAAAGAAAAGTAAAAGTAGAAGCGATTGGAGAAGCGCACATCCAGGCTTCTTTCAATAATATCATTATCTCCCTCACCAATAAGAACGGGGAGGTGATATCATGGGCTTCTGCAGGCAAGATGGGCTTTCGTGGTTCTAAAAAGAACACGCCGTTCGCCGCGCAAATGGCAGCGGAAAACTGCTCAGCGGTGGCACACGAGGCGGGTCTCAGAAGGGTAAAAGTGTATGTGAAAGGACCTGGTGCAGGCCGCGAGTCAGCGATTAGAACGATTCATAATTCTGGTATCGAAGTTACCGAAATTATTGATGTGACGCCAATCCCTCATAACGGATGCCGTCCACCAAAAAGGAGAAGAGTGTAGGAACTCTTTAGTTTGCGCCGCTAGGATTGGAGCTTGGAGGTTAACAACTTGCTCAACATCAATCTTAATCTGATTTGCGCAGACTTTTAATTCTAAATTATTTTTAAATGGCAAGATATACAGGACCAAAAACCAAAATAGCGCGTAAGTTTGGAGCGCCAATTTTTGGTGATGATAAAAATTTCGAAAGGCGTAAGAACCAACCGCCAGGGCAGCACGGACCAAATAAGAGAAGGGGTGCGAAGCGCTCGGAATACGCTATTCAGCTCGCTGAAAAACAAAAGGCAAAATATACCTACGGCATTCTAGAAAGACAGTTTGCCAATATGTACGAGCGGGCAAACCGCGCGAAAGGTGTTACAGGTGAGGTTTTACTACAGCTGTGTGAATCCAGGCTGGATAATGTGGTGTACAGACTGGGCTTCGCAAAGACTAGGGCTGCTGCAAGACAGCTGACCTCTCACCGCCACATCACTGTGAATGGAGAAATTGTAAATATCCCTTCATATATTCTGAAGGCGGGAGATGTAGTAGCTGTGCGCGAGAAATCTAAGTCACTGGAAGTAGTGAGTGATGCACTTGCTAGTCGCTCATCTTACGAATGGCTGCAGTACAACGATGAGAAGCAGGAAGGTACCTTTATTTCCGCTCCGGAGCGGATCCAGATACCTGAGGACATCAAGGAGAACCTCATCGTCGAGCTTTACTCTAAATAATCCATAACCTTTCGCTAAAGCCCCAAAAATACTATGGCAATTTTACAATTCATTAAACCTGATAAAGTCGTCCTGCTGAACTCAGACGATTTTAAGGGTCAGTTCGAGTTCAGGCCTCTGGAGCCAGGCTTTGGCCTTACGATTGGTAATGCCCTTCGCAGGGTGCTACTTTCATCTTTGGAAGGTTACGCTATTACCTCCATTAAAATCGAAGGAGTAGAACACGAGTTCTCTACAATACCGGGAGTGGTAGAAGATGTCACCGAGATTATTCTCAACCTTAAGCAACTCCGTTTCAAGGCTAATTCTGAAAAACAAGAAGGGGAAACAGTTACCGCTAAGATTTCCGGACAGGAGATGATTACCGCCGGAGATTTTGAAAAATCCATCAACGGTTTCACTGTTTTGAATCCGGATCTTGTCATCGCGCATACAACTACTGATGTACAGTTTGAAATAACTTTTGAAATCGGTAAGGGACGCGGATATGTACCATCTGAATTAAACAAACCTGCAAATGCGCCAATAGGAACAATTGCAATTGATTCCGTATACACGCCAATAAAAAAAGTTCAGTATTCTATTGAAAACTATCGTGTTGAGCAGAAAACGGACTATGAAAAACTCGTGATTGATATTGAGACAGACGGGTCTATCAGCCCGCAGGGAGCTCTTACAGAGGCTTCCAAAATCCTCATCTATCATTTTATGCTTTTTTCAGATGAAAGAATCACTCTTGAGACAGAAGCCGTAAAGGCAAGTGCTCAGTATGATGAAGAAACTATGCATACCCGCCAGCTTCTTAAATCTAAACTCGCGGATATGGATCTTTCCGTGCGCGCACTGAACTGCCTGAAAGCTGCTGAGGTGGAAACTCTTGGCGAATTGGTTTCTTACAGCAAAACTGATCTGATGAAATTCAGGAATTTTGGTAAAAAATCCCTTACCGAGCTTGAAGAACTAGTACACAGCAAGGGCCTTAATTTTGGCTTTGATGTGGCGAAATATAAACTTGACGCTGATAAATAATTACAATGAGACACGGTAAAAAAAATAATCACCTAGGAAGAACCGCCCCACACCGGAAGGCGATGCTTTCTAACATGGCTTGTTCTCTCATAGAGCATAAAAGAATCAACACTACTGTGGCTAAGGCGAAGGCACTCCGCGTATATGTAGAGCCGATTCTGACCAGAGCCAAGGAAGATACCACGCATAACAGAAGAACCGTTTTCGCATATCTACAAAACAAGTATGCAGTAACAGAGCTCTTCCGGACAGTTGCCCCAAAAATTGCAGATCGTCCGGGTGGCTATACGCGCATCATCAAGACAGGATTCCGCGTTGGCGACGCTGCTGATACAGCAATGATCGAGCTCGTTGACTTTAATGACCTCTATAACCCTAAGGCAGAAGAGAAAAAAGCTACCAGAAGAAGCCGGCGTTCTACAGCTAAAAAGGCTGCCGTTTCAGAGAATGTTTCTGCCGAAGAAAACTCAATAGTTACGGAAACAGATATGGAGAAGGTAACAATGGAAGAATCTACAGAAGCTACCACCGTTCAGGCATCCGAAGAACAAACATCACAAGATGAAATGACGGAGGCCGAATCTGTAAGAATATCTGACGATCCCAACGCTCCTGCGGATGAGCAGGATGTAAATACCGATAAAGCTACCGGTACGCCGGCCGCCGAGGAGGAAGAAAAATAATTTTTATAACTTAGCAATAACAGGCATCCCGTTACGGATGCCTGTTCGTTATTAATTGTCCCAAACCAGCTCTATCACATTCTCCTCCTGAGTGATAATTAAGGAATCACCCTTCCTGTCTGCTGTAATGCCACGCCGCTCGTAATGGCCGCTGCCTTTATCATCCAGCTCGAAGGTGGTATTATTCGATGTTATGCTCATCGTATTTTTCTTATGATCGAAATATACCCTTGCTCGTGAGCCATCTTTTGCCCTGTATGTAAAACTGCCGTGGTCGCCAGGCTTTCTGGGGCCTGCAGCCTGTTCCGTGGTGGCAAGGTTTTCATTATTTTCCTTATTGCAGGCTGTAATGCTTATGAGGACGCAAGTACCTGCAGCAATTATTAATCTTTTCATTTTTTTAAAAAATCTTATCCAAAGTTAATTAAAATTAAGATACTTCGGCACATAATTCTCTCGGTGCTTTCATACGAAATCCTTAAATTTGTAGAAAATCATTAAAACCAACAAGATGAGCTACATATCTTATATCGAAGCACGGCAGATTCTGGATTCGCGCGGAAATCCCACAGTAGAAGTAGATGTATTTACAGAAAGTGGTGCTATGGGCCGTGCTGCGGTGCCTTCTGGCGCTTCCACAGGTGAGCACGAAGCCGTGGAGCTGAGAGACGGCGGCGAAGATTTTCTTGGAAAAGGCGTGATGAAGGCGGTGGAGAATGTCCGCGAAACCATCGCACCAGAATTGATTGGCATGCCAGTTTTCGAGCAGAACCTTATCGATAGAATAATGGTAGAGCTGGACGGATCCGACAACAAAGGTAAGTTGGGCGCCAATGCAATCCTGGGCGTATCCCTTGCTGCGGCGAAGGCTGCGGCTGCAGAACTGCGGCTGCCGCTTTACAAATATGTGGGTGGCGTAAATGCCAACACGCTGCCTGTGCCGATGATGAATGTAATCAACGGTGGTTCGCATTCCGATGCGCCGATTGCGTTTCAGGAATTTATGGTAATGCCTGTGAAGGCGGATTCCTTCTCGCACGCTTTGCGCAAAGGCACGGAGATTTTCCATAGCCTGAAGAAAATCCTTCACGACAGAGGCCTTTCCACTGCGGTTGGCGATGAAGGCGGTTTCGCACCAACTTTCACGGGAACAGAGGATGCGCTCGATACTTTGCTACAGGCAATTGAAAAGGCAGGCTACAAGCCTGGCGACGATGTGATGCTTGCGCTGGATTGTGCATCTTCCGAATTCTACAAAGACGGCATTTACGATTACAGAAAATTCCAGACCGAAGATGCGGCGCAGTATTCAAGCAGCGAGCAGGCTTCTTACCTTGAAGAGTTGGTGAACAAATACCCGATTATTTCCATAGAAGACGGAATGCACGAGGACGACTGGGACGGCTGGAAAATGCTTACCGAGAAAATTGGCGACAGGGTGCAGCTTGTGGGCGATGATTTGTTTGTAACGAATGTGAGGCGGCTTTCTCAGGGCATCGAGCAGAATGTGGCGAATTCCATTTTGGTGAAAGTAAACCAAATCGGTTCATTGACGGAAACGCTGGATGCCGTACAGATGGCGCAGCGCAATAGATATACTGCCGTGATGTCTCACCGAAGCGGCGAAACGGAAGATGCTACCATCGCTGATTTGGCGGTGGCTACCAACTGCGGACAGATTAAAACCGGCTCTGCATCACGCTCAGACAGGATGGCGAAGTACAACCAGTTGCTGAGAATCGAGGAAGCACTGGGAGAATCCGCAGTGTTCCCTGGTTTATCAGCTTTTCAAATTTCTAGGGGAAGAAATTAAAACCTGATGTAGGCAGGGATTTAAGTCATGAACAATTAAAAAAATATAAATGTCAGATTCAGTACAATTAAAATACAACGGGCAAGAATATGAATTCCCGGTTGTAGACAGCACGATGGGCGATAAGGGTTTCGATATTTCGAAACTACGCGATCAGACAGGCCTCATCACCCTGGACCTTGGATATAAAAACACTGGGGCCACCATCAGCGAAATTACTTACCTTGATGGAGATAAGGGCGAACTTTACTACAGGGGCTATCCGATTGAGCAAATCGCGGAACAGTCAAACTTTTCGGAGGTGATGTACCTTCTGCTTCACGGGGAGTTGCCCACTAAGGATCAGTTTGAAGTCTTTGAAAATGAAATAAAGCATTACAACTTCGTAGCCGATGAGATGAAGAAAATCCTGGATGCGTTTCCTCGTTCTGCGCATCCTATGGGTGTACTCTCGTCGCTTACTTCCGCACTCGTAGCCTTCAATCCGAAGTCTGTGGACGTAAGCTCCGAGGATGATATGGAACACGCATCCATTATGCTGATTTCCAAATTTGCCCACCTTTGTGCGTGGACTTACCGCAAGAAAATGGGCCTTCCAGTAAACCACGGGGATAATAAGCTGAACTATGTGGAGAACTTCTACCGGATGACTTTCCGCAAGCCTTACGAGGAATTTGAAATTGATCCTGTAGTTGTAGGCGCTCTGGATAAGCTTCTGATTCTCCACGCAGACCACGAGCAGAACTGCTCTACTTCCACCGTACGGATGGTGGGCTCTGCACACACAGGCTTGTTCGCGTCTATCTCCGCGGGCGTTTCCGCGCTTTGGGGGCCGCTTCACGGCGGAGCAAACCAGGCAGTAATCGAGATGCTGGAAATGATTGAGAAAGACGGTGGCGATGTAGCGAAATATGTGGAGAAAGCGAAAAACAAGGAGGATAATTTCCGCCTGATGGGCTTTGGGCACAGGGTTTACAAGAACTTCGACCCGCGCGCTAAAATCATCAAAAAAGCCGCGGATGATATTCTGAATTCCCTTGGTATTCACGATAAGGCGCTGGATATCGCGCTGCAGCTGGAGAAAGTAGCTCTGGAAGACGATTATTTCGTGAGCAAAAAACTTTATCCAAATGTGGATTTCTATTCCGGAATTATCTACAGAGCGCTGGGCATCCCAACCGAAATGTTCACTGTGATGTTTGCGCTGGGAAGGCTGCCAGGCTGGATTTCCCAATGGAAAGAAATGCGCAAAAAAGGCGACCCGATCGGCAGGCCGAGACAGGTATACCAAGGGGCGCAGGTGCGCGAATATGTGAAAATGGAGAACAGGTAATCTTCGCAAAAAATAACAAAAAAAATCCCTTCCAAATTCGGAAGGGATTTTTTTATTTGGATAGTGATTTTTATTTCTTGATAAACTTCGAGCTAATCATCTTTCCGCTGGCAGTTTTCGCGGTGAAGATGTAGCTGCCTTTCGCTAAACTTTCCACAGAAATTTCCCCGGAAGGTTTTACGCCTTCCAGAACTTTTCTTCCATCTGCAGAATAAATTTTGTAAAGGCTGATGGCTTCATCCGTTTTCACGCTGATGAAATCTGTAGCAGGGTTTGGATAAACCGAAATCTTCGCAGCGCTAAAATTCTTCTCAAAAATTCCCAGCTGTGCAAAAGTGCCGT
The DNA here is from genome assembly GCF_900141665.1 of Cruoricaptor ignavus. Classification (GTDB taxonomy): domain Bacteria; phylum Bacteroidota; class Bacteroidia; order Flavobacteriales; family Weeksellaceae; genus Cruoricaptor; species Cruoricaptor ignavus. The sequence continues at coordinate 280,123 of NZ_FQYI01000001.1, read as the reverse complement.
GCTTCGCATTATCGATAAAGGCTGTGCCGCCGGCATTGTTGTGCCCAAGTTTCACAAGCGTCCAATCTCTCTTAGTCAGGATGTTCTCCACGGTTTTTACAAGGTTTCCATCCAGGTAATAGTGCAGTTTGCCATCCGTAGCCATCGCCTTAAAATTCAGCCACTTGTTTGCTTCGTATTGCCCAATGATTTCAAATAACGAGTCTTCCGGCTCTTCGTCCCTGTTCATCGCCTTCAGCTTTCGGTGCTGCTTCAGTTTTTCCAGCCTTTTATCTTCACCATCACCAAAATCGATGATTTTCAGCTGAGCATAAATATCTCCGCCAAGCATCCCAAACCAGAAGGCCGTTTCCATCTCGTAATCTTCCTCGCCTTCATCGTTGGTGAATTCGTAGTAGGCGTAGCCTTCGATTTCGTAGAAAGTATCTTCCGCATCACTCATCTGAAAATCCGTGGAAAACACGGCATCCTCAGGTGCTAGCTCGTTTTCCAGGAAATAATAAGCCGCCATATTTGCGGCAAAAAGTTCGCCGTACTCAGGGTGCGTAGCGATTTTTAGGGACTGCGTTCCGTGCGTTGCTTTCTCATCAGTAATCAGGAAGTTGGGAAGGTAGCCCTCATCATCCTCCAAAACCAGCCAGTTCTCTTCATCCTGCCCGCCGAAAATTCCAACATTAAAATTCTCCGATTTCTCGAAGGAAACGGTGGTTTGCGCAAAGGAAATCCCGGCAAGGAAAATCCCGGCCAAAAGCGTAAATTTTTTCATATCGTAAAATTTTAGAGGTTCTAAGCAAAAATAAAATTTCCCTCGGAATTTGCAAGGCTGCAGGTTTTGCCATTATTTCCGCATTGGTTTCCGCGACGGTTTTTTGGTGATGCCTTCGTAATCCACCGCTTTATCCAGTTCTATCGGGTTGTAATTTTTACGGATTTCTGCCTGCGTTTCTGGCGTCATTCTTTTCAGCTCTTCATTTGTGGAAACTTCCTTCCCGTCCTTCGTCTCGAAAATCCAATTTCCCTCGCCCAAAATTTTGAAGCGTACAAAAGGATCGCGATAATCATTCAGTAGAATCTCTTTATATTTACTTTCCGTAATCTCCAGCGGCAGCTGTTTGAAAACGGTTTCCAGCAAATTAGGATTGAAATTTCCAGGCTTCTTTACGGATTCCAGTTCCCAGCTGTAATTATTTTTCGTATCGCGAATTTCGGTGATAATTCCTGGCAAGCCTGTGAATTTGTAAGGTCCTTCGTTAAAGGGGAAATCCTTGGCAAACCAGGCTTCCCAAGTTCTTCCGCCAAAATTGCAGGTCGCCTTTTGCACCAGCCACTCACCGTGCTGCTTGGTATCGGGCAGAAATTTCCAGTCGATTTTATCTTGGGTTTTAAATTTGAAATAATCCATCGAAGAGCGGTAATAATTCATATTTACAAAATCGCCAGTTTTGCGTTTCAGCTTGGCAATTGGCGAAGTGTAGGTGCTCGTAGTTAGAGGCTTGGATTTATTAAGCGAATCTGTAGCGATGGCCCGCTCTTCAAAATATAATGTGTGGCCTTCGTGAATATCAAGTACCGTTTTCAGAATTTTGAAATCTGTGGCGGTAGAATCTACCTTATATTTCAGGTTGTAACTGAGGCGAAGTGCTTGCGCGCAAGCCAATTGGCTGAAAATCAAGATAGTGAGCAGGATTAACCTTTTCATTTTCAAAAGTTTTCACAAATATGAAAAGTTTTCCGAAAATTTCCAAAATCGGGAATTCAATGCAGCATTATCCCTATCTTTGAAGCGCTATGCAACTCAACATTAAAAACGAAACCGGCAGGCTGCGCTCTGTGGTGCTGGGCCAGCCAAAATCGAACGGCGCCGTGCCTACGCTGGAAGATAGCTACGACGCGAAATCCTACCACACGATTCAGCAGGGAAATTATCCCACGGAAGAAAACATTACTGCGGAAATGTGCACCTTTGAAAGCGTGCTGAAAAAGTACGGCGTGGAAGTTTTCCGGCCGGATGTCATCCAGGATTATAACCAGGTTTTCGCGCGAGATGTGGCCTTCGTGATTGATGATAAGATGATACTTGCCAATCTTCTGCCGGACAGAGCCGATGAACAGGATGCCTACAGCAAAATTTTCGAGAAGGTGGAATGGCGCAAAATCATCAACCTGCCGGAAACTGCGCACATTGAAGGTGGCGATGTAATTGTATGGAACGATTTCCTCTTCATAGGCACCTGCTTTTCAGAGGATTACAGGAATTTCAAAACGGCGAGAACCAACGAGTACGCCATAGAAATTCTGAAGGAATACTTCCCGAAAAAGCGCATTATAGACCTGGAGCTGAAGAAGAACGACACCGTGCCCTACGAAGGCATACTGCATCTGGACTGCACCTTCAACCCGATAGGTACGGATAAATGCATCATCTACAAGGATGGTTTTGTGGATGAGAACGATTATAATCTGCTGCTGGATATTTTCGGTGAAGATAATTGCTTCCAAGTAACCAGGGAAGAAATGTTTGCGATGAACCCGAACATTTTCTCGATTTCGCCGGAAGTCATCGTTTCAGATTCGGCCTTTACCAGGATGAACGATTTCCTGCGAAACGAATGGAACTTCACCGTGGAAGAGATTCCGTACCGCGAAATTTCCAAAATGGGTGGGCTTCTGCGCTGCAGCACAATGCCGCTGGTTAGGGATTGAGAGATTAGGAAATTAAGTGATATTGCACGCAAAAATTTTTAAGCAAAATCCACAAAGAAATTTTGTAATCTTAAACGAGAAAATATCTCTGCACCTTTGCCTAAAATTCCTCAAACTCAACCTGAATCAACCTAACTTATTTCCGCTTTCAGGCGCATTATTTCATCTTCGTTGGCATAGGTTTCGTAAGATGGAATTGCGGAAGAATGGAAATTCCACGCACCGGTAAAATCCTTCAGTTCACGAATGTTGCCGGAACGAACGCCGCCGCCAACTAAAATATTGATCCGGTGAGAATACCTTTCCACCAGCGTTTTTAGGACATCGCGGCCTTTCATCGCGGCATCTTCACCGCCGGAAGTCAGCACATTGCGGAAGCCCAGCTCAATTAATTTTCCCACAGATTTTTCCACATCAGGAGTCCGGTCGATAGCACGGTGAAAAGTGCAGGGCTTTTCCTCTGCCAGAGCCAGAAGTTCACGGTTACGCTGCATATCCACGATGTTGCCGTGCGAAAGAACGCCGAAAACAAAACCGTCTGCACCGGCATTTTTAAATTCCACGATGCTGTTTTTCATCCGCAGAAAATCCTCATCGGAATAGAGAAAGCCGCCGCCTTTCGGGCGAATCATCACGAAAATCGGCTTGCTGTAGTGGCTCTTCAAATAGCGGAATTCATCAATATTTGGCGTGATGCCGCCCAAGCTTTGCCCGGCGCAAAACTCAATCCTATCGGCTACTGAGCGCAGCGCCGTTTCAGCGGAAGTCATTTCAAAGCAGGCAATTTCCAGTAGGTTTTCCATCGCAAAAACTCTTCCGCAAAATACGGAAATTTGGTTAATTTTGCCCTGAGAAATTTACACCGAACAATGCAGGCTACCGATACCGTTTTGATGATAGAGCCCGTAGCTTTTGGCTACAATGCACAGACTGCCGAAAATAATTATTTCCAAAATAATGCGGAAAGTGCTGATACTCAAGGTAATGCGCTGAAGGAATTTAATGCTTTTGTGGAAAAGCTCCGGGCAAAGGGCATTAATGTGATCACAGTGAAAGACACTTTGCAACCGCACACACCGGATTCCATCTTCCCGAATAACTGGGTAGGTTTCGGTAGCGATGGAAAGGTGACGCTTTTCCCGATGTTTGCACCAAACCGAAGAGATGAACGCCGCAAAGAAATTTTGGAAGAAGTTAAAAATCAAGGGTTTACAATTACGGAAATCGTGGATTTGAGCGGCAGCGAAAATGAAGGGAAATTTCTGGAAGGCACCGGAAGTATGATTTTCGATCACGATAACAAAGTGGCTTACGGCTCGGTTTCGCTAAGGCTGGATGAGGAGCTTTTCCGTGATTATTGTGCGAACATCGGCTATGAACCCGTGGTTTTCCACAGCTTCCAAACTGCGGGCGATGAAAGGCTGCCAATATACCATACCAATGTGATGATGTGCGTAGCCGATAGATTTGCGGTGATATGCCTGGATGCCATCGACAGCGAACTGGAACGGGAAATGGTAGAGGAAAAGCTGAAACTTACCGGAAAGGAAATCGTGGAAATTTCCGAAGAGCAGATGCAGAATTTCGCCGGAAATATGCTGCAGGTGCGGAATTCCGAAGGGCAAACTTTCCTGGTGATGAGCGAATCTGCCTACAAATCTTTATCAAAGCAACAGATTTCCCAAATTGAAAAGTTTTCCGAAATCATCTACGCTGATCTCCACACCATCGAAACGAACGGCGGCGGAAGCGCGCGCTGTATGATGAGCGAAGTTTTCCTGCCAAAAAAATAAGCGGGATTATTTCCCGCCGGTTCTGCTTTTCAGCTCGCTGGCTTCGCCGCCGTCCTGCCTTGTGCGTTTCAGCTTTTGGTTGCCGAAATTGTAGGTGATGCCCAGCGCAAATCTTTGGTTGTAGTTTCTCTGCCGAACATTATTGAAATAGCCGTTGCCATTTTCATTAATGATATCCATTTTTCTAAGGCCGTTAAACACATCAGATACCGAGCCCTTGAAAGTCCAGTTTTCCCAGTTTTTCTGTAGGGAAAGGTTCAGCGTGTGCAGCAGCGGCAGATGTCCCATCTCCAATTCTATTTTCGTTTGCAGGAAATACTGTGCATTCAGCCACCAGGTTTTAGCCTTGTCGAAAGCATATCTGCTGCCTGCAGTGATGGTGAGAAAATCCGTGGTTCTATCCACAATGTATGGCTCGAAAACTTCCAGAGTCAGCGGGTCTGTATCCACGCTTCCGCTGTATTTTTGGTGGCTGAAGTTGGCAGAAGCATTAGCAATCCATCTGCCCTTCAGGAAAGCCTTTTGCATTCCTACGGTTGCTGTAATGCCCTGATTATCACCATAGTTCGTGCGGATGTACCTTAGCGAAACATCTCCGCTGGCATCGGTTTTCTGCAAAGGAATTTGCGCGGAAGCATGCCTGGTGTAGTAGTGGCTCAGCTGCAGATACCAGGCGCCGTTCAGCATATACATCAATTCCTGCTCATAGATTTTTGCCGGAATCATAAACGGATTGTTCTGAACATAATTATTCGGCGTGGTATAGTTTCTCACCGGGTTCAGTTCCCAGAAACTTGGGCGCTGCACCCTGCTCGTGAAGCCATAGCTCAGGCTGTGTTTTTCGGAAGGCTGCCAGCTCAGGTTTACGAATGGCAAGATGTCGTTCAGCGAACGGCGGAAGTTGTATTCCGGCTTGTCAGAAATTTCACCGTCCATCGTTGTATGCTCAAATCTCAGCCCTGCTTTTGCCGAGATTTTCTCGCTGAAATTCCTCTCATAATTCGTGTAGGCAGAAGCTATATTTTCCTTGTAAACGAAGTGGTTGCTAAGTTCAGGATTTGTGATGAAATAGAAACCGTCCGCAGTTTCATACCGCGTATCATTATCGGTTTTGGTAAGGTTTACATTCCCGCCGAAACTCAGCGTGCTTTCATCCTTGAACTTCAGGACTTCGTCCCCCTGAAAAATAAAGGCGTCTATCTGCTGTGGTGAAATCTGGTTAAAACCGCCCAGCATTCTCATCGTTGGCAGCGCAAAAGTGCGGTTTTCGCTGTGCTCATCTTTTTTATAATTCAGGTAGGATGCGAAGAATTTCAGCTTGCTGTCGTTCTTTCCGTGCGTCAGTTCATAGCGGATTTGCCCGGAAAGGTTGTCCGACTGATTCTTCGGATTATCCGTTCGGTTATAGTTTTCATTCGTGATGCTGCCGCTGTAGAAGCTTTGGTTGGAAAATTCCGCAGAATAATTTTTAATTCTCGAGAAGTTCGAATTAAAGCCGAAGTTCAGATAGTTTTTCTCATTAATATCATAATCCAGGCTAAGGTTGGCGTACAGGTTTTTGGACAAAAGATTTATACTTCCGCTGCTCACCGTATAATTTTCGCGTATTCCGTTTTCCAGAATCATCTCCTTAAAATAAGTTGTTTCGCTGTAGCCCGTGCTGATGTTCGCACCGAATTTATTCTGCCGCAGGTTCAGGTTCAGCGCGGTAGAAGGATTGCTGCGGTACGCCTTTTCGTTTTCCATTCTCAGCGTTCCGTTGTAGCCGTCCGTTGTGCGTTTTTTCATCACAATGTTGATGATGCCCGTATTTCCCGGCACATCAAATTCGCTGCCCGGCATAGAAATCACTTCGATTTTGGAAATATTTTCTGCCGGTGTATTTTTCAGCATAGCGTTCAGCGCATCGGCATTCATATTCGTTTTTCGCCCGTTGATGTAGATGGCCACGGCGCTTTTTCCCGGCATTGAAAATTTATCATCTTCGGTGGCTATTACCGTTGGCGTTTCTTTGAGAAGATCCAGCGCTGTGCTGCCTTTTGCAGAAGGCGATGCCGCTACATCGTACACCATCCTGTCGGTTTTGCGCTCGAAAATTTTCTTCGTGATATTCACTTCCTGAATGTCCTTCGCCTTTGCAGAATCTTGCTTCGGCGTTTGCTGCGCGGAAATCATCCCGCCTAAAAGTAGGGATGCGATGCTTATCTTTCTCATCGTTTCAAATTTTTTAACAAGGCAAAGATATATGTTTTTTTTTATACTTTGCAATGCAAGGTAGAAAAAGTTTTAAAAAATGTTGGGTTGAAATTTATTCTCCACGGTTGAACCGTGCCAGCTTTCTATCCACCCAGATTGTTGCCAAAGGGAAGAAAGCTGCGCCCAAAGCAAACACGAAATCCTCATCATCCCACCGGAAAATTTTCTTCGCCGGGAAAACCAGCAAAAGATAAAGCGTGAAGAAAAGCCCGTGAATATTGCCCATAATAATGATGTAAATGGTGGGTGCCAGGCTTTCCCTATCCATCCGGATCCACACCATTGCAGAAAAAAGCAGCAGCCAGGAAACCGCTTCCAGAATGCATGCCAGCCTGAACCACCGCACGATTTTTTCCTGCGGATATTTTACCAGAAATTTTTCTACAACGCTCATTATCAGTTACTTATAAAGGTTGGAGCCATCGATGTAATCGAAGACTTCTGGTGGAAGCATCGGTCGCACATTCTTGCCGTCCTTTATCATTTGCCGAATTTGCGTGGCAGAAAGTTCGATAATCGGTGCATCAATCAGCGTGATGTTCTCGTGCTCTTCGTAGCTCTCCAGCGTTTCGCTTTTCTCGAAATACCTCGGGTAAACGATGATTTGGTAATTCTTCACCAGAAGTTCCGCATTCTTCCATTTCGGAAGGCCGGCAAGGTTGTCTTCGCCCATTATCAGCGCAAAGCTATGGTTCGGGAATTTTTCTTTCAAATAGGTCAAAGTATCAATCGTGTAGCTTGGTTTCGGTAATGAGAATTCTACATTAGAAACGCGCATTTTTTCATAATTCCGCAAAGCGCGCTCTACCAAATCCAGCCTTGTCATATCATCCAAAAGAGATTTTTTTTCCTTGAACGGATTCTGTGGGCTTACAACAAACCACAGTTCCTGCATATCAGAATTTTCCAGAATATAATTAGCCAGGATTAAATGCCCGATGTGAATAGGATTGAAAGATCCGAAAAAAAGACCGGTTTTTTTGCGCATTTTTTAATTCAGAAATTTTACATCACGAATTTGCAGGTAATAAGTCACATTGCCCTTCCAGTGATTTTCTTCCACCGTAAAAGCCAGGTCGAAAGATTTGGTTTTAAAATCTTCCAGAAAAGTCCCAAGCTTCCAGCCCACACACTCGATGTTTCGGGAATTTGCCGGGTTATGGATGTAGAATTTTATGTGGTTGCCGTCTTTTCCCATCTGCTTTACAAGGCCTGCGGCGCTTTGATTTTCCAGCACCAGCACAGGCTTCATATTGTGCGGGCCAAAGGGCGCCAGCTTTCTGTGGAAGTTGAAGAAATCGCGGTTCAGGTTTTCAATTTCCGCTACGCTGTCGATGGTTAAAGTGGGCACTTTTTGTTCATCCCGAATCATTTCCGCCACCACCTCTTCGAATTTTATTTTAAAATCTTCGAAGCGTTCCTTTTCCATTGAAAGCCCTGCAGCAGCAGGATGCCCGCCGAATTTGATGAAAAATTCCGAGCACTGCTCCAGCGCCTTGTGCACATCAAATTCTGGAACGGAGCGTACCGATGCCACCAGCTCACCATTGTTCCCATCGGTGAAAACCACGGTGGGCTTGTAGTAGGTTTCGGTAAGGCGGGAAGCCACGATGCCGATGACGCCCTTGTTCCAGTGCGGCCCGTAAACCACGGTGGTAAAGTTTTCGGTTTGCTTGGTTTCGAGGACCTGTTCCAGCGCTTCTGCCGTGCTTGCAGAATCCAGCATCCTTCGGGAGTCGTTCAGGTTCACAATCTCATTTACGATTTGTTGGGCGTGTTTCAGGTTGTCGGAAACCATCAGTTCCACCGCAGATTTTCCGTGGGAAATTCTTCCCGCAGCGTTGATTTTCGGCGCTATTTCAAACACGATGTTAGAAATATCGTAGGTTGGCAGTTTTTCATCAGGGATGAGCAACCTCAGCCCGATGTTCCGGGTTTTCCGGAGGATTTTCAGTCCCATTTTTGCAAGCGTCCGGTTTTCGCCCGTCATCGAAACAATGTCCGCAGCGATGGAAATCGCCAGCAAATCCGTAAGCTCGAAAATTTCCGATTCCGGAATTTTGTAAATGGTATTCAGGCCCTGGCAAAGCTTGAAGCCTACACCGCAGCCCGAAAGCTCCTTAAAAGGATAGCGGCAATCTTTGCGCTTCGGATCCAGAACTGCCGCAGCGTTCGGAATTTCTTCGCCGGGCAAATGATGGTCACAAATGATGAAATCTATGTCGAACTGCCGCGCAAATTCCACCTTTTCGTTCGACTTGATGCCGCAGTCTAAAGCGATAATCAAGCTGAAGCCGTTTTGATGCGCAAACTGGATGCCCTCGTGTGAAATGCCGTAGCCTTCGGAATTTCTGTCCGGTATGTAGAAATCCAGGTAGCGCTTTTCCACGATTTTTGAAAGGTACAGGTACATCAGCGAAACCGCCGTGGTTCCATCCACATCATAATCGCCGTATATCAGGATTTTCTCGCCGTTTTCTATGGCTGTGGCTACGCGTTCCACTGCCTTCTGCATATCGGCCATAAGGAAAGGGTTGTGGATGTCTTCAATTTTCGGCTTGAAGAATTCGCGGGCTTTTTCGTAATTATCGATGCCGCGCAGCACCAGCAGTTTAGATTCAAAAGTGCCGAAACCGAGCGACATACTGAGCCTGTCCACCGTTTCTTCATCAGGTTCCTGCCGGAAAATCCACTTTTGATTCATAATTGACAAAGATAAGGAAAACAGAAAAGAGCCGAGGAAAGTAAAGGGCAAAAGCTAGGGAAAAAGGAAGTTATCAATTATCAATTATCTTTGTTCAAAAATCGAGCTATGCTTACAAAGGTTTCGTTTGATATTGCGGAAGAAGAATTGCCGATTGTGAAGGAAGTTTTGCTTCGCTTCGGTGCGGAAAACATTGAAACAGAAGACGATATGGATGTTCCCGATGAACATTGGGAAAGCATTCAGCAAGGTAAGAAGGAAATTGAAATAGGTTTGGGAATTCCTGCTGAATTGGTGATGAAAAGGGCACTTGAAAGATGTACAAGATAATTTGGTCGCCAATTGCGGATAAAGAATTTTCCGCCAATCTTGTTTTTTGGACGGAGCATAATTATTCCAATTCTTATTCGTTGAAAATCATTTCTGAAGTGATGCGTTTGCAGGAAATCTTGCGAGAAAACCCTACATCGGAAAACCAACCGAGAAAGACCGTTCGGTTTTCAAAGTTTTAATTCTTCGGAATTTCTACCTCTATTATTCTGTTGAAAATCAGGTGATTAATGTTCTTTCCTTCAAAGCGTTTCGCAAGGCGGCAAAACTAATCCGTTTGGTTTGTAAAAAAACAGCGCCGGAAGTTTCGGCGCTGTTTTCTTAATACCTTAATTCTTTAATCATTTAATTTTCAGCTGTAAAGCTGTGCCTGCAGTTCCTTCACCTTTTTATCGGCAAGGTATTCATCGTAGGTCATCTCCCTATCTATGATGCCTTTCGGCGTAAGCTCGATGATGCGGTTACAAACGGTTTGCAGCATTTCGTGGTCGTGCGATGCCAGCAGGATGTTGCCCTTGAAATTCACCAGGGAATTGTTCAGCGTGGTGATGCTTTCCAAATCCAGGTGGTTCGTAGGCTCATCCAAAATCAGCACATTCGCTTTTTGCAGCATCATCCGGCTGAACATGCACCGCATTTTTTCGCCCCCGGAAAGCACGGTGGAGGATTTCAGCGCTTCATCACCGGAAAACAGCATCCTGCCAAGAAAACCGCGGATGAATTCTTCGTGGCGCTCTTCATCATTTTTGGTGAATTGCCTTAGCCAGTCCACCAGGTTCAGATCTTTATCCTGGAAAAATTCCGTGTTGTCCAGCGGCATATAAGATTGCGTGGTCGTCACACCCCAATTGTATTCACCATTGTCTGGCTGAGCATTTCCTGTAATTATTTCAAAAAATTCGGTGATTGCCAAAGTATTCTTCGAAATAATCGCTACTTTGTCGCCTTTTTTCAATTTGAAATCAATGTTGGAAAAAAGCAGCTCGCCGTCCTTCGATTTTTCCAGGTTTTTCACCTCCAGAATTTGGTCGCCGGCTTCTCTTTCTGTTTCCCAGATTATCGCAGGGTAGCGGCGCGAAGTAGGCTTAATGTCCTCGATGTTCAGCTTCTCTATCATCTTTTTTCTTGCGGTAGCCTGCTTGGCTTTCGCCACATTGGAAGAGAATCTTGCGATAAATTCCTGAAGTTCCTTCTTCTTTTCCTCCGCCTTTTTATTGGCCTGAGCCCTTTGCTTCGTGGCAAGCTGGGAGGCCTGGTACCAGAAGGAATAATTGCCGGTGTAAAGGTTCAGCTTGCTGTAATCCAAATCGCCAATGTGCGTGCACACCGTATCCAGGAAGTGCCTATCGTGCGAAACTACGATTACCGTATTTTCATAATCGGCAAGGAAGTCTTCCAGCCAGGCAATGGTTTCGATGTCCAAATCGTTCGTAGGCTCGTCCAAGATCAGTACATCGGGATTGCCGAAAAGTGCCTGTGCAAGCAGCACCTTCACCTTGTCCTTATTTTCCAGCTCGCCCATCATTTGGTAGTGCATATCTTCCGGAATTCCCACATTGGAGAGCATCGTCATCGCGTCAGATTCTGCATTCCAGCCACCCATTTCATCGTAGATTACGCCCAGCTCACCAGCCTTTATCCCGTCTTCATCGGAAAAATCCGGCTTGGCATACAGGGCATCCATTTCTTCCTTGATTTCGAAAAGTTTCTTGTTGCCGCGCAGCACGGTTTCCAGCACGGTATATTCATCGTAGGCAAAGTGGTCCTGCTCCAGCACGGACATTCTTTTGCCCGGTTCCAGCGAAACATTCCCTGTGGTAGGCTCCTGCTTTCCGGTAAGTATTTTCAGGAAGGTGGATTTCCCGGCGCCGTTCGCACCGATGATTCCGTAGCAATTGCCTTTGGTGAAATTGATGTTCACATCGTCAAAGAGCACGCGCTTTCCGAATTGCAGTGATAAGTTTGAAACAGTTAACATATTATGTTATAAATTTGCCGCGAATTTACGAAATAAAGCGCAGATTGGCAGCCATGCCACACCATAATATATTATGAAGATACAGAAGACGGTTTCCATCCTGAATAAAAGGGCGCGTTTTGAGTACGAGCTTTCGGATGAGATGGAAGCGGGAATTGTGCTGACGGGAACTGAGATCAAGAGCCTGAGGATGGGCAAGGCAAGCATTGCGGAAAGCTTTTGCCAGTTTATCAATGGTGAGCTTTTCATCATCAATATGCAGATTGAGGAGTATAAACTGGGCACTTTTTACAACCATAAAGCAAAAAGGGAACGGAAATTGCTGCTGCACCGAAGAGAACTGCAAAAGCTGGAACGCCGCGTGAAAGATGTGGGCTATACGATTGTTCCGCTGAAGGTGTACATAAATGATGCTGGAAAGGCGAAAGTTTTTATTGCGGTAGGCCGTGGAAAAAAGCAGTTTGACAAGCGGGAAACGATAAAGGAGAGGGAAAATAAACGCAATCTAGACAGAATCCTTAAAAAAAGTTAAAAAATTCATAAAAAACTTTGTTTAGAAAAAATATTTGTTTTTAATTTGCATCATCAATTATTTAATCGTATAATTCTATGAAAAATCTAAAAGTAGGAATGGCGGCACTGGCGCTTAGCATTGGCGGTGCAGCATTCGCTCAGACCACTACCAACCCGTGGTTGATCGGTGTTGGTGCGCATGGTGTAAACCATGTTGCTGCGCAGGGTAAAACTGGCGAGCAGCTTGGAAGTGCTTTCGGTGGAAAAGGTGTATTCGAGAAGAATCAGCTTTATGTAATGAACAACTTCACCGTGGTACCACCACTTTCCAAACTTACCGTGGCAAGAAATCTTGGTCCTGGTATCGTTCTTGACTGGCAAACCTCTGTAGGTAATATCGATAATAAGAAAATCGGTATGGATAAAGAATTCATGCTGATGACGGGTCTTGGTCTTCAAATAAAGCTTGCCGGTCTTTTCGGTGGAGAGGAGAGCTGGTTTGATCCTTATGTGCGTGTAGGTGCAAACTATCTAAGACACGATTACGAAAATCAGATCAATGCTGTAGATAAAGATGGAAAAAATGTAGGTGCTGATCACTTTGCTCTCAACCCAGGTCTTGGTCTTAATCTTTGGCTTACAAAAAATTTCGGTCTTGGAATCCAAGGTGATTATGTTGGAACTCCGGGTGATAAGTCTGATGTAGCTAACTTTTGGCAGGCTTCTGCATCTCTTCTATTCAGATTTGGCCAGAGAGATAGAGATAAAGACGGCATCCTAGATAAAGACGATGCTTGTCCTGATGAGCCGGGTATTCCTTCTGAAGATCCACAGTTCAACGGCTGCCCTGATACAGATGGTGACGGCGTATTCGATAAAGTGGATGCGTGCCCAGATGTAGCTGGTCCTGCTGAAAACCAAGGTTGCCCTTGGCCAGATACAGATGGTGACGGCGTACTTGATAAAGACGATGCTTGCCCTACTGTTGCCGGTCCAGTTGAAAACAACGGCTGTCCTTGGCCAGATACTGACGGAGATGGCATCCTAGATAAAGACGATGCTTGCCCTACAGTGCCAGGTCTGCCAGAATACAACGGCTGCCCTAAACCTCAAAGTGCATACGCAGATGAAGCTACAGGCGCATTGAAAGGTATTCATTTCGACTTCGATAAAGCAACTATCCGTCCTGAGTCCCACGAAAGACTACAGCAGGCGGCTGAAATCATCAGATCTTCCAATGGAGGTACATTCCTTGTAACAGGACATACTGATGCTAAAGGTAACCCTAACTATAACCTGAACCTTTCAAGAAGAAGAGCTGCTGAAGTAGTGAAGCAACTTGAAAACAGAGGTGTAGATCCATCTCAACTGAAATCTACAGGGGTAGGTTCCAGAGATGCTAGAGTACCTGCTACTGCTTCTAACGAGGAAAGACTACAAGACAGAAAAGTGGTTGTAGAAGCTATCAGCGGTGCTGCTTGGGAAGCTCTACAAAAATCTGATCTTCCAGTAGTTCAGAAGAAGACAGTGAAAAAGAAAAGATAATAATATCTTTTTAAATATTACATCGAAAACGCTCTCAGAATTGAGGGCGTTTTTTTTGTTGATTTCTTATTTTTGCAAACAATTTATTTACAAAATGGGAAGGGCGTTTGAATACAGAAAAGCTTCGAAGCTAGCACGATGGGACAAAATGGCGAAAACTTTTTCCAAAATCGGGAAGGATATTGCACTGGCCGTGAAGGCCGGCGGACCTGATCCTGAAAGTAATCCTGCGCTGCGCCGCTGCATACAGAATGCAAAAGGTGCCAATATGCCGAAGGATAATGTGGAAAGAGCCATCAAGAAAGCGTCCGGCGCTGATGCGGAAAATTATGAAGAGGTTACCTACGAAGGCTATGGACAGGGCGGTGTAGCATTTTTCGTGGAATGCACCACCAACAACCCTACGAGAACTGTGGCCAATGTGCGCGCGGTGTTCAACAAGTTTGACGGCAACCTTGGGAAGAATGGCGAGCTGGCGTTTATTTTTGACCGGAAGGGAATTTTCTCAATCGATAAGTCTCAAATCAAAATGGATTGGGAGGATTTCGAAATGGAAATGATTGACGGTGGAGCGGAAGAAATTGACCAAGATGATGAAGAAGTGATGATTACCACGGCATTTGAAGATTTCGGAAGCCTTTCGCACAAGCTGGAGGATCTGGGCATTGAACCGAAAAGCGCTGAGCTTCAGCGAATTGCCAACAATACAAAGGATGTGAACGAAGAGCAGTTCAAAGCGAATATGAAAATGCTCGAGAGATTTGAAGAGGATGACGATGTGCAGAATGTGTATCACAATATGGAAATGACGGACGCTCTGCTGGAAACGCTTTAAACAAAAAACCTTCAGAATTTCTGAAGGTTTTTCTATCCGCGGAAAACATCAGAAACATCTGGCATTCTCAGCATCACAGAGCGTGCGTAGGAACAGTGCGGAACTACGGCATACGCATTTTCCCGCGCAAAACTGATGCCTTCCTGCACGAGGAATTTTCCCATACCACGACCTTCAAACTGCGGGTGAACCATCACATAGGAAATCACCAGGGTTTGCCTTTCCGGGAAAAGCGTGTAGGTAAGCCGCCCAACTTCTTCGGCGTTCTCGTTCGTCATCACGATTACGCCGCCATTTCCTGATTTTTGATTATCGAAATTCATAAAAATAAATTTAAAATATCCCTGCAAAATTCAGGCTATTGCTCTTTGCCAGTCACAAAATTGTAATCTTTTATCACCCTGTCGATGAAGCTCTGATGCGTAAAAATCTTGCTATCTGGCTGAACGCCAATGGTTTGCTGAATTTTATCCGAAAGCTTAATCATTAGTTTTCCGTCGCGGTTTTTCTGCGCCTTCACGAAATTATTCTTAATGATTCTCATATCATTATCGCTCAAAACCACAACCTGCGGAAAAGCCGGCACATAAGTTTCCGCGATGTTTTCAAAAATCGTGTGGGAAATATTCACCCGGTTTTTCAGGGAAATCACCGTGGTTCCGGCAGCCATATCGCCAAGCCGCTGATTGTTCGCCGAGGTGATGATGGAGGCGATGCCCACAATACCGCTGCTCACATAAACATCCACCAGCCTTGCAAACCACCGCATCGCATAATCCGGGAAGGTTGCCTGGTATCCGTCGATTTTCACCACTTTTATTTTCAACGCCTTTTTGCCTAAAGTCTGTCCCTGCATTACGCTTTCCGAAATTAAGGTGTAAAATACAATGGGCAATGCCAGCAGGATGTAGAATGCGGTTTTTCTTTCGTATGGGATGAATTTTTCAATCTGGCTGAAAAGAAATAGGGCGACAATTATATAGCCGAACATCACGATGAAATCGATGATGCAGGCAAAGATTCTTTCGCCCACGCTTGCCAAGGTGAAATCAATTTTCACATTTTGTGAACTGATTATCGCAACGCTAGCCATTTTTTAGTAATTTTATCGCCTATGAGAGAGGTGGCTTTCATTAGGCAAAATAAAGCAAAATGGCTGGAAAACGAAGCCGTGATTGCCGGGAAAGTGAAAAAAAATCCCGATGAGCTTTCTTCGCTCTACATCAATCTGTTGAACGATTTGGCTTTCTCGCAAACTTATTATCCGAAGAGCAGCACCACGGTTTACCTGAACCACCTCTCATCGATGATGTTCCAGCGGATTTACAAAACCAGGAGGCTTGAACGAAACCGCCTTTCGCAATTCTTCCTTTACGAAGTTCCGCTGATAATGTTTGAATACCGTAAATATCTATATTTCACGATATTGCTGTTCCTAGCTTTTGTGATGATTGGCGTGGTTTCCACCAAATACGATCCGGATTTTGTGCGCCATATTTTGGGCGACGGCTATGTGAATATGACGCTGGAAAACATCGAGAAAGGAAATCCTACCGGTGTGTACGGCACCAGAACGCCGCTGGATATGGCGCTTGCCATTATCTTCAATAATTTAATGGTGGGTGCAAAGCTCTATGTTTACGGGGTTTTCGCTGGGCTGGGCACGCTGTTCATCCTGATGCAGAACGCTATAATGGTGGGCACTTTTCAATATTTTTTTGAAACGCAGGGTGTGCTGGCAGAAAGCGCGAAAGCCATTTGGCTACACGGCACCTTTGAAATTCTGGGGATGGTGGTGGTAGCTGCGGCAGGCTTTATCCTGGGCGCTTCGATGCTTTTCCCAAAAACTTTTTCGCGGATAAATTCGTTTAAAACGGGCTTCAAGAATAGTTTCAAAATTTATCTAAGTACGGTGCCACTCACGATTATTGCAGGGATTATCGAAGGCTTCGTTACAAGGCTTGCACCAGAAATGCCTTTGCCCATCATACTTTTCATCATTCTCGGTTCGCTCGGGTTTATGATTTTTTACTACATCATTTATCCGCGGAAAATCGCTAAAAAACTAAACTATGCAGCTGATAAAACGCCGTGATTTCAACGCGCTGATTTCCGATACTTTTTCGTTCTTCAAGGTTTACGGCAAAAATTATTTCCGTAACTACTTAATCCTGAACGGTTTGCCGATGATTTTGATGATGGTGCTTTTCTTCTTTTTCTACCGTGCGTTTCTTGTGCCGCTTGCTAGGCAGGATTTTGGGATGGATGCCGGATATTTCGACAGCCTTCTGGACGAGAATTTGCCGCTACTCCTTGTCTTAGTATTGGTAGGTTTCCTACTGTTCATCGCGTTCTACATCATCACCTATTCTTACCCGGTGCTTTATTTGAAACGAATTTCTGAAACTGGCGCTACCGAAATTCAGCTGGATGAAATTTCCGGCGACATCAGGCGGAATTTGGGCAAGGCCTTCAAGTTTATGCTTGGCGTGCTTTTCATCATCACACCGCTGCTCTTCGTGTTCTTCGGAATTTCTCTATTTCTGATGCTGCTCCTCATCGGAATTTTCCTGCTTTTGCTGGCAGCACCTGTCGTTTACAACATCATAAATTTCACGCTGTTCGATTATTATCACAGCGGCAGAAATTTCTTCCAATCGCTGTCGTACAGCTTCAATGCGCAGTTCAATTATCAGGGCATCACAGAAAAATCGCCGTTCTGGAAGTACTGGGGCTCATCCATCATAATTCTCTTCATCATCCAGTCGGTAATCGGCGTCATCACGATGATTCCCTACATTCTCTTTATGGTGGCAATGTATTCTTCGGCAGAAGCAGCTAATTCCGATGGCTTTTCGTCAACGAATATGATGTGGATTGCCATAGCCTATGCGCTTTCTTTTCTGCTGACGTTCGTGCTGAACAATGTGATGTATGTGTGCTGCGGCCTGATGTACTACGACAGTAGAACGGATCTGCAGCGCAATGAAGATTTCAGCGAGATTGACCAAATCGGGAAGAATTTATGATGAGGCTGCGCGTTCTCCTTCTTCTGCTGCTGATGTTTTCCGCGCCGGTTTTTTCGCAAAAAACGGTGGCGAAAACTAATGTTTTTGTAGAAAAGCAGCCCGAAGTTTCCGCAGATTCTCTGATGAGGGTTCAAAGCACGGTGCTTCCTGCAAAAACGCAGCGGAATTTCGCGCAGGATTTCATGCGGAAATATACTTCGCCAGAATTTGACTACAGCGCATCCAAACCGCGCGAAACCCTTTGGGACAGATGGAAGCGGAAGATTGCCGAATTTTTCGACAGGCTTTTTACAAAGCAGGTGAACGATTTTAACGACAGGTCTGAAACACTGCTGCATTTCCTCGCAGGAATTCTTTTTCTGGTGCTGGTTTACTTCCTGGTGAAATATGTGGTGAGCAACGATGGCAGCTTCATTTTTAGCCGAAAAAACCGAAAGACGAAAATTCCTGCGGAAGACTTGATAGAAGATATTCACGCGATAAACTTCCCTGCGGAAATTGCGAAATTTGAACAAAATGCAGATTTTCGCTCAGCAGTCAGGATGCGCTTTCTTCAGTTGCTGAAAATGATGGACGAGCGGAGCCTCATCCAATGGCAGCCAGAGAAAACCAACCTGGAATATTTGGCCGAACTAAAAAATTCTGAGTTTAAAAAGCAGTTTAAAAGTTTGGCAAGGGTTTACGATTATGTTTGGTATGGCGAATTCCCAGTTTCCGAAAAGGATTACCAAGGCTATCGCACAAACTTTGAAAACGCACACCGCCTGATATGAAACGCACGCTGAGAATTTACGGAATTGTGCTGGCGCTGTTCCTAGCGCTCATCGGCTTTCTGGAACTGAGCCGCAAAACCGTGGTGGATTGGCGCAAAACCTTTGATGTGGAAAGCAAGGCACCGTTCGGACTTTTCGTTTTCGATAAGGAAGCGGAAAAAATTTTCGGCGGAAAGCTCAAGAAATCCGTACAATCGCCGTACACTTATTTCGCCAATAAAAATCAGCAGCCGCAGAACATTCTGTTCATCAATAAATTCCTGGACGAAACTTCGCTGGAAAGATTGCTGAAGGAAGTGGAGAAAGGCAGCGACCTTTTTATCGCCGGAAACCCCGACCTTTATGGAATGGGTGTTCACACTTCAAGGTATTTCAGCGATGACGATGTTTACCTGCATCTACTAAACCACGACCTGAACGGCATTCAGAAGCTGGATAAATTTCCAGACAGGCTGTATATCAGCAGAGTTCCGAAGAATGCTAAAATTTTAGGTTATACAAAAGTTGCCAACAAAAGCTATCCTAACTTTATACAAATCCCAAAAGGGAAGGGTAACATCTACATCCATACAGAGCCACTGTTCCTCACAAATTATCAGTTGCTGAAACCCGGTGAAGAACGCTATGCAGCGCAGGTTCTCAGCTATTTACCAGACAGGGAAACCGTTTGGTTTCAGGATTTCAGTACGCAGGGAAATTACAACGCAATGTATTTCGTGCTGAGCAATCCGCCGCTGAAATTTGCGTGGTGGACATTCCTTGTCACAATGTTGCTCTTTATGATTTTTAATGCGAAACGCCGCCAAAGAATCGTGCCGGTAATTTCCCCGCCGGAAAATAAATCGGCAGAATTCGTGAAAAGCATCGGCAACCTTTACCTTCAGGAAGGCGATTTCCGCGATATGATGGCGAAAAAGGCCACTTACTTTCTGCATTTTGTAAGAACGGAATTTTTGATTGATACCGAAAGGCTCGACGAAGAATTCATACAAAAACTCATCAGCAAAAGCGGGCAACCAGAAGAAAAAATACGGGAAGCCGTGGCATTAATCCAAAAATCATTACACCAAAGCCACGATATTACGAAGCAAGATTTGGAAAAAATGAACAGGCTTCTCGATGAAATATCAAAATAAAAACACCAGAAATAATTATGCAAAATATTGAAAATCAAAACGATATGCAGTTTACGCCAAGAGTTCGGCTGAACGAATTAAGGGAAGGCGTGGAAAGAATAAAAAGCGAGATAGGCAAGGTGATAGTAGGGCAGGAAGCGATGATAGAGCACCTGATTGCCGCGCTGCTTGCCAACGGGCACATCCTGATAGAAGGTGTACCTGGCGTTGCCAAAACCATCACCGCGAAACTTCTGGCAAAAACCGTGGAAACCGGCTTCAGCAGGATACAGTTCACACCGGATTTGATGCCGTCCGATGTCTTGGGGACTTCCGTGTTCAATATGAAAACCACGGAATTTGAGTTTAAACCCGGACCGATTTTCTCGAACTTCATCCTGATAGATGAAATCAACCGTTCCCCGGCGAAAACGCAGGCCGCACTTTTCGAAGTGATGGAAGAACGGCAGGTAACTATGGATGGCACGAGATACCCTATGGCAATGCCTTTCCTGGTGGTGGCCACGCAAAACCCTATCGAGCACGAAGGAACTTACAGGCTGCCGGAGGCTCAGCTGGACAGGTTTCTGTTCAAAGTGGTGGTAGGCTACCCGGATTACAGCAGCGAAATCGCCATCATCCAAAGGCATCACGAAAGCCGTGAAAAAGATAAAACCACAGTGGTAAACCCGGTGATTGCCGAAGCGCAACTTATTGCCTATCAGCAAATGCTGAAGGAAATCGTGGTGGAACCTCAGCTAATGGAATACATCGCGAAAATCATCGTGAACACGCGGGAAAATCCATTCCTTTACCTTGGCGCTTCGCCGCGAGCAAGCATCGCACTGCTGATGGCATCGAAGGCTTTTGCGGCAATTCGCGGAAGAGATTTCGTAACGCCGGACGATATAAAATTCGCAGCACCGGCAGTCCTTCGGCACAGAATCGTGGTGGCGCCAGAAAGGGAGATGGAAGGTCTTTCCGCCGATGAAATCATCCACCAAATTATTGAAGGTATCGAAATTCCAAGATAAAAAATGCGCAACCTCTACCTCACCAAAAGGCTTTTCGCATTGCTCAGCGTGGTAATGCTGCTGTTCGTGCTGGCGTTTTTCATCGGCTGGCTCCTGCCTTTTGTGCGCATTTTTTTAGGGCTGGTCATCCTTGCCGCAATCATCGATTATGCAATGCTTTTCGGGATGAAATATGGCGTGAAAGCACAGCGGATTTTACCAGAAAAACTGAGCAACGGCGATGAAAACCCCGTGAAGCTGGATGTGAAGAACGACTATCCTTTCCCGATTGAAACGGAAATAATCGACGAGGTGCCGTTTCAGTTTCAGATGAGGGACTTTAACATTAAAAGAAAAATTGAATCGAAAAAAAATGTTTTCCTGCAGTACATCCTGGAACCGAAGGAGCGCGGTGAATTTGTTTTCGGCGCGCTGAATGTTTACGCTAAATCTGCAATTGGCTTAGTATCAAAGCGTTACAGGTTCCAGAAGGATGCTGCGCTGCCAAGTTACCCGTCCTTCATTCACCTTGGAAAGTACGAGCTGCAGGCCATTCGTGATCAGTTTTTGCTGGGCGCAAGAAAAGTGAGGAGGATAGGGCACCAGACGGAGTTTGAGCAAATAAAAGATTATGTGCCAGGCGATGATATCCGCACCATCAACTGGAAGGCGACTTCCAAGCGAAATCACCTGATGGTGAACCAATATCAGGAAGAGCGCTCGCAAAGAATCTGGATGATCATCGATAAGGGCAGAACGATGCAGATGCCTTTCGGCGGGCTTTCGCTGCTGGATTATTCGATAAATGCTGCGATGGCGCTCTCTCACATCGTGCTGAAAAAGGGCGACAGAGCAGGAGCGATGACCTTCTCGAAAACTGCGGAAAACCGCGTACCTGCGGAAAGTAAGGCAGGGCAGCTGCGGAAAATTTCGGAAGCGCTGTACAACATTCGGACGAATTTTTACGAGAGTGATTTTGGCGCGCTTTACCGTGATATTCGGCAAAATATCAGCCAGCGAAGCCTGATTTTACTTTTTACTAATTTCGAAACGCTGGATGCGGTGAACCGCCAGATGAAATTTCTGCGGGCTATTGCGCGAAACCATCTGGTAGTGGTGGTGTTTTTCAAAAATAGCGAGCTGCAGAAAATCATCCACCGAAATCCGGAAAATATGCAGGAAATTTATGATGAAATCATCGCCGAAAAATTCGAGTTCGAGAAGAAGCTCATCATTCAGGAACTGCGGAAATACGGCATCTACAGCCTGTACACCCTACCGGAAAATCTCAGCGTGGAAGCCATCAACAAATATCTGGAAATCAAGGCGCAAGGCCTATTATAATTTAAAAAAAGATTTATTATGAAAATTTCTCTGAACCGAATCAATGACGATTTTCTATTTGAATGCAGCAATTCTGCGGGCAACAAAATTCTGCTGGATAATGCTTCGCTTCCCGATGCCAAGGGCGTTTCACCGATGGAAGCCGTTCTGATGGCTGTGGCAGGATGCAGCGGTATTGACATTGTTTCCATCCTGAAAAAGCAGCGGCAGGGCATCACGGATTTTTCTGCAGAAGTGGAAGGCGAAAGAATCCCGAAAGATGATGCCAAGGTCTTCAAAACCATCACGGTGAATTTCAGTATGTCTGGCGATATTGACCCGAAGAAAGCCTACCGTGCCGCTGAACTTTCCTTCGAAAAATACTGCTCCGTCTCGAAAACTCTCGAACCCAATGTAGAAATAAAATTCTCGGTGAAGGTGAATGGTGAATTGGTAGAGAAAAATTAAACTTTTGCCATTTTAATTTTGCCTTGGCTCTTAGCTCTCGCCAAGCCTTGGCTGAATAAGCTTCGCTACGGTGGCTGTCCATCCGCACTGGTGTGAAGCGCCGAGGCCACGCCCTGTATCTCCATCGAAATATTCGTAGAAGAAAATATTTTCTCGGAAATACGCATCGTGATTGAACTTGGCATTGCCGCCGTTGAAAGGTCTTTCGCCGTTTTCATTCTTCTTGAAAATGCTTTGCAGGCGCTCGCTCACATCGTTTGCCACTTCATCCAGGCTCAGCATTGCGCCGCTTCCCTTTGGATGCTCCACTTTTAGCCTGTCGCCAAAATAATAGTGGAAACGCTG
This sequence comes from Cruoricaptor ignavus, assembly GCF_900141665.1. Taxonomy (GTDB): domain Bacteria; phylum Bacteroidota; class Bacteroidia; order Flavobacteriales; family Weeksellaceae; genus Cruoricaptor; species Cruoricaptor ignavus. The sequence continues at coordinate 257,400 of NZ_FQYI01000001.1, read as the reverse complement.
CAGGCTTTCCACCACCAGGAAATTCAGCGGAAACCAAATGGGGCCACGCCAGTTGCTATTGCCGCCGAACATACTGCTGTCGCTTTCTGCCGCGGTGTAGCGTACCACATATTGCGTATCGTGCGCCGCGAAAACAAACGGGTTCTGCTCGTAGCATTTGGACATTGAGCGGATGCCATATTCGCTGAGGAATTCATCCGGGTCGCACATTCTCTCTAGAATTTTTTTCAGCCTTTTTTGCCGAAGGATGCTGATAAGGTGCTTCTTCCCTTGGCCCTCAACCTGCCAGTTGGATACCAGCTCCGCAAGTTCTGGCTTATTGCGTAGCACCCAGTCCATCCTTGTTTTAAAGTTCGGAAGTTTCTCCAGCATTTCGTGGCTGATGACTTCCACGGCAAACATCGGGATGAGGCCTACCATACTCCGCAGTTTCAGCGAAATGGCGTCGCCGTTTTCCAGCTGAATAAGGTCGTAGAAGAAGCCGTCGTCCTCGTTCCATAGTCCGTCTTTATCGCCCAATTTGTTCATTGCCTGAGCGATGTAGAGGAAATGCTCGAAGAATTTTATCGCCATATCTTCATACACCGGGTTGTACAGCGAGAGCTCCATTGCGATGCGCATCATATTCAGTGCGAACATCGCCATCCAGCTTGTGCCGTCGGCTTGCTCCAGGTGCTGTCCGTCGGGCAGTTCCATATTTCTGTCGAAGGCACCTATGTTGTCCAGTCCTAAAAATCCGCCGCCGAAAATATTTTCCCCGCGCTTATCTTTGCGGTTTACCCACCAGGTGAAGTTCAGCAGAAGTTTTTGGAAAACGGCTTCCAGGAAGAAGTAATCTGGCTTTCCGGAAAGCTTCGCATCAATTTTGAAAACGCGAAAGGTTGCCCAGGCGTGAACTGGCGGATTCACATCGCTCAGGTTCCATTCGTAGGCCGGCATCTGTCCGTTCGGCCGCATATACCATTCCTTCGTCAGCAGTCTCAGCTGTTCTTTGGCAAAATTGCCATCAATCAAGGCAAAAGGCACGCAGTGAAACGCCAAATCCCAAGTGGCATACCACGGATATTCCCATTTATCTGGCATCGAAATGATGTCTTTGTTGTGAAGGTGCTCCCAGTCCTTATTCCGCACGAAGCTTTCAAAATCCCGCTCAATTGCAAAATTTGGGTCGCCCTTCAGCCATTTGGAAACTTTGTAATGGTAAAACTGCTTGTTCCAGAGCAAGCCTGCGAAAGCCTGCCGCTGCACATTCCGCTCATCATCGCTTTCTATATCCTGCTGAATTTCCGCGTAAAATTCCTGGCACTCGTTTTTTCTCTGCTCGAAAATTTCATCGAAATCGTAGAAGGCATCCGGGAAAATATCGTGCGGGCTAATCCTGAAATCGAAGGTTTCAGAGCTCCCGGCATTTATCATTTGCTGGATTGCAAAGCAAGCCTTCGTCCCGAATTTTTCAGGGTTTACGGAATCATCACCGAAGAGAATGTGGTTATTAATGCCGTCTTTGTAGAAAAATCCTTCCTGTCTTGGTTCGCCGTATATGGCTTCTGGGTTGGTTTCGTTCTCGCAGAAAAGGCTCTCTGCACCGCGGCATCTAGAGTAGAAATTTCGCACTGCCATATCATTATGCTCAATTCCGATGATGCCGCGCTCTTTCTCGAAAAAATTCGGCTTGTAAGAATTGTAGCCCCACCTCCAATTGTTGCGGTACCAGATTGTTGGCAGTATTACCAGCGGTGCATCCCTTTCGCTGCGGTTGTGCACGGTAAGGCGGATGAAGATGTCTTCCGGGTCCACCTTGCAATACTCGATTTCCAGGTCGAAATATTCATCATTGTCGAAAATTCCCGTGTCGATAATTTCAAATTCCGGGTCGTTTCTGCTCCGCGACAAATTCTCCTGAACAAGCTTCTCATAAGGGAAGGCACCGATGGGGTACTTGTAGAGCATCTTCATATAAGAATGCGTGGGCGAACTGTCCAGATAGTAGTAAATTTCCTTCAAATCTTCGCCGTGGTTCCCCTGATGGTTGCTTAGCCCGAAGAAGCGCTCCTTCAGCATCTCATCATTTTTATTCCAGAAGCTGAAGGCAAAGCAAAGCCGCTGCTTGTTATCAGAAATCCCTGCAATGCCTTCCTCCGCCCATCGGTAGGTGTAGCTTTTCGCGGTATTATGCCCGGTGAAATCCCAGGCATTTCCATCGGCGCTGTAGTCTTCGCGCACATTTCCCCACTGTCTGTTGCTCACATAAGGCCCCCAGGTTTTCCACGCATCATCCTGCAATCTTTGCCGTTCTGCAATCATATTCTTGGCTCAATTATTTTTACGAAGATAAAGTTTTTTCAAAATTTTTATGCAAATGAATTTTATACCGAAAAAAACTATATTTGCAGCTCACAACATTGAAGTTATCAGGAAAGGCTGAGGGAATAGACCCTGCGAAGCCTTAGCAACCCTCAGGATTGAGAAGGTGCTAAATTCTACCTAAAAATTTTAGGAAAGATAACCGAGAACGCAGTTTTCCTCTGGGCTTTTTCCGGCGAATTTCAATGATTAAATGTTTGTTTGAAATGAACCGTAAAGCCGAACTCTACCGCTCTCTTGGTGAAAGAATCCTGATTCTGGACGGTGCTATGGGAACGATGATCCAGCGCTACAAGCTGGATGAAGACGATTACCGCTCCGCACGCTTCCAAGATTGGGAAAAGCCTTTGAAGGGCAATAATGATCTGCTCTCTCTTACCCGGCCGGAAATTATCGCGGCAATCCACAGAGAATATTTGGAAGCAGGCGCGGACATCATCGAGACCAACACATTCAGCGCCACCACCATAGCAATGGCAGATTATGGGATGGAAGATTTCGTTCAGGAAATGAATTTCCAATCTGCAAAAATCGCCCGCGAAGTTTGCGAAGAATTCAACGATAAAAATCCTGCGAAGCCCCGGTTCGTGGCAGGCTCCATAGGCCCTACGAACAAGACGGCGAGCCTTAGCCCTGATGTGAACGACCCCGGCTTCCGCGCCATTACCTTCGATGAGCTTCGCGAAGCCTACAAGCAGCAAGCCAAGGCTTTGATGGAGGGCGGCGCCGATATTCTTCTGGTGGAAACCATTTTTGATACGCTGAATGCCAAGGCTGCGCTTTTCGCCATAGATGAAATCCAGGAAGAAAGCGGTGCGAAAATTCCTGTAATGGTTTCCGGTACCATCACAGATTCTTCCGGCAGAACGCTTAGCGGACAAACCGCTGAAGCCTTCCTTATTTCCGTTTCGCACCACGATTTGCTGAGCGTCGGTTTCAATTGTGCACTGGGCGCAAAGCAGCTCACGCCTTATCTGGAAACCCTCGCCAATCAGTCGGGTTATTACATTTCCGCCTATCCAAACGCGGGCCTGCCCAATGCTTTCGGCGGCTACGATGAATCGCCGGAGGCTATGGCAATGCAGGTGAAGGACTATGCGGAGCGCGGCATCGTGAATATTGTGGGCGGATGCTGCGGTACTACGCCTGCTCACATCGCTGCGATTGCCGATGTAGTGAAAGATTTTGAACCGAGAAAAATTCCGCAAACAATTTTGAGCTAGTCCAAAAATGGCAGAATATAATTACAGAACAGACTTCCGCCCGATGAAGCTTTCCGGGCTGGAACCACTCATCATCACGCCAGAATCCAACTTCATCAATGTAGGGGAAAGAACAAATGTGGCAGGCTCTAAAAAATTCCTGCGGCTCATCAAGGAAGAAAATTTTGCAGAAGCGCTGGAAATCGCGCGGCATCAGGTAGAAAACGGTGCCCAGATTCTGGATGTGAATTTTGACGACGGAATGCTGGACGGCCAATACTGTATGGTAAAATTCCTGAACCTGGTAGCCGCGGAGCCGGACATTGCGAGAATCCCGATAATGATAGATTCTTCAAAATGGGAAATCATCGAAGCCGGGCTGAAAGTGGTCCAGGGAAAAGCGGTGGTAAATTCCATCTCGCTGAAAGGCGGCGAAGCAGAATTCATCCGCCAGGCAAAGCTCGTGAAACGCTATGGCGCGGCATTAATCGTGATGGCTTTCGATGAGATAGGTCAGGCGGACAACCTTGAAAGGCGCATCGAGATCGCGAAAAAGTCTTACGAAATCCTCACCGAGAAAGTAAATTTTCCGCCTCAGGACATCATCTTCGATTTGAACATTTTCCCTGTGGCAACGGGGATGGAGGAGCACCGGAGGAATGCGCTGGACTTCATCGAAGCTACAAAATGGGTGCGCGAAAATCTGCCGTATGTCTCGGTTTCCGGCGGCGTTTCCAATGTATCTTTTTCGTTCCGCGGAAACGACAGAGTCCGCGAAGCGATGCACTCGGTTTTCCTGTTCCACGCGATAAAGGCAGGGATGAATATGGGAATCGTAAACCCTGCAATGCTGGAAGTGTACGACGAAATTCCGCCCGATTTGCTGGCGCTGGTGGAAGATGTAATTCTGGATAGGAGGGCGGATGCTACGGAAAGACTGCTGGATTATTCCGAAAAAAACAAATCCGCGAAGAAAACCACCACGGAAGATTTGCAATGGCGAAGGGAAAATCTTCAGGAAAGAATTACTTACGCTTTGGTGAAGGGTATCGATAAATTCATCGAAGAAGATGTGGAAGAAGCCCGCCAAAATTCTGCGCGACCTCTGGAAGTGATTGAAAATCAGCTAATGACGGGTATGAGCGTCGTAGGCGATTTATTCGGCAGCGGAAAGATGTTTCTACCGCAGGTTGTAAAATCGGCAAGGGTGATGAAGAAAGCCGTGGCATACCTGCAGCCATTCATCGAAGCAGAAAAAAGCGCGGACGAAAAATCAAACGGGAAAATTTTGATGGCTACAGTGAAAGGCGATGTTCACGATATTGGGAAAAACATAGTGAGCGTGGTGCTGGGCTGCAACAATTACGAAATCGTGGATCTGGGCGTAATGGTACCTGCGGAAAAAATTCTGGAAACGGCAGTGCGGGAAAAGGTGGACATCATCGGGCTGAGCGGGCTCATCACACCGAGCCTTGATGAAATGGTTTTCGTAGCGAGCGAACTGGAACGGCAGAACCTGAATTTTCCGCTGATGATAGGCGGTGCCACGACTTCCAAGGCGCACACCGCCGTGAAAATAGACCCAAGCTATAAAAATGCCGTGGTGCATGTAGCTGATGCTTCGCGCTCTGTGGGCGTTGTCACGGCGCTTCTTGGTGAGAACAGTGGGCAATTCGTTGCGGAGCTGAAAAAGGAGTACGCTGAGTTCAGGGAAAATTTCCTGAACCGTCAGGTGGAGAAAAAATATGTTTCGATAGAAAAGGCGCGCGAAAATAAATTCCAAATCGATTGGGAAAATGCCGAGATTTCTGAGCCGAAGCAATTAGGCGTACAAACAATTGAAAATCAGAACCTTGGGGATTTGGTGGAGTTTATCGACTGGACGCCTTTCTTCAGAAGCTGGCAGCTTTTCGGGAAATTTCCGCAGATTCTGGAAGATGAAATCGTGGGGGAAGAAGCCACGAAACTCTTCGCGGATGCTCAAAAAATGCTCGGCGAAATCATTAGCCAAAAACTTCTGACGGCAAAGGCTGTGTACGGCATTTTCCCTGCCAACTCCAATGATCGGGATGATATTCTGGTGAGAGATTTGGGCGGAAACACGCAGACAATTTTCCGCACGCTTCGTCAGCAGGCCGAGCGTTCCGAAGGGAAAAGCTACCTGGCGCTTTCCGATTTCATTGCGCCGGAAAGTTCCGGAAGGCAGGATTACATAGGTGCCTTCTGCGTTTGTGCAGGGTTCGGCGCGGAAGAATTAGCAAAAAAATTTGAGCAGGAAAACGATGATTACAACGCCATAATGGTGAAGGCTTTGGCAGACCGTTTGGCAGAAGCTTTCGCGGAATTTCTTCACAGGGAAATCCGCACGAAAATCTGGGCGTATTCCGAAAACGAAAATCTGGAAAACGAAGATTTAATTTCCGAAAAATACAAGGGCATCCGGCCTGCGCCCGGGTATCCTGCCTGCCCGGACCATCTGGAAAAACTCAGCATTTTTTCGCTGCTGAATGTGGAGGAAAAAATCGGCGTACACCTCACGGAAAGTATGGCGATGTATCCTACTGCCGCAGTTTCCGGCTATTATTTCGGCAATCCGGAAGCCAAATACTTTGGCGTGGGAAGAATCGGCAGAGATCAGCTGGAAGATTATGCCCAAAGAAAAAATATGGATGCTGAGCTGGCGGCAAAATGGCTGGCACCGAACTTGGCGGATTAACATTTAAAGTTCAAAAATCAAAGATTAGAGGAAGCCTTAATGAAATGAAAATAACTGAGCATATTAAAAAAGCCAACGGCAAAACGCTGTTTTCTGTGGAAGTAGTGCCGCCAACAAAAGGCGAAAGCATAGACGACCTGTACCGCAACATCGATCCGCTGATGGAGTTTCAGCCGCCATTCATCGATGTTACCACTTCGCGCGAAGAATTCGTTTACCTCGAAAAACACGGCGGCCTGATGGAACGCCGCATAACGAGAATGCGCCCCGGGACGCTGGGAATCTGCGCCGCGATAATGTACAAATACGGTGTGGATACCGTGCCGCATGTGCTTTGCGGCGGCTTCACAAGGGAAGAAACAGAGTATCTTCTCGTGGATTGCCTGTACCTCGGCATCGAGAATGTGATGGCGCTCCGTGGGGATGCACGCAAAGGCGAAAGCCATTTTGTGCCTACAGACGGCGGCAATGCCAATGCCGGCGAGCTTGTGCGGCAGATAGATGATGTAGGCCACGGAAAATTTCTTACGGATGAAGGCAGGGCTTGGGAAAATTCCAAATTCTGCATCGGTGTGGCGGGCTATCCGGAAAAGCACATCGAATCGCCATCTATGAAATATGACCTGGAAAAGCTGAAGCAGAAAGTGGACGAGGGCGCGGATTATGTGGTGACGCAGATGTTTTTTGACAATCAGAAATATTTTGCTTTTGTGGATGCCGCCCGAAACATCGGGATCACGGTGCCGATAATCCCCGGCATAAAGCCCGTGGCTACGAAAAACCATTTGTCCATTTTGCCCAAGACTTTTAAAATTGATTTGCCAGAAGATTTGATAAAAGCGATGGATACGGCGAAGGACAACGCTGCGGTGCGGGAAATCGGGATAGAATGGGCGGTGGCACAATGCAGAGAGCTGCTGGATTTCGGCGTGCCGGTGCTGCATTTTTATTCAATGGGAAAGAGCAGCAATATCACGAAAATTGCTGAGCAGGTGTTTTAGCCGACCAGATAAAAACCGTCCAATTTTTCGCGGCAGAGTGTTTCAATCACATCTATCCACCGCTCCTCATCGTTCAGGCAGGGCAGATAGTGAAATTCCTTACCCCCGGAATGAAGGAAGGTTTCCCTGCCTTCCTCGGAAATCTCTTCCAAAGTTTCCAAACAATCCGAAACGAAGGCCGGGCAGCAAATCGCCAGATTTTTCACGCCTTTCTTCGGAAGATTTTCCAAAGTTTCATCGGTATAAGGCTCAATCCACTTGTCCCTTCCCAATCTGGATTGGAATGAAACTATCGTTTTTTCCTTCGGAATGCCCAGTTTTTCAATCACCAATTCCGTAGTTTTATAGCACTGATGGCGGTAGCAGAATTTGTGCGACGGCCTGGATTCTTCGTGGCAGCAATCGCCAATTTTGCAGGTATTGGTAGGGTCCGTTTTGTAGAGATGCCGTTCCGGAACGCCGTGATACGAGAACTGCAGCGCATCGAACTCTTCCGGTAATTTTTCGCGCAAGCTTTCCGCAAGGCAATCGATGTAGATATCCCTGCCGTAAAACGGCTCCACATACGAAATCTGCACGCCCGGAAATTTTTCCTTCCGCACTTCCTCCGCCTTATCCACCACAGTTTCCGTAGTGCTCATCGCATACTGCGGATAAAGCGGAAACAGTACAATGTTCGTAACTCCCTGACTTACAAGTTTTTGAATGCCATTTTCTATGGAAGGCTCGGCATATCTCATCCCGATTTCTACGGGAACATCAAAGCGCTGCTGAAGTTTCTCGCGGATTTGTTCTGTAATGATGATGAGCGGCGAACCCTGCTCTGTCCACACCGTTTTGTAGGCTTCCGCCGATTTTTTCGGGCGCTTTCTTAGGATGATGCCACGCACCAAAAGCGAACGGAAAAACCACCGATAATCGATGACTTTTTCGTCCATCAGAAATTCATCCAAATATTCCTTCACATCCGGAACGGAAGTAGATTTCGGCGAGCCGAGATTTACCAGAAGTATGCCCTTTTTGTTCAAAGTTTAAAGTTAAATGTTCAAAAATTAAAGTTCAGGGGTCAGGGTTCAAAGTTTAAGGTCTGAAGTCAAAGTATGCGTTGCGCATTAAATTTTGAAATTTGAATTTTAAACCTGAAACTATCATCCATTTACCGCCTCCACGCTTTCCACAAGCTCCGGCACGAATTGCTTCAGCAAACTTTCGATGCCGCCCTTTAGTGTAGCCGTAGAACTTGGGCAACCGCTGCAGGCACCCTGCAGAAGCATTTTCGCCGTTTTAGTTTCGGCATCGTATTCAATCAGCGAGATTTTCCCGCCGTCATTCTCCACAGCTGGCGCTACATACTCCGCAAGGATGTCGGAAATCCGCTGCTCATCATCTGTATATTCCCTGTTAATCAGTTGCTCCACAGGGTTTTCGTGCTTCGTGGGCGATTTTTCGGATACCGTTTTTCCCTGCTGAAGATAATCCGCGATGAAGCTGCGCACCGCCACCATCACTTCGTTCCACTGCACGGAATCGTTTTTGGTAACGGCAACGAAATTATCCGAGATGAAGACTTCTTCCGCAAAATCAAACTCATCCAAAATCCCTTTTGCCAAAGGAACTTGCAAAGATTCCTCCCTGGATTTCACTTCCACGAAACCATCCAGAATCAGCTTGTTCGAAACGAACTTCATCACATTAGGATTGGGCGTCATTTCGGCATAAATCGGGAAGATTTCGCGCGGCTTCTGCCGGTAAATCCTCGGGTTGGCAAGCAGCTCGTCCTCAATCACATTTTTCAGGTTGGCCTGCACCATATCCCATTCCACCGTGTCCTGCTTTGCCACGGCAACGAAATTGGCGGTGATGAAAATCTTATCCACGAAAGGATAATTGAACAGTTCCTGCGCCAAAGGGATTTCGGAAACATCGGAATTTCTGTCGAGCTCTACAGCGCCAGGAATCAGGGTATAATCCGCCACGAACTTCATCACTTTAGGATTGGCCGTAGGCTCTATGGTAATTTCGCGCATTTATTTTTTTGCTAAAAACAAATGCAAAAATACGGGAAAAAGAATTAGCGAAATGAATAAGTCTTGTGGACAGAGAAAAGATTTCTTAAATTTAAAACTTCAAACCATCAAACTTCAAGAATGGCATTAATCAAAGAACTTCTCGGAAAATCGCCGCAAATTGGCGAGAATACCTTCCTGGCGGAAACTGCCGTAATCATCGGCGATGTTTCGATGGGCAGGGACTGCAGCGTTTGGTACAATGCGGTAATCCGTGGCGATGTTCACTACATCAAAATCGGCAGCAAGGTGAACATCCAGGATAATGCGATGCTGCACTGCACCTACGAAAAATTCCCGCTGAACATCGGCAATAATGTTTCCATAGGCCACAATGCCATTGTGCACGGCTGCACGATACACGATAATGTGCTGATTGGGATGGGCGCCATAGTGATGGACGATTGCGTAGTGGAAAGCGACAGCATTGTGGGCGCAGGAAGCGTGGTGACGCAGGGCACGCACATAAAATCTGGCGAAGTGTGGGGCGGCGTTCCGGCAAGGAAGATTAAGGATATTTCGCGCGAACTTCTGGAAGGCGAGGTGAACAGGATTGCGAATAATTATGTAAAATATTCCTCCTGGTACAAGTAGCGGTTGCTGCCATTTTTGAAAAACTTACATTTGCGATGAAATTTTTCCTATGAAAAAAAAACTCCAGGACATTTGGGAAATTACCAAACGAACCTTCAAGGATTATGGCACCCGCAATGCGGGTACAGATGCTGCGGCACTGGCGTATAGCGCGATTTTCTCAATTCCCGGCCTGCTCATCATCGTGATCTGGACGGCGGGCATCTTCCTCGGGGAGGAGGCGGCGCGCGGCGAAGTTTCCCGCGTGCTTGGCGATCTGATGGGAGCGGAGGTAGGGAAAACGATCGAGGAGCTTATCCTAAAAAGTATGGTGGATAAGGACGACTGGTTTATGAAAATCATAGGTGTGGCGGCGCTGGTCTTCGGTGCTACCAACTTCTTTTTCCAGCTGCAGAAATCGCTAAACAAGATGTGGGAAGTGCGCCCCGCCCCGAAACAGGCGTGGTACCGCTTCCTGCTGGACCGTGCCAACTCCCTCGGTATGATCCTCACCATCGGCTTCCTGCTGCTGGTCACGATGGTCATCTCCTCTATGATTGGCCTACTGAACAATTACATCGTGCAGTGGTTCCACCTGGATACGCTATTCTGGGTAAATCTCGCAAATTTTGTGATAGGCTTAATAATTACGACCGTACTTTTCGCACTGATGTTCAAGATTCTTCCGGATGCAGATATTGAGTGGCGCTCCGTCTGGCTGGGAGCTTTCGTGACTTCCTTGCTTTTTGCCGTTGGGAAATTTGCGCTCACCCTTTATTTTGATAACTTCAAGCCATCTTCCAGCTTCGGTGCGGCGGGGACGGTGGTGTTGCTGATGATGTGGATCAATTACACCTGCCAGCTCATCTTCCTCGGGGCAGAATTTACCAAAGTTTCTGCAAGGTATTATGGGCATAAAATTGAGCCATCTCCTCACGCAGAATCCGTGCCGCAGATCAACACACCCGAGGAAGCCGATGAGTTTATAAGGGAGAAGGTGATGAAGCGCGTGGCGCCCGACACAAAAACCAATCACGATGCAATGATTTAGCGCTATTTGATTTGGAAAAGATGATATAATCTTGCGCCTCGCATTTTGGATATTTTCGAACTTGCCGAGTACACCAACCGAAGCATTTTCCTTACAGGAAAAGCTGGCACCGGGAAAACCACCTTCCTGAACGATTTCGTGCGCCGCACAGCGAAGAAGCACATCGTTCTTGCGCCCACAGGGATTGCGGCAATCAATGCTGGCGGCGTTACCATCCACTCGATGTTTGGGCTGCCGCTGCGGAACTTCATTCCTACGCTAGACCGCATCGATGAAAACCGGGCGATGAACATCCCAGACCTTGTGTCGCATTTTCGGTACCGGAAGGACAAGCTGAAATTGCTTCGCGAAGTGGAAATCATCATCATCGATGAAGTCTCGATGCTTCGTGCCGATGTGCTAGATATGGTGGATTTTTCGCTGCGCCACATCCGGAGAAATTCCCAGAAATTCGGCGGCGTACAGATGCTATTCATCGGAGATTTATACCAATTGCCGCCGGTTGTAAAGGACGAGGAATTTATGATGCAGTTCTACAGCTCGCCGTTTTTCTTCGACAGTTTTGCGCTGAAAGAATTACCGCTCATCACCGTAGAACTTACGAAAGTTTACCGCCAAAAAGACGAGCAATTCGTAACGATCCTCAACGCAATCCGTAGCGGAAACCGCGACGAAATTGATTTCGAAAAGCTGAATTCGCGCTACATCCCAAATTTTGAACCTGGCGACGAAGCCTTTGTACACCTTACATCCCACAATTTTATGGCGGATGGCATCAACCGTAAAAAGCTTGGCGAGCTGCACGGCCAGTCGTACTTCTACCCGGCGGAAATCGAGGGTGATTTTAATGAAAACCAGTTCCCGAACGATGCGGAGCTTGAGCTGAGAGTGGGCGCACAGGTGATGTTCATCCGCAATGATGCATCCAGCGAGAGAAGGTACTTCAACGGAAAACTGGCGGAAGTTGTAGCGCTTTCCGAAGATGAAATCTCCGTAATCATCGATGGTGAAAGCGAGCCGTACAAACTGAAGCGCGAAATATGGCTGCAGAAAAAATACTCTCTGGCTGCGGACAAAAGCATTCAGGAAGAAGTTCTCGGCAGCTTTCAGCAGTTCCCGATTCGTTTGGCGTGGGCTGTTACCATCCACAAATCTCAGGGTTTAACTTTTGACCGCGTCATCATCGATGCGGGGAAATCCTTTGCATCTGGCCAGGTTTATGTGGCGCTCTCACGCTGCCGAACGCTGGAAGGCATCGTGATGAAATCGAAGATTTCGCGGGAAGTGATTTTCAGTGACCATCGTGTGGAAAATTTTCAGTCGGAAACCGGTGCCAATGACAGAATCAGCGAAATTCTCAGCGCAGAAAAATTCGATTTCGCCATTGCTAAAGTTTTGAGATTCACCGATTTACAGTGGATAAAGCAGGCGGTTTCAGGTTGGTATGATTCTGCAAAAACAAGCCGTTTTCTTGACAAAGAAAAAGCGGCCGATATTCATTTCCTGCTTGAAAAAGATGTGGACAATTTGGCAGAGATTTATGCAAAATTCGCAAAAGTTTTAACGCAGAAATCGCGGCGAAACGATGTGGAAGACAATTGGGCAGAGGTTGAAGCCAAGGCAAAAGGCGCCGTGAATTTTTTCTACCAAAATGTGAACGAGAAAGTTTACATCCCGCTGAAAGAATTTTATGCTGAGACAAAGGGTATGAAAGGCCTGAAGGAATACAACGAAGTTACGCGCACTTTGCTTACCGATTTGGAAGATTATCTGGAGGATTTAAAACGAGTGAAACTGATTGATTATCAATTATTTAACAAAGCTGAGAATTCAGAAATCAACAAGGCTGTTGCGAAAAAGCCTTCGCCTTCCATTACTTTTGAAATGTTCCAAAACGGAAAATCTATTCCGGAAATCTGCAAAGAGCGCGGACTGATGAAAAGCACGATCTATGGGCATCTTGCGGAATTCGCTTCCAGAGGTTTGCTCGAAATCGAGCGCATTGTTCCAAAGGAACGCCTGGAAATTTTTGGAAAGGCTTTTGCTAAAAATAAGATGGACTGGAACCTTACGCAGTGGAGGAATTTTCTACCTTCGGAATTTGAGTTTCAGGAGCTGAGATTACTCGTAAACCATTTTACATTTTTATCAAAGAATGATGAAAAATTTTGAATTATCCGTATTAGACCTTGCACCTGTAAAGCAGGGCAAAACCATCCTAAACACTTTTGAAGACAGCCTGGATTTGGCAAGAACCGTGGAAAGCCTGGGCTACAAGAGATTCTGGCTTGCCGAGCACCACAATATGAAGAGCATCGCCAGCTCGGCAACATCCGTGCTCATCGGCTATATAGCCGGCGGAACGGAAAAAATCCGGGTAGGATCAGGCGGCGTAATGCTGCCCAACCACAGTTCGCTCGTCATCGCAGAACAGTTCGGAACGCTGGAAACGCTTTATCCCGGCAGAATTGACTTGGGCGTTGGAAGAGCGCCAGGAACGGACGGCATTACGGCGAAAGCCCTGGGCAGAAATCCAGCAAATATTAATGAGCAGTTTCCTCGGCAAATTCAGGAGTTGCAGTACTTTTTCTCTGAAAATCAAGAAGATGCGCCAATTCGTGCGGTGCCTGGTGAAGGGCTGAACATCCCGATTTACATCCTTGGTTCCAGCACGGATAGTGCTTGGCTCGCTTCGGAACTGGGCCTGCCCTACGCTTTTGCGGCGCACTTTGCACCGGATCAGATGGAAATGGCGTTTAAAATTTACCACCAAAATTTCAGGCCGAGCGAATATCTTGCCGAGCCATACACCATTGCCTGTGTGAACGGAATAGCTGCAGACACCGATGAACAGGCGCAAAAACTGAGCAACACGCTGTATATGGCGTTCACGAACATTGTGCGGGACAATAGACAGCCCTTCGGTCCGCCGCCTGAAAATATGGACGAAATCTGGAACCCGATGGAAAAGGCCTATGTGCAAAAAATGCTTCGTGTGAGTTTCATTGGCGGCAAAGAAAAGATTGCTGAGGAATTGTCAAATTTTCAAAAAAGAGTGATGGTTGATGAAATAATGATAACGGCGCACATCTACGACCACGAAGCAAGGAAGCACTCGTACAGTATCATAAAGGAAGCGGCTGAGAGCCTAGCCTAAAACTCAGCAGAAAATTCTACGCTTGCGCCGGAACATTCGCCATTCATTGGCGGTGCGGTTTTGGTGATTTTAATTTTGACAAAAGAAATCTGCGGAAATTTTTCGTGGATTTTTTTGATGATTCTTCCCGCTACATTTTCCAAAAGCTTCGAGGGAATCAGCATTTCTTCCCGAATAATGTCGTTCAGATCGGCATAGCTGATGCCGTCGTTCAGGTCGTCCGTATCCGCAGCCTTCCAAAGATCGGCGTGAAATTCCGCATTCACGAAATAGTAAGTGCCGATGATTTTCTCTTCCGGCAAAACGCCGTGGTATGCGTAGATTTTCAGGTTTTCGATGAAGATTTTCGAGTTCATTATTTGATGGCTTCGGAAAGCTCCAGCATTTTTTCGATTGGTTTCAGCGCTTTCAGGCGTAGTTCTTCCCCAATTGTAATTTCTGGGAGTTCGTATTTCATACAGAGGTAAAGCTTTTCCATCGTGTTTCGCTTCATAAAGAAGCATTCCGAGCAGTTGCAGCTTTCGTCGTACACCTGCGCCGGGATTAGCGTTTTCTGCGGTGCCCGCTTTTTCATCTCGTGCAATATGCCTTCTTCCGTAGCCACGATGAATTTCTGGCCCTCATCTTTTTCCACGAAATTCAGAAGGGCAGAGGTTGAGCCGATAAAGTGCGCCAATTGTAACACTGGCTCTTCGCTTTCAGGGTGGGCAATCAGCTTGGCATCGGGGTTGTCCGCCAATTGTTTGGCGATGCGTTCCATCGAAAATGCTTCGTGAACAATGCAGCTGCCGTCCCACAAAATCATATCCCGGCCGGTTTTTTTCATCAGGTAGCGTCCCAGATTTTTATCTGGTGCAAAAATTATCGGGCGGTCTTCCGGCAGGGATTCAATAATCGTCTCAGCGTTCGAGCTTGTTACGATGATATCGCTCTCAGCCTTCGTCTCAGCGTTGCAGTTGATGTATGTGGCAATCAATGCGTTAGGGTGTTCTTCGCGCATTTTTCGCAAGCCTTCTCCAGAACATCCGTCGGCAAGCGAGCATCCGGCTTGTGTGTCCGGCAGGATCACCTTTTTCGTAGGGTTCAGGATTTTCGCAGCTTCCGCCATAAAGTGCACGCCGCAAAACGCAATCATATCAGCGTCCGTATTCTTTGCCTGCCTCGCTAGTTGCAGTGAATCGCCCAGAAAATCAGCGATGTCCTGAATTTCCGCAGGCTGATAATAATGCGCCAAAATCACGGCATTTTTTTCCTTTTTTAAGTCTAAAATCGCCTGTACCAGTTCTTCACCTTGGGGAATGGCGTAATCTGAAATATCCAAAAAACCTTTTACGGGCAGGTTGGCTTTTGCTGTTTCAAGTGAATTATTCATTATTCAATAAATAGTGTGAAAAATTATGAATTTAAAAATTCTGAAATTGCCTCGGAAATTTCATTTTTCGCATTTTCAAGGCTGTCGTTTACGATTATTTTATCAAATTGATTTCGGTATGTGAGTTCTTCCGCCGCCTTTTCCACGCGTAATTTGATCGTTGGCAAATCATCAGTTCCACGAGAAATCAAACGCTGTTCCAACTCTTCAATATTTGGCGGCATTATGAAAATTGAGAGCGCTTTTTCGCCAAAATACTTTTTCAGTGAAATGCCGCCCTTTACATCCACATCGAAGATTACCACTTTTTCCAAGGATGAAATTCGTTCAATTTCAGATTTTAAAGTGCCGTAAAATTTCCCGGGATAAACCTCTTCAAACTCTACAAAATCCTGATTTTCAATGTGTTGCCTAAAATCTTCTTCGGTGATGAAGAAATAATCCTTCCCGTGAATTTCCGTTCCGCGCAAAGCTCTTGTGGTTGCGGTGATTGAAAATTCCAGCTGCGGAAATTCTTCCAGGCAATATTTTACAAGCGTGGTTTTGCCGCTTCCTGAAGGCGCCGAAAAAATGATTACTTTTTCCATTTTTATAATTGATGAGCGATAAAGATAACTTGTTGATGCCTAAGGCTTTAGGCTATAAAATATTCATCGTTTGCTCTTTAATTTTTTCCAGGCTGTCTTTCATCAGCACCACAAGTTTCTGGATTTCAGCGTGGTTGGCTTTCGATCCCAGCGTGTTGATTTCCCGGCCCATCTCTTGCGCGATGAAGCCCAGTTTTTTTCCGTTCTGTTGCTCGTTTTGCAAAACTTCTTCATAATATTTCAGATGCTGTGCCAGCCGAACTTTCTCTTCCTGAATATCCAGTTTTTCCGTGTAGAAAGCCATTTCCTGATAGAATCTCGTTTCATCCGCTTCAAAATCTTTCAGCGCATTCTGGAAGCGCTGCCTTACGGTTTCCAGCCGCTCACTTTCATAAGGATTTACCCTTTGCAGATTTTCATGAATTTCAGCAATATTTTTGCGAATATCGAAATTTAATGCTTCGCCTTCAATTTTCCGGAACTCATTAAATTTTGCAAGGCATTCCGAAATGAGATATTTTAAATAAATCCACTCATTTTCTGAGAATTCTTCATTTTCGGTAGCAAGTACATCGGGCATTTTCAGCGCCATTTTCAAATATTCAAAATTCGGCGCATCATCCGCAATTTTTCGCAGTTGGGAAATGTAATTTTCCACCAATTCCTGATTGATTTTCGTTGATGAATTTTCCTCAGTATTTTCAATAGTAATGTAGCAGTCCGCTTTTCCGCGTAAAATACTGTCAATCAATATTTTACGAATTTCAAATTCTTTCTCGCGGTATTTTTGCGCAAGGCGAAGATTAAGGTCTAACTGTTTGCTGTTCAGCGATTTGATTTCCACGCTGATTTTTTTTCCTTCAAAAATGCCCTCGCTGCGCCCAAAGCCTGTCATCGATAGTACCATTCTGCTGAGTTTAGTGTGCAAATATAAGTTTTCGGCAATTTTTCTTTCGGGATGGCTTTTTTTTAAATTCTCTATCTTTGGAAGATATTTTCCTGAATGAAAAAGTTTTGTTTAATATTATTCTCCACAGTAGCAGTGATTAGCTGCAAGAAAGAGGAGAAACTTCCGGAGTCTCCTGATGTAGTAACGAATCAGGCAGAAATTGCCACCAACGAAGTAGCCACGCTCGCCGTAGCTCCCGATCTTGGGAAGATCATTTTCACGCAGGAGGGTAGGGCGGTGATTGCGTTCGATTCCCGCTCGCAGAAGGGCGAGGTTGTTGTTAATGGTAAGCCTTACACATTAAATAACATCGAGTTCTCTGAAAATAGCTACAGGCTCAGCGGCGATGATGTAAGCATCAGTGCGGAAAACGGAGATTTTGGCGATGTGGAATCCGACTGCGCATATGGCGAATTTCCGTCGGTAAGGATAGTGGCAGGCGGTGCGCAGGTGCAGCTCCGGAATGTGAAAGTGCAGGACTGCCCAGAATTGTAAATGAACCCCTCTCTGTTGAAAATCAATGCCGTAGCGGTGGATACTGCAGAACTCCGGAGGGAATTTCTAGATTTCCCCGCGAGGCTGTATGCCGATGATCAAAATTATATCCGCCCGCTGGATCAGGACATCGAGAAAGTTTTTGATCCTAAAGAAAATAAACTTTTCCAGACCGGGGAATGCGAGAGATTTCTTTTCAAAAATTCCGAAGAAGATACCATCGGCAAGGTGGCGGTTTTCGTGAATCCTAATTATGCCAATGATCAGCCCACGGGCGGCATCGGTTTTTTCGATTGTGTAAACGATCAGGAGGTTGCCAATTTTATTTTTGATTTTTGTAAAGACTGGCTTCTTCGCAGGGGTATGGAGGCTATGGATGGCAGTATAAACTTCGGGGAGCGGGATCAGTTCTGGGGCGTTCTGGCGGAGGGCTTCAGCGAGCCCCTTTACGGAATGAACTACAACGCGCCCTACTACCCGGCCCTTTTCGAGAATTATGGTTTCAGGCTGTACTTCAATCAGTTATGCTACAGCAGGCCGGTGCATGCGGAGCTTTCGCGGCACTTCAGGCTTTCTCACAGGAAGCACCTGGCCAACCCGGATTTCTCCGTACGGCATTTGCGGAAGAATGAGCTTGAGAAATTTGCAAAAGATTTTACTGAAATTTACAATCTCGCCTGGGCTGGCCACAGCGAAGGCGGGAAGGAGCTGGATTTTCCAAAAGTCCTGAAAATGTTCCGGAGTATGAAACCCGTGCTGGACGAGAACATCATCTGGTTCGCCTATCATAAGGACCGCCCCGTGGCAATGTGGGTCAATATCCCGGACCTTAATCAATGGTTTAAATATTTGCGGGGAAAATTTGGGATTTTGCAAAAATTAAAATTCCTTTTTTTAAAAAAATTCAGGAAAAATACCAAGATGGTAGGCATCGTTTTCGGGGTAGTGCCGAAGTGGCAGAGAACCGGCGTGGAAGGGCTGATGATAGTGGAAGGGGCCGCGCACATTCAGAAAAACACGGCGTACGAAACCACCGAGATGCAGTGGATTGGAGACTTTAATCCAAAAATGATGCACATCGCAGAGGCGTTGGATACGCGGATCACCCGCCGGCTAGTGACCTACCGCTACCTCTTCGACAGGAGCAGGGAATTCAGGCGCCACCCTATGGTGTAGGCAAGGGCTATCTCACCGGAGTGCGGAATTCGCCATAGCCCAGCAGTCCGTCGTAGTTTCGGCCAAACGGGCGGTAGTACAGGTACGCCTGGTAGAGGTTTTCAGTTTGCCAGAAATTCCCGTTGATTTCCCCGAAATTCGGAGTGCCCCCGCCGGATCTTGTCGCGAGTATGTAGTTGTAAAAGCCCTGTTTCAGGTAGATTTTCGCTATGTATTTTTTTGCATTTTCATCATAAAACATCTGGTTTTTTTGCGAAGGTTGAAATTCGTTAAACCCGCCCAGCACGAAAATTTCCTTGTCAACCGGCTCGGAATCTAGCGCAAAATACACCCAGCTGTAGTCGCCCTCGCGGTGCGGGTCTCGCTCGGTTCCCAGGTCGTTCCTGCGGAAATAGTAGGCGCCGTTCACATCCGGCATATACTGATAATTCTGCGGGAATGCCCAGACTGGAAACAAATAGGTATAATACTGATCCTCAATGCTTTCTGTGGCAGACACCATATCGAAAGCCGCGGTGATATTTTTATTATCGAAGTAATAAAATTCATTATTGCCAGGGAAAATGATGCCGGGATGCTGGAAAGTGAAATGGTTGGCAAGAACGGAAGTCGGGCGGATGTTATCAATCCGCATCCAGGGATTGTTGTTCTGTACTACGCTCATAGTCAGTGAGTTAGCCACGGAGTTTATATCGTATCCTTCTGAAGTCGCCTGTACCTCCACACGCTGGTTCGCGGCAGGTTGCCTGGCGTCCGCCGTACGGCTCACGCGCAGAGAAGCGCTGGCAAGGCCCTCCGAGATGCTGAATCTCCTTCGGAAAAGCGGCCGCTCGGGTGAATTTTCGTAAACAATAAGCTCAAAGTTTCCGGAAATTTTCGGCTGCATTTTCTCGTTTGGAAATTTCAGTTCATAATGGGTGTACTTCTGCAGTGTATTGAAGGAATAGCTGTAATTATCGATGAGGCCGCTCATACTGCCGCTCGCGATTTCGGTGAAAAAAAGTCCGTCCGGCTGCCAGTTCCGGTCGCAATGGCGAATGGTGTAGCGGTACAGCCTGCTTGTATTATCGAAATCATCGAAGCGGAGAATCAGCGATTCATTAAAGCCAATCACCGGGGTTTCATCGTTGGTTTGAGGATTAAAAAGCTGGATGCCGTGGATGTTTTGACAAAAAAAATGGGTTGAAATTAGCAGAAAAAAAAATGCTGCGCGCTTCATCTTGGAAAGATTTGGAAAAATTTTCCCCAAATTTAAACTAAATTTGCCTAATGATTTCCGAAGATTTCCCAATCAAAAACCGCGTAGCAGAAAGCGGCCTCATCAATTTTGACCTTGCCGAACTGATTCCTGAAGGCACGCGCAAAAGCATCGACCTGAAAGATTTTCTCTTCGAAGGCATTATCCTGAAAGAAAAGGATTTCCGCGAAAAAGTGGCAGCAATCAACCCGGAAGATTTCCGCGATTGCTTCGTGAACATCCACAATTCTGCGGATGCCATCGTTCCGCTTTGGTCGTATTTCCTGCTCACTTCCAGGCTCAGCGGTTTCGCGAAAAAAATCGTTTACGGAAGCCCTGCAGATTTGGAAACGATGCTAATGCACGACGCCATTTCAACCTACGATTTTTCGCCGTTAGAAAACAAGCGCGTTCTGGTAAAAGGCTGCTCAGAAAAGGAAATCCCGCTGAATGCCTACATAGAACTCGTGGAAAAGTTGCGGCCGCTCGTAAAATCCCTGATGTTCGGTGAAGCCTGCAGCAGCGTGCCGATTTTCAAAAATTGATTATCTTGCAAAAAAATTTCATGAATCTAATAGACTTACTTACTGGCAATGCCGGCGCACAAGTTGCCCAGCAGGCCGAAAACCGCTACGGCGTGGAGAAAAACCAGATGATTGCGCTGGCAGCCGTAGCCGCACCGCTGATAATTTCCTATCTGCAGAAAAAATCCCGCGAAAACCCTTCC
The DNA here is from genome assembly GCF_900141665.1 of Cruoricaptor ignavus. GTDB lineage: Bacteria > Bacteroidota > Bacteroidia > Flavobacteriales > Weeksellaceae > Cruoricaptor > Cruoricaptor ignavus. Next base: position 236,727 of record NZ_FQYI01000001.1, on the reverse strand, counting down.
GAAGCGGAAGCCCTGAACAACGCGCTGGAGAAAGACCACGATGGAAGCATCATCAGCAATCCTGCACAGGCAGCAGAGCGGCAGGAAGAAGGCTCTTCCATCCTGTCTCACATTTTCGGCAGCAAAAAATCTGAGGTGGAAAACCAGCTGGCGCAGCAAACCGGAATTTCTCAGAACAAGATCGGCGCCCTTCTTGCGATGCTTGCACCGGTGATTATGGGCTACATCGGCCAGCAGAAACGCCAAAACAATGTAGGTGCCGGTGGAATCGGCGATTTGCTGGGCGGCATCCTGAATAACACCGCTTCTCAGGCAGGCGGTTCAAATCCGCTGAACAATATTTTGACATCCGTACTTTCCGGTCAGCAAGGCGGCAATAATCCCTTTGGCGAAATTCTCGCCGGACTTGGCGGCGCACCGCAGCAAAAACAAAGCGGACTTGGCGGAATTTTTGGAAGTTTATTTAAATAATTAAAAAAAAGAAACCGAGGCATTTCGCTTCGGTTTTTTCTTTAGACATCGGCGTTTTCGGTAGGCTCGGTTTGTTCGCCCACTTTTTTCCGCACCTTTGCTTTTGGCGCCGGTTTCTCGTTTTCATCCAGCACCTTCACAGGTATTTTCGCCGCCGATTTCCTGCGCTGCCGCGTTTTCCCATAGCTTCCGGAAGTTATTTTTCCGCGCTTCGTCTTCTTATCGCCTTTTCCCATTTTTACGAAATTTTTAAATTTTAAACGAATTTAGAAAAAATTCCTCAAACCTGCAAATTTATTCTCAATAATTTGGGCGTGCCGCTGCACTTCGTTCGTTTCGGCGCTCGCTTCGCTCGCGCGCTCCACTCACTCCGTTTAGCGTCGGGCTATCCGCTTCTACTCCTCGCTTTGCCGCTCCGCTTCGCTTCGCGGCTACGCTGCGGGGTATCCGCTACTATCCCTCACGCAAAATCCCACCGCCAAAATCCATATCTTTGCAGAATTAGAATCAAGACCCAAGAACCGAGATTCGAGAATTGAGACGCAAAACTTAGAAGGTTAGAAATTTCATTTGTAATCAGCGCACGAATTAAACACTGCCCTAAAATCTTGACTCTTGGCTCTCGCAGCTAAAATCTAAAACGCGAATGTTCCGAACACATACGAACGGCGAACTCACCGCCAAAAATTTAAACGAAGAAGTAACGCTTGCAGGCTGGGTACAAACCGTGCGAGACAAAGGCTTTATGATCTGGATTGACCTGCGTGACAGATACGGCATCACGCAGCTTGTCTTCGATGAAGACCGCAGCGAAAAAGCGCTGCTCGAGAAAGCGCGGGAAATCGGTAGGGAGTTCGTCATCCAGGTCAAAGGAAAAGTCATCGAACGCTCGTCCAAAAACCCGAAAATTCCAACCGGCGAAATCGAGATTTTGGCAAGCGAACTCAACATCCTGAACGAATCCGAACTGCCGCCCTTCACCATCGAAGATGAAACCGACGGCGGCGAAGAACTACGGATGAAGTACCGCTACCTGGACATCCGCAGAAATCCCGTGAAGGACAAGCTGATGTTCCGCCACAAAATGGCGCAGAAAGTGCGAAACTATTTGTCCGACGAAGGTTTCATCGAAGTGGAAACGCCGGTGCTCATCAAATCCACACCGGAAGGCGCACGAGATTTCGTGGTGCCAAGCCGGATGAATCCAGGGCAGTTCTACGCCCTGCCGCAATCTCCGCAAACCTTCAAGCAACTGCTGATGGTGGGCGGTTTAGACCGGTATTTCCAAATCGTGAAATGCTTCCGCGATGAAGACCTTCGAGCCGACAGACAGCCGGAATTCACGCAAATCGATTGCGAAATGGCATTTGCCGAGCAGGAAGATGTGCTGCAGATTTTCGAAGGCCTCACCAAATCTCTGCTGAAGGAAGTGACAGGCAAAGATTTCGCGGATTTCCCAAGAATGACCTACGATGAAGCGATGCGCAGATTTGGGAATGATAAGCCAGACATACGCTTCGGAATGGAATTCGTGGAACTGAACGATGTGGCAAAAGGCCGCGATTTCAAGATTTTCGACGATGCGGAACTTGTGGTGGGAATTTGCGTAGAAAATGCGGCAGACTGGACGCGCAAACAAATCGACAACTATACGGATTTCGTGAAACGCCCGCAGATTGGCGCTTCCGGAATGGTGTGGGTAAAATATCAGAACGACGGCACGCTGACTTCTTCGGTGAATAAATTTTACGACGAAGCGGCCTTGAAAATTATCGCTGAAAAATTTGGCGCAAAACCCGGAGATTTACTGCTGATTCTTAGCGGCGATGAAAACAAAGTTCGCGCGCAGCTTTCCGCGCTTAGGATGGAACTTGGCAATCAGCTTGGCCTGAGAAAAGGCGATGAATTTGCACCGCTGTGGGTGGTGGATTTTCCGCTTCTGGAATGGGATGAAGAATCTGGCAGGTTTCACGCGATGCACCATCCCTTCACATCGCCGAAGCCTGAGGACATCGCGCTGCTCAGCGAAAATCCTGGCAATGTGAGAGCTAATGCCTACGATTTGGTTTTGAACGGCAATGAAATTGGCGGTGGTTCCGTGCGGATTTTTGACCGGGAATTGCAGTCCAAAATGTTCTCACTTCTTGGATTTTCTCAGGAAGATGCCGAGGCGCAGTTTGGCTTCCTGATGAACGCATTTAAATACGGCGCACCACCGCACGCTGGAATTGCATTCGGTTTCGACAGGCTGGTTGCAATTCTCGACGGCAACGAAGTTATACGCGATTACATCGCCTTCCCGAAAAATAATTCCGGCCGAGATGTGATGATTGATGCGCCAAGTGAAATTGCCGATGAACAATTGAACGAACTCAATTTACGGATTTCACAATAATTCACTAGAAAACCTGAAAAATTAATAAAACGAAAATGCTGAATACGCTTGGAAATTTTTTAACGCTCAACACTTTTGGCGAAAGCCACGGTGAAGCTTATGGCGGAATTATTTCCAATGTGCCTGCCGGAATTTCGGTAGATTTTGAAGCGATTCAGAAAGAATTGGACCGCAGAAAACCTGGGCAATCTGCGATTGTAACTCAGCGGAAAGAAAGCGACGAAGTGCAGTTTTTGTCGGGAATTTTTGAAGGAAAAACTACAGGCTTGCCCATCGGTTTCATCATCAAAAATGAAAATCAGAAGTCGCAGGATTATTCGCATATTCAGAATGTTTACCGCCCCTCTCACGCTGATTTTACTTACGAAAAAAAATTCGGCATCCGTGATTATCGTGGTGGCGGAAAATCGAGCGCAAGGGAAACGGTAAATTGGGTTGTGGCCGGCGCTTTAGCGAAGCAATTACTTCCTAACGATTTGAAAATCAATGCGTTCGTTTCATCGGTTAGTGAGATTTTTTGCGAAAAACCTTATCAGGATTTGGATTTCAACAAAACGGAACGCAACGCCGTTCGCTGTCCGGATGAAGAAACAGCGGAAAAAATGGAGGCAAAAATAAGGGAAGTGCGGAAAGATGGCGATACAATCGGCGGCACGATTACCTGTGTCGTTCAAAATTTGCAGGCAGGAATTGGCGAGCCGGTTTTCAATAAACTTCAAGCAGAACTTGCGAAAGCGATGCTGAGCATTAACGCTGCGAAAGGCTTTGAGTACGGCAGCGGTTTTTGCGGTTCGAAGATGAAAGGCTCGGAGCATAATGATATTTTCAACGAAGATTTCAGCACGAAAACGAATTTATCCGGCGGCATTCAGGGTGGCATTTCGAACGGGATGGATGTTTATTTTCGCGTGGGTTTCAAGCCTGTAGCCACTTTGATGAAACCGCAAGAAAGCGTGGATAAATTTGGGAATTCCGCAATTGTGGAAGGAAAGGGAAGACACGATGCCTGCGTTTTGCCAAGGGCCGTTCCCATCGTTGAAAATCTTGCGGCTTTTGTGCTGGCAGATTTGTATTTAATCAATAAACTAAGGAAGAGCGATAGGCTTTAGGCTTTACATGGTTCCCATAATCAGCCATTCTTAAAAATAATTAGCCATCAATCATTAACCATAAACCTATGCGGAAAAACACAATTTTTATAATCGTTACCATTTTGATTTTGGGATTGCTGATGATTCCCACTGTGCGCACTTTTTTACGGGACACCTTCTTCCCAATCGCTGCGATTGAAAAGACTACCAAGCTGGAAACCAATGATTTAGACATAGATTTGAAAGGCATCAATGTTCCGGATACCAACCTGAAAAACTTGCAGCAAAAAGATTTGCTTTTCCTGAATTTCTGGGGAACCTGGTGCCCGCCTTGCCGACAGGAATGGCCATCGATTGAAGCACTTTACAACGGCAAAAAAGAGCGGATGGATTTTGCGCTCATCGCAATGCAGGACAAGGAAGAAGATGTGCGGAAATTTATTGCCGAAAACCAATATACAGCGCCGGTTTACATCGCACAGAGCCCGATTTCAGGAGAGATTTTGCCAAATACTTTCCCGACAACCTTCATCATCTACAAAGACGGAAGAATCGTGATGAAAGAGAGCGGAATGAGAAATTGGAATTCGCAAAAAACTCATCAATTCATTGATAATCTTTCAAAAACAAATCCATAGATTTCGATATGGATTTTGCAAGCTGACTATTCCATTAAAGAAGTGATGAGAAAAAAATTCAGAGTTTATCGTCAAGCTGCCGGGTACAAAGGTTTTATCGCTAATTTGCCTACAATTTGGCGGATGATAAAACAGTGGCGGAAAGGCAATTATAAGACGAGCCAAGTTTCGATGTGGACGGTTTTTTTGGGGTTGGCCTACATCATTTCGCCGATTGATATTTTACCGGAAATTGCGATTCCGTTTGTCGGAATCGTCGATGATTTGGCAGTATTAGCATTCTTAATGCCTCGCCTAATGAACGAGGTAGAGCGTTTTCTACAATGGGAAAGCGACAAGAAAAACGACATCACCACAATTGAAGTGGATGCAGAATAATTTTCACAATAATTTTGTGCCGCCCGAATTTTTTGGGCGGTTTTTTATTTTGGAAAATCAGAACTTTGCGGCGTGAAAACGCTAATTTCGGTTATCGGAACTACGGGCATCGGCAAAACCCGGTTGGCAATTGATTTGGCAAAGCATTACAATGCGGAAATTTTGTCGTGCGATTCCAGGCAGTTTTTCAGGGAGATGAAAATCGGGACTGCGGCGCCAAGCGAAGCGGAACTTGCCGAGGCAAGGCACCATTTCATCGGGCATCTTTCCGTGCAGGATTATTATTCCATCGGTCAGTTTGAAATTGATGCGTTAGAGAAATTATCGCAATTATTTGAAAATCAAAATGTTGTAATTTTGGTTGGCGGTAGTATGATGTATGAAAAGGCGGTAATCGAAGGCCTGAACGATTTGCCCGAAGCCAATACTGAAAATCAGAAAAAGCTGGCAGAAATTTGGAAAAGGAAAGGCTACGAAGAACTGCTGAAAATTTTGCAAAATATTGATAACGAATACTTTGCAATTGTAGACAAGGATAATCCGAGAAGAATTCTCAGGGCGATAGATGTAATTTGGCAAACCGGGAAAAAATATTCTGAGCTGATTGCCGAGCCGAAAAAAGCGCGGGATTTCCGCACGATAAGAATCGGGATTGAAGCGCCGCGCGAAATTATTTATCAAAAAATAAACGAACGGGTTGATAAAATGATGGCAGCCGGACTTCTCGCCGAAGTGAAATCTTTAACGGAATTTCAAGAATTAGTACCACTGAAAACAGTAGGCTATATGGAACTTTTCCGCTTTCTGAACGGAGAATGGGATTTAGAATTCGCCGTTTCGGAAATCAAGAAAAATTCCCGAAGATTTGCAAAACGGCAGCTCACCTGGTATCGCGGTGAAAGCGATATTCATTGGGTGAATTTTGAAAATGCTTTCGCAGAATCGCTATCTTTGCTGGAAGATTTCGGCATTCAGAAAAATTAAAATTATGGCAAGAACACCATCCAATATGCTTCCGCTGGGAACGAAAGCGCCGTATTTCGAGCTTCCGAACCCTGCGCAAAACAATGAAATTCAGTCACTTGAGTCGCTGAAAGGTGAGAAAGGAACGCTGGTGATTTTTATGTGCAACCACTGTCCGTTCGTGATCCACATCATCGAAAAACTGGCGGAGCTTTATGATGATTATCGTGCGCAGGGCATCGAATTCATCGGTATCAATTCGAACGATATTGAAAATTATCCGGCGGATTCACCAGAAAATATGGTGGATTTTCAGGAGGAAAAAGGCTTCGCTTTTCCGTATCTTTTTGATGAAAGCCAGGCGGTTGCCAAGGCTTACGATGCAGCTTGCACGCCAGATTTTTACTTTTTCGATGAGAAGCTGGACTTGATTTACCGCGGGCAGATGGATGCTTCACGCCCTGGAAACCAGCATGAAATCACGGGTGAGGATTTGATCGTGGCATTTGAAAACTTGCTCGCCGGAACACCGCAGGAAGAAATGCAGATGCCAAGTTTGGGCTGCAACATCAAGTGGAAGTCCTAATCCCTGAGGAATGGATTATGATCTCTTTCAAACCCAATGCTGGTCGCGTTCCCGTGGCCGGGAAAGATTTTAGTATCTGGCGGAAGCGTCAGTAGTTTTTCCCTGATTCCTTTGATTAATAATTCATAATTGCCGCCTGGAAGGTCGGTGCGGCCGATACTTCCCTCGAAAAGTACATCTCCGGAGATTGCAAATTTTCCTTTTTCGTGATAAAAAACCAAACTTCCCGGGGAGTGTCCCGGTATGTGTAAGACTCTTAAAATCTCACCATAAAAGTCTAATTCTTCGCCTTCGTTGAGTCGTTTGGTCTCAAGTGAAATCGGCTGCAGCTGCATACCAAACCTTTCCCCCGTCAGGTGGAATGTTTTCAGCAAAGGTTCATCCGCCTCGTGCAGATAGGTGGATGCTCCATATCGTTCCGCTGCCCACTGAAGCCCCATTACATGATCGATGTGGCCATGCGTCAGCAAAATTTTTTCGATATTTAAATTGTTGGATTTCAAGAAGTTATCAAGCTCGCGCCGTTCCTCTTCCCAATAAGTTCCCGGGTCGATGAGCCACGCGCTTTTATTTTTGTGGTAAAGGATGTAGGTGTTTTCGCCGAGCGGGTTGAAGGTGAAAATTTTAAGACTAAGCACTGCAGGTTTTTTACAAAGTTAATATTTTAAAACCACCCAGAATGCGGGAAATTTACTTAATTTGCCAAAGGTCATAAGCGTATGAAATACTACATCATAGCCGGTGAAGCTTCGGGCGATTTGCACGGAAGTAACTTGATAAAGGCGCTGAAAGCGAATGATGCAGCGGCAGAGTTTCGGTTTTGGGGCGGCGATTTGATGGCGGAAGCAAGCGGCGAAAAACCTGTGAAGCATTATAAAGACTTAGCCTTTATGGGTTTTTTGGAAGTTGCTAAAAATTTACCCACAATTTTGCGGAATATTAAATTTTGTAAAAATGATATTGCTTATTGGAAGCCTGATGCATTAGTGCTTATCGATTATCCTGGTTTTAATTTGAGGATTGCAGAATTTGCAAAAAAATCGGGATTTAAGGTAGTTTATTATATTTCGCCACAGCTTTGGGCGTGGAAAGAAGGCAGGGTGAAAACCATCCGGAAATTTGTGGATGAAATGCTCGTCATCCTGCCGTTTGAAAAAGATTTTTATCGAAAACATCAGGTGAGTGCAAAATTTGTGGGGCATCCTTTGCTTGATGCAATTTCGGATTTGCAACCGATTGATTGTGAGGAGTTTAAGTCTTACAATCACTTGGGCGAAAAGGAAATTATTGCGCTTTTGCCCGGCTCACGAAAACAGGAGGTAGAGAAAATGCTCGACATAATGCTTTCGGTGAGGAAACGCTTCCCGCAATACCAGTTTGTGATAGCCGGTGCACCAGGTTTGCCGCGGGAATTTTATGAGAAATTCACCGATGAAAATGTGAAATTCGTAAGCAATAAAACCTACGATTTGCTGCGCTGCGCCAAGGCTGCGCTCGTAACTTCCGGAACGGCCACGCTGGAAACGGCGCTGCTGAATGTGCCGGAAGTTGTGTGCTACAAAGGCAGCGCGATTTCCTTTGCGATCGGGAAAATGCTGGTGAAAAACATCCGCTTTATTTCGCTGGTGAACCTGATAATGGACAGGGAGGTTGTGAGGGAACTGATTCAGGAAGAGCTGACGACGGAGAATTTGGTGCGGGAACTCAGCCTGATTTTAGGTGAAAACCGCGGGAGAATTTTGGAAGATTACGCAACGCTTCGCGAAAAACTTGGAGGAAAAGGAGCAAGCGAAAAAGCTTCGGAAGTAATTGTAAATCTGTAAATTAGCCCGATGAAAGAGCAGCCGCTGCTTATAATGTTGGCCTGTTTTATCGCTGGAATTCTTCTGGCGGAAAATTTTAATTTCGGTGCAAAAGTTTGGAATTTCATTTTAATAGCTTCGGTTTTAATCGGCTTTCTTAGTTTTATTCCGAATTACATTTTTCAAAAATTTCGCGGCGTTTTCTTAGGGATTTTATTTTTAGGAATTGGTAGTTTTTTTCATTTTCAGAATAATAAAATTCCACAGATTTCTGAATTTGTAGGCCGGCAGAAATTCATTTTTAAGATTACAAAAAAATTAAATTCAAACGAAAGATACCGTCGTTACGAAGCTGAAATCTTAAAGCTAAAATCGTTTAAAAGTGGCAATTCTGAACCATTGAAAATCGTGGTTTCAATTCCGAAAGATGAGGCAAAACCCGATTTTAAACACTATTATCAGGCGGAATCTTTCATTAATTTAGTGGAGCATCCGAACAATGATTTTCAGTTTGATTACGCTAAGTTTCTTTCGCGGAAAGGCATTTACCATCAGGCTTTTCTCAATTCTGGAATTGAGCCGATTTCAAGAAAGGATTTGTCTTTCGTTGAGAAAATCAAACAGAAAAGGCTGGAAATTTTAGAAAATATCGATGCTTCACAACTTTCGCCGAAAAGCCGGGAATTTTTGAAGGGTATTATCTTGGCAGACAGAACGGAAATGGATTCCGAAACTGTGAACGATTTTAATCGAAGCGGCCTAGTGCACATCCTGGCAATTTCCGGAACTCATATGGCGATTATTTTCTGGACAATGCTTTTCATTATCCGTAAAATTTTGCCATTTATGTTGCGAAAAACACAAATCGTATTGGCCTTGGTTTTCATTTGGGCTTTCGCTGTTTTAATTGATTATGGGCCGTCCGTTGTGCGAAGCTGCATAATGCTCACCACTTACTACGCCTTCGTTTTGCTGCAAAGGAAACCCGATTTGCTGAACGCCGTAGCATTGGCAGCTTTCGCGATTTTGCTGGTGGATACGCATCAGTTTTATAATGTCGGTTTTCAGCTGAGCTTCATCGCTGTGCTGGGAATTTTCTGGATGAACCGGCCGATTTTAGCGTGGTTCGGAAATTTGACAAACCGCTGGAAAAGGCTGTTCGCCACGGTATTTTCGGTGAGCCTCAGCGCGCAAATCGCAACGCTGCCGCTCGTTATCTACTATTTTCATCAATATTCGCTCGTTTCCATCCCTGCCAATTTGCTCGTAATTCCTGTGGTAGAAGTTGTCATCATTTTCTCGCTGTTTCTCGCTACTTTGTTTTCGTTAAATATTGAAATTCAATGGCTTACGGAAGTGTATGATGCCGCCGTTCAGTTTTTACTCAAAGTTATTCACGCTTTTGCGGCAGCAGATTTCGGTTTTGCGAAAAATATCCCAATGACTCTGGCAGAGGTACTTTTGGCATTTCTCACGATTTATTTTCTGGGGCAGGTCTTTCTTCGCAAAAAAATTCGGCCGGTTTTGAATTTCGCGGCAATTCTGTTAATGTTCATCGCGCTGAGAATTTCGCTCAATTATTATTATTTCAAAAAATCGGAAGTTCTTCTGGTTGAAAATTTCCGGCAGAAACACCTTATTATAAAGGATAAGAATTTGGCGGAATTCTACCTTTCGCCGAAGGCCGATAAAGCGAAGGCCGCGAAATACCTGGTGGAGCCTTACCTAAGCAAAAACCGCATTTCGGAATTAAGAATCCATCCAATTCCTGAGAAGGCACGCAGCGCAAATCACGGTGGGAAGGCTTATCCGCTGGACTGAGTTTATTTAGAAAGTTTACAAACTGAAGTTTTCTGACATTTCTCACTTTTAAAATAGGCTTGCAATTTTTAACTTTGCGTTTAATAATTTAAAAAATATTATGGCAAGTCTTACTGGCTCTACCATTGGCAGAAAATATGCGATGGCTTTATCGGCAATGTTCCTGCTCATTTTCCTAGTGATGCACCTCAGCGTCAATATGATTTCGGTTTTCGATAAGGACGCTTTCAATCAGGCATCGTACTTTATGGGCTATAGCCCTTTAGTGCAGGTGCTTATGCAGCCCATCCTTATGTTCGCCGTTATTTTCCATTTTGTAATGGGCTTTGTTCTGGAAATCAAGAACAAGCAGGCAAGGCCTGTAAAATATGCGGTAAACCGCGGCAACGAAAACTCTACCTGGATGAGCCGGAATATGATAATTTCCGGTGCGGTGGTTTTGGCGTTCCTTGCACTTCACCTGTATGATTTCTGGATTCACGAGATGAACTACAAGTACATCGCAAGAGAAGCCGTGGTAACGGACAGGTTTTGGGACGAGCTGAACCACAAGTTTAAAGATCCTATTCGTGTGGCAGCCTATGTAATTGCCAATGTGCTGCTTGGCCTGCATTTGGCGCACGGCTTCCAGTCGTCGTTCCAGTCGGTTGGTGCAAGGCATCCAAAGTACACGCCATTCATCAAAGGCTTCGGCAAGTGGTATTCCATCCTGATTCCTGCAGGCTTCATCTTCATCGCGCTTTATCATTTTTTTGCCGATGCACCAATTTATTAGGCTGAAGGATTGTTGTTAATTTTAAAGATTTTTCTGAAAATATGAGCACTCTCAATTCGAAAATTCCTGCCGGTCCATTAAAGGACAAATGGAAAAATCATAAAGACCATATGAACCTTGTGGCGCCGAACAACCGCGATAAGATTGACATCATCGTGATTGGCACCGGTTTGGCCGGCGGTTCTGCGGCAGCTACTTTGGCAGAGCAGGGCTATAATGTAAAGGCCTTTTGCTATCAGGATTCGCCACGCCGTGCACACTCTATCGCTGCACAGGGCGGTATCAACGCTGCGAAGAATTATCAGAACGATGGCGATTCCACTTACCGCCTGTTCTACGATACCATCAAAGGTGGTGACTATCGTGCGAGAGAAGCCAATGTTTACAGGCTTGCGGAAGTTTCTGCAAATATCATCGACCAATGCGTTGCGCAAGGTGTGCCTTTCGGAAGAGAGTACGGCGGACAGCTGGACAACCGCTCCTTCGGTGGTGTGCAAGTGAAGAGAACTTTCTACGCTAAAGGACAAACCGGGCAGCAGCTTTTGCTGGGCGCTTATTCAGCGATGAGCCGCCAAATCGGCAAGGGCAAGATTAAAATGTACAACCGCCACGAAATGATGGACCTGGTGATTGTGGACGGGAAAGCACGCGGCGTAATCGTGAGAAACCTGGTAACCGGCGAAATCGAAAGGCATTCTGCACATGCTGTGGTTATTGCATCCGGCGGATATGGCAATGTGTATTTCCTTTCTACCAATGCTATGGGCTCCAATTGCTCTGCGGCGTGGAAAATTCACAAGAAGGGCGCTTACTTTGCAAACCCTTGCTTCGTGCAGATTCACCCTACCTGTATTCCGGTGCACGGAACTCAGCAGTCTAAACTGACTTTGATGTCTGAATCCCTGAGAAATTCCGGAAGAATCTGGGTGCCGAAAAATCAGGAAGATGCTATCGCCATTCGTGAAGGAAGGCTGAAGCCAGAAAATATTAAGGAAGAAGACCGCGATTATTACCTTGAAAGAAGATACCCTGCCTTCGGAAACCTTGTTCCGCGAGATGTGGCTTCCAGAGCGGCCAAGGAAAGATGCGATGCAGGTTTCGGCATTGAGAACAACGATACTAAGGAAGGCGTTTTCCTGGATTTCTCTACAGAAATTATGAAAAAGGGAAGGGAAGCGGCGATGGAGAAACACCTGCACAATCCTTCTCAGGAAGAAATCTACAAGCTTGGAAGAGCCTGGGTAGAAGAAAAGTACGGCAACCTTTTCGTTATGTATGAGAAGATTACGGCGGATAATCCTTATGTAACGCCGATGAAGATTTACCCTGCGGTACACTACACAATGGGCGGAGTTTGGGTGGATTATAACCTGATGTCCACAATCCCTGGCTGTTTCGTAATCGGTGAAGCAAATTTCTCTGACCACGGTGCGAACAGGCTTGGTGCTTCCGCTTTAATGCAGGGCCTTGCTGACGGATATTTCGTGCTGCCGTACACCATTGCAGATTATCTTTCTGCAGACATCAGAACCGGAAAAATACCGACTGATACTGCGGAATTTGACGAAGCTGAAAAAGCAGTGAGAGATAAGGTGGAATTCTTCCTTAGCAACAATGGTAAACATTCCGTGGATCATTACCACAAAATCCTTGGCAACATTATGTGGAACAAGGTAGGTATGGGAAGAACGCCGGAAGGTCTGAGGGAAGCCATCCGAGAAATTGAGGAGCTTCGCAAAGAATTCTGGCAGGATGTAAGAGTGCCTGGCGGAGCCAACGAGATGAATACCGAGCTGGAGAAGGCTTTCCGCGTTGCCGATTTTATGGAACTTGGGCAGCTGATGGCGATAGATGCTTTGGAAAGAAACGAATCCTGCGGTGGACACTTCCGCGAAGACCATTCCACACCGGATGGTGAAGCAGAACGCGATGACCAGAACTATATGTATGTAGCAGCCTGGGAATACAAAGGTGCGGACATCAATGCTGAGGTGATGCACAAAGAAGAACTTGTGTACGAAAACATCGAGGTGAAAACAAGAAGTTATAAATAAGTCGCACAAACCGATATACTATGAGTGCAAAAAGAGGACTTAACCTGACTCTGAAAATCTGGAGGCAGAAAAACAATAAATCTAAAGGGCAGTTCGAAGTTTACAAACTTTCCGATGTCTCCCCAGATTCTTCATTCCTGGAAATGCTGGACATCCTGAATGAAAACCTGGTGAACGACGGCAAGGAGCCTGTAGCTTTCGACCACGATTGCCGCGAAGGAATTTGCGGGATGTGCTCGCTATACATCAACGGCCGTCCGCACGGACCTGATACCGGAATTACAACCTGCCAACTTCATATGAGGATGTTCCGGGATGGAGAAACCATCACCATCGAACCTTGGAGAAGTGCGGCATTCCCGGTGATAAAGGATTTGGTGGTGGACCGTTCTGCGTTCGACAGAATTATGGCAGCAGGTGGTTTCATCTCCGTAAATACTTCTGGTAACACGCTGGATGCCAACGCCATCCCAGTGCCGAAAGATAATGCTGATAAGGCGATGGATGCTGCGGCGTGCATTGGTTGCGGTGCTTGTGTAGCTGCTTGTAAGAACGGCTCTGCGATGCTTTTCGTAGGAGCGAAAGTTTCTCAGTTTGCATTGCTTCCGCAAGGTAGGGTAGAGGCGAAACGCCGCGTGCTCAATATGGTGCAGACGATGGATGAGGAAGGCTTCGGAAACTGCTCAAATACTGGTGCTTGTTCGGTGGAATGCCCGAAAGAAATTTCTATGGAGAACATCGCAAGGTTGAACAGGGAATATATGTCGGCATTTATCGACAGAGGATAATTTTTTACAGATTTTTTACAGAATATTTAAAAAACGCCGCTTGATTTTCGAGCGGCTTTTTTTATTGTGGTGTACGGTTTCACATATCAATTATCAAATTTCAGTAATCAATTATATCGGGAAAATCGTCCTTTCATTCGCTTTTCTTACTTTTGCAAATCGAAATTTATTGCGCAATGAAAAAAGTTTTGTGGTTTCTCTTGCTGGCGATGACCATCGTTTCCTGCTCGAAAAAAACGGAAGTTTCAGGTAAAATCGGTAATGCTTCTCCGCTGGAAAGGATTGAATTCATCGAGGCTTCCGGCGTAGCAGCTTTGCCCCTAATCAACATCCCAGTGAGCCCAAACGGCGAATTTTCCGGCGAGTTTGTAGCGCCGAAAAACGGCATATATGTGATGACCTGTGCCGGACAAATGACGACCTTCTACCTGAAAAAAGGTCAGAAACTGCAGATTACTTCCGATGCCAACGATTTTGAGGGCCAATTCAAAATCAGTGGGGATGCCAAAACAAACAACGATTTCCTGGCTAGTACAGAAAAAAAGTTTCAGGAAATAATGAGAGGCATCAACCAAAATGAGTGGCTTACGAAAGATGAAAAAGCATTCCTGGAATCCGTGAAGAAACTTGAAACCCAGCTGAATAAGGCAATTGACGATGAGGCAAAGAAAATAAATGCCGATAAGGAAGTTGTAAATTATAAAAAGGACGAAACGAAAATTCAGCTTGCCAGCATCGTGGAAATTTACGGCAAGGTGCACGGGCGAATTTCTGGCAATGTGGCCTACAAACCGTCACAGGCACTGCTGGATTATAAAAAGGAAATGACGAAGGAAAATGACCGGCTAGTAAAGCAATTCCCGCAATATCGGTCTTTCCTGCTGGAAAGCATCGGTGAAGATTTCGACGCTTTTGCGCAAAAGCAAAACCCTACGGATGATATGATGATGACGGAGCTTTTCGGGAAATATCTGGAAACCAAAAAAGATTTTTCGCAAATCACGAAGGATTATATGCTGGCAACGGTTTTGGCGCAATTTGACATCAACCCGATGAATGCCAAAAATTTTGACAAAATCACTAAAATTACCGATGAGTACATCAAAAACGGCGAGGTAAAATCTGAACTGAAAAAACTGCAGACCGCTGTTTTAGGATTTCAAAAAGAAACGGAGCCAAACCTGAAACTGCAAACGGCGGACGGAAAAACCATCAGCCTGAAAGATTTGAAAGGCAGGCCAACACTCGTAGCTTTCTACGCATCCTGGAATCCGAACATTGCGGTGAACACCGTGCCAATGCTGAAAGAAGTGGCGGATTTCTACAAAACGAAAATGGATTTTGCTTTCGTGAATCTGGATGATACGAAGGAGCAGTTCCAAAAAACGAGCAGCGCAATGTTCAGCGGCTTCCCTGGGAAAAACTACTGGATTGAAGGCGGCATCAACAGCAAGGCTGCAAGGGATTTTGCAATTTTCGGCTTCACGCTGCCGCATTTTATTTTGGTGGATAAAGATGGCAAACTGGCAAGCCGGCGGTTTTACAACCTTGGCGATCCCGATTTGGTTAACACTCTGGATAATGCCACAGGGCTGAAGGCACCGCAAATTCAGGCGGAATATCCGGCGCAAATTCAGGTGGGCGGAGAAGCGATTGATTCCGCGGCAACGAAATGATTTAACCAAAAAAAATCAGGCGGGCAAATTTGTCCGCTTTTTTGGCGACAAATATGGCGAGAAGAAAGCACTACATTCTGGAAAACATCCGGCTAGAAAATGCCGGCGCAAAAGGTGTGGCTGTCGGGAAAACCGACGAGGGGAAAACCGTGCTGGTAAGCGGCGCTGTACCTGGCGATCTTGTGAATGTGCTGGTGCGCAAAAACAAATCCCGGTACATAGAAGGCGATGCAGTGGAAATCCTGGGAAAATCGCCGGACAGAGTGGAACCAAAATGCATACACTTCGGAGTTTGCGGCGGCTGCAAATGGCAGAACCTGAGCTACGAAAAGCAGCTAGAATTCAAGAAGAATGAAGTAGAAAATAATCTTCGCAGAATTGGCGGGCTCTCGGATTTTGAAACGCTGCCGATTCTCGGTTCGGAAAGGCAGTATTTCTATCGAAACAAGATGGAATTTTCCTTTTCCAACGCACGCTGGCTTTCGCCGAAGGAAATAAATTCTCAGGAAGAAATAGCCGAGAGAAATGCGCTGGGCTTCCACATACCGGGAATGTGGAGCAAGATTCTGGATCTGAAAGAATGCTGGCTTCAGGAAGCGCCATCCAACGAAATACGCTTGGCAGTGAAAGATTTTGCCACGAAGAACGGCCTGGAATTTTTCGATGTGAAAAATCACGGCGGCTTTCTGCGCTCATTGATGCTTCGCCAAAATTCCAAAGGGGAATGGATGGTGGCGTTTCAGCTTTTCCGTGAGGAGAAGGAAAATCGGGAAGCGCTGTTTGACTTCCTACTCGGGAAATTTCCGCAAATTAAAACGCTGCTGTACGCCATCAACCCAAAGGCTAATGATAGCATCTACGATCTGGATTTCCAAACCTATTTCGGCGAAGGCTTTTTAACCGAAGAAATGGACGGCCTGAAATTCCGCATCGGCCCAAAATCATTCTTTCAGACGAATTATCACCAGGCTTTGGAACTTTACCGCAAAACGCTGGAACTTGCTGATTTACAAGGCGGAGAAACGGTTTACGATCTGTACACCGGCACTGGAACCATCGCCCAATATGTGGCAAGGAAGGCAGGGCAGGTCATCGGCATAGAAGCCGTGCCAGAAGCCATAGCCGCTGCGAAAGACCACGCCAAGCTGAACGGCCTGGAGAACTGCACCTTCTACTGCGGTGATATGAAGGAGGTTTTCACGGAAGAATTTCTGGCGGCGCACCCGAAAGCTGATGTACTCATCACCGATCCGCCGAGAGACGGTATGCACCAAAAGGTGGTGGAGCAAATCCTGAAGCTGCGCCCAGAGAAAATAGTATATGTAAGCTGCAACAGCGCCACGCAGGCAAGGGACATAGCGCTGCTGAAGGAGGCGTACACGCTCAGGAAGATTCTGCCAGTCGATATGTTTCCGCAGACGCACCACATTGAAAACATCGCTTTGCTCATCAGGAAAAGTTGATGAAATTCATAAAATGTGGTGGACTATTGTTTAATTTTGCACAGAATTTGATATCCAAAAGTCAAATGAAAAAGTTTATTACTACAATCCTTTCGTTGGCGGCAGTCAGCGTGTTTTCGCAGGAATACAGCGATAGAGTAGGCATCAATACATATGAGCCGAAGGCTACGCTTGAAGTTTTAGGTAAGGCAGATGATGCCACAAAGGCGGACGGCCTTATCGTACCGATATTGACAAGGGCGCAGCTTATAGAGAAAACAGCCTACGGTGATGAGCAGATTGGCACCATCATCTATGTATCTGAGATTAATGGCACGCTGCCTGAGAACAACCCTGCCTTAGCCGCTGTAACGGCGCAAGCCCTGTACTTCTTCGGGCACGAGAAAAAGTGGGTGAAGATGAACCGCTAATATCGAATAAAGATAAAATCAAGATAAATAAAATGAAAAAGTTTTTTATACTGTCCCTTGCTCTTTTCGGCATAGCGGCCTACGCCCAGCAGGATGGAAGAGTAGGCATTAACACGGAAGAGCCGAAGGCTACACTGCAGGTAGTAGGGAAGCCCGGCGTAAAAGAAGCACCAGACGGCGTGCAGCTGCCAAGGCTTACGAAGGCAGAGCTGAAAGAAAAGACCGCCTACGGCACCGAGCAAAAAGGCGCTATGGTATATGTGTACGATGCAACTGGCGATGGCAACGATGCAACCGCTGGCGTTACCGTGCCGTGCATCTATGTGTTTGACGGCAGCAAGTGGAACAACGCCGGCTGCGGAAATGCCACCGTGGATAACACGGAGTACGGCATAGGCTGCGGCCCGGGGCCTTACAGATTTAACTTCAAGGGCAAGATGAACATCGCCAATTATGAATATGCTAATGGACAGGGCGGGCTTTACCATCCCGAAGCTACGGAAACCTGCTTCCCGAACAGCGTGGTAAGCATTGGCATAGGCTCTTTTGAGAATAACGACCTTGGGGAGATTACCCTGCCGGAGCACCTGGTAAGCATAGGGGCAGATGCTTTTAAGAACGCGAAGCTGAAAGGTCAGGTTACTTTGCCGCCTACTGTGGCGTACATCGGGGCAGGTGCCTTCGAGGGTAATGAGATTACCGCCGTAAATCTTCCGCCGGATTTGGCTGAAATTTCTGCGAATACCTTTGCCAATAACAAGCTTACGGAGATTGTAATTCCCGATAGGGTAAAGTGCATCCGCGAAAGCGCGTTCGAAAACAACCAGCTGGCCACGGCTACCATACCCAACAGCGTGGAGTGCATTATGGATGCTGCATTTAAAAACAACCAGCTTACGCAAATAAATCTACCGAAGCCTGACGAGAATAACTACCCGCCTTTGTACAAGGGATTAACGGAGCTGGGCCCGGAAGCTTTCCGGGACAACCTGCTGCAAAGCGTGGCGATACCTTCCAGCCTTAGGGAAATACCTGATATGGCCTTCTTTAATAATAAGCTTACCAGCGTGGAGTTTCAGCCGGGCATCCTTGAGTATATCCGACAGGAAGCATTTGCACAAAACCTGATTGCGGGGGAATTTAAAGCACCTGCCAACTTAGTGGTAATTGAAGGGGGAGCATTTGCGAAAAATAAGCTGACGAAGGTAGATCTATCACAACTCAACGGTACCATAGGAGAGAAAGTGTTTGGGCACAATGAAATTACCGAAGTGATATTCAGCAAGGCGCTTACGCAAATACCGCGCGAGGCTTTTGCTGATAACAAGATTGCCGATGTACGGCAGAAGACGGCTACACAGGGGAAAATCACCTGGCCAACTGCTGATTTTAGGATTCTGCAAGGTGCCTTTGTTAATAATGAATTTAATACTGGCTACATCATTTATATGCCGGATAATGCAAAAAGGCTTGACGGAGGTGTATTCACAAGGAAGGATAATACGAATGTAGCCGGGGCCTCCATCAAGAGTGGCACAGTATATACTGCCACGGGTAACAAAACTTTCCCTATTAATGGCACGCCTACCATAAGGCCATAGCCAGAGAAATTAGTATAAACGCCACGGCAAAGCGCCGTGGTTTTTTTGTTTCCTGCCCGGGAATTTCGGAAAAGGTTTTAAGGCTTTTAAACAAAACAAAACGGCGCCCACCAAAAAACACATAAGAGTTTTATAAAAAAGACTTGAGAGTTTTCATTAAAAGACTTAAGAGTTTTTATTAAAAGACACGGGTGTTTTTACAAAAAGCTGCGCAGGTTTTTGTAGCTCTTTAGTCATCGGCGTTTCCAGAGGCTAAAAAACAAACGGAAAAAATGTGTTTTTCGTAGGGTATTTAGCGTGCTGGTTGGGGCATATCAACAATCAGCTGTCAATCATTATCTTTGGAAAATGAAAAAATTGGGGATGTTCTTTGTATTAATGCTGGGCATATTTGCGGCATCCTGCGCCGGTGATGATGATATCTGCCTGCACAGCGAGGGCACGCCTCGCCTTAAAATGAAATTTAAAGACTCCGCAGGTAGGCTTGCCACTCTGGATTCCCTCTACATCTCCGCAGACTATGGCGGCGGTACCCAGGCGGTAGTACAGGCGGCAAGGGTGGATTCTGTGCTCGTGCCTCTCCGTATCGATGGCTCCGGGAGCACGCTGCTGGAGATACGCAGGAGAAAAGCGGAAATGCCCGCGCGCCTGCAGCTGGAGTACGCTGAGCAGGCAGAGTATGTGTCGCCAGCCTGCGGTATCCGCAAGCTCTACCGGGATGTTCGGTACCAGCTGCATCCTGCTGCGGGAGCAAGAGCGGCTGAGCCAGCGCAAAATGAAATAACCGATGAGATACGCACGCACCTATATATTACTTTTTAGCCTGGTTTCTGCAGCGGCATTTCCGCAAAATGCTGAGCGGAAGAAGGCAGAGGCTTTTCGCCTAATGGCAGGGTTAGATGTAGCGAATGCGGGCATCTCGCTGTTCTCCGATCGCAAGATTTTCCAGGGATATGTCTCTGCGAAAGTTTCGGGCGACATCCACGCCAATGTGGAAGCCGGCCACGAAAAGAATATTTACAATAAAAACGGCTACGACGCCGAGGCTATGGGGCCATTCGTAAAGCTGGGTGCCTTCTATATGCTGGCGAAGGACAGCGAAAATGACCTGAACGGCTTCTTTGCAGGGGCAAATCTGGCAGCATCCTTCTACCGGCAGCATTACTTCAAAATCCCCGTGCGGGGCTTCCAGGGGCAGGAGTATTTTCTGGAAATGCCCAAGGCTGCGCAATCCTCCTACTGGGTGGAGGCCAATGTAGGGGGGAGGGTGCAGCTGTTTAAATCGCCATTTTATATTGATTTGCGTGCGCAGCCAAAATATTTGGTCTACAGCGTAAAGCAGGAGAATATCAAACCGATGATAGTACCAGGCTTCGGCAAATCTTCTGGCCGGTTTAATTTTGGGTTCTCCTGGAATTTGTCTTATAAATTTTAAATCAGGGTCAGCGCGTATCCTTCCGGGATGTTGCTGAATCACCGTTTGTCTATGGTTGAAAAAATTAACAATTTTTTTATATTGTATTGAAATTTTATTTACATTTGAGAACTAAAATTTAAATTTATGAAGAAAATATTTACAGGAGTCCTGGCGTTCACTGCTGCTGCCACAGCGTTTGCGCAGTGGTCGCCGGCGGTGCCTACTGGTGAGAGCCGCAGGGCTACCGGGGCAAAAAGTTTCTACAGCCTGGATATAGGCAAAATACGCGCACAGCTAGCCACTGCCGAGCCGCAGGGGAGAAACGCGAAGGCAGTGGAGGTGTCCATCCCCACGCTGGAGGGCAGGGTGGAGCGCTTCCGGGTATACAGCTTCCCAGTAGTGGCGGAGTCTCTGGCAAAGCGCTATCAGCTTGGCTCGTATGTAGGCGTAGGTGTGGATGATCCGAAGAAATATGTGAGGTTTTCCGTAGCGCCGAACGATTTCCAGGCGATGATAGTGAAAGATGGAAAATACCAGTTCGTAGAGCCGCAGAATGCGGATAAATCCGTATACGGAGTATTTGCCAAAACCAACTTTACGGAAGGAAGTGCTTTCGTATGCAACACAGAGGAATCTCCGGCAAGCCAGAAACAGATGGAAAACCTGAAGGCCGGTGGTAATGTTTTGGGTAACGACCCTACCGATTTCAGCAAATCTTCAGACAAAAAATACCGCACGCTGAGGCTTGTAATCTCTACCACTGGCGAGTATACGCAATTGTTCGGCAGCGTGGAGGCGGCGCTGGCGCAGGTAAATGCGACGCTAACCCGCGTAAACGGCGTGTACGAAAGGGAGATGGCGCTGCACCTTAATCTTCAGGATTATCCGCAGCTTATTTATACCGATCCTGCCACGGATCCTTATTCCTCTGTAGCCGGAGGTGCGCCGGATTCTTGGACCACGGAGCTCCAGAAGACGCTTACCAATGTGGTAGGTGAGGAGAATTACGATATTGGCCACCTCTTCGGCCACGATGGCGGCGGCGGTAATGCCGGCTGTATCGGGTGTATCTGCGAATCTCCAACCCCGAACAATCCAAGAAGAAAGGGCTCTGCATATACATCGCCTGCAGACAAGAAACCTTATGGTGATAGTTTCGATATAGACTATGTTGCACACGAGATAGGCCACCAGCTGGGTGCTAACCATACTTTCAGCCACAGGCTAGAAAGCGCCGGGGTAAATGCTGAGCCGGGTTCCGGAAGTACCATTATGGGCTATGCAGGGATTACCTCGCAGAATGTCCAAGATCACTCGGATCCGTACTTTCACACGCTCAGCATCCGCCAGATACAGGATAACCTTATTGCAAAAAGCTGCGATGTGGAAACCCCGCTTGACAACCAGCCGCCTGTAGTAAAAGCAATGGCGGATATCAACATCCCGAAAGGTACGGCTTTCTTCCTTACTGCAGAAGCATCCGATGCGGAGGGCGACCCCCTACTCTACAGCTGGGAGCAGGTAGACAACGCCAGGACGGCCACTACCAGCACCAACATAGGTAAGCTTTCCAGTGGTCCAAACTTCCGCGTCTACAATCCCGATCCCTCGCCGGTGCGATACTTCCCTAAATTTGAATCCGTAATGAACGGCGTGCTGGACAACAGCAAACGCACCTGGGAGGCAGTATCCACTGTGGCACGCGAGATGAACTTCGCCGCCCTCGTGAGGGAAAACGATCCCGCAAAGAACATTCGCCAGACTCAGTATGCAACGCAGAAAGTAGTTGTGGGCAAGGACGGGCCTTTCCTGGTGACAACCAAAAGAGTTTATAACGACATAGCGTCAGCACCAATAGAGTGGGATGTCGCCAATACAGCCGCTGCACCTTACAATGTTCAGAATGTAAGGATAGACTATACTGAAGATAACGGCAAAACCTGGGTGGTACTTGCCGACTCTACTCCGAATGACGGAAAGGAGAATTTTGACCTGAGATTTCTGCAGGAAGGCAAGAGGATAAAAGTAAGAATATCTGCTATCGGGAATGTGTTCTATGCCGTGAAGGAACTGGAAGCTAAAAAATTCCCGACTTCCGCGCCAAACTGCGTAACGCTCACAGGCCCTGCTAACAATGCTGATAATGTGAACTACCGCGAGGTAAAACTCAGCTGGACGGCTGCGCAGGGAGGAGAGATGGTGGATTCTTACGATGTTTACCTCGATACCAAAGAAAATCCTACCACACTGCTCGCCAGCACAGCGGCACTTTCTTTATCAAAAAAAGATCTGAAGCCTTCAACCAAATACTACTGGAAAGTAGTTCCGAAAAATGATTTCGGAGCCAATACCGCCTGCGAGGTCTACAGCTTTACTACCGTGGAGCAGCAGTACTGCGAGGCATCGGCAAACAACGCAAGCTACGAGAGAATCAGCAATGTTAAATTTGCAGATATAGATAACAGCTCCACCTCCACCGCAGGCTACGAAAACTTTGCATCGGTAGTAGCAAATGTAGCAGCCGGGGGCACATATACACTCACGGTGACGAGCGCAAAATCCAGCATTATGGATCAGGTCGCAGTTTGGATAGATACCAATAATAATAAAGTGTTTGAAGAAAATGAAATGCTATTGCTTACCCCGAAAGGAAAATCTCCGTGGACCGGCGAGATTACCATACCTTCCACAATGGCAAAAGGCACTAAAACTGGTATGCGCATCCGCCTGCAGGATTCCAGTATAAATTCCACCTTCCAGCCTTGCGGATCCCACTCATATGGCCAGGTGGAGGATTACAGCATCTATATTGCTCAGGGGCTTGCCACAGGCGAAGCGGACGCGGGTACTGTAATAAAAGTATATCCTAACCCCGCGGAAAGCCAGATCGCGCTGAGCGGCGTACCTGCCAATGCCCGCTACAGCATCTTCGGTATGAATGGTACGCTGGTTTCCAGAGGAGTGCTTTCTGCCGGTAAAGCGGATGTTTCCGCCCTGCCGAAAGGTACTTACTTAATTTCTGTGGAAGACGGGGATAAGAAATCCACCGCGAAATTCATCAGAAAGTAATTGAGGATGTTTTAATACAAATGGCTGTCCTTTCGGGGCAGCCATTTTTTATTTTTAATTTTTAAAAATCCTCCAGCTCGGTTAAAAATTTAGAAACTTCCTCTTCCAGGGCTTCCTGGGTATCATTGTTGTAAATGATAAAATCCGCCTTCTTGATTTTCTCCTTCTCCGGCATCTGGTTTTCCATCACGGCCTCCACCTCGCGGTAGGTTTTCCCGTCTCGGTCCATCACGCGCTTTATGCGCAGTCTGTCGTCCGCGGTTATCAGCAGGCTTTTGAAACAATTTTCATCTAGGCCAAGCTCAAACAAAAGAGCGGTTTCCTTAAAAACAAACCTCGAAGATTGCGCCGAAAGCCACTTCTCAAAATCCTGCCGAACTGCAGGGTGTATCAGGCTGTTGAGATTTTCAAGCAAATCAGGCCTCTCAAATACCTGGGCAGAAACGAATTTTCTGTTGTAAAGGCCGCTCTCGTCGTAGGCTTCTGCACCCAGCAGCGAGATGATTTTTTCTCTCAGCACGGCATCATCATTTACGATGCTTTTCGCACGCCCGTCAGAGTAATAAACCGGGAAGCCCGAACGCTCGATGATATTGGCGGCAGTAGTTTTTCCGGACCCGATACCGCCCGTCAGTCCGATGATCTTGGGTTCGGGCTCCGGCTTTGCCGATCGCCCTTCGCTGTTTTCCATTTGCTAAATTTGAAAAATCAAAGTTAAAAAAATTAAAGCAATCACCCACCGAAAACTTCTGAGAAGGAAAAAACCTCGTCCAGCCGCGCGCCCTTTTCCGTCATTTTTACAGTGGCGAGTTCATTATGCGCATCGTGTTCGAAGAAAAGAAGGTAATTATTTTCCGCACACATTTTCAGGAACTCATCTTTCTCATCCATTGTGAGCAGCGGGCGCGTGTCGTAGCCGGGGATGTACACCAGCGGGATATGCCCGGTTGTGGGGATGAGATCTGCCGTGTAGATGACTGTTTTCCCCTGATAATGTACCATCGGCAGCATCTGCTTCTCGGTATGCCCGTCTACAAAAAAAATGTCCATTTTCAATTCCGGCGCAGAAACTTTATTCCCGTCTTTCGGGAGCGGAACGAAATTCAGCTGTCCGCTTTCCTGCATCGGCAGGATGTTTTCGGGCAAAAAACTTGCCCTCTCCCGTGGGTTTGGCTTCGTTGCCCACTGCCAGTGCGCCTCATTGCTCCAGAATTTCGCATTTTTAAATGCCGGGCGGTAGGCGGAATTGTCCTCATCCCATTCTATCGCGCCGCCGCAGTGGTCGAAATGGAGATGCGTAAGGAAAACATCCGTAATATCATCCCGGTGGAAGCCGTATCTGGCAAGCTCATTATCCACATTTTCCCCGCCCCAGAGCGCGTAGTGCCCGAAGAACTTCTCATCCTGCTTGTCTCCCAGCCCGGTATCCACCAGGATGAGTTTCTCACCATCTTCTATCAGCAGCGAGCGGCAGCCCAGATCGATGAGGTTCCGCTCATCGGCAGGGTTGGTTTTTTGCCAAAGACTTTTGGGCACCACGCCGAACATAGCGCCGCCGTCCAGCTTAAATTTCCCGCACTGTACAGTGTAAAGTTTCATTTTAAATTTTTTTTTAAAGTTAAAAAACTTTCCCTCTTGGAACATTCAAAAAAGTTCTCCTAAGTTTCCGTTTCTACTGAGGCCGAGGTGTCTGTAGGCTTTCTCGGTTACTTCCCGCCCTCGGGGGGTGCGGATAATGAAGCCCTGCTGTATGAGGTAGGGCTCATAGACCTCCTCCAGCGTTTCCGAATTCTCGCCGATGGAGGTCGCCAGTGCAGAGATGCCCACCGGTTTCCCGCGGAAATTCTCGATCATCGTGTGCAGGATTTTATTGTCCATCTCATCCAGCCCAAACTCATCCACATTCAGCGAATCCAGGGCAAATCGGGTGATATTAATTTCCACATTCCCGTTACCCTTTATCTCTGCAAAATCCCGCACCCTGCGCAGCAGGGCGTTGGCAATTCTCGGCGTCCCGCGGCTCCGTCTTGCAATCTCGATGGCGGCATTTTCCTGGATGGGGATCTCCATCACTCTTGCGCTCCGCTGGATGATGGTGGAGAGGAGTTCGATGCTGTAATACTCCAGCCGGCTCTGGATGCCGAACCGCGCCAGCAGAGGTTTGGTGAGCATTCCGCTACGGGTGGTAGCGCCCACGAGGGTAAAGGGATTCAGCCCGATCTGTACGCTGCGCGCGTTTGGGCCGGTCTCCAGCAGGATGTCGATTTTAAAATCCTCCATCGCGGAGTACAGGTATTCCTCCACCACGGGCGAGAGGCGGTGAATTTCATCGATGAAGAGCACATCATTCTCCTCCAGATTGGTGAGAAGGCCTGCCAGATTACCTGGCTTGTCCAGCAC
This sequence comes from Cruoricaptor ignavus, assembly GCF_900141665.1. Classification (GTDB taxonomy): domain Bacteria; phylum Bacteroidota; class Bacteroidia; order Flavobacteriales; family Weeksellaceae; genus Cruoricaptor; species Cruoricaptor ignavus. The sequence goes on along the minus strand of NZ_FQYI01000001.1, from coordinate 210,929 downwards.
AGGCCCCGAAGTCATCTTAAACCCTACGCCCAGCTCATTGGCGATGATGTGCGCCAGCGTCGTCTTCCCCAGGCCCGGCGGCCCGTGCAGCAGGGTATGATCCAGAGGCTGGCCGCGGCGCTTCGCGGCAGCCACGAAGACTTCAAGATTATCCAGCGTCTTGCGCTGCCCTGCAAAATCAGCGAAACTTTGCGGGCGAATCTGCGCCTCGAGCTGCAGCTCATCATCGGAAAAATTTTCTTTATCAGGATGAAGGAAATCAGGCATCGGGAAGTTTAAGCAAAGATAAATGTTTTAGCGGTTTGAGACTTCGTTACTGTTGTTAGCACAAGACATTGCTACACTGTTACATTCGTTCATTGTTACATTAAATTAAACTTCCACCACAAAAATATTTTCTGCTACTTTTTCGCTGATGATTTTCTCATCGCCGTTGATTTTCAGAGTGGTTTGTCCGTCAAAGTTTTCGCGGGAAATCAGCTGAAACTCTTTGCCGATAACAATCCCCACGCTTTCCACATATTGCAGAAATTCGGCATTCACATCCTTTACCGCCACCACCCTGAAATTTTTGCCCACTTCTACTTCTGTTAATTTTTTACGAATTACTTTTTCAATCCTGCCGGAACTGTCTGGAATTGGATCGCCGTGAGGATCAAAGTTAGGGTAATCTAAAAATTTATCCAAAGCGGAAATCAGTTTTTCAGAATGAATATGTTCCAGTTCTTCCGCCACTTCGTGAATTTCTTCCCAACCGAAACCCAATTTCTGATAAAGGAAAGTTTCCCAAAGCCTGTGTTTCCTAATGGTTTGTATTGCCAAACTTTGGCCTTTCTTGGTGAGTTTTATTTTGCCGTATTTTTCATAATCCACCCAATCTTTATCCTTCAGCCGCTTCAGCATTTCGTTTACGGATGCCGGTTTTATGCCGAGATATGCAGCAACCTGGTTGGTTCCCGCTTCAGAATTTGGTGCATTTTGTGCTAGCGTGAAAATGGCTTTCAGGTAATTTTCTTCAGTGCTTGACCTTCCCATTGGAATTACTTTCATCAAATTTAAAAAAAATTATTTTAGCAAATTATTTAGGTTTTCCTAACTTTTTTTACTTTTGCATTATATAACCAATTTGGTGAATTAGATAATAAAATGGGAGGCAACCAAACACTTAGCCAAAAGCTGAAAACAGTGCTGATGTTCACAGCGCCAGGACTGATGGTGGCGGTAGGATATATGGACCCAGGAAACTGGGCTACGGATATTGAAGGGGGCGCAAAGTTCGGCTACACACTGCTTTCCGTGATTTTCCTCTCTAATATTTTTGCCATGTTCTTGCAGCATCTCTGCATAAAGTTAGGCATAGCTACCGGGTTGGATTTGGCTCAGTCTTGTAGGGCACATTACTCCAAACCTGTTAATTTCACACTGTGGATTCTTTGCGAAATTGCCATTACGGCTTGTGACTTGGCAGAAGTAATTGGTACTGCTATTGCGCTGAATTTGCTTTTTGGAATTCCATTGGTTTGGGGCATCGTGATTACTGGCATCGATGTTTTGCTGATTCTGATGCTGCAGCGCAAAGGTTTCCGCCCCATTGAAATCATCGTGGCGGCGCTAATGTTCATCATCCTGATGTGCTTCGGCTACGAGCTTTTCCTCTCAAAGCCCGACTGGAAGGCTGTTTCAGAAGGCATCGTGCCAACGAGGGAAATCTACCAAAACCGCGAAATGCTGTATATCGGCATTGGAATTTTGGGCGCTACCGTGATGCCCCACAACCTGTACCTGCACAGCCACATCATTTACCACAAAAAATACGGCAAAACAGAAGCGGGCAAGAAATCGGCGATAAAATATGCAACCTGGGGTAGCAACATTGCCCTGATAATCGCGCTTTTTATTAATTCGGCCATCCTAATTGTGGCGGCATCTACATTTCATTTTGGCGGGCATACCGGCGTCGCAGAAATTCAAGATGCCTACCTGATGCTCGGCAACATACTGGATTCCAAATGGGCATCCATCGTGTTTGGCGTAGCGCTTTTGGCATCGGGATTAAACAGCACGCTAACCGGAACTTTGGCCGGGCAGATTGTGATGGAAGGCTTTATGCATATCCGCCTAAAACCGTGGCTTCGGCGGCTGCTAACACGGCTGATAGCGATAGTGCCTGCGCTGATTGTGGCAATAATCTATGGTGAAAGCGGCACGAATGAACTGCTGATTTTGAGCCAGGTGATACTCTCGATGCAGCTTAGTTTTGCGGTAGTACCCTTGGTGCAGTTTACGGGAAGCGGCAAGATAATGGGCGTTTTCAAAAATTCCCGTATGAAGCAAGCCGTGGCCATCATCATCACCGCCATTATCATTATCCTAAATTTAATCTTGCTTTTGCAGATATTATTTTAATCAAATCCTTTTTTTAGTGTTTGCAGGGCGCTGCTCGGAAGAAATTCCGGCAGCGTTTTTTATAGCTGATAGCCTCTGGCGCTTTGCTGCTGGCGTTTCTAAATTTATGGTAAAGAACTTCCTCATTATTCTTATATTTATCAAAAATTTTGTATGACACTTTACGGACCTTTCACGCAGGTTGTGACGATGGACAAGCTGCCTTTGCGCGGCGCACTCTGCGATGAGCAGCTGGAAATCATTCCCAATGCTGGAATTTTGGTGGATGATGATGGCTTCATCGCCGAAGTTTCCGATTTTGAAACTTTGCAAAGCCAAAAGCCCAAAAGCGTCTTCCAGCAGCAAAGTGCAATTGCGCTGCCAGCCTTTGTGGATTCTCACACGCATATTTGCTTTGCTGGAAACCGTGCCAACGATTTTGCGATGCGCAATGCCGGGAAATCTTACCTGGAAATTGCGGAAAGCGGCGGCGGAATCTGGTCGTCCGTAAAGCATACTCGGGATGCCTCGGAAAAGCAGCTGCTGGATGGGATGCTCCAAAGAATCGGCGAGCTGATTTCCCAGGGCATCACCACCATCGAGGTAAAAAGCGGCTACGGCCTGAATGCAGAAAACGAGCTGAAAATGCTCCGCGTCATCCAAGAAGCGCAGAAGCATACGCCTGCCAAGCTGGTGCCTACCTGCCTTGCCGCGCACACGGTGCCGAAAGATTTCTCAGGGACCAGCCACGACTATCTGGATTATATCCTCGCTGACATTTTACCTATTATAAAATCTGAAAACCTCGCCCGAAGGGTGGATATCTTCATCGAAAAATCTGCATTTGGAATAGATGAAAGCCGGGAATTTCTTTTGAAAGCAAAGGAAATGGACTTTGAGCTTACCGTGCACGCCGATCAGTTCACCTCCGGGAGCTCCCGCGTGGCGGTAGAGGTGGGCGCGTGTTCGGCAGATCATCTGGAGGCAACATCGGAGGAGGATATCGATTTCCTTGCAAAGTCCGAAACGGTGGCTACCGCGCTACCCGGCGCAAGCCTCGGGTTGGGCGAAAAATTTACCCCGGCGAGGAAGCTGCTGGATGCCGGCGCGATTCTCGCCATCGGTACCGACTGGAATCCCGGATCCGCCCCGATGGGCAGCCTGGTCACCCAGGCATCGGTACTCGCCACTTATCAAAAACTGACTACTGCCGAAGTGCTTTCCGCGATGACCTTCCGCTCTGCAAAGGCACTGAACCTTTCCGACCGCGGAGTTTTGGCCCAAGGAAAAAGAGCGGATTTCCAAATCTACGAAACCGATAATTTCCTGGATGTGCTCTACCGGCAGGGTATGCTGCGCCCCGCGAAAGTAGTGATCGGTGGAGAAGTAATTGAGACCTTAGAAGGAAAGAATCAGGATCTTGCAATTTGAAAAATTAGGTTTGGTTTTTAATCTAAACTTCAACTTTTAACTTTTAACCTTTGAACCAAAGATGATTTGGACAGGCAGAAATGACGGCGAAGATGCGCTGCACCAAAGGGTTTTCCAGCGGGTGCGCACGGATTTGAATTATGAAAACCTGCAACCGGGGCAGTTTGCTCTGCACGGTTTCGCTGTGGACGAAGGTGTCCGCAGAAACAAGGGCAGGGTAGGGGCGGCATCCGCGCCGGACAGGATCCGAAGTGCGGCGGCAAACTTCCCGGTGGTGTCCCCTGATTTCCTGCTGGCAGATTTTGGAAATATCCGCTGCGAAAACCGTAATCTGGAAGAGGCGCAGGCGAATTTTGCGGCCTGCGTACGGCGGGTGCTTTCGCAGGGTGCGCGGTCTGTGGGTTTCGGCGGGGGTCACGAGATTGCTTTTGCGCATTATTCCGGCATAAAGTCGGCATTCCCGGAGGAGAGGGTGGGTATCGTTAACATAGATGCGCATTTCGATAACCGCGAGCCGGAACCCGGCGTGGGAGCAAGCTCCGGCACGGGCTTCTGGCAGATTGCGCAGCAGGGGCGGATGCACTCGCTGCATATCGGCATACAGCGCAATTCCAACACTCTGAAGCTTTTCGATACGGCGCACAATTTTGGCATGAATTACATCCTTGCAGATGAGTTGTTTTTTGAAAATCTCCCGAATATTTATAGAAAAATTGATGAATTTCTGGCAGGTGTAGACTGCCTGTACCTCACCCTCTGTATGGATGTCTTCAATGCCGGTATCGCGCCCGGGGTGTCTGCGCTGGCGTACAACGGTATTTTCGTGGATGCAGCCTTTATGCATTTTTTCCGCCATATTTTAAAATCCGGAAAAATGGTAGCAATGGATGTGGCGGAGGTAAATCCAGAATACGATATCGACGGCCGTACCGCGCGCCTGGCAGCAAGCCTTATAAACGAATGGTTTTTAGCAGTTTAATGCATAATGCTCGAAAGTCAGACATTTTATCATAAGCTCAGAAGCGTGCTGATGTTCACCGCGCCCGGGCTTATGGTGGCTGTGGGCTATATGGATCCCGGCAACTGGGCTACGGATATAGAAGGCGGGGCAAGGTTCGGCTATGCGCTGCTGTCCGTGATCTTGCTATCGAATGTATTCGCTATGTTCCTCCAGCATCTTTGCATCAAATTAGGTATAGCTACCGGGATGGATTTGGCGCAATCCTGCCGCGCAAATTATTCTAAACCAGTCAATTTTATACTCTGGATTCTCTGTGAAATAGCCATCGCAGCGTGCGACCTAGCGGAAGTTATCGGCACGGCAATCGCCCTGAACCTTCTTTTCGGAATTCCATTGGTCTGGGGCATCGTGATTACCGGTATCGATGTGCTGCTGATTCTATTGCTACAACGCAAAGGCTTCCGCCCGCTGGAGATCATTGTGGCAGCACTTATGTTCGTCGTGCTGGCTTGCTTTGGGTATGAACTTATTCTTTCAAAACCGGATCTTGGAGAAGTGGCAAATGGTTTTGTGCCAACCTCGCAGATCTACAAAAACCGCGAGATGCTCTACATTGGCATCGGCATTCTTGGTGCCACGGTGATGCCCCACAACCTCTACCTGCACAGCCATATCGTGTATCATAAAAATTATCGGAGAACGATGGATGGGAAAAAATCTGCAATCCAGGCTGCGACCTGGGGCAGCAATATAGCTCTACTGCTGGCGTTTTTCATCAATTCCGCTATACTGATTGTAGCCGCCTCCACCTTCCACACCGGCGGCTACACCGGGGTTGCAGAAATTCAGGAAGCGTACAAGATGCTCGGAAACATCCTTAATTCCCAGTGGGCGCCGAAAATTTTCGGAATAGCGCTGCTTGCTTCCGGGCTGAACAGCACGCTCACCGGCACGCTGGCCGGGCAGATTGTGATGGAGGGCTTCGTGCATATCCGGCTAAAGCCCTGGGCCAGGAGGCTTATCACGCGGCTCATAGCGATAGTCCCCGCACTTATCGTCGCAATCCTCTACGGCGAGAGCGGCACCAATGAGCTCCTGATTCTCAGCCAGGTGATTCTCTCTATGCAGCTAAGTTTTGCCGTGGTACCCCTCGTGCAGTTTACAGGAAGCAGCAAAATAATGGGTACCTTCCGCAATTCCGGCAGGAAGCAGGCGGTGGCGATTACCATCACGGCAATGATTATCCTTCTCAACCTCGTTTTACTCTGGCAAACTCTAAGTTGAATTCTGAAGTTAAAATTGCGCGGTTTTTGCTTTAGGATGAAAAATTTTTTAGGATGAAAGAAGATTTAAAAAATAAAATCAGCATTGCCGAGCAGCAGTTTCAGGAATGGAGAAGTCTAAGTTTTGATCAGCGGCAAAGCTACCTCCCTCGGTTTGCAGAAGTTTTGGAAAGATACAAAGATGAATTTTCAAGGCTCATCACCACAGAGATGAATAAGCCCATTTCCGAATCGGTTTCAGAAATTGAAAAATGTATAAAAATGGCGCGGTATTATTCCGAAATCGATAATTATAATGCTGCTGAAAAAGTAGAAACTGAATTTAGAATCTCTGAAATCCGCTACGAACCGCTGGGCATTATATTAGGGGTAATGCCTTGGAATTTCCCGTTCTGGCAGGCTCTAAGGTTCATCATTCCTGCTATCCTCGCCGGGAATGTAGCGGTGATGAAGCACGCTTCCATTTGTTTTGGCAGCGGCAAGGCTATTGAAAGCGCGATGGAAGAGGCCGGCTTCCCGGCGGGAGTTTTCCAGAATTTGGAGATTGGCCATAAGGAGGTTGAGGAGCTTCTGGCACACCCGGCAGTGCGTGCGGTGAGCCTTACTGGCAGCGAAAAAGCGGGGGCGCAGGTGGCTTCCACCGCGGCAATACACATCAAAAAATCTGTGCTAGAGCTGGGCGGCAGCGATGCCTTTATCGTAATGCAGGATGCAGATTTGCGGCGGGCGGCAGAGGAAGGTGCAAGAGCAAGGCTGCAAAATTGCGGTCAGGCGTGCAATGCCGGCAAGCGTTTCATCGTCCAGGAAAATATAGCTGAAGATTTCGTCCCGATGCTTGTGGAAGAGTTTAAAAAGTTTCAGCCGGGGGATAAATTTAAAGCTGAAACATTGCTCAGTGGGCTTGCAAAAGCGGAGTTTGGCGATGACCTGGAGGCGCAGTACCGGCGCGCAGTGGAGGCTGGCGCGGAAATCCTCCTCCCGCTGAATCGTGTTTCAGATATTGCCTTCGAGCCGGGACTGCTGAAAGTTTTGCCGGACAATCCTGTTTTAAAAGAGGAGGTTTTTGGCCCGCTGGGATTTATACTTTTCGCAGAAAATGCTGCGGAAGCTTTGGAAATTGCTAATGATGTTCCGTACGGGCTCTCGGCATCCGTATGGACGCGTGACGAGAAGTTATCAAATTATTTTACGGAAAACCTGGAATGCGGTATGGTTTCCATTAATAAAATGTCCAGCTCGGATCCGCGGCTGCCCTTCGGGGGCATAAAGAACTCCGGCTTCGGTACGGAGCTTTCTCATCTGGCACTCCGCGAGTTCGTCCATGCGAAAACGATTGTCGGTCATTAACCAAACAAATAACCGTGGAGTAGAAACTTCGCGGTTGAGTAACACCAGCTTTTGCCGAAAATTTAAATGGTGGTAAGGCGCAGGGTGTTGGTTTTCCCGTTTGCATTTGCAGGGGTGGCGTTCAAGTTTACCACGAGATCGCCCTCGTTTACATAGCCGAGATCGGCTGCCAGCCTGTTTACCTGCACCACGGTCTCGTCGGTGCTCTCGTTGCCGTCGTAATAATATGCCCGGACGCCCCACAACAAGTTGAGCATCGTAATTACCCGTCGGCTGGAGCTGAATACGATGATATGCGCGTTCGGCCGGTGTGCGGAAATCTGGAATGCCGTATAGCCTGAATTGGTAAGGGTGATGATCGCCTGAACATCGGTCGTACGCGCAATCCTCACCGCTGCAAGGCTGATCCTGTCGGTGATAAATCTCACTGCCTCGCTTTGGAACTGCTTATCTACGATCGGGTTGTAGCGATGGTAGAATTCCGTGGTTTCAATGTTTTTTACAATCTTAGCCATATTCTGCACCACCTGGACAGGATATTTCCCCACGGAAGTTTCGCCGGAGAGCATCACCGCGTCAGCGCCGTCCAGCACGGAATTCGCCACATCGTTCGCTTCGGCACGCGTCGGAGTAAGGCTGCTGATCATCGATTCCATCATCTGTGTGGCGATGATTACCGGTTTGGAATAAGCGCGCGCTTTTTGCACCAGATTCTTCTGAATTGCCGGTACTTCCTCCATCGGCACCTCCACACCCAGGTCGCCCCGCGCAACCATGATGCCGTCGCATTGCTGAAGGATTTCGTCAATATTCTTCACGCCTTCCGGCTTTTCTATCTTCGCGATGATTGGCGTTTTAAAACCTTCGCCGTGCTCTTTTATAAGCTCCTTCAGGTCGCGGATGTCCTGCGCGTGGCGGACGAAGGACAGCGCAATCCAGTCCAGGCCTAGCTCAAGGATGAATTTCGCATCGCGGATGTCCTTCTCGGTAAGTGCCGGCAGCGATACATTCGTGTTGGGCAGGTTTACGCCTTTTTTGGAGCTCAGCGGCCCGCCCTGGATCGTCTTAGCCCGTACGGTATCGATTCCGTTGGTTTCAAGCACCACGAGCACCAGCTTGCCATCATCGATGAGGATTCTTTCGCCCACCTTTACATCCTTCGGGAACTGCTGGTAGGTCATATATACCTTCGTAGAATCGCCCTCTACCTCCTCGTTGGTGAAGGTAAGTACATCCCCTGGGTTGAGGTAAGATCCCTCCTTTACCACGCCCACGCGGAGTTTCGGGCCCTGCAAGTCGCCAAGGATGCTCACGGAAGTGCCGAGCTCCTCATTGATCTCGCGGATCATTTTTACATTGTTTTTTACAATTTCATAATCAGCGTGAGAGAAATTTATCCTGAAAACATCCACCCCCGCCCGGATCATCTCGATAAGGATTTCTTTGGTTCCCGTTGCCGGCCCCATGGTAGCGATGATCTTGGTTTTCTTTAAGTCCTTGTTAGTCATAAAATTGTATTAAATCTGAAAGGCTCCCGGCGTCAATTTGAAAGTTTTGTATTGAAAATGTGAGGCCTTCCGGCAGTAAAATTAATGAAAAATCATCAAGATTGTCTGTGGTACGCACCACAAAATCTACATCGGGGTGCATTGGTAACAAAAAATTAACATCCGCCCCGTCTGAGAAAAGGTTTCCCTGGTGTTCAAAAACCTGCGATTCCGACGCCCGGTTCTCAATAAATTGCACTTGGCAGCGCAGCTCTCTATGATAGCCCTCCATACGGAGATGGGATGACGAGTAGTCCCTCCCTATATTTTTTAAATCCTTGATTCTCTTCAGGTAAATCTGGCGGTTGGCACAGTTGAAATGATAAAAAAACTCGTGAGGCGGAAGCTGTTTCGAGAGCCGAAGCAGCCCCACCGAAATGCCCTCGGCGGCATCATCATCCAATAGGAATTGTTGATTTTTCAAGGATGTTTTCTTTTTTGTTTAATGAGTAGAATGCTCTCTGCGCAGCCTTTTCTTCGGCCTTCTTCTTGGAACTGTCGGATGCGTTTGAGATTTTCTCCGAGCCTATCCTTATTACCGATTTAAAATTAAGGATTTTATTAGGAAGATGTTCCTCCGTGGTTTCGTAGGTCAGCTCCAGCTTGTTTTTTTGAGCCCACTCCAGCAGCAAGCTTTTGTAGCTCATTATCTTATTCTCCAGCTTGGCAATTTCCTGCGGTGTCAGCAGCCTTCCGAGAACTGTTTTTTCGCAGACTTCGTAGCCAAGATCCAGATAAATAGCGCCTATGAGTGCCTCGAAAAGATTTCCCGCGAGATTGCCCCCAGCGCTTACGCCTGCTTTCTGCTCCGCCAGGTCGGGAAGGCCAAGTTCTTCGCCGATTTTGTTGAGGTTGTTCCGGCTTACGATTTTCGATTTCATCTGAGTAAGGAAGCCCTCCCGTTTTCCGGGATATGCATTGAAAAGGTAGCAAGAAATAATGGAGCCTAAAATAGCATCCCCCAGAAACTCGAGGCGCTCGTAGCTCGGGGAATTTTTTACGCCGGGCTCTTTAAGCGTAAAGGCTTCCTTGTAGATGTGTGAGTTAACTATTTCGCAACCAACTATTTGCGAGATTTTCCGGCGAAATATTAAATCTTCCTCTGTACGGAAGGTATTCTTGTTATTGCTCAGAAATTTTATGAAGAATTTCTGCAACTTCATTCGCGCCTAGATTTTTGAGAAAAGTACGCAGGCATTGTGGCCGCCAAAACCAAAGGTGTTGCTCATTGCCACATTTACTTCGCGCTCTACCGCTTTGTTGAAGGTAAAATCCAGCTTAGCATCAATCTTCTCATCATCGGTGAAATGATTGATGGTTGGCGGAACGATGCCGTGCAGAATGCTGCCAATGGTGGCAATAGCTTCGATAACGCCGGCAGCACCAAGCAAATGCCCGGTCATCGATTTTGTGGAATTAATCTGAATATTGTAAGCGTGCTCACCGAAAAGCCTTGCGATAGCGTTGGATTCCGCCAAATCGCCAAGCGGCGTGGAAGTGCCGTGCATATTGATATGGTCCACTTCTTCCGGCGAAATTCCTGCATCTTCCAAGCAGTTTTTCATTACGAGGAAAGCGCCAAGTCCTTCAGGATGCGGTGCCGTCATATGGTGTGCATCAGCGCTTAGCCCGCCGCCTTTCAGTTCGGCATAGATTGTGGCGCCGCGCTTTTTAGCGTGCTCATATTCTTCCAGGATAATGCAGCCTGCACCTTCACCAAGCACAAAACCGTCCCTGTCTTTATCGAAGGGGCGGGATGCAGTTTCCGGGCTGTCGTTCCTTGTGGAAAGCGCCATCAAAGCATTGAAGCCGCCTACACCGCTTGCCGTAACGGCAGCTTCCGAACCGCCGCAAACAATCACATCCGCCTTGCCGAGCTGCAGTAGCATCTTGGCATCAATCAGAGCGTTGGCAGCGGAAGCGCAGGCAGAAACCGTGGCATAGTTCGGACCGTGAAAGCCGTATTCAATAGAGATTTGGCCAGCAGTGATGTCCGCAATCATCTTTGGAATAAAGAACGGATTGAAGCGCGGAATTTCGGAATTTGCCCAGTTGACAACTTCCGATTCGAAAGTATCAAGGCCACCGATTCCTGAGCCCCAAATCACGCCGATGCGGTTTTTATCTACGCTGCCGTCGTTCAGCCTGGCGTGCTCTACGGCTTCCTTTGCCGCTACCATACCAAGCTGCGTGTTGCGGTCCATCTTCTTCGCTTCCTTTTTATCAAAATGATTCAAAGGATCGAAGCCTTTTACTTCGCAGGCAAATCTCGTCTTGAAATTTGTGGCATCGAAAAGAGTAATCGGCGCCGCACCGCTTACACCTTTGATGAGGCTGTCCCAGTATTCCTGGGCATTATTGCCAATTGGTGTGATAGCGCCAAATCCGGTTACGACTACTCTTCTCAATTCCATAAAATAAATTAATGTTTTTTAAAATTACTTGCCGGCTACTTCTTCCACATATGCGATAGCGTGGCCTACGGTAGTAATTTTTTCCGCCTGGTCATCTGGGATTTGGATGTTGAATTCCTTTTCGAATTCCATAATCAATTCCACAGTGTCAAGGGAATCTGCGCCAAGGTCATTCTGGAAGCTTGCCTCAGGCGTAATTTCGGATTGTTCTACATCAAGCTTATCAGCGATGATGGCCTTTACTCTTTCTGCGATGTCTGACATTTTTTTATTTTTTAGGTTTTATCGACTGCAAATATATGAATATTATCATTACGCCAATCTTTTTTGAAAAAAATCGCGCAGCCCTCGTCTTGCAGATTATTGCTATTTTTGCGCTAAAGCACAGCCTATGGATTTTGCTGAGAACGACGACGATATTTTCACCGGGAAAGAGCATACGCCTTTGCGCGAGGACGCCTTTGCGATTTCGCCGGAAGAGAAGATGGAGAGAATTGAGCGGCATTTTGCGGAAATAATGCATACGCTTGGGCTGGATATGGCGGATGATTCCCTGAAAGATTCGCCGAAACGCGTTGCAAAAATGTATGTGCACGAAATCTTCGGCGGGCTGCTACCGGAAAATAAGCCGAAAATCTCCACCTTCAGCAATAAATATAAGTACCGCCAAATGCTGGTAGAGAAAGATATTTCGGTGTACTCCTTCTGCGAGCATCATTTCCTGCCAATCATCGGGAAAGCCCATGTGGCCTACATTTCTAACGGCGAAGTTATAGGCCTCTCGAAAATCAACAGAATTGTGGATTATTATGCAAGAAGGCCGCAGGTTCAGGAAAGGCTTACGATGCAGGTTGTGGATGCGATGAAGGAAGCGCTCGGTACGAAGGATGTGGCGTGCATCATAGAAGCGAAACACCTCTGCGTAAACTGCCGCGGAATAAAGGACACCGCAAGCTCCACCATCACGGCGGAACTCAGCGGGATTTTCCGCACCAACCCGATTACACGGCAGGAATTTCTGCATTATGTGAATATCGGTTCGTTAATTTGAGAATTTGCTAATTTGAAGATTAGCTAATTTTAAAATTCAACCACTCAACCTTAACCTCAGCCTTAAACTTCAACCTTAACCTTTAAACCAAAAAAATTGAACCTAAAAATATACAATTCACTTTCCGGCGAAAAGGAAATTTTCAAACCCATCCACGAAAACCGCGTCGGAATGTATGTTTGCGGCCCTACGGTTTACAGCAATGTGCATATGGGCAATGTGCGCACCTTTATGTCGTTCGATTTCATTTACCGTGCGCTGATGCACCTGGGCTACAAGGTGCGCTATGTACGGAACATTACGGACGCTGGGCATTTGACGGATGATGGCGATGTGAATAACGACCGCTTCGTGAAACAATCCAGGCTGGAAAAGCTGGAACCGATGGAAATCGTGCAGAAATATACGGTGGATTTCCACAATGTTCTGAAGATGTTCAACAATCTTCCGCCGAATATCGAGCCGACAGCTACCGGACATATCATTGAGCAGATTGAGCTTGTTAAAGTATTGATAGACAAAGGTTTAGCTTATGAAAGTGATGACTCGGTATATTTTGATGTTCGAGAATACGATGCCAAAGGTCTGAATTACGGCGAGCTTTCCAAGCGGAATATCGACGAGCTTTTTGCCAATACCCGTGATTTGGATGGGCAGAATGAGAAGAAAAATCCGCAGGATTTTGCGCTCTGGAAAAAAGCTTCGTCGGAGCATATTATGAAGTGGCCTTCACCTTGGGGAATGGGCTTTCCTGGCTGGCATTTGGAATGTACTGCAATGAGTACCAAATACTTAGGTGAAAAATTCGACATTCACGGCGGCGGAATGGACCTGAAATTTCCGCACCACGAATGCGAAATTGCGCAGGGCAAAGGCTGCTTTGGAAACGAGCCTGTAAACTACTGGATGCACGCCAATATGCTGACGCTGAACGGACAAAAAATGAGCAAATCCACCGGGAATACGATTCTGCCGATGCAGCTGATTTCCGGTGATAATGATTTTTTTGAGAAAGGTTTTCATCCGAGTGTTGTTCGGTTTTTCTTTATGCAGGCGCACTACAGAAGTGTGGTGGATCTTTCGAACGAAGCATTAATTGCCAGCGAAAAAGGTTTCGAAAGACTGATGGAAGCCCTGCAACTAATTGAAAATCTGCCAACTAACGAAAAATCTACCATTGATATTTCCCGATGGAAAAATGATTGCTACGATGCACTGACCGACGATTTCAATTCGCCGATTTTGATTTCCCACTTGTTTGAAGCGGTAAACTGGATTTTCAAAATCAGGGATGGTAAAGAAACGATTTTATTTGCTGATTTACAGGAGCTTACAAAGCTGATGAATGGCTTCGTTTATGATGTTTTGGGCTTACAAAATATTCAGCAGGGCGACAGCGGAAAGCTGGATCAGGCGATGCAGATTTTAATTGACATCAGAAATCAGGCAAGGAAAGCCAAGAATTTTGAACTTTCCGATCAGATTCGCGACAAACTTCTTGAAGAAGGTATCGAACTAAAAGACGGCAGAGATGGAACTACCTTTTTAATTCGCTGATTATCAATATTTAAACTTAAAATTATCCCGATAAAAATTTTCAAATGCGCATAACTTTTCATATCAATTATTTTACCAAGCCTGGCCAGAATCTTTGCCTTGCCATTGTTGAAAATGATGCGGAAATCCGTTCGTTTCCAATGAGTTACGAAAGTGATTCTCAGTGGACGGTTTCCATCGATTATTTCTCAAAAAACATCGCTTACAAATATCAGCTGATGAATGATTCTGGCGAAATTCTTGACGAAGAATTGACCTTACATCATCTCAATTTTTCTCATAACTATTCTGATTTTCAGGTGTTTGACTTCTGGAATAAGAAGAATTTCCCTGAAAATTATCTGACGAACAAGGTGCTTGAAAATTCACTTGGCAACCCGAAATTCAAGAAAGTTTTACCGCTGAAAAAGCATTCTCACATGTTTCGTTTGGAAGCGCCCATCTACAATCCCGATTGGAAAATTGTGATAATGGGTGCAAGCGAAGCGCTCGGAAATTGGGATCCAGCGAAGGCTGTGGAAATGCAGCAAACGGCATTGGGTGTTTGGGAAGTAGCGCTGTATCTCCCTGAAAATCAATGGATAGAGTATAAATACGGTTTGAAGAATTCGGTATCCGGCGAAGTGTTTGACATTGAAGCTGGTGAAAGCAGAATGCTTCAGCCAAATTCGGAAAGCGGCGTGCTGCAAATTCGTGCGGATCATTTTTTTCGTTTCAAAAAATCGCAACTTTATTATGCTGGCGGCGTTGCAATCCCGATTTTTTCCCTGCGTAGTGAAAACGGATTTGGCATCGGTGAATTTTCGGATTTAAAACTTCTGGCAGATTGGGCTAAAGATGCTGGTTTGACGATGATTCAAACGCTGCCAATCAACGATACCACAGCCAATTTTTCTTGGACGGATTCTTATCCATACGCACCGATTTCGCTCTATGCTCTGCACCCGATTTACATCTCTTTTTCGGAATTGGATTTTAAAATTCCGGATGAATATCAGGAGGAATTTTTGCAGAATGAAAATGAGCTAAATGCTTTAGAATTAATTAATTACGAAGCCGTTATCGCACTTAAGTGGAAATATTTGCGTGCGGTTTTTGATGCCAATTATTCCAAGATTTTAAAAGACAGGAACTTCAAAAATTTCCTGAAAAGTAATGAGGTATGGCTGCAGCCTTACGCTGCGTTTTGCATCCTGAGAGACCGCTATAATACGCCGGATTTTTCAAAATGGAAAACGCACCGGAAATTTGTGGCCGGGAAAATTGCTGCAATTTTTCAGGAAAAAAGTAAAGATTTCAGGGAGGCGATGCTGCATTGCTGGGTGCAGTTTCAGCTACATAAGCAATTATCAGATTCGGTAAAATATGCCCATAATTTTGGGATTTCCTTAAAAGGCGATTTGCCAATAGGCATCTACCGGTTTTCCGTGGAAGCGTGGAAAGAACCTGAACTTTACGGTATGGATTTCCAGGCTGGTGCACCGCCTGATTTCTTCACAGAGCTTGGGCAAAACTGGGGTTTCCCGACTTACAATTGGGAAGCGATGAAGGCCGATGGCTACCAATGGTGGAAGAGCAGATTTGCCGCTTTGGAAAAATATTTTGATGCGATGAGAATTGACCATATCCTGGGATTTTTCAGGATTTGGCGCATTCCAACCACAGCCACTCAGGCTTTGCTGGGCTACTATTATCCTGCGGTTCCAATTACCGAAGAAGAGCTTTCCCGTAGAAATATTCCGCTGAATTATGAGCGTTTCGCAAAGCCGTTTATTAACGAGCAAATTTTAGACGAGTTTTTTGGCGACGAGAAAGATTTTGTTAAATCTCAGTTTCTGGATGCGAAAGAAAATGGTGAGTTTTCCTTAAAGCCTGAATTTGATAATCAGCAAAAAATTACTGAATATTTTGAGAATAATGAAAATGAAGATTTGAAGCAGAAGTTGCTTTCGCTGGCTGCAAATGTTCTGTTAATTGAAGAAATTCGTGATGGAAAATCCGTGTTTCATCCGCAGTTTAGTTTGGCAAAAACAAATTCGTACCGCTTCCTTTCCGATTTTGAAAAGCACGAATTTTACCATCTTCACAAAGATTATTTTTTCAATTGGCAGGATGAGCTCTGGGCGAAAAGTGCGATGGAAAAGCTGCCGGCAATTCTCGATTCTTCCGCTATGCTAATTTGCGCTGAAGACCTTGGCTTCGTTCCAGACAGCGTTCCTGTTGTGATGGACAGGCTGGGGATTTTGGCGTTGAAAGTTCAACGGATGGCACCGGATAATTTGCCGTTTTACAATCCAAAAGTTGCGGGCTATCTCAATGTGGTCACCACAAGTTCGCACGACAGCTCCACATTGCGGCAATGGTGGCAGGAAAACCGCGGTCTTACGCAGGATTACTTCAATCAGCAGCTTCATCAGTGGGGCACTGCACCGGTGGATTTAGAGCCGTATCTTGCGGAAATGATTTTGAAGCAGCACATCTATTCCGATGCGATGCTTGCGATTTTCCCGATCCAGGATTTCTTTGCGACAGATGCTGGAATTGCCAATCCGAAGCTTGAAAATGAACGAATAAACGACCCTGGAAATTTTCCGCATTACTGGCGCTACAGAATGCATATCAGTTTGGAAAATCTTAATTCCCGAACTGATTTTAACGAAAAAATTTACAACTGGATGAAAGATTCTGGAAGAGTTTAATTATTGATTGTCAATAGATTACATCGATGAAAATACTGTACGCAATTCAGGGAACGGGGAACGGCCACATCAGTAGGGCCCGTGAAATTATTCCGCACTTGAAGAAGCACGGCGATGTGGATTTGGTGGTGAGCGGAACCCACGTGGAAATTGGGTTGGAAGAGCCGGTGAAGTACCGGCTGCACGGTTTGGGTTTCAAGTTCGGGAAAAATGGCGGCGTGGATTTTCTCGCCACGATTAAGCAATTCCAGTTTTTGCGTTTTCTGTATGATTTGAAACGGCTTCCGGTGAATGATTACGACCTGATAATCAATGACTTTGAGCCTGTAACTTCCTGGGCGTGCAAGTTTCGTGGAAAGAAGAATGTGGGCTTAAGTCATCAGTGTGCGTACAAATCGCCAAAAACACCGCAGCTCAAAGGATTTCATTGGGGCAAGCTGATTTTAGATTATTATGCGCCGTCTGATGCTTATATCGGTTTTCACTTTGAGTGTTTTGATGATTTTATAAACAAACCGGTTATTCGTAGCGAAATTCGTAATTTGAAAACTTCGGAAGAAGGGCATTACACCGTTTATCTTCCGGCTTATTCGGACGAGTTTATTTTGAGCCATACTGAAAAAATGCCGGATTCAAAATGGCATATTTTCTCGAAGCATTCCAAGGAAGATTACAGCCGTAAAAACGCCAAGATTTTTGCGCTAGATAATGAGAAATTTTTAAAATCCTTGGCAAGTTCTACAGGCTTGCTGACTGGTGGTGGTTTCGAAGGGCCTGCCGAAGCTTTGTTCCTGAAAAAGAAGGTGTTAGCGGTGCCGATGAAAAATCAGTATGAGCAGCAGTGCAACGCTTTAGGCCTTGATAAGCTGGGTGTTCCGGTGGTTTGGTCGGAAGATGAATTCGGGAAAAAACTGAAAGATTGGGTGGAAAACGGAAAGGTGGTTTCGGTGGATTTTCCCGATGAAACCGAAAAAATCATCGCTGATCTAGTAGCGAAATATGGCGATGGAAAAGGCTTTGAGAAATAAACTGTAAAAATTTTCTTTTTCGTATTTAACTTTTCAGAAAATCTTTAATCCAAAGAATACCCATGCAGTTCCTGCAGAAGTAGTTTCATAGTTTTATTTTTTAATGGTTGGAAAGGCAGGTCCTGATATTCCTGGAGCTGCCTTTTTTAAATGTATATCAGCTCCGTACCGGCAACTTTTTTGCCGAGCTGCAGCAGGATGTTCCTATAATTTTCTACCTGAAGCCTGTGGGAGTCTTTCGGCGCACCAGTTTTAAAATCGATGATGAAGATGCCTTCCCCGGTCTCTATCAGCCTATCTGGGCGGTAGAGTTTCGCCCCATCGGCGCTGCTTATCATTATGTCTCTTTCGTTGATGATTTTCAGGCCTTTGCGGAAATACTGGCCGAAATTCTCATCATTTATAATTTTTAAAATTCTCGCTCTTATCTCATCCCTCTCCTCCGTGCTGATTTCGCCTTTCAGTAAGTACTTTCTTAAAATTCGCTCCACATCCTCCGCTGAATTGATTTGCGATAAAATCTCGTGGGTGAAGATGCCGTTCCTAACTTCCGCCCTCGTGTTTTGATACTTTCTGGACGGGGTTGCGATTTTAATATTGCCGCGCGCCTCCCCCCTCGCGGAAAGCTGGGTAATGCGCATCGTTTCCGGTCTGGCCTCTGCCTTCCCCGTCAGCTTGCTGTAGGAATCGCCTTCCTCCGGATAAATGTCGAACTCATCGAGGCCCTCCGGGTTTTTCTGCTGCGCGAATTCTAAAATCTCCGTCGGTACGGATTTGCTGGATGGTTTTTCTAGGAAGAGGAAAAGCTGCTCCACGGGGCGGGTAGTCGCTACATACTGCACGCAGTAACGGTCGATTCGGTTTTTATAATTGTTTTCAGAATTAAACTCTTCAACCTCCCGGTCATAAATGGCGAGCTCTTTCTTAAACTGCTCAATATTTACAGATTTCAGTCCTTCAAAGCCCTCCATCGGCAGCCATTCACTAAATTTCGAATCCTTATTGGCGTGCCTCACCGGCAGGAAAACCACCGGGAATTCCAGCCCCTTTGCGCTGTGCACGGTCATCATTTTTACTGCCTCTATGCTTTCGCTCGCCTGTACGGAGATCTTCGATGCTTCCTCCTCCCAGTAGGCCACAAAATCCTTCAGGGTTGCAGCAGAATTCTGGCTGAATCCATACAGCGTTTCCAGGAAACTCAAAAGGAAATCCGTTTCCTTCTCTTCCACGGAAAACTCGTGCAGATAGCCCTCAATATAGTTGTAAAGGTTCAGTGGGGTGCTGCCCGCCCGATGCAGTTTTAAACCAAATCTTTCCTGCATCCAGCCCAGCTTAGCATTTCTGGAGCCCAGCGCGAGCATCTCCTGCATCTCCGCAGTGAAGTCGCTGATATCAATTCTTCCCAGTCGATTCAGCCAGTAGAGCATAGTCACGGCGTGCTGGTTATTCTCCGGGCTGCACTCCCACCGCAGGAAGTCCATCAGCGCGCGCAGCGTGAGCGAGAGATTCAGCGTGATGCCTTTGTCGGAGATGGTTTTAATGAATTCCTCATTACCGTTTCTCACGATTTTTTTGGAACCGAGTAGGATGGAGAAACTTCGGATATCCTCATTGTTCCGGAAGAGGATCGTGATGTCCTTCAGGTTGAAACCCCTCTCCACCAATTCCTGGATGCTTCGGTGCATCTGGTCCGTCACCGCCTCAATGTACGGGGCCTTCGGTTGGGAATATGGGGTAGTGAAGACCCTCACTCTGCCCGGGATGTCTTTCCGCGGTGTCTGCCTTGCTTTTAGAGAAAAAAGTTCGCAGTGGTCTGCCTGCAGGTTTTTTGTAGAAAGGAATTCATAAAGTTCATTGTTGAAATCCACCAAGTTCTTTGCGCTCCTGTAGTTCTCTGCCAGCGTCTCCACGCTCACCTCCACCGGCGATTCCTCCCTGCCGTTGATGATGTTCAGCATAAGGCTGCTGTCGCCGCCGCGCCACCTGTAGATGCTCTGTTTCGGGTCGCCCACGAGCGTAAAGCTGTTGGTAGTTTCGGAGACTGCATTGTCCTTTAGCGGCAGCATGTTTTGCCACTGCATCTTCGAAGTATCCTGAAATTCATCGATGAAAAAATGGCTGAACTGTGTGCCTACTTTTTCGTATATAAATGCCGAGGGCTCATTCCGCAGATTTTCCCCGATGAGCACATTGAATCTTGACAGTAGCAGCACATCATTCTCATCCTCTATCATCCTCAGCTGATCCTGGATCTCCTTATTCACCTTCAGTGGCAGCAGCTGCTTTAGGATGTGCTTTTTTTTCAGGGATAAAACATGGTTGATAATAACAGCTTCCCTTCTTTCCAAAAGCTCATCCAATACCTCTTCGATGTCTCTCTCCCGCTTTTTACTTGTACTGGAGGCACCTTTGAGAATTTTGTTAATTCGGCTCTCTTCTTCTTGTTTTGTCTCGTACATCAGCGGATAGCCATTGGACCTGAATTTTACAAAAAATCCGCCAATGCCATCTTTTCCATTTGCAAAATCAGATACACTCAGGTTGCGGCTTGCCATTAGTTGCAGTGCTTTTTCCGTGTTTTCTATTGCCAATGCCTCGTGCTCCGCAATTTCCTTCCGAAGCCTTTCTTTCGATGCCTCGTAGCGCGCCCAGTCGAAGCCCTCGTTGCCTTTCAGATCTTCGTAATGGATGTCGCTAGCAAACTCCTTGGCGCCTTCATACAAAACTTTGTTCAGATTCACGCGCTTCTCATTATCAAGATTGTAATGCACGAAATCCATGAAGGCTTTCGATAATTGCCCGTCTATGCCGATCTCATCCAGCATCCGTTCCACCGCCTGCACCAGGAATGGCTCGGTATTTATTTCAATGTTAAACTGGCTGGGCAGCCCCAGTTCGTACGAAAAACTTCGCACAAGCCTTGCGTTAAATTTATCGATAGTGCCGATGTTCAGGGTGGAGTAGTGATGCAAGATGTAGTCCAGTAGCGCCCTGGAGCGCGCGTGGAGCTCCTCCATGGGCACCCGTATGCCTCGCGCCGCCAGCGCCTCCTGTATATTGATTAAGTCCCGGTTGTCCTTATAATTGTCTTTAGTAAAACCCTTCAGCCAGCCCAGGATGCGCTCCTTCATCTCGTTGGCTGCCTTATTGGTAAAGGTGAGTGCCAATATACGCCCTATCGCCTGCTCGTTTTTGGGTTGGGAGAGGCAAATCATCAGGATTCTCTGAACCAGTGCGTAGGTCTTCCCGCTTCCCGCGGAAGCAGTGATGGCGGTATAATTCTTCGGTCGATCCATAGGCTGCAAGATAATAATTAATTTCAGGGTTTTATAATAGAGCATACTCAAATTTTAAAAACTTAAAAAAAATGTCTATATTTGCAGCCCAAATGAGATGTAAAATATGCTAATAATCCCTGTAAAAGACGGTGAATCTATCGACAGAGCACTGAAAAAGTACAAAAGAAAATTTGATAAAACAGGCGTGGTGCGCAAGCTGAGAGCAAAGCAGCAATACACCAAACCGTCAGTGGAGCTTCGCCAGCAAAGGCTGAGAGCAGCGCACAAACAGCGTATGCAGAGCCTGGAAGAACAGGCGTAAGCCCCTTAATTTTCCATATAAATTTATCACTTTCCAGATTTTTATAAATTTGGTAAGTGATTTTTTATTGCCTAAAAATGATAGAGAAATTCCTAGATTACCTGCGTACGGAAAAGCAATATTCCGGGCATACGGTGCTAAGCTACCGAAGAGACCTGCAGGATTTTCAGGAATTTCTTCTAAAGAGCGAGGGGCACGAAAATCTGCCTGAGGCCGACCGCCGTATGGTACGGAATTTTATGGCAGCCCTCTCCGCCCGGGGCATCAGCAAGCGCAGCATCAACAGGAAGCTCTCCGCGCTGCGGGGATATTATCTTTTCCTCTTGAAAATCAGGGAAATAGAATCTTCACCGATGGAAGGCATTTCTTCTCCGAAATTTTACCGAGAAAAACAAGTGCCGTTTTCCGCAGAAGAAATGGAGGATTTCGAGGAACTGTCTGCCGTGGAAGATTTCCCGGCGCTCGATAGGCTCGTGGTAGAGATGCTGTACCAGACAGGGATGCGCCGCACGGAACTCTGCACCCTCACGCTTGGCTCCGTAGATTTTGAAAAACCAGAAATACGCGTGCTGGGCAAAGGTAAAAAGGAACGAAACATCCCCATTTCCTCGGCGCTTGCCGAGCAAATCCACCAGTATATTGAACAAGACCGCCCTGCTGTGGATGGCGAGGAACGGCTTTTCTTAACTACCAAGGGGAAAAAACTCAACGAGAAGGCGGTGTACCAAATTGTTACCAAGCAAATGGCAGCAGTCACTCAGAAAGCCAAGAAGAGCCCCCACATCCTGCGCCACAGTTTTGCCACCCACACGCTGCACGGCGGCGCAGAAATCTCCAAAATCCGCCAGCTGATGGGGCATACGAGCATAGCCAGCACGCAGGATTATACGCATTCGGACATAGAGCAGCTGAAGGCTGTTTTCAGCGGAGCGCACCCCCGCGCGAAGAGCAGCTCGGGAGAATAACTGTTTTGAAATCAATGAATTAAGAAACTAAAAACTATTTTTAAGAAAAAAAAGAGGTGAAATATTTGTGAGATTGCAAAAACTTCGCGTATATTTGCACTCGCAAAAAAGAGCAAAGGTCTTTAGAATTTTTGCCTCCATAGCTCAGTTGGCCAGAGCACGTGATTTGTAATCTCGGGGTCGTGGGTTCGAATCCCTCTGGAGGCTCGGTATAAAATTGGGGAGATTCCAGAGTGGCTAAATGGGACTGACTGTAACTCAGTTGCTTCGGCTTCGTAGGTTCGAATCCTGCTCTCCCCACATTTTATAGCAGTGCATACCAACGGTATATTGCTCACAATATAATCGCGGAAGTAGCTCAGTTGGTAGAGCGTCAGCCTTCCAAGCTGAATGTCGCGGGTTCGACCCCCGTCTTCCGCTCAAAATCACAACCCGGTTTTTTGGTTTGTGATTTTTTTTTAAGTTTGCGGTAATAGCGCCCCGGATAGTAGCGGATACCCCGCAGAAGAGCCGCGGAGCGGCGATGCGAGGAGTAGCAGCGGATAGCCGGAAAAGGCGCCCAAAAAAATTACTGCGGCTAAAGATTTTGCCGACTTAGCTCAGGGGTAGAGCGTTTCCTTGGTAAGGAAGAGGTCGTGGGTTCAAATCCCATAGTTGGCTCCGGGAGTTCCTTCACTTGCTGAGGGAGCTTTTTTTTCAGAATGTCGTAATTTCGCAAAAAGCCGAGAATGAAAATCCTTTTGCTGGAGGATGATGCTACGCTCTCCTCTGAATTAAGTAAATTTCTTGAGAACCGAGGCTACGGGGTAGTGCAGGTGTACGATGGCGAGGCATTTCTGAAGGAAATACGCAGGGATAGCTTCGGCCTATATCTGCTGGACATCAATGTGCCGAAAGTAAATGGGCTGGAGGTCTGTGCGAAAATCCGGGAAACGGATGCTGATACGCCGATCCTGATGATCTCTGCCTTCGGGGATATTTCGGATAAGAAGGAGGCCTTCGGCAGGCAGGCGGATGATTATCTGGTAAAGCCTTTCGCGTTTGAGGAGCTGATAATGAGGATAGAGGCGCTGGGCAGGAGGCAGCAGAGGGCAGAGGATGCGGCAGAAATCATCCGGGTGGAGAATCTCAGCATAGATAAGGTGCAGAAGAAGGTGTGGCGCGACGGGCAGGAGATCCCCCTGACTGTAAAGGAGTACCAGCTGCTGGTGCTGCTGGCGGAGAGCCCCGGGCAGATATTTTCCAAGCAGCAGATTTCCGAGGCGGTTTGGGATATTAATTTTAATACGAATACCAATACCATAGAGGTGTACATCAACTTCCTCCGGAAGAAAATCGACAAAGAGTTTGAGCCTAAGCTGATACACACCCGCCCCGGCTTCGGCTACTACATACAGGGGAAGCAATGAATCTGAAGCAGCGGATATCCCTGGCGCTCAGCATCGCCTTTTCGGTGCTGCTCAGCGTGGTGATGCTGGCAATTTATCTCCTTTTCTCCAACTACCGAACGGAGGAATTCCACCTTCGACTGCAGCAGAGTACGGAAATCACGATGCGTGCCCTCTCGGCCCTTCCCATCGAGGATTCGGGGATGAAGATCCTTTCCATCGATACGGAAGACCCTCTCTTCAACGAGGAAATCTTTGTGTATAACGATAGTGGCGAACTTATTTTTGCCAACCGGCACGCCCCAGCGCCCGCGATGGATGGGCGGATACTAGAAGAGGTGCGCAGGAAAAACAGGCAGTTCTTCCGCGAGGGGCAGTGGGAGATTTTTGCGCGCAGGGAGGTGGTAGCCGGGCAGCCGCTTACCATCCTCACCAAGGCGGATGACAGCTGGGGCAGGGAAAAGCTCCGCTATCTCAGGATCATCCTGCTTTTCTCCTACCTCATCAGCCTTGCCTCCGTATGGATGCTAAGCTATTTCGTGACGAATAGGATGCTTTTGCCGCTTGATATCTTTCAGAAAAAAATTACCCAAATCTCTGCCCAGAATCTGGATGAGAAACTGCCCGTTTCTGGCAGCGGGGATGAGCTGAATACCCTCGCGGAAGTTTTTAACAGGATGCTGGCAAGGATAGACAGCGCCTACTCTTCGCAGAAGGAATTTACCTCCAGCGCCTCGCACGAGCTGAAGACGCCGCTGGCAAGGATAGCCTACCGGCTGGAAAATCTCTCCGAGCTGCCATTAGAGGCGCAGGTGGGCAGCTATGTGCAGTCGGTACGCGAGGATGTTTTTCAGCTCTCCGACACACTCGAGTCCCTGCTGCTGCTGGCAAAGACCGAGGAAAGCCAGAACCTTGAGCTCAGCCCGATCAGGATTGATGAGGTGATTTTTGATTCTTTTGAAATAATTAAAAAAAACTTCCCCGAGTTCGAGATGGATTTTTCCCTCTCTTCCCAAAATGATGACGCCGATTTTTCGGTAATGGGCGCAAAGTCCCTCCTGATGATAGTGTTTAATAACCTGCTGAAGAATGCTGCCCTCTATTCTGAGGATAAAAAGGCGGAAGTGAGCGTCACGCAATCGGAAAATATCACCATAGAAATCAGCAACAGTGGCGAGCTTATTCCCCCTGGAGACGGGGAGAGAATATTTCAGGCATTCAGCCGTGGCGGGAATTCCGGCAGGAAACCCGGCTCCGGTCTTGGCCTGAGAATTTCCCGGAGGATTTTGGATTACCACAAGGCTGAAATTTCCTACCGGCAGCAGGGCGGCAGGAATGTATTCTGTATCGCCTTTCCTGGCGAACCAAAAGTTTAATTGAAATTTAAGATTTTTTAAAGCGTTAATTAATCGGGTAAATTGATTTTTGCGGCTCCAATTTTCTTTTATGAGAAAAGTTTTTGCTGCAATAGTTTTATCAGTCTCAGCGGCTGCCGGCGCTCAAACCCGGCTGACGCTGCCCGAGATGGAAGCCGCATTCCGCAGGAATAATCTGCAGCTCCTCGCCGAGCAATACAATATCTCTCAGGCGGATGCAGAGGTCATCCAGGCAAAAATCTGGGACCTGCCCGAGGCGCAGCTAGAAGTTAATGCCCTTAATCCTGAAAAGCCCTCCTTCTTCAATGTAGGAAATTACAAAAGCCTGCAAATTTCGCAGTTGTTTCTGCTCGGCGGAAAGCGCAGAAAAGAGGTAGAATACTGGCGCGCCAATAAAGAACTGGCGCAGCTGCAGTACAGGCAGCTGGCGGTAGAGCTGCTCGCCAGGCTCCGGCAGTCGGCATACGAGGTATACTTCAGCCAAAAGAAGATTGAAAACATCGACCTGCAGCTGGGCTACCTCGCGGATCTGGTAAAGGCGTACAGGCAGCAGGCGGAGCGCCGGAATGTATCCCTGAAAGATGCGGTAAGGCTGAATGCCATAGTTATTAATTTAAAAGCCCAGCGCGCGGAAATCATAAGCACCATCACCGAGGCAGAAAAGAATTTGCGCATACTTACGGGCCTGCCCGAGGAACTGCTGCCGGAATTCCCCGCTGAGGAAATCCGCTACGCACTACAGCACGAGCCGCTCCTCAGCCTGGAAGATTTGAAAATAAAAGCTGAAAAAAACAATGCGGAATACCTCTATGCCCTGAAGGACATCGAATCCGGCAGCCGCTATCTGGAGTGGCAGAAGTCCCTGAACACTGTGGATATTAGCGGATACCTGCAATACAACCAGGACGGGGGCGTCTTTAAAAATGAAGTGAATGCCGGCATCGCCATACCCCTCCCGCTGTGGAAGAAGAACAACGGAAACATTGCTGGTGCAGATGCGGCACTGCAGCAGAAACGAGCTACCGCCGAATACCGCAAGCAGGAGCTGCAAGCCGAAGTAGCGAAAGCATACCGGCAATGGCAGAGCAGCCGCGCACTTCTAAATTCCGTATCTGAGCGGGATACGCAGGATCTCGAGAAGGTATTTCGGGGTATGACGGAGAATTTCCGACGGGGGAATGTGAGCCTGATAGACTTTACCGATTTCCTCGAAAGTTTCAATGAAACGATGATGCAGCTGAGCGATATGCAGCTGCAGGTGCTGACCGATGCAGAAGAAATCAGCCGCCTGATTCAGGTTCCTTTTAATTAAAATCTTTTCAAATGAAAAACCGTTTCATCCAATCAATAATCCTCACGGCAACTGCCTCCCTTGTGCTGGGCTCCTGCCAAAAAGAGCCGCAAAACCAAGCTCCCCAGCCGGCGGAAGCTCAGAAATTCAGCCTTACCGAAACCATGCTCAGCGGGCTGACGCTCGCTACCGCGCAGGCTGCCCCGGTGGAGGAAGAGCTCAGGTTTTTTGGGAAAATTACCACAGACCAGAATCAGTACATCGATGTATATCCGCTGGTGGGCGGCAATGTGCTGAATGTTTATGTAAGCCTCGGCGATTATGTGCATAAAGGACAGGCGCTCGCCACCATCCGCTCTACGGAGCTCTCTGATGTCCAGCGGGATGTAAGCGATGCCAAGAATGAACTTGCTGTGGCGCAAAATCAGTTGAGGGTGCAAAAGGAACTGTACGACAGCCGCCTGAATACTTCCAGCGATGTAGCCGAGGCGAAGAGCCGTGTGCAGCGCGCCCAGGATGAATTGCGCCGCGCCAGCCAAATCAGCCAGATTTACAACATTAAAAACGGGAATATCTACACCGTCACCGCGCCAATCTCTGGATATGTGGTTTATAAAAACATCAACAAAGATATGCAGCTCCGCAGCGACCGCAGCGATAATATTTTCGATATCGCCAATACGAAAAATCTCTGGGCGCTGGTGAATGTGAATGAGAGCGACATCAGCAAAATATCGACAGGGATGAGGGTGCAGGTATCCACCATTGCCAACCCCGGGAAAAGCTACCCCGGGACGATAGACCGGATTATAAAAGTCATCAACCCGGAAACCAATGCCATGCAGGCGAGGGTAAATCTGGAAAACACCACCGGCGAACTGATACCGGAGAGTAAAGCGACCATCACCGTGAGAAACGCCACCGCAAGCTCCGCTATCGCCATACCTGCGGCAGCATTGATTTTTGATGACAATAAAAACTTCGTGGTGGTGTACCGCTCCGAGAAGGATGTGGAGGTAAGGGAGGTACAGGTCCTTAGCCAGACGGAAGATACCGCCTACATCTCGGAGGGGCTAGCCAGGGGAGAAAGGGTGGCTACGGGCAATCAGCTGATGATCTACCAAGCACTTTCATATTAACTTGATAAAAAGATGAACAAATTAATAAAAAATATCATCGCCTTTTCGCTGAAGAACAAGGGCTTTACATTTTTTTGGGTCACAATACTGACGGTAGCAGGCATCATCAGCTTCCGGCAGATGCCGATAGATGCGTTTCCGGATGTTACCAATACCCAAATAACCATCATCACCCAGTGGAACGGCCGCAGCGCCGAGGAGGTGGAGCGCTTCGTGACCACCCCGGTGGAATTGGCGATGAGCCCGCTGCAGAAGAAAACAAACATCCGCAGCACCACGATGTTCGGCCTGTCCATCATTAAAATAATGTTTGATGATGGCGTAGAGGATGCTTTTGCAAGAAACCAGGTGAATAACCTCATCCGCACCGTGGAGCTCCCAGACGGCGCCGAGCCGGAGGTGCAGCCCCCCTACGGGCCCACGGGCGAGATTTTTCGCTACACGCTGGAGAGCCCAAAGCGCGATTCGCGGGAGTTGCTGACGCTTCAGAACTGGGTGGTGGATAGGGCGCTGCGGGGCGTACCGGGTGTGGCAGATGTCAATGTCTTCGGCGGTCAGGAAAAAATTTACCTCATCAGCATAGACCCGAGAAAGCTGGAAACCTTCGGGCTTACCTCGGCGGCGATCCACGAGGCCGTGTCGCGCAGCAACCTGAATGTGGGCGGGGATGTGATTGAGAAAAGCGGCCAGTCTTATGTGGTGCGCGGCATCGGGCTGCTGGGCAGCATTCAGGATATCGAAAATGTAATCGTAAGGAACGACCGCGGGAACCCTATCCTCGTAAAAAACATAGCAAAGGTGGAGGAAGGCTCCCTACCCAGAGTGGGACAGGCAGGGCTTAACGATAAAAACGATGTGGTAGCAGGCATCGTGGTGATGCGCAAAGGCGAAAACCCTGAAGAAGTACTGAAGGCGGTAAAAGAAAAAATAGAGGAGCTGAACACGAAGATCCTCCCGCCGGATGTAAAACTCAGAACATTTTACGACAGGCAGGACCTTATGGATTTCACCACGAGCACCGTGGAGCACAACCTCCTGGAAGGCATCGTGCTGGTGACGGTGGTGGTCTTCCTCTTCATGGCGGACTGGCGTACCACGCTCATAGTCGCCCTCGTGATACCGCTGTCGCTGCTGTTTGCCTTTTTCTGCCTTAATTTGGCTGGTATGAGCGCCAACCTCCTCTCCCTAGGCGCGATAGATTTCGGAATCATTATAGACGGGGCTGTGGTAATGGTGGAAGGAATCTTTGTAATGCTGGATCATAAAGCATCAAAATACGGGATGGAGCGCTTCAACAGGATGGCGAAAGGCGGCTGGATAAAAAATACCGGCGCGGGGCTTGGCAAGGCGATTTTTTTCTCAAAGCTCATCATCATCACCTCGCTGCTGCCGATATTCTCCTTCCAGAAGGTGGAGGGCAAGATGTTCTCCCCGCTGGCGTATACGCTGGGCTTCGCACTGCTGGGCGCGCTGCTCTTCACGCTTACGCTGGTGCCGGTGCTGTGCCATATTTTGCTCAACAAAAATGTGCGCGAGAAGCATAATAAATTCGTACAATTCTGGGACAGGATTGTGGAAAAGGCATTCGTTTATACCTTTAAACACAAGAAAAGCAGCCTCGCCGCGGCGCTGGCATTCCTTGTCATCACGCTGTTCTCGGCTAAATTTCTCGGGACGGAATTTTTACCGACACTGAACGAGGGCGCCCTGTGGGTGACTGCAGAGCTCCCAATGAGCACGAGCCTCAACGAATCCCTGAAAACAACCGAGAAACTTAAAAAAGAAATCCTGAGCCTGCCGGAAGTCACCGGGGTGCTTACCCAAACCGGGCGCAGCAACGACGGCACCGACCCCAACGGCTTCGGATTTATACAATTTGCCGTAAACCTGAAACCGAAAGAGAAATGGGAACGCAAAATATCCTACGACGAACTGATAGGGGAGATGGACGGCAAGCTGCGGCAGTATCAGGGAGTGACCTACAACTACTCACAGCCGATCTCGGATAATGTGGCAGAGGCGGTGGCAGGTTTTAAGGCAGAAAACGGCATCAAGATTTATGGCGATAATCTTCGCACTCTGGACCGTATTGCCAAAGAGGTTTTAGATAAAATAAAGGATATCAAAGGGATAGAGGATGCGGGCATTATTAAAAACATCGGGCAGCCGGAGGTGTCGGTAATTCTCAACCGGCAGAAGATGGCGCAGTACGGCGTGTCGCTGGACGATGCACAGGCTGTGCTGGAGGCGGCTTTCGGAGGCGTCACGGCATCCACGCTTTACGAGGGCGAGCGGCGCTTCGATATCCGCATCCGCTACGAAAAGGATTACCGGAAGGATGAAAACGATATTGCCCAGCTGATGGTGCCCACGCAGGAGGGAGGCCTCATCCCCCTGAGGGAAATCTGCAACATCCGCCGGCAGAATGGCGCTGCCTTTATCTATCGGGATGATATTAAAAGGTACATCGGTATCAAGTTCTCCATCCGCGACCGCGACCTGGGCAGCACCATCGCAGAGGCGCAGAAAAAGGTCTCGGAAATCAAAATCCCGGAGGGGTACCGGGTTGGATGGACGGGGCAGTTTGAAAATCAGCAGCGTGCCACAAAGCGGCTGGGGCAGGTGGTTCCTATAAGTTTGCTCGGGATATTTTTCCTCCTGTTCATACTTTTCGGTAATATGAAGGACGCGCTGCTGGTATTGGCGAATGTCCCCTTCTCGCTCATAGGAGGCATCATCGCGCTGCACCTTACCCGGATGAATTTCGGCATTTCTGCCGGTGTGGGGTTCATTGCCCTGTTTGGGATATGCATCCAGAACGGCGTGATTCTCCTCACGGAATTTCATAAAAATATAAAATTAGGAATGAATGTGGATACCGCCATTGCCAAAGGCATCCGCGACCGCACACGGCCGGTGGTGATGACGGCGCTGATGGCGACCATAGGGCTGGTACCCGCTGCGCTTTCCACGGGCATAGGCTCGGAGTCGCAAAAGCCGCTTGCCATCGTGATCATCGGCGGGCTGCAGACGGCCACGGTGCTTACCCTGCTGATCTTCCCTGTGATTTTTCGGATATTCAACCACGAAGGTAGAGGCGTAAGGCCTGGCCGCAGATCAATATAAAAAAAATGTATATTTGCGGATAATCTAAATTTATTCTAATGAAAAAAATTACAGTAATGATGTTTGCTGCGGCATTGGCAGCTACGGCATGCAAGGACAACAAAACTGCAGACAGCGTTTCTACCGGTACCGAGCAGAGCGCGGCGGCGCACTCCGGCGATGCCTACACCATTGATCAGTCCGCCTCCACCATCAAGTGGCACGCGACGCACAAG
The DNA here is from genome assembly GCF_900141665.1 of Cruoricaptor ignavus. GTDB lineage: Bacteria > Bacteroidota > Bacteroidia > Flavobacteriales > Weeksellaceae > Cruoricaptor > Cruoricaptor ignavus. The sequence goes on along the minus strand of NZ_FQYI01000001.1, from coordinate 180,126 downwards.
GGCGGCCTCAATCCCCGCTACGGCACGGTATCCGGCACTGGCACGCTTTCGGCCGATAACGGCAACCTCGTTTCCGGTGAGTATACCGCAGATATGAACACGCTGCTTACAGATCCTGCTGCAGTAAACCCAAATGAAGGAAAGAAATCTACCGACCTGGACGAGCACCTGAAAAGCGAAGATTTCTTCGATGTTGCAAGCCACCCGAATGTTGTTTTTACTATCACAAAAGTTGAGGATCTGGCTGCTGGAACCGAAGCCAGACTTGAGGGTGCCAATAAGCTGGTGAGCGGAAATCTGAGCATTAAAGGTCAGACGGTGAATGTAACCTTCCCGGCAAAAGTTGATGTGGCAGAAAATGAGTTGAGGCTGGCTTCAAAATTCATTATCAACAGGAAAGACTGGGGACTGAATTATAAAACGGAGGGCAACCCTGCCGACTGGGCTATATCGCAGGATGTGGAGCTGGATCTTAATATTTTAGCAAAAAAATAAAATTCCGCGCAATACAGAGTCGCGCACTTTAGAATGGTGCGCGATTTTTTTGCAAAAAATTTTTTTATTATGAAATTTGCTTATATTTGCAAACCGAAAACGAAACTAAAAAATAATCAATAATTTAAAATCATGGCAAAGGAAACGTTTAATCGTAACAAGCCGCACTTGAACATCGGTACCATCGGTCACGTAGACCACGGTAAAACCACTCTTACTGCGGCAATCTCCAAAGTGCTTTCTGACAAAGGTCTTGCTGAGAAAAGAGACTTCTCCGCTATCGACTCTGCTCCGGAAGAAAAAGAAAGAGGTATCACCATCAACACTGCGCACATCGAGTACGAAACTGAGAACAGACACTATGCACACGTGGACTGCCCTGGACACGCCGACTATGTGAAGAACATGGTTACTGGTGCTGCTCAGATGGACGGTGCTATCCTTGTGTGTGCTGCTACGGACGGTCCTATGCCGCAAACTCGTGAGCATATCCTGCTTTGCCGCCAGGTAAATGTACCGCGCATCGTAGTGTTTATGAACAAAGTGGATATGGTGGATGATGCTGAGCTTCTTGAGCTTGTAGAGCTTGAGCTTCGCGACCTTCTTTCTACTTATGAATATGATGGTGACAATTCTCCTGTAATCCAGGGTTCTGCACTTGGCGCACTTAACGGTGAAGACAAGTGGGTGAAAACTGTGGAAGAGCTTATGGATGCTGTGGATACTTGGATTGAGCAGCCGGTTCGTGACCAGGATAAGCCATTCCTGATGCCGATTGAAGATGTATTCTCCATCACTGGTCGTGGTACCGTAGCAACTGGCCGTATCGAATCCGGTGTTATCAACACTGGTGATGCTGTGGACATCGTAGGTATGGGCGATGAGAAACTTACTTCTACTGTAACTGGTGTGGAAATGTTCCGCAAAATCCTTGACAGAGGTGAAGCTGGTGATAATGTTGGTCTTCTTTTGAGAGGTATTGAAAAAACTGACATCAAGAGAGGTATGGTAATCGCTAAGCAAGGTTCCGTTACTCCGCACAAGAAATTCAAGGCAGAGGTTTATATCCTTTCCAAGGAAGAGGGTGGCCGCCACACGCCGTTCCACAACAAGTACCGTCCGCAGTTCTATGTGAGAACTACCGATGTTACAGGTGAAATCTTCCTGCCTGAAGGAACTGAGATGGTAATGCCTGGTGACAACCTTACCATTACTGTTGAACTTCTTCAGCCAATTGCACTTAATGTAGGTCTTCGTTTCGCTATCCGCGAAGGCGGCAGAACTGTAGGTGCAGGTCAGGTTACTGAAATCCTTGACTAAAAGATTAGTTTAAATAATAAAAAGTTCCCGTGAGGAAACTTGCGGGACTTTTTTAATCTACGGGCATCGTCCAATGGTAGGATACCGGTCTCCAAAACCGTTGATCAGGGTTCGAATCCTTGTGCCCGTGCTTTTGTAAGGCAATGAGTTTAGTAAATTACATAAAAGATTCTTTCTACGAATTCCGTCATAAGGTTGAGTGGCCGAAGTGGGCAGACTTGCAGCAGTCCGCCGTAGTGGTTACTGTAAGTACCGTACTTCTTTCACTTTTCACCTTTGGAGTTGATGAACTCTTTGCCAAGGCAATCAGAAATATTTTAACATTGCTCATCAATTTGTTCAACTAATATTTTCCAATGAGTGAAGATCTGAAGTGGTATGTGCTGAAGGCAGTCAGCGGTCAGGAAAATAAAGTAAAAAACTATATCGAGAACGAAATGAAGCGTCTTGGTATGGAGGATTATGTTACCCAGGTAGTGATACCTATGGAGAAGGTAATCCAGCTGAAAAACGGAAAAAAGGTTCCGAAAGAACGCCCGTACTATCCAGGCTACTTAATGGTTGAAGCCAATCTCAGTGGCGAAATACCACATATCATCAAAAACATTCCAGGTGTAGTATCTTTTTTGTCTTTAACAAAGGGCGGAGATCCGGTACCAATGCGAAAGAGCGAGGTAAACCGTATGCTTGGAAAAATGGACGAGCTTTCCGAATTCCCTGTAGACGCAGCGATTCCTTTTGAGATAGGCGAAAGTGTAAAAGTGATAGACGGACCTTTTAACAGCTTTACCGGTACTGTAGAAAAAATTATTGAAGATAAAAAGAAAATAGAAGTCTCGGTATCAATCTTTGGCAGAAAAACCCCGATGGAGCTGAATTTTATGCAGGTCGAAAAAATCACTTAATAATGATAGCCGCTTATTTAGCGGTTTTTTTATTGTTTGTTTCTACTTCGAGTTCTGCATATTATTTCTTGGCGCGTGATCCAGATTTCGTGCGTTCTGCTACGGAGCATTTTGCCGCTTTCCGCCGATAAAACCTTCGCGATTTCTTCGCCGCTGAAACCTAACCTGCGGATGATTTCCCTTGATAAAAACTCATCTTTTCCCAGAAGTTTTTCACGGTTCAGGCGGAAGTTCTCATCATCACCATCTACAAAAATCTCGGAAAAAGCCTTGACAATTTCCCTTTGTATAAAGGCATTCGCAGAATTCAGGTGCTGTATGGATTCGCCGAAGCCCGAAAGAAAATTCGGGAAAACCTTCTTCAGTTTCGGCGAAACATCGTGCCGCACCCTGTTCCGCAAATAATCATCTGAAAAATTGCTCAAATCTTCACGGAAAATTACGCCGTGCGCTTCAGCATAATCGTAGATTTCATCCTTGGTAAAATTCAGCAGCGGCCGCAGGATTTTATCGGATTTCGCTGGAATTCCGCCCAGGCCTTTTATCCCAGATCCACGGGAAAGATTGATGAGAAAGGTTTCCAACTGGTCGTCTAAATGGTGCGCCGTAAGCACGGCGGCCAGGTTTCTTTCCGATAAAAGTTTGAAGAAAAAATCATAGCGCAGGTTTCTGGCCCAAATCTGGACGGAATGCCGCGGTTTACCATCACTTGCCGAGACCTTATATATATGGTGTGCAATCCCGTTTTCTTCGGCGAAGTGCCGTACCAATGCTTCATCCTTTTCGGAATCTTCTCCGCGAAGTTTATAGTTGATGTGCGCAATTTCGAACCGAAAATTCAGCCTCAGGCAAAGGTCTGCCAGCACCATAGAATCCGCACCGCCACTGATTCCTAAAAGGAATTTCCTTTCGGCAAAATCTCCTGCCAGGCGCAAAAATTCGGTGGAAAAAGTATCGGTCGTAAGCTTCATTGGCAATCTTCACCGGCAAAGATAATGGCTTTTAAAAAAGGAATTTGTAAATTTGACCAAACAAAATCTGTGAATATGATGAAAACCACGAAGTTTTTCGCATTGGCGATGATGCTTTTGGCGCTGGCAAGCTGCGTAAGCCAGAAGCAGTACGATGCGCTGAACGCTAACTACAAAACGGCGATTGACAACCTGGGCGAGCGCCAAAGGGAAATCCAAGACCTGAAAGGGCAGAACAGCGGACTGATGAGCGAGAACAGCCTGCTGAAAGATCAGAACAACGCGCTGAAATCTTCGCTGGATGCCTGCCTGAGCAATGCTGGGAAAGGCTCGGCGAACATTGATAAACTGATTGGCGAAATCAACGCTTCCAACAAGTACATCAAGCAGCTGATCTCCACGAATGCACGGAACGACAGCCTGAACCTTGCGCTTTCCAACAAGCTGAAACGCTCGCTGGATGATGTGGCGGATAATGATGTTCAGGTGAAGGTTCTGAAAGGCGTGGTGATGATTTCGCTATCGGACAAAATGCTCTACAACACTGGTGATTACCGTATTCTTCCGGCAGCCAAGGCGGTTCTTGGAAAGGTGGCAGCGGTGATAAACGATTACGATACTTATTCCGTTCTCATCGAAGGTAATACCGATAATGTGCCGCTGAACTCTAGCAATTTGCCGCGTGACAACTGGGATCTTTCCGCACTTCGCGGAACTTCCGTGGCTAAGGTTCTGCAGAATGAATTCGGTGTAGATCCTTCGAGAATTACGGCGGGCGGCCGAAGCGAATACAACCCGAAAACTACGAACGCATCAGTTTCCGGCAGGGCGGAAAACCGCAGAACGGAAATCATCATTATGCCGAAGCTTGATGAATTTATGAAGCTGATGGACATAGCACCTACCAACCAAAAGCGTTAATTTTTTCAAAAACAATCCCAAATGCCAAGGCCTTTTGCTTTGGCATTTTTGGTTTTTGGCGGAAGGTGAATATTCCTTATTTTTGGTATGATGAAACTTTCGGACAGGCCTTGTTTTAATCAGTTAATCGAAGAAGCTGGTAGCAGAATTTTGCAAAAAGTGAGCGGCTTCAGCGCTAATTCTGAAACTCAGGATTTTGGGTATCAGACGGATGCTTCGGCGGTTTATTCATCCAATATCGAAGGCAACACGGTGGATCTAAATTCCTTTATGAATTTCCGCCTCCAAAAAGAAATCCATCGGGAAGCCAAGGATTTAAAGGAAATAGATGACCTGAGCAAAGCCTATAATTTCGCGCAGAACAACCCATTAACCGAAGGAAGTTTTCTGGAAGCGCACCGCATTTTTTCCGAAGAGCTTCTCATAAAAAGTTTGCGCGGCAATTACCGCAACTCCAAAGTTGGCGTTTTTGGCAGTGAAGGTCTGGTTTATATGGCTGTGGAAGAGCATCTGGTGCCAGAAATTATGTCCGAGTTTTTTACGGAAATTTCCGCTTTGCTGAATGAGAGGCTGGATGCTGCGGAAGCCTTCTATTTCGCTTCGCTGATTCATCTCAGAATGGCGCACATTCACCCATTTCTGGATGGTAACGGAAGGGCGGCAAGGCTTATGGAGAAATGGTTTCTCGCCGAAAAGCTCGGCAAGGAATTTTGGAAGCTGCCTTCCGAAAAGTTTTACAAGGAAAACCGTGCGGATTATTACAAAAACATCAGTCTCGGTTTCGATTTTTATAGTGTGGATTATTCCAAAGCGCTGCCGTTTCTGCGGATGCTGCCGGAATCTCTGGGCTAGAAATATTTCTCTAAATTTGAGCGATGAGTTATTTTGAAGAGCAGCATCCTGAAATGGACAGATATCTGGAGGCACACGCAGCGCAGGAGCCGGAAATTCTTCGCAGGCTGCGCCGCGAAACTTACCAAAAAACCACGCAGCCACATATGATTTCCGGATATCTTCAGGGCAGGTTGCTGAGCCTGATTTCCAAAATGCTCTCGCCTGAGAAGGTGCTGGAAATCGGGACTTTCACAGGCTATGCCACGCTATGCTTGGCGGAAGGCCTGGCAGAAAACGGGAAAATCATAACGCTGGATGTGAACGAAGATTTGGCGTATCTTCCCAAAAAATATTTTGCGGAAAGTGAGTTTGCCGAGAAAATCGATTTCAGGCTGAAAAATGCAGTTGATTTTTTAAATGAAACGGATGAAATTTTCGACCTGATTTTCGTGGATGCCGATAAGCAGAACTACCCGGAATATTTCCGATTGGCAAAGGAAAAAACGAAAAGCGGCTCGGTAATTTTGTTTGACAATGTGCTTTGGTACGGCAAAGTTTTGCAGGAAAACCCAGCTTCAAAGCAGACTTTAAAAATAAAGGAAGTGAACGAAATAATCACGCAAGATGTTGATTTTGAGAATGTTATACTACCAATTCGTGACGGTGTTCATTTGCTGAGAAAAAAATAATTTATGGAAAAAGCGGTTTGCTCGGTTTCTGTGGCGCCAATCCGTGCGGAAAATTCTGATCGCGCTGAAATGGTAACCCAAATGCTTTTCGGCGAAAGCTGCGATGTACTGGATGTTCAGAACAACTGGACGAAAATCCGGATGGATTTCGACGGCTACGAAGGCTGGCTGGATACCAAGCAAATCACGCCGGTTTCCCACGAAGATTGGCAGCGTAGAAAGGTAAACCTGGTGCGCGAAACCTTCACTTCCGCAGTTTTGCAAAGCGGGAAAATCCTTTTATCAATGGGCTCTGAAGTGGATTTCCAAACCACGGTGCCACAGCGCAGCGATAATTTGCGCGAAAGCATCGCCATAGCAGCACGGGAATTTCTGAATGTGCCGTATTTGTGGGGCGGAAGATCGTTTTTCGGGATCGACTGCAGCGGTTTTGTGCAGCTGGTATTTAAAATTCACGGCATCCAATTGCCGAGAGATGCCTATCAGCAGGCTGAAGCAGGAACTTTGCTGGATTTTGTAGGCGAAGCAAAGCCCGGCGATTTGGCGTTTTTCGAGAACAGCGAAGGCAGAATCATTCACATCGGCATAATGCTGGAGGAGCAGAAAATCATTCACGCCCACGGAAAAGTGCGGATTGATATGCTGGATTCCACGGGGATATACAATGCCGAACAGAAAAAATACACGCACAGACTGCGCTTCCTGAAACGAATTTTAGAATGAAAATTCTCTACAATATTTTTGTGGAATTCCTGATTTTCGGGATGAAATTCGCTGCTTTTTTTAACGAAAAAGCAAAAAAAAGTGTTGAAGGCAAAAGCAAAAGCGAAGCCATTATCCGCAGAAAATTCAGTGAAACCGACAGAATAATCTGGATGCATGCCGCAAGTTTGGGGGAGTATGAACAGGGATTGCCGGTTTTGCAGCAGCTGAAACAAAAATTTCCCGGCAGGAAAATTCTCATCACTTTTTTCTCGCCTTCAGGCTATGAAATTGTTGCCAAAAAAAATCACATTGCTGATGCAGTGTGCTATTTGCCTTTCGACAGAAAAGCCGATGTGCAAAGGTTTTGCGGAAATTTTCAGACGGAAATTTTCTTCACGGTAAAGTATGATTTCTGGTACAATCTGCTCGAAACTTTGAAAGAAAACGGCGCTAAAGTTTTCGTGGTTTCTGCGCTGTTTTATGAGCAGCAAATTTTCTTCAAACCTTACGGGCAGTGGTTCGTGCGGAAACTCAATGAAACGGTGAGTTTCTTTTTTCATCAAAACAGTTCATCCTTAAAACTTTCAAAAACTGTGGGCTTAAAAAATGGCGCAGTTTCCGGCGATACGCGTTTTGACAGGGTGAAGCAGAATTTGATGAGGGATAATTCTGTGGATTTTATAGGTGAATTTAAAGGTAATTCAAAACTGGTGGTTTTCGGAAGTTCGTGGGAAGCTGAAGAGAATATTGCTGAGCTTTTAGCTGAAAAACAGCAGGTTAAAATCATTTTGGCACCGCACGATTTGAAAAGAATTCCTGAAATCAAAAGGAAATTTCCAGCGGCCAAACTTTACTCAGAGTTTCAAAATGAAACTAATAGTTTCGATTTTCAAACCTTGATAATTGACAGCGTCGGTTTGCTTTCGAAAATTTACAACTATGCCGGTATTGCGGTGGTTGGCGGCGGTTTTCATTCCAAAGGCCTGCACAATATTCTGGAAGCCGCGGTGTTTGGCGTGCCTGTAATTTTCGGCAATCATTACCGAAAAAATCCGGAAGCCGATGCCCTGATTTTAGCAAATGGAGCGAAATCTTTCACGGATGAAAAATCAGCGGCGGAATTTATTTTTGAATTACTGAAAAATCCACAGCAGATTTCAGAAATGGGATATGCAGCAAGGCAGTTCGTTGAAAATCAACCAGATGCCACGGAAATCGTCATCGGGAAAATTGAAGAAATATGCCCTAATTGAATAACTTGGAATATTTCAAAAAACCGTTGAACGCCCAATTTGCCGTGTAATACAGCGATTTCAGCGCGGAAAATTTCATATGTTCCCGGTAAACCAAATACTGATCCCGCACGATTTTCGATTTCCGACGAGAAACGCTTGCAGAATGCATCCTGTACTTCGCCATCGTTTTCGGCAGCGGTTTTCCCTCGGGAATTTTCCGCAGCAGATTCAGCCACATCACATGGTCTTCACGCTTGCTGCCTTCCGGGAAAAATTCCTTGCCAACTCTCGCAGAATCGTACATCGAGCTCAGCAGAGAAAGCCTGCAGGTTTTCAGTAAGTTATTGAAAGTCACGGTTTTATCCGCTTTGAAATCTTCGAGAACAGGGTTCAGATTTTCATCACACCGTGCATAGTTGGAGTACGCCAGCTCAGCATTTTCTCGCTTCATAAAGCCCACCATTTCTTCCAGAAAATTTGGTTCCCAAAAATCATCGGCATCCAGAAAAGTGATGAACCTTCCGGAAGCCTTTTCCAGCGCCAGATTTCTTGCGTGGCCTGCACCACCGTTCTGCGCCGATTTTATCAGGATGATTCTCTCATCATTTTCCCGACCGATAATTTCCGCAGAATTATCCTGAGAAGCATCATCCGCAATAATCCATTCCCAATCTGTAAACGATTGATTTTTAACCGATTGTATCGTTTCCTGCAAATACTTCGCAGAATTGTAGCAGGGCGTGATGATGGAAACTTCGGGCATCATTTTGCAAAAATAATAGAAATTAAAGTGCCAGGTAAAAAGAACCAAGTAAAAATTTTAGCACAGCATAAAACCGATTTAATCTCAATCTTAACCTTAACCTAAAATTTCCAAAAACATTAAATTTGCGTTTTGCGAAAATTTTCACGAATGTTTTACGACCATCAAGCGATTGAGCGAAAGTGGCAGAAAATCTGGAATGAACGGCAGACTTTCCGTGCTGCGGAGCCGAACGAAACAGAGAAACCGAAGTTCTATGCGCTGGATATGTTCCCCTATCCATCGGGCGCAGGCCTGCATGTAGGGCATCCTCTGGGCTACATCGCCTCGGATATTTATGCCCGCTTCAAAAGGCACCAGGGTTATAATGTGCTGCACCCAATCGGCTACGATTCCTTCGGGCTTCCGGCGGAGCAATATGCGATTCAGACGGGGCAGCATCCTGCAATTACGACGGAAGAAAATGCGGCGAGATACGAAGAGCAGCTTCGCAGAATCGGCTTTTCTTTTGATTGGAGCCGTGAGCTGAAAACTTCTGATCCTGCCTATTATAAATGGACGCAGTGGATTTTTGTTCAGTTGTTTCATTCGTGGTATGATTTTGAAACCGACAAAGCGGAGCCGATTTCTACGCTCGTTAACCATTTTCAAAAATTTGGAACTGAAAATCTAAATGCAGCGCAAACCGACGCCTTGAATTTTTCAGCGGAAGAATGGAACAACGCATCAGAAGCCGATCAGCAGGATATTCTGCTGAATTATCGCCTGGCTTACCGGGCAGAAACCACCGTGAACTGGTGCCCTGCCTTGGGAACCGTTTTGGCGAACGATGAGGTGAAGGATGGCAAATCTGAGCGCGGCGGCCATTCGGTTTTCCAGAAGAAAATGATGCAGTGGAGTATGCGGATTTCTGCCTATTCCGAACGCCTTCTGAACGGCCTTGAAAATCTCGACTGGCCGCAGCCTTTGAAGGATTCTCAGGAGTACTGGATTGGAAAGAGCGTGGGGGCTTCTATTAAATTTGAAATTCAAAATTCGAAGTTTGAAGTTTCCCAAAATGAAAAATCTACGGTAGAAATTTTCACCACAAGGCCTGATACTATTTTCGGTGCCACATTTATGGTGCTGGCGCCAGAGCATCCTTTGGTGGAAGAACTGACGACTGATGACCAGAAAGCCGAAGTGGAAAATTACACCGAAGAAACCTCGAAAAAATCGGAGCGGGAAAGGATGGCCGATGTGAAAAATGTTTCGGGCGCCTTCACGGGGAGCTATGCCGTGCATCCATTTACAGGAAAGGCTTTGCCGATTTTCATCTCTGATTATGTGCTGATGGGCTATGGAACGGGAGCGGTGATGGCGGTGCCTGCCCACGATGAAAGAGACCACCGTTTTGCGAAGAAATTCGGACTGGAAATTATAAATGTCATTGAACACGATGGCGATGTGCAGGAAGAGTCCTACGATTCCAAAGATTCTGTTTGCGTGAATTCTGAGTTTCTGAACGGCCTTAATTATAATGATGCGAAAATAAAAATCCTTGAGAAAATTGAAGCACTAGGCATCGGAAAAGGGATGACGAACTATAGGCAGCGCGATGCGATATTTTCCCGCCAAAGATACTGGGGTGAGCCTGTGCCGGTGTATTTCAAGGACGGCTTGCCGTACACTTTGCCGGAATCTGCACTGCCGCTGGAATTGCCGGAAGTTGAAAAATACTTGCCGACGGAAGACGGCGAGCCACCGCTTGGAAATGCGAAAAATTGGGCTTGGGATGAGGCCAACGAGAAAGTTGTGGAATCTCAACTGATTGATAATGAGAAGGTTTTCCCGATTGAGCTTTCCACGATGCCTGGCTGGGCAGGCAGTTCCTGGTATTTCCTGAGGTATATGGATCCGCGGAATGATGGGTATTTTTGCCAAAAGGAAAAATCGGATTATTGGGGGCAGGTTGATTTGTACATCGGGGGAAGTGAGCACGCCACAGGGCATCTGCTGTATTCGCGATTCTGGAATATGTTCCTGAAAGACCGCGGTTTCATAGCGCAGGAAGAGCCTTTCCAAAAGCTCATCAATCAGGGGATGATTTTGGGGATGAGTGCGTTTGTCTTCCGGATTGAAGGAACGAATAAATTTGTCTCGAAAAATTTAGCCAAAGATTATCAGACGCAGAAAATCCACGCGGATGTTTCGCTGCTGAAAGGTGCAACGGATGAGCTGGATGTTGAATTGTTCAGAAACTGGCGGCCTGAATTTGCCGACGCGGAATTTATCTTGGATGACGAAAAATATCTGGTAGAGCGGGAAGTCGAAAAAATGTCGAAATCCAAATACAATGTGGTAAACCCTGATGATATTTGTGATGAATACGGCGCCGATTGCTTGAGGCTTTACGAAATGTTCCTCGGTCCGCTGGAACAAAGCAAGCCGTGGAACACGCAGGGTTTGTCGGGCGTTTACGGTTTCCTGAAAAAATTCTACAACCTGTATTATAATGGTGATGAATTTTCGGTTTCGGATGAAGCGCCTACGAAGGCTGAACTGAAAGTGCTGCACACTTTAATCAAAAGGTTCACCTATGATATCGAGCATTTTTCGTTCAATACATCGGTGTCGCAGTTTATGATTGCGGTGAATGAGCTGCAGAAGCTGAAGTGCAACAAGCGGCAGATCCTGGAACCTTTGGCGGTTTTGATTTCGCCGTATGCACCGCACATTTGCGAAGAGCTGTGGGAAAAATTAGGCCACGAAACTTCGGTTGATTTTGCGGCTTTCCCTGAGCTGAACGAAGCTTTCTTGGTGGAAGATGAATTTGAATATCCGGTAAGTTTTAACGGGAAGATGCGTTTCAAACTGGCTTTGCCTACAGGTATGGAACCGCAAGATGTGGAGAAAGCGGCACTTGCTGACGAGAGAGTTTTGGCGCAGCTTGCCGGAAACACGCCGAAAAAGGTGATTGTGGTGAAGGATAAGATTGTGAATATTGTTCACTGACAGAAAAAAATGAAATTAATTAATTTTTTATTTTAAGCTGGCGATAGCTATAATTTTCAATAATATTGTGATATTTTTTAATTTTAATTACTTTAAATTGCATTAATTGGATATTTTTCAATATTAACAAAGTTTAATATTAAAAAAAAACGCTTTCAGATGGCTAAACTCTTGTGGCTTTGAAAATTTTCACTTTATTTTACACCCGAAAAACAAAAAACAACTATTAATTACTTATCACAATGGAAACGAATGTTACAAATGAGCATCTAGATGTTCAACCGAGAAAGAAGGCGGGTCTGAATCCTGCGATCATCATCCCAATCCTCCTTGCGATTGGATTCTGCATTTATTTTTTCGTTCTGGGTAATCCTTCGAACTTTAAAGATGCAGAAAAACTTGGCAGCGGCTCCGTTGCATTCTCCGGTGTAGACGGAAACCACATTCACCCGGAATCCTTCATGGGGATCATTTATAAAGGAGGTATTATCGTACCTATCCTTATCACCTTTATGCTTACAGTTATTGTGTTCTCCATTGAGCGTGCAATCGTACTTGGCAAGGCAGCCGGCAACGGTAATGTGGATGCTTTTGTAAACAAAGTGAGAGGGCTGCTCAACCAAAACAGAATCGATGAAGCTCTTGAAGAGTGCGACAGACAGGGAGGTTCTATTGGTAATGTAGTAAAGGAAGGTCTTACTACCTACAAGGTTCTTTCCGCTGACACTACAATGAACAAGGAGCAAAAGATGGCTGCGCTAAATAAAACTATCGAGGAGGCTACTACACTTGAAATGCCGATGTTAGAAAGAAACATGATCATCCTCTCCACTTTGGGTACGGTTGCTACACTCGTGGCGCTCCTTGGTACCGTAATTGGTATGATCCGTGCGTTCTTCGCTTTGGGTGCTGGAGGCGGTACGCCGGATGCGGCTGCGCTCTCAACAGGTATTTCCGAGGCGCTTATTAACACTGCACTTGGTATCGGTACTTCTGCAATTGCGATCATTCTTTACAACTATTTTACTTCGAAGATTGATGGGCTTACCTTCAAAATTGATGAGATCGCGATGGCAATCCAATCTTCTTTTGCAGAATACCACTAATTAGTTTTCAAAGCAGATCTGATCTGTTTAAAACTTAATGGTAATTTAAAACTTAATAATGTAAAATGGCGAGAATAAAACCAAAAAGACATGGAGTAGTTACGGATATGACAGCGATGTGTGATGTTACATTCCTGCTACTTACATTCTTTATCATGACCACGCAATTCCGCAAGCCGGAAGTGGAGAGCATACAGCCGCCATCTTCCATCTCAGAAAAGCTTCTTCCTGAAACCAGCATGATGGCTATAAATGCTACGAAAGACGGAAGATTCTACTTCCAGCCGGTGGAAAATTCATCCGAAAGATCTCAACTCCTGGATTATATGGGGGAGAAATACGGATTGACTTTTACTCCACAGGAAAAGAAAGCCTTTGTAAATACAGATTTTATCGGTGTGCCAATGTCCCAATTGAAAGGCTTCCTGGCATTGCCTGAAGAACAGCGTAAGGAATACAAGGGTTCTGGGATCCCGATGGACAGCACTAAGAAGGAGTTGATTGACTGGGTGCAGCAAAGCTTGGCTGTAAACCCGGATTATAAACTGGCCCTTAAGGGGGATGTAGAGACACAATATCCGCGGGTAAAGTATTTGTTCGAAGGTTTAAGAGATATTGATTTTCTTAAATTTTGGCTGATAACCTCCCAGGAAGGTAAACCTCAAGAATAGTAAACATGGCTGAAGTACAAGTACAGGAGAAAGGCGGCGACGGTAAAGTGCGCGCCAAAAAACACAACCCCAGGGTAGATATGACGCCGATGGTAGACCTCAACTTTTTGATGCTGATGTTCTTTATGTTTACCACCACGTTTACCAAACCAAATGTAATGGACTTGGGTCTCCCGGCAAAACCTAAAAAGGATCAAAAGGCACCCGATACGGAAATTAAGCTTTCAAATTCCATATCTCTGCTTCTGGGTAAAGACAACAGGATTTTCTGGCACCAGCAGGATAATACCTCCTTGACAGATGCTAACCTTAATGAAACCACTTATGACAGGGAGGGAATCCGAAAAGTTATCCAGCAGGCCAAGGCAAATGCTGCAGATCAGTCCAAATTTACAGTGATCATAAAACCAACTGACGACGCTGTGTATAAGAATTTCGTCGATATTCTTGATGAAATGGAGATTACAAAGTCTGAACAGTATGGTGTTACAGATGTGAAGCCTTGGGAGCAAGCAATTTACAATAAAAAAATTGGCAAGTAATTGCTGTTAAAGAATTGGTTTAATTATGGCAAATGATACAGTTTACAATGCCGTACCAGATTTGGACGACATTGTATTTGAAAATAGGAATAAAGAGTACGGAGCTTACGCGCTTCGCACGAATTATCCGAAATATCTTACTAGGGCTTTCCTAATAGGTACTGCATTGTTTCTTATAGCTGCTTTAACGCCGTTTATCATTGTAAAACTGAAACAAATGCAGGAAAGAGAGAAAACGGAAATTGATGCAAATCTTGTAGAAATCCAGCAAGAAGATGTAATTCTGGAACAACCGAAAGAAGAAGAAGAACCGCCACCACCGCCACCACCGCCGAAGGAGGAACCGGTTCAGCAGGAAGTTATTCAGAATGTTGTTCCTGAACCTAAAAAAGCTCCGAAGGTAGAAACCCCACCACCACCAATTTCCAAGCAGCTGGAAACAACTACTGGTTTGGTAAACCAGGAAGGTGTGAAAACTCCGAGCTATACACCGCCACCGCCACCACCTTCTACAGGTACAAGGGCCGGTACAGCAGAAGTAAAAGCTCCGCCAGCTCCTACCGTAAGTAAGACAGAGATCTATGATCGTGTAGACCAAGCGGCAGATTTCCCGAGTGGGGGTATTAACGGATTCCGTCAAAAGTTTGTTGATAACTTCGATACCAGCGTAATGAGCGGGGACGAAGGAACGCTAAAAGCAGAAATAACATTCGTAGTAGAGCCTGATGGTTCCATTAGCCAAATTAAGGTTAACGGTAAAAATTCCACTTTCAATAAAGAAGCTGAGCGCGCTATTAAAGCCATCAAAACTAAGTGGACTCCTGGCAAGCTGAATGGAGAGCCTGTTCGTTCAAGATTCCGACTGCCGGTAACGATGAATTTCGAGTAATTTTTGAAAAATTGTTTTAAAATAGGGGGAAGTGAAACTTCCCCATTTTTTATATATTTGCCAGTATGATTCAGTGGTTTTCGGTTGTCGCCGGCCTCGGCTATATTGTTCTGGGCATTGCAATTATTTACTATAAATTTTTTTTTGTACCGCTTACAGATCTCAGCGTGGTTTGGATACTTGGTATCTTAATGATCAGCTATGGAATTTTCAGGATTGGCCGAGCGGTTATTCGACTGAAAAAGATGAAGGAGGATGAATAAATTCCGTTCTTTTTTTTATGTTATTTTCCCTTTATTATTTTTGTCGGCTTGCAAAAAGAAGAAGGAAGACGCTGAAACTTATTATAGAGGGAACCTTACTGTTTACACTGATGAATCATTTGTCAGCGTAGTGCAGGCTCTTGCAGACGCCTATGCCATTGCCTATCCAGAAGCGAAAATTTCTGTAGAAACTGAGAAAGAAGATCTATCTTTCTTAAGACTTTTGAAAAAGGAAGCAAGACTGATAGTGCTTTCCCGGTGCTTAACAGAAAAAGAACAGGAAGAATATAAGAGAATTACAGGCTTAAAGTTTACTCCAGCACCTTTTGCCGCTGACGCTTTGGTATTTATTGTACCCAAAAACGACTCACGGGACTCGGTCTCTGTTAGTGAAATTGAAAAACTTCTGAGTTCCGATGAGAAACCTATTATTTTTGATGGTGCCAACGCCAGCAACCTTAATTTCATTGCTCAACGGCTTGGCAAAAAAGCAAATTCGCTCAAATATTCTGTGCTCCCGGGCAATAAGGAGATTCTAATGAATATTTCAAAGTTTCCAGGCAAGATAGGCGCAGTCAGTTTAAATTCGCTTAGCAGGCAATATGACCCCAAGACTAATGAGTTGATGAGCGGGATTAAAATATTAAAAGTTTATGACGGAAAAGACAGCTATCTCCCGGATATGCAAAGTCTTCGTTCTATGAAATATCCTTTTACCAGGGTAGTGTATTTTCTTGAAAATGAAGGAAGTTTCCTTCTTGCCAATGGCTTTGTAAGGTTTTCCTGTACACATGTGGGACAAAAGGTGGTACAGAAAGAAGGCCTTCAGCCGTACAATTTGTATAAGCGAGAAGTCCAGATGAGGTAAAATTGGAATGATTATTGTCAGTTTTATTTACATTTAAAACTAAATTATAAAAATGGAGAGAATTTTTTTGAACAGAATTTCAGTTGCTGCTGCAACATTCATCCTTGCTGGTACAGCGAATGCCCAAAACCTGCAGCAGGGTATTGCAAGTGCAGACAGCCATAAATATGCAGCTGCCAAGGAAAATTATAAAGCTATGATCCAGCAAAACCCGAAGGACGGCTCGAATTACTTTTACCTTGGTAATATCTTCCTACTCCAGACGGATCCTAATTTCGAAGAGGCTTCAAAATATTTTAACGAAGGCTTAGCGGTAGATTCAAGAAGCACTCTGAACAAAATCGGCCTTGCTACTGTAAAATTGGGGAACGGAGATAAATCTGCTGTATCAGAAATTACCAACCTTGTAGCTAAATCTAAGGACTCCGAGGAGCTGTACCGTGCTGCACAGGCACTAACGCTCTTTGAAAAAAATAACGCTCCCGATGCCGCGATAGATCTTCTGAACAGAGCCATTGAAAGATCGGGCAAAAGCGGTGTACCGGCTTATTATTACTACAGTCTTGGTGACGCTTACCGTCTGAAAAAAGATCCGGGACAGGCGATGACTGCCTATGATAAAGCCTTGCCACTTGCTAAGAATAAGGCGTCGGTCTACACCAGGATGGCAACTCTATGGATGGCGGCGCAGCAGTATCAGCAGGCAGAAGCGAATATTAAAAAAGCAATTCAAGCGGACCCTACTTACGCTCCCGCGTATATGGCGCAGGCTAATTATAATTACAAATTCCAAAAGCCGGATGCGATGACGCAGGATTTGCTCAATTATACAAAATACGCCGACGAGGATCCGTATACCACTCTGGAAATAGCTAAACTTTATTTCTCCAACGCTGATTATTCCAATGCAAAACAAACTTTGGATAAGGTATTTGATAAAGTTGACGATCCTATAAAATATAAACTAAGAGCATACATTCAGTACAGCGCAGACCGCGATTACTCTTCTGCAAAGCAGAACTTGGATACATTTATGACCACGGTAAAAGACAAATCTAGAATACAGCCTGCGGACCGCGGTCTGGAAGGATTGCTAATTGCTGCATTAGCTAAGGATGAAAAAGATTCAGCAAAAAAATCATCACTTATGCAGCAAGCAAGGCAAAAAGTGGACATCGCGAAAAACGCTCAGGATGAAACCCTCGACTGGAATAGGGAGTTTGCATTTCAGTCGGGTAGCGTCGGAGCAGAGGCTACAGCCTCCTCCGGTGAGGTTGCCGGGCCTACGAATCCTAAAATAGAATCGCTAAAGAAAAAAGTAGCCGCGAACCCTAACGACAGTAATCTGTTGGTAGAGCTGGGCACGGCGTATCAGGAAGCAAATAACTGGAAAGGCGCCCTCAGCACTTGGCAAAAAATGGCTCAGTTGGTACCGGATTGGGAATATTCCTACTATGGTCAGGGTGTGGCTTATCAGCAGCTGAACAACGAAGAAATGGCTAAGCAGTCTTACCAAAAATACATCGATACGCTGACGAAAAAGCCTGCGGCAGAGCAGGAAGCGAACAAAACGACGCTTTCCTACGCCTACTACCTTACCGCTTATTTCTCTCAGCAGAGCGATCCTGCCAAAGCTAAGGAATATGCACAAAAAGCCGTGGACCTGAACCCTGGCTATGAAGATGCTGTGAAGCTGAACAAGGCGCTGAATAAATAATTTTAATCTCAATCCCTGCCTTTTTCGGCAGGGATTTTTCGTTTTCGAATGATGAAAGTTGATATTTTAGCCATCGGTGCTCATCCAGACGATGTGGAATTAGGATGCGGCGGAACTTTGGCGTTGCTGATTGCTCAGGGAAAATCCGTGGCGGTTGTAGATTTGACGAAAGGTGAACTGGGAACTCGCGGAACCGAAATTACCCGTGCAAAAGAAGCGGCAGATGCTGCAGAAATTCTCGGCGTCTCTCACCGAGAAAATTTGGAAATGAAGGACGGCTTCATCCTGAACAGCGAAGAGAACCAAATGAAGCTGGTGAAGGTGATCAGGAAATACCGCCCGGAAATTGTGTTTGCCAATGCAACTGATGACCGGCACCCTGACCACGCCAAAGCTTCAAAACTGATTTCTGATGCGTGCTTTCTTTCAGGCCTGGTGAAGATTAAAACCCAGCTGAACGGCGATGAACAGGAAGCCTGGCGGCCAAAGCAGGTTTACCATTACATTCAGTGGAAG
Organism: Cruoricaptor ignavus; assembly: GCF_900141665.1. Lineage (GTDB taxonomy): Bacteria > Bacteroidota > Bacteroidia > Flavobacteriales > Weeksellaceae > Cruoricaptor > Cruoricaptor ignavus. The sequence goes on along the minus strand of NZ_FQYI01000001.1, from coordinate 161,722 downwards.
GAAATTCAGCCGGATTTTGTGGTGGATATTTCGGATTTTCTGGATAAAAAGCTGGAAGCCTCCCTTGCTTACAAAACCCAGTTTTTCGACCCAGATTCCAAAGAGCCTGAAACACCGATTGCCACGAAGGATTTTAAAGAAAGCCTGACCTACCGTGCGCAAAATTTAGGGAGGCTTTCCGGCGTGGGATTTGCTGAAGGCTTTACCACGGAAAAACTGATGGCCATCAAAAATTTCGATTCCATAGTTTTGTAATTCGGGGGAAATTATTATCTTTGCAATCCAAAACGGTGATTGTAGCTCAGTTGGTTAGAGCGTCGGATTGTGGTTCCGAAGGTCGTGGGTTCGAGACCCATCATTCACCCAAAAAAGCACCTGATTTTCAGGTGCTTTTTTCTTTCCCTATTTTCAGAAGATTTTTAGATTTCTTCGTCCGAATTAATAGTAAAATTTCTGGAGTGGTAATCCTTTTCGTGCCGCTCAGAAATCACATCTTCACCTTTTTCGTCAAGGATAAATGCAGTACTTTCCTCAAACATTTCCTTAAAAGCCTTAAAATCTTCTTTGTAGAGGTAGATTTTATGCTTTTCTACTGTGGCTTCGCCGCTTTCGGAATAGTTTTTCTTACTCTCGGTGATGGTGAGGTAATAGTCGCCTGCCCTGGTCTCCCTCACATCGAAATAATAGGTCCTCCTGCCTGCCTTCAGCACCCTGGTGAAAATCTCATTTTCCTGACGCTCTCTGTACTCGCTCATTACTTAAATGGTTATTTGATTTTTTTTAACAAATATAACAGAATTCTTTAATTCAGCACTACCAAATTGCGGTTATAATGTTTTTTTAATTATGCCTCCAGTATCAGGAGCCGGTCCGCCTGCGCAGCGGTGCTGTCCCGGTGGGTAATGATGATGGATGTGGTGCGCTTCAGATCCCCACGGATGTTGTCCAGAATATTTTTTTCCGTTTCCGTATCCAGCGCAGAAAGTGAATCATCAAAAATTAAAATTTTCGGCTCAATGATTAAGGCTCTTGCAATGCATACCCGCTGCTTTTGCCCGCCGGAAAGCGTTACACCGCGCTCGCCCACCATCGTTTCATATTGCTCACGGAAGCCGATGATGTTCTTGTGCACATCGGCTTTCTTCGCATTTTCCACCACTTTTTCGTGGGAAGGCTCGTCCAAACCGAAGCCTATGTTGTTCTCAATCGTGTCGGAAAACAGGAAGCTTTCCTGCGGAATGTAGCCTATCTGCTCGCGGTAATTTCCGAGGTGATGTGCTTTCAGGTTTTTCCCATCGATTAAGATTTCGCCTTCGGTAGGGTCTATCAGCCTTGCCAAAAGCAGTGCCACCGTGGTTTTTCCGCTGCCGGTTTTTCCCATTATGGCAAGGCTTTCGCCGGCTTTTACTTTGAAGCTTAAATTCTTCAGCGCCGTAATGCCGGTGTTTGGATAGGTGTAGGAAACATTGCGGAATTCTATATCTCCGCTGATTGCGTCCTTGATAGTTCCCGTGTTCCTTATTTCGGATTTTTTCTTCAGAAATTCATTAATGCGGAACATAGAAGCATCTGCCCGCTGATTTACAGAAACTACCCAGCCCACCATAGAAAACGGCCAGATCAAAATGTTGATGTACATAAAGAAGTCCGCGATTTTCCCCACAGAAATTTCTCCCGCGATATATTTCGAGCCGCCGATGTAGAGAATGATAACATTGAGCATACCGATGACGAAGAGGATAATGGTGTAGAAGTAAGCCTCCGTGCGCGCCAGATCAAGGGATTTATCCTGATAATCGGCTACTTTTTTCTGGTAAATTTTGTGGAAGAGAGGTTCTTTAGCAAAAAATTTAATGACGCGGACGCCGGAGAAGCTGTCTTGCACGAATGTGGAGATTTCCGACTGACTTTTTTGCTTTATTTTCGATTTCTTGTTGATAATACTGCTCACTTTATAAATCACGAACGAAAGCAGCGGCAGCGGTATCAGCGTCCAGAGCGTCATAGAAGGATCGGTGCGCAGCATATACACCGTGGTGATAATCAGCAGAATAGAAAGATTTGCCAGATACATCACGCCGGGGCCCAGGTACATACGCACGGCGGTTACATCCTCGCTCAGCCGGTTCAGCAGGTCGCCGGTGGTGGTTTGCTTGTATTCAGTGAGCGACAGCTCCTGATATTGTCGGTAGATTTTATTCTTAAGCTCATACTCGATCTTCCGGGAGGCTACGATGATGGTCTGCCGCATCATAAAGGTGAAAAAGCCGGTAAGCAGGGAGGAACCTACGATGATGCCCACATATTTCAGAACCTGCGGATTGAAGCCCGTGCCAAGATTCTGCGCCAGTTCGTCCACGGATTTCCCTACGAACTGAACCTTGAAAATGTTAAAAAAATTGCTGGCGATGATGAACAGCAGCCCGAAGAAAAGAAGTTTCCGGTGCTTCCAAAAATAAGGGTTAAGGGTTTTCAGGGCCTGCACGATTTTGCAAAAGTAAACTTTTCGGATGAGATGATTTTTGCCGAAAGCCTTATCTTTGCGCAAAGTTCCTTGAATGCTTGGAAGAAGACAAATCCGTGAGAAAGTGGTGGAAAACCTGTATTCCTTTTCGCAGAATCCTTTAGATATCGAGGTTGTGGAAAAGAATTTTTTAGCGGAAATCGAAAAGGTTTATCATCTTTACATCTATCAGCTGAATTTTTTGGTGGCGCAGAAACAGCTTGCCGAGCAGCAAATAGAAATCGGGAAGAATAAGTTCCTGAAAACGGAGGAAAACCTGAACCCGAACCAAAAATTCATCAACAACAGAGCGCTGATAATGCTGGAGGAAAATCCCGATAGGCTGGCTTTTACCACGAAGCATCAGGAGCTGAAATGGGATGTGAATAACGAGCTGGTTCTCAAGACTTTCCGCAGGATTTTGGCAGGGAAGCGCTATCAGGATTTTATGAAGGAAGAGAGCTTTTCCTTTGAAGAAGATCAGAAATTTCTCGGCAAGCTTTTCCTGAAATATGTGGCGGAAAACGAAGATTTCCACTCTCACCTGGAAGAGCTGGAAATAAGCTGGGCGGATGATTTCCACATCGCCAATTCGATGACGCAGAAAACCATCGGCTTCCTGAAGCCCGATGAGCACATTAGCTTGGCAAAAGTTTTCAAGGATGATGGTGATAGGGATTTCGCCGTGAAGCTGCTTCGCTCCGCCGTGAAAGATTTTGAGCCGAATGAGAAGAAAATTCAGGAACGCCTGCAAAACTGGGATTTCGAGAGAATTTCCCTGATGGATAAAATCATAATGCTGGCAGCAATTTCTGAGCTGGACAATTTCCCGTTCACCGCTTCACGCATCATCATCAATGAATATGTGGAAATTGCGAAGGTATATTCCGGCGAGAAATCCAACATCTTCATCAACGGAATTCTGGACCGCTACGCTAAAGACCAAAACCGAATAAATTAATTCTTATGAAAAAATATTTTCTGACGGCAGCCGCTGCAATTTCTTTGCTTGCCTGCCAAAAAAATGAAAAAGCCGATGCTTTGGTAACCAATGAAACGGAGATTGTGGACAATTCTGCAGAAATTTCTGCCGAAAAATCTGCGGAAGAACTAGCTGCTGAAGCCCAAAGCAAGCCGCTGACAACCGTAGCGCTGAGCAGCAACCACCACGATTTCGGGAAAATCGGCAAGGCGCAAAGCGTAACGCACGATTACGAACTGACGAACACCGGCGATAAACCGCTCATCATCTCTGCTGTGAAGCCTGCCTGTGGATGCACAGCGCCGGAATACACGAAGGAACCGATAATGCCCGGCCAAAAGGGAAAAGTGACCTTGGCATTTGACCCGACGAATTTTGACGGCGCCGTGCAGAAAACCGCCGAAGTCTTTACCAATACGGAAAAATCACCGATTACTCTGTCGTTTTCAGCAGATGTTCAACCCTAAATTTTAAATGATGCTCACAACTTTTTTACAGGCAGCGCCGCAGGATTCAATGTTGCCTACGATGCTGATGATGGCAATAATGTTCGCCGCGTTTTACTTCCTGATGATACGCCCACAAATGCAAAGGCAGAAGAAGGAAAAGAACTTTCAGGACTCGCTGAAAGTGGGAAGCAGAGTGGTGCTGACTTCCGGACTTCACGGCAGAATTGCGCAAATTCAGGATGATGGCTTCATCATCGAAACGCTTTCCGGAAAGCTGAAATTTGAGAAGGCAGCGGTTTCCCGGGAATTTACGGCGGCAAGGTTTCCTGATGCATTGCCTGAAGGCGAAAAGAAATAATTGCAAAGAAATACCTACTGATTGTTCCCGGCGTTTTGTCGGGAATTTTTTTGCAATTTTTCCATTTGTTGGGAAATGATTTGGTTTAATTTTTCCAAATCTTTTTCACTAAGTTTTTCGTGATGGAAACCACTTCTAATATTTTGATTGTCAATAAGTTGTGGGAATATTTTTGCGTCACGGTATTCGATAAAACGATCCGGTGAAATTGCTGGAACCGGCGTGCTGTAAGATAAAGGATAATTGGTAGAGAAGTTGAATTTTAGGTTGCCGATTTGATGAGTTTCAAACTGAACTGCGTTGTAAACCTTTGGTATCCAGAGCTGTTCGGTTTTGAAACCACGCATCATCGCAGAAAGTCGGAAACTTGGCACCATTTGATTGAGAATTTTCGGGTAGCTGAGAAAAAATAGCACGACCAAACTTCCGCCAAAAGCCAATTTATTCCAAATTTTCAGTTTTGATTTTTCGTAGAAAATAACGGTGATTATTACGAAAAACACATCGATAAAAAAACGATACTGTGCCGAAGTTATCAGCACTAAAATGCATTTGATGATGAGCGAAAAGTAGATGATTTTGATGAGTGTGTTATTTTTCCTGAAAGTAAAAATCGTGAAGAAAAAAAGTGAAATTGTAAACAGCCAGTGAATTACAGCTTTGATTCCTGGCAGAAAAAACCAGTTGGAAATTCTCTCTCCGAAAGTGAAGTTTGCAATTTCTTCTCCGCTGTATTGCATATCGTAAGTCTTTTGTACAGCGATGTTTGCGGAAATTTTCATCACTTCAGAATTGGGTTTCCACGGAAGGTTTAAATCGAAATATGTCAGGGGAAAAATCGGGTAACCGAAGCAGTAAATATTTTTAGTAATGAAAATTATCATCACGAAAATTCCCAGAGAACCGATGCGGAAATTTTTCAAAATGGTAATTCCGTAAAGCATTACAAAGATAGGTGGCCAAATCATCGTGGGCTTTATTGCAAAAATGAAAACTGAGAGCGCGAACAACCATTTCAGATTTTTGCTGCCGTTTAAGATTTCGAGGAGTAGGATGATTGAAAATGCTAAAACCGCTAAATCTGGGCTTGGCGATTGTGAAAACAAAAAGAGTATCGGCAGGAAAATTAACGGAAGAAATTGCCGCTTTTCGTAGCAGTAAATTATGAAAATAACTAAAGGTAAAATATTGATTTTCAATGCTGTATCAGTAAAATTGGAGAAGCCAGCCTGAAAGATATGCCAGAAAGACATTTGCCCTAATACTAAATCCAGATTGGAAATACCCTTCACCAAACCGATTTCTCTCAGCCATAAAATGCTCGGCACATAGTAGCCGAAATGATCCAGGATGAACGGCGGAAAAGACACCGCAAAAACTGCAATCAGAATTAGGATTGCTGATTTTGCATTATCCTTAGAGAAATCAATAAAATTTTCGTAAATCATAAAAAAGAAAAACGCAGAAATTCCTGTAATTACTGTTAGTATTTCTACCCAAAAATTTAGCGGAAGAAAGAAGGTCAGCAAAGTGAAAATCATCGTAATGGAAAAAATTCCGCCGATTAATTTTTCAGCCAAACCATCTTCAGAAATGCTGAAGATTTTTAGAAACAGCGTTCCGAAGCCGGAAATTGCGGCAAGCAAAACGATGAGCGTGCAAAAAATGGAAAGCATCTTCAAAAATAAAAAACTGCCGGCATTTGCCGACAGCTCTGTAAAAACCAAATAATATGAATGAAAGCGTGTTTTAAAACTTGAAAATGACCTGGCCTGAATAATTGCGCGGCGCAATCTGGTCGATGTAGCCGCCACGATAATAGGATGTGTAGTTCACTTCGTTGGTCAGGTTGTTCGCGAAAATGCGTACCGCAAAATTTTTAAATTCATAGCCAATCTGGGCATCCAGGGTAGTATAGGCCTTCATTTCCAGCGGCTTTACGCCTGCTTGAATTTGGTTGGCATGCCCCTGTATCACGGTTCTTTTCGTCCATTCATTCGTTGGTCTTGCGCCAATGTAGTACGCGCCGAAACCAAGGTCAAGTCCGCGAAGTGCCCCCTGGCTAAACTTATAATTCAACCAGCCGTTTGCCGTGTTCCACGGTGCGTTGCTCGGCCTCGAATTATCGATGTAAGCCGGGCTGTTTTGGTAGCGTGCATCCAGGTAAGCCCATCCAGCCATCACCTGAAGATTTGGCAAAATGCGGCCGATGGCTTCGATTTCCACGCCGCTTCTCTTCAGATTTCCGGCAAGCTCGTAAATTCTCGGGTTGTAGGATTGGAAATTCTGGTTCAGCACTTCGTAGGAAAGGTTCGCTGTGTTGATGTTGAAATATGTCACATTAAATCTTAGCCTTTCATTAAACCAGTCGGATTTTATGCCGGCTTCAAATTGATTGGTTTTCTGCGGGCCAATCAGAGAGCCGTCCTGCTTTTTATTGTTCGCGCCTCGAAGGCTTGTAGTGTTGGTATAAGAGCCGAACACACTCACATTTTCAACCGGCGAAACCAGGATGCCGAAGGAAGGATTCCAGGCATCGTTGTTCTCTTTGTTAATCGCACCGTTCAGCCTGCTGTAGCGTATCCCCAGCGAAGTTTTCACATATTTGTTAATGGTCATCACATCCTGCGCCATAAAACCGAAAGTTGGCGCAATAGGCGTTTTGGATTCCTTTCTGTTGGTAAACTCCCACTGCTTTCCTTGCGGTGGTGCAGGAAGTTCATTGCTGATGTTTTCCAGCAGATTAATTTCGTCGATATAAACAACATTGCCCGCCTTTTTCAGCGTTGGATAATCGTAACTCCACTGATTTAGAGCAACTTGCGAGAAATCTCCACCAATTTGGAAGGTGTGTTTCAGCGGGCCGGTTTTCACATCCTTCCCGATGAAGTCCATCTGGAAGGTTTGGTTTCTGTCATGCTTCTCAGTTCTTGTGCGGTTCCTTAAAAACTTGGCATAATCCGTCCTTGTGCCTTTTGGCGTGATGATGCTTGCCATCACCAGATCTTGGTAATAATCATTGTTGAAGTAAGCCGCTCGAAGTTTAAAATTGTCGTTCAGCTTGCGGTTCACAGTAATCGCATAGTTGAAATTTTCCGTGTGATTATTGTCATCCTTAAAGCCCATAAACTTGTCCTTCGGCATCGTGTAGAGGGCATAAATGCTTTCCGGCGCAATATTCCTCGTACCTTGGTCTGGCGTATTATCGCCGTTGAAATAATCCATTTCCGCCACGATTTCTGTTTTGTCATCCGGCCTAAAAGCGATTGAGGGGTTAATGTAAAAACTTTCCTTCTCCACCAAATGGCGGAAGCTGTTCCCCTTCTGATATGCACCATTTAGGCGGAAAGCCACCCTGCCCTGAGAATCCAGAACGCGCTGAACATCGAAGAACGGGCGGTAATTGTCCCAACTTCCTGCACGGAAACCTACGCTGCCAGCGTTGATGAAATGCGGTTTTTTCGTGACGATGTTGATAACGCCTCCAGCATCACCAAGTCCGTTGCCAATGCCCTGCGTAATCGCTGCAGAGCCTTTTATTACCTGTATCGTTTCCACGCCCTGCATATCGGTAAGCATCCCAGAGCGGCGGAAATCCGTTTCCATCTTCACACCGTTTTTTAAGACCGGAACGCCGCGAAAACCGCGGAGCGTCATACTTTCCTTAGTGCCACCATACGATGAAAACTGCGTAACGCCAGGCACATTCTTCACCACATCGGTTAGCGTTAGGCCGCCCAAATCTTCAATTACTTTTGTGGAAAGCACAGAGATCGACTGAATTTGATCTCTCGTTTTCAGTGGCATTCTTGTGATAATTTCCAGGCCTTCCGGCTGACGATTTTTCACGCCGAAAAGTTCCACCGGTTCAATTTTCTTGGAATCAATGGTATCTGTCTTTACTATTTGCGCTGAGGCAAAGTAGCTTGCAATCAGGGCTGCGGCGAAAAAAGTTTTCTTCATTACAATGATTTAACGCTGCAAATTTAATTTAATTTAGAATAAGTACAAATAAAAATTTAAAAAAAATTTGTGATAAAAATCAGTGGGATAAATAAAGGCAAAAAAAATCCCGAGCTTTCACTCAGGATTTTCAGAGGTACCTAGCGGATTCGAACCGCTGTAGATGGTGTTGCAGACCATTGCCTAGCCCCTCGGCCAAAGTACCAGTTTGGGATTGCAAATATAATATATTTTCCGGAATTGCGAAACCTGTGCTTTGTCGTATCTTTGCCGAAATTTCTTCAAAAAAACAATGCACGATTTTACGCTGAATTCCATTCCGGAAGCCATCGAAGATTTGCGGAACGGGAAAATCATCATTGTGGTAGATGATGAAAACCGCGAAAACGAAGGCGATTTCCTTTCCGCCGCAGAACTCACAACGCCGGAAATCATCAATTTTATGACGATTCACGGCCGTGGCTTGATCTGCACTCCGCTTACCGAAAAGCGCTGCGAAGAATTAGGCCTCGATATAATGGTGTCCAGAAGCAGCGATCCGAAGGAAACTGCGTTTACGGTTTCCGTCGATTTGCTTGGCAACGGCGTTTCCACGGGAATTTCAGCGAGCGACCGTTCCAAAACGATTTTGGCATTAATGGACGAAAATTCCAAGCCGTCCGATTTTATGCGACCAGGCCACATTTTTCCGCTTCGTGCAAGAAACGGCGGCGTTCTGAAAAGGGCAGGGCACACAGAGGCTGCGATTGATTTGACAGTTTTGGCAGGATTGAAACCAGGAGGCGTGATTTGCGAAATTATGAATGAAGACGGCACAATGGCACGACTTCCACAATTAATCGAATTGGCGAAAAAGCACGACCTGAAAATTGTTTCCATTGAAGATTTAATTCATTACCAACTGAAAAAAGGCGACCTGATTGAGAAGATTGAACAGCGCAAAGTTCGTACGAAATTCGGCGAATTTGATTTCCACGCTTTCCGTGAAACCAGCACAGATCAGATTCACTTTGCCTTCACGAAAGGCCACTGGAACGATGATGAAGCGGTTTTGGTAAGGGTGCAGTCTTCCAATTCATATTTCGATGTTCTGAGCAGAATGGTGAAAGGCGAGAAGCCTTTGCTAGGCAAAACGGTGGAAATGATTGAAGCGGAAGGGAAGGGTGCGCTGATTTTCATCAACAATGTTTCGACGGCGGAAAACACGATGCGCAAGCTTCAGCAATTCCTTGATTTTCAGGAAGGTAAGGAGTTGGATTCTAATTTAACCACTAATTTTAGAGATTATGGAATTGGTAATCAAATCCTGAAAAATTTAGGAATTCGTAAATTTAAAGTGCTTACCCAGCATCCTGAAATAAAACCGCAAACCGCAGGCTACGATGTGGAAGCTGTGGGAATGGTGAAGCTTTAATTTGCGCTTTTTATTTCCGAAAAATCTTGGATGCCGTTCAGGAAACTTTTAGCGTCCATCCGTTTTTTGCCTTCCGGCTGTATTTCAGTAGGGAAATAAATTCCGTCCGCTGTGAAAAATTTAAGAGAATCCTTCGAAATTTCAATTTCGCCCGGCGTTTTTTGGTGGTCAGTAATTTCAAATTTTCCTGCAAATATCTTCAGGCTTTTTTTAGAATTTCCAATCAGAATTTCCGTGAAAGCCGCAGGATACGGAGACATACCACGGATGAAATTGTGAACCTCCGCAGAATTTTTCCGCCAGTCAATCCTCGTATCGTCCTTGAAAATTTTGAATGCGTTTTTCGGCTGTTCCACGAAAGGCTGCGGCTTTTCCTGAATGTCGTTTTCCGATAAACCGTCCAAGGTTTCCACAATTAAATCGGCGCCTATTTCCATCAGTCTGTCGTGAAGTTCGCCGGCTGTTTCATCCGGGAAAATTTCCGTTTTGCGCTGAAGCAGGATGTGGCCTTCGTCAATTTTTTCATTGATGAAAAATGTGGTAACGCCGGTTTTTTCTTCGCCATTGATGATGGCAAAATTGATGGGCGCTGCGCCGCGATAATCCGGCAAAAGCGATGCGTGCAGGTTGAAGGTTCCAAGCGGTGGTATGGTGTAGAGCATTTTGGGCATCATCCGGAAGGCTACCACCACGAAAACATCGGCACCCCGATTATTCATTTCCTGCAGGAAGTTTTCATCGCGCAATTTTTCCGGTTGGAAAAGCGGCAAATTATTTTGTTCTGCAAAAATTTTCACGGCGGAAGCATTAAGTTTTAAACCTCTGCCGCTCAATTTATCGGGCACTGTGACAACGCCCACGATTTCGTGTGGCGATTCGTAGATGCGCTGCAAACAGGTTTTTGCGAATTCTGGCGTTCCGAAAAAGACAATTTTTAAACTTTTCATCTTGCAAAGATAGCCTATGTCAGTGCATATGTACGGTGATCTACCATAAAGATCTGTTCGCTGTTCAGCAGCAGGATGAGGTTTTCCAGGATGTCCTGCCTTTGGTGCCTGCTTAACGCTGCGAAAATTTCCTCTGCAGAAGCAGGTTTCTGCTTTAAAAATCTCAGTAAATCATCCTTTACTGAGCTGGAAAATATTTTGTAAGAATTCCTTAAGCAGACTGAGCATCTTCCGCATTTTTTTTGTGATTTACCGCCGAAATATTTCAGTATCATCTGCATTTTGCAAAAATGATTTTCAAGTATAAAATATTTCATTTCCTCCCATTTCTGCAGTTTATTGCGCTGCGTTTCCTTGTAAATTTTCCAGTACTTGCCTTCAAAAAAACGATCTTCCCTCGGGCTGAGAAACTTGATGGTTGCATTGTTTCCGTCCGTGTATTTTAGGAGATTTTTTAGCTCCAATTCTCTTAGCCTGGACTTGAGAATTTTTTTTTCCGTGTTAAGTTTTTGAACTAGAAAATCTTCGTTAAAATATGCATCCCCGGATTGGATTCCCGGGAGGCTCCGCAGCAGTTGCTCCGCAAACCAGGCATCCTTTGGCGCCAGCAGGTGTAATTGTTGAGGGTCAAATGACAGTTGGATGCAGGATTTCGATGAACTTTCATCAAAAAAAATAACTTCCTGACGGTGAAGAAAGGCAAGAATGTTTTTAATAATCGCTCTCTTTTCACCAGTTTGTGTTTGAATTTTATTATAATTGAACTCGAAGGTGGCATCGGGCAGTTCGTGTTCAGCGATTTGGTAAGTGGAATAGAGACTTTTTAAAATCTTCGCAAATTGACCGCGCTGAGCAATCTGCCCTGCGAAAATCTCATCTCTCTGCTTCAAATCTTCTTCGTTCCAAAAAAGGATGGTATCCGCATCCTGTTTCCCGCGGCCAGCTCGGCCAATTTCCTGGTAATAATTTTCAATGGAATGCGGAGGAGTGTGGTGGATTACGAAACCTACATTTTCTTTATCAATGCCCATCCCAAAGGCGTTTGTTGCCACTATTACGGCTGTCTCGGAGTTTTGCCACTCAGTTTGCCGTTCGGTTCTTTCTCGATAGGGGAGGCCTGCGTGATAAAAGTTTATTTCGGGAATTTTGTTGGTTTTTAGAAAATTAAATAAATTTTCAGCTTCGCCCCTGGTGCGAACATATATGATTCCGGATTTGGATGTGTATTTTAAGAAATTAAGAATTTCCTGATACTTATCCGCACTTTTTTTATGATAAATATTTAGGTTTTTCCTTTCAGGGTTTTGGTTAAATATTATTGGGCTTCTCAGCCCCAATTGAGAGACTATATCGTGAGAAACTTTTTTCGTGGCAGTAGCCGTCAGTGCAATTATTGGCACATTTGCATATACCTCCCGAAAATTTTTGATCCGAAGATAAGCCGGCCGAAAATCTTGCCCCCATTCGGAGATGCAATGAGCTTCATCCACTGCAAGAAAGGATATGGGAATTTCTGCCGCATTAGCTAAAAACTTCTTATCTCCGAGCCGTTCCGGGGAGATGTATAGCAATTTTGTCTGTCTGTTTTTGCAGCTGCTGTAAATCAAGTCCTGCTTCAAGCTATCCGTTTCCGCTGAGAGTAATTGCGCTTCTATACCCAAGCTTTGAAGCTGGATCACCTGATCTTTCATAAGAGCGAGCAGGGGAGATATTACGATGCAGCAGCCACTCAGCATTAAAGCAGGAACTTGGTAGCAGAGAGATTTTCCGCCGCCCGTCGGTAAAATGGCCAGGGTGTCCTTGCCGGAGATTACAGCGTCTATAATTTTATCCTGCGGCTCCCTGAAATGTTCATACCCCCAGAAAGTTTTTAATATATGAGATTTGGCAGACAAGCTTAATAGTTTTTTGTAAAAATAAAAAATGCTGCACATTTATGCAGCATTTTAATTAATAGCAAACTCAAATTATCTAGTTTCGAAGTAAACCCTTCTGTTAGCCCGGTTTTTCCATTCCGGACATTTAGTTGCAGGATTACATTCTGGATACTTAAGATCTTTCTCGCCACGCCCGATTGCCTTAAGTTTAGAACCACTTACCCCGTTTTGGATAAGGTAATTTTTAACATTGTTCGCGCGTCTTTCAGAAAGTTTTTGATTATAAGCATCAGATCCTCTTGTATCCGTGCCGCCTACTACATTATAGTTGCTTCCAGAAGAATTGATATAGTTAACAGCATTATTCAGGATAGGCTGATTGGATGGGAGAATTCTGTCTGAATCAAAATCAAACTCGATACCTTCCAAAGATCTTGTTTGATCTCCTACTACACCCATAGTTACTCCTGTAGGGCATCCTTGATTTTCAGCAGGACCGGGAACAGTTACACACTTATCATAAAGGTCAATTACACCGTCAAGATCTGTATCTAAAGCTACACCAGCTCCATCAACCCTCGCGCCTGCAGGAGTGTCAAGCTCACGATCCCAATCATCACATACACCATCGTTATCGGCATCCCCTTTCTTACATACCTCAACATCCTGAGTTTGGTTAGCAAGGACATCAAGCTTGTAATAAACCTCTTGTAATGGATCATGCCACATTACATGAGACTCGTGCTTTCCAAGTTTAAAGCTTACACCGAGAGTTACATTAAAGAAGTTATCGGATGTGTTATCTTCGCGCATATTTACTGCACTATATTGCTCACCGCCGCCATCGAATTCATCATCACCAGTGATTACATACATTGCGCGAAGCTCTAGATCAGCAGCCTTGCCCAGTTTATACTTTAAACCAGCACCAGCCTGACCGAACAAGGATGTACCTTTAAATGGCTTAACTTCCCAAGTCTTTCTTTGTCCGTTCTGATCTTCCAGATATGCTCTATAAGCTAATGTACCAGCACCGGCATACCCGTGAAGTGCAAACCTGTAAGGAGATTTATTATCAACTCTTCTTAATAGGTTGGAGAAATTTACATCCCCAAGAAGTGAAATAGCATCGTATTGGGTTCTTGCACCAAACGGCTCAGCCGGTGAAGCATCCCTATTTTTAGTATTAAAGAAACCTTGGCGGGTCTCACCTCTGTCATATTGAAGGTTAATGCCAACAGCATGCGTCAAAGCTTTATCAACACTGAAGTAAGCGGAGTACCCAACAAGATTTTTACCGTTCCCATTCTTAAGTGAAGTAAGATCCGCACTTTGTACCAGCGGAACACCTCCACCGATGGAGATAGCCCAATCATTAAATCTCTTGGTCTCTCTTTGCGGAGCTATTTGGGTAGATCCGGAAGTGTATGTATTCGGATACTCTCCATTATTGGGGTAGTAGTTTCTGTTCACCGAGAGGGTGTCAGTTGTTTGAGCAAGCACTACCGCCGGAATCCCAGCGAGAAATAAAGTTGCTAAATTTTTTTTCATCCTAATATAGTTTTAATTTATTTTCTTTCAAAAAACACTCTTCGGTTAGCTTCATTCTTCCACTCCGGACATTTTGTTGCAGGTACACATTCCGGATATTTCAGGTCAGACATTCCGCGTCCTTCGGCTTGAAGAATATCTCTGGGAACACCTTTCTGAACCAGATATTGTACAACTGCATTTGCTCTTCTTTGAGAAAGATTGAGGTTATATGCAGCCTTTCCTCTGCTGTCAGTAGCCCCGATTACTTTATAACCAGATACTTCACCACCGCTAAGTAAGAGGCTGGCAGCCTGGTCCAGCTTCGCATAAGAGGAAGGTCTAATGATATCGCTGTTTAATTCAAATTCTATACCATCAAGACTTCTATTAATTTCGTGCATTATATCCGCCGTGGTAGTAGGGCAGCCGTTGTTTTCCAAAGGTCCCGGGACAGTTGGGCACTTGTCATAGAGATCGATTACTCCATCCAGATCCATATCCAGTGCTACACCTGCACCATCCACTCTTGCGCCGGCAGGCGTGTCAAGCTGCCTGTCCCAATCATCGCAAACGCCGTCATTATCACCGTCCCCTTTTTTACAAACCTCCAATGGCTGCTGCTCTACCGCGATAAGAGCGAGTCTTTGATCAATTTCCTTCAGTGGAGCTGCCCATTTAAGGTGCTGGTCGTGCTTACCAAGTTTGAACGAAAGGCCAAGCGAGACAGTGAAGAAATTATCGGAATTATTTTTTTTGATAAAGTTATAAGGGTAGTTCACCTCCCTCGGAGCTGAATACCTGTTATCCTTTGGTGCAGAAGAAGATTCCCATCCACCACCATCAAATTCATCATCCCCGGTGATGTAGTACATTCCACGCAATTCAAGGTCGATAAGTTTGTTTACATTATAGTTTAGCCCCAAGCCGAATTGCGAGAAAAAGGAAGCCTGATCCATTTTTTGATCAATCTCCAGCGGATTGTTCCATCGGGTAGAGTTGTCGGTAAGGAGCGTCTCATAATGCTGTATACCGATTCCTGCGTATCCGTGAAGCGCCCAGCGATAATTATTTCGGCTGTCCACACGGCGCATAAGGGAGCTGAAATTTATGTCTCCCAATAAACTTACCTGGTCAAACTTCGTTGAAGCAGTACCTACGCCCCAGTCTTCATATTTTGGTGTGCGGCCATTGTGTTTTTGAACGGCTGCGGCCCAGGAATTCCAGTCTGCCTGGCCCTTTTGGTTGGTCTCCCCGTGCTGATATTGAAGAGCGAGCCCGAAGGTGTGGCTCAGATGTTTTTCCAAATTTACAAAAGCAGAGTATCCCCACTCAATTTTGTCGTCATAAAAAGAATGTAGGTCGGCAGAGTGCATAAAGGCACCGCCGCCGCCTATTGTGACAGTCCAGTCGCGGAAGAGCTTGCTATCCCTGCGGAATTTTTCCACATAAGGCACTTCGGACGAAAATGTATTCGGGTACCCGTCGTAGATGCGGCGGTCATTAGTCTCCGTAGCACTTTGCGCATAGGCAGCAGCCACCGGGAGAGTAAGAAGAAGGAAAGTAATTCTCATTCTATTAAGTGTTTATCTTCTAACAATTTTCTTGAAAACTCACGCTCATAAAGATGTTTCTGGTGCGGCAGTTTCAGCCTTTTGCTTTCAAATTTAATATTACCAAACTGCACGATATCAATGTCGATTATGCGATCTTGGTAATGGCCTGCTGCTGCACTGTCCATCATTCTTCCCATCTTTATTTCTATCCGTTTTGCAGCCTGTAAAAGCTGCCACGGAGAGAGTCTGGTGAGAATTTTCAGTGCAATATTACAAAAAATATTGTTACTGCAATATTCTACGGGTTCTGAGTATAAAAATTCACTTTTATTTAATATTGCACCTGCCGATTTTTCAAGTTCTAAAATTGCATCTTCAATATTTTTTTTGGTATTTCCTAAGTTACTTCCCAAGATTAATATAACTTTGTACCCAGACATACTTTTTATTATGAAAGATTTTTTTAAAAATGTTCTTGCAAATATAACGGCTATTATTATAGTGTTTATATTGCCAATTCTGCTGTTGCTCATCTTTGCTATAGCAGGCATATTCAGGGGGAGTTCGCCTTCGTTCGGGAAGAATTCCGTGCTAGTGATAGATGATAAGATGGTGCTAAACGACAGCCCGACCGACTATAATGAAACATTTTCCAGCCTGAATGTGGAAGACCAGCCCGTGTTGCTTTACGATATGCTGGAAGCGATCCGCCGCGCTAAGACGGATGACAGAATCAGCGGCATCAGCATTGAGGCGGACAACCTGAGCGCAGGCACTACCCAGATTGACGATGTACGGGCGGCGCTAGAAGACTTCAAAAAATCCGGAAAGTTCGTCTATGCCTACGGAAATAATGTCCAGCAGTCTGCCTACTACCTCGGGACTGCCGCGCAGCAGTATTTCCTGCACCCTGCCGGCAGCATTGAGCTCCGGGGAATGAGTACGGAAGTTCCCTACCTGAAGCAGATGCTCGATAAATTCGGCATCGGGATGGAAGTAATACGGCACGGCGATTACAAAGCTGCGGTGGAGCCATTCCTCCGAGACGATATGTCTGCAGAGAATCGCGAGCAGCTTTCCACATTGCTTAATGATGTCTGGAATAATTTAGCAGGAAAAATGGCGGCATCCCGAAAGCTAAGTGTGGCTGAATTTCAGAAATCGACGGACAGCCTGGACGGCTACATTCCTGAAACCGCGCTGAGCAAAAAATTGGTGGATAAGCTTATACAAAAATCTGAGTATGAAGATTTTATCAAAACAAGAATCGGTTTAAAAACCAAAGACAAACTTGGTAAGATTTCCTTCGCGGAGTATGCAGAAAGCACGAAGGCAGATGGAGGCGGGGATGCGGTGGCAATTTTGTATGCCTCCGGAGATATTGTGAATGGATACCAGTATCAGGGCATCAGCGCGAGGAAATATGTGAAGGAAATTCAGAAACTTGCCGAGAATGATAAAGTGAAGGCAGTGGTGTTCCGCGTAAATTCTCCAGGAGGGTCTGCCAACGCTTCCGATGAAATTTTGTTTGAACTAAAAAAACTCAAAGCGAAAAAACCATTAATTGTTTCTTTCGGTGATTATGCGGCCTCTGGCGGGTACTATATCTCCATGGCTGCCGACAAAATTTACACACAGCCCAATACGATCACTGGGTCTATCGGTGTTTTTGGAGTGATCCCCAATGTAAAACAGGTTGCCAACAGAAACGGCATCCACGCAGAGAGTGTGAAAACCAATGCCAATGCGGACGGATTTTCGATCATTAATGGCCTCTCGCCTGGCACACGCTCCGTGATTGAGAAAAGTGTGGAGCAAACCTACAGGCGATTTGCAGGATTTGTGATGCAGAACAGGAAAAAAAGTTTTGAACAGGTAGATGCCCTGGGCGGAGGCAGGGTATGGAGCGGGATAAGAGCTAAAGAACTTGGCCTTGCCGATGAAACCGGGAGCCTTATGGATGCGGTAAATTTCGCAGCTGCTAAAGCTAACTTGAAAAAATACAAAGTGGAAAGCTATCCTAAACAGCTAAATTTCTTCGAACAATTAATGGATACGGAAGAAAGTGATAATGGCTTTGCAACGAAGCTGATAGAAAATAAAATAGGTAAAGAAAATTATAAAATTTTAAAGCAGATGAGCGAGGCAGATAATAAATCCACGATATTTATGCAATGCCCAATCAGGCTTAAATTCTAAAAAAAAAAACCGGCTTCTTTCGAGGCCGGTTTTTTATTTTTTTTAAACTTATCTCCTTCTAGTAGCTGCACCTACAGCCCATAGTACAATAAGCGCTCCAACGATAGACAGAACTATCGAACCAATATTGTATTTGGAATAGTCGTTGGCACCACCGCCTCCAAATAACAAATCACCAATCCAGCCGCCAACCATAGATCCTACGATACCAAGAATAATGGTCATTGGCCAGCCCATAGCCTGGTTGCCCGGCATTATCATTTTAGCAAGAGCACCAATAATTGCTCCGAAAATGATCCACGAAAGAATTCCTCCAATCATAATAATAATTTTTTAATGTTATTTTAATGATAGCTAAAATTGTTCCGAAATGATAAAAATCAGAATATTTTTTAATTAATGCTATGCATTGTTTAGGTTTTTTCTCACCGAGAAGAAAGAGTCCACAAATTCCTCACCGTTGAAAAGCTGCAAATCCGTCATCTTTTCGCCCACCCCAATATACTTCACCGGAATCTGAAACTGATCCGAAATGCCTATCACCACGCCGCCTTTCGCCGTGCCGTCCAGTTTCGTAACAGCCAGTGCATTCACTTCGGTTGCCGCCGTAAATTGCTTCGCCTGTTCGAAGGCATTTTGCCCGGTAGAACCATCAAGAACCAGCAGAATTTCGTGCGGTGCATCCGGAATTACCTTCTGCATCACGCGCTTTATCTTGCTCAGCTCGTTCATCAGGTTTACTTTATTGTGAAGCCTTCCCGCAGTATCGATTATCGCTACATCAGCATCTTGCGCCACCGCACTCTGCACCGTGTCAAAGGCTACGGACGCAGGGTCTGAGCCCATATTCTGCTTCACAATAGGGACGCCCACTCTTTCAGACCAAATCGTGAGCTGATCCACCGCTGCAGCGCGGAAAGTATCGGCCGCACCAAGGACCACCTTTTTACCCTGAGAATTGAATTGGTAAGCCAGTTTGCCGATCGTCGTGGTTTTCCCCACACCGTTCACGCCCACCACCATTATCACATAAGGCTTCTTGTTTTCGTCGATATTCCCTGAACCAGAATGTGGGTTTTCCAGCAGCAGAGCCGAAATTTCCTCCCGCAGGATTCTGTCCAGCTCATCTGTGTTCACATATTTATCACGCGCCACGCGGTCTTCTATCCGCCTGATGATTTTTATTGTGGTTTCTGCACCCACATCCGATGCTATCAGGATTTCCTCCAGGTCGTCCAGCACTTCGTCATCCACCTTGCTTTTCCCGACTACTGCCTTAGTCATTTTCTCGAAAAAACCTTGGCTGCTTTTTTCTAAGCCTTTGTCCAGGCTTTCCTTTTCTTCCTGCTTAAAAATTTTCTTAAACCAACTCATTGGCAATTGCTTGAAATACAAATATAAACAAAAAACTACCCAAAAATTGGATAGTTTCAAAACTCTGCTGCGAAACCGCAATTATTTCTTCAGGAACGCGTCCACATCGTCTGCGTTCATCACTTGTTCTTCAAAAACATAGGCTCCGGTTTTTGGTGATTTCACCATCTTCACCACCTTAGTCATTTTCTTAGATTGGCCGCTTTGCAGCGTTGCTACTACTTTCTTTGCCATTGTTGAAAATCTTTAGAGATTACTTAATTTCCTTGTGCACGGTATATTTCTTCAAAACCGGGTTGAATTTCTTCAGCTCCAGTCTTTCCGTGGTGTTCTTCTTATTTTTCGTGGTGATGTATCTGCTCATTCCAGGCATACCGCTTTCCTTATGCTCTGTGCATTCCAAAATCACCTGTACTCTGTTGCCTTTCTTAGCCATTACTTAGTTTTTTTGATGTATCCGTTTCTTCTTCCGCGCTCTACAGCTTCCTCGATACCAATTTTATTGATAACTCTCAATCCGTGTGCAGATACTTTCAGCGTGATGTTTTCATCTGTTTCCGGAAGGTAAAATTTCTTTTCCAATAGGTTGATTTCAAAACGGCGCTTCGTTTTGTTGTTCGCGTGAGATACATTGTGCCCCACCATCGCACGCTTTCCTGTTATTTGGCAAATTCTTGACATATCCCGATGTACTTTTCCGTTGTAAATATTTGAGACGGCAAAATTACATACAATTTTTAGAATGGCAAAATTTTATCAGAAATTTCCCGAAAAAATCCTTAGCCGTATCCCGTGAAAAAGCTGAAAGCGATGATGCACAGCACGATTAGAGAGATGGCCACATATAGGAAATCCCGCTCTTTGTAGTACCCGATTAATGAGAAAACCACCCGAAGAACCGGCGTGGAAATCAATATTAGAATGGACAGTAAAATAATGCCTTGCCCCTCAAAATTCAGCAGGGATTGCCAGAAATCTCGCCAGATATTTTCTGAACTTTGGCTGATTTCGTCGTAATTCTTCGGCATTTCAAAGCCTTCCAAGAATAATTTTACAATGCCAAAAACCGCCAGCACCACCGAAGAAACCACGCCTGTTCTCAGCAGGTTGCCCACGGTTTCGCGCAGCTTCTGGTCGGTATTTTCCGTTTTGATTTCCATTATTTAAAGCCGCCAAAAATCGCGTTGTACATCATATATAAAGACATTGAGCCTACCAGGACGGCGAAGATTATCTTCAGGGTTTTCGTTTTGCTCCGCATTAAAGTTTTCGAGCCGATGAAGCTTCCCACCACCACGCCTATTAAAACAGGCGCCGCAATTTCCGCCAAAATTTCGCCGCGCTGAAAATAAATCAGCGCGCTTGCAACAGCCGTTAAGCCAATCATAAAATTGCTCGTAGTGGTGGAAACCTTGAAGGGCAACCGCATCAGGTTATCCATAGCAATCACTTTCAGCGAACCGGAACCTATGCCTAAAAGTCCCGACATTGCCCCCGCAAAAATCATCATCAAAAAACCGGGCACCGTGTTTCGCGCGCTGTACTCCCTCATCACACCATTGTCCGGAACTGTGCCGTAGAGTTTCAGCTTTTGCTCGATGCTTCCTGGAATCAATGCTTCCTGGTGATCCGGCTTTCCGAACAAATTTGAAATCACCGTGAAGAGCATCACCAGCGAAAATACGATGGCGATGGCATTGGCATTCAGCATCCCGGCAACTATCGCACCGATGATGGCGCCCAGCGTAGTTGCAATTTCCAGGAACATCCCGATTCTCATATTGCTGAAGCCTTCCTTCACATAGGAAATCGCTGAGCCTGAGGAAGTTCCGATGACGGAAATCAGCGAAGCGCCCACAGCATAGTGCATCGGCACGCCAAAGCCCAGCGTAAGCAGCGGGATGATCACAACGCCGCCGCCCAGCCCGGTAAGCGAGCCCAGGAGCCCTGCCGCTGCAGCCCCGAAAAGCAGGATGAGAATATCAAGCATAATTATCTTTCTTCATAATGACCAAGTGCAGAAACTACGAAAACGGTTACGATTTCTTCTTCCACCTTGTAAACGAGCCTATCCTTTTTATTAATTCTTCTTGACCAATATCCGGAATAATTGTGCTTGAGCTTTTCGGGTTTTCCTGTGCCTTCGTAGGGATGAAATGCTAATTCCACAATCATCTTTTCGATTTTCAACAAGCTGCTTTTATCACCAGATTTGCTTATTTTTCTGATGTCTTTCTGTGCTTCGGGCAGGATGATTACAGAATATTTTTCCATACATCATTTATATCTACTTTTATTCCCCTGCCATTCTTTATGTCATCCTCAGCTCTTTTCATTTTTTCAATGAATTCTTTGGAGTAGCCGTTCTTTTTCACAATTTCCACCCCATCCTGCTGAGCGTAAACTTCCAGAACATCCCTAAAAGCTTTGCCGTGCTTTGTGCGCCTGTCAATCTTTATCGTAATCGTTTCCATTTTTTCTGTAAAGTTAATTTAAATTTTCCGCTGCCGCTTGGCCTGCCATTTTTTAATTAAAGTGTAAAAAATCAGAAAGCCGAAAGCGAAAATACAAATCCTTGAAATAAGGTCGCCGCCTCTTGTGTAGGGCGTGGTGCCGCCGTAAAGTTTCACCTTTGCGAAAAGCGCCGTTCTGTCCCCATAAAGCGTATCGGCCTCGATTTCGCCCAAAGCATTGATGTGCGCCGAAATTCCGGAATTTGCCGACCTCGCAATTTCGCGTCGCGTTTCTATCGCCCGAAGTCTGGCGTAAGACAGCAGCTGCCGGTGCCCTTCCGAAACGCCCCACCAGCTATCGTTCGTCATTATCCCGATGAAATTCGCGCCCTTTTGAATATATTCCGTCACAAATTCGCCGTAAATGCTTTCGTAGCAGATGACCGGCGCCATTTTTCCCTGGTTGTAAGGGTTGGCGAAAACCGCCCTTTCCTCATCAATTCCCAGCGAAGCCACAGTGCCGCCGAAATCCAGCATCGCATTGCCAATCAATGGTTTAAGGATGTTCATATACGGGAAAATTTCCACGCCGGGAACCAATTTCGCTTTGTGATAAACCACCGGACTTTCTCCGTTCGCCAACTGAACTGCTGAATTATAGCTTACCACGAAATTGCCAGAATCCAGTTCGTAAGCCTGAGAAGGCAACACTTCGCCAACTTTGAAAAAACGATGTGTGGACATCCCGCTTGCAAATACGGAATTCGGATTGTTTTCCAGGAATTTTTGAATTTCTTGCAAAAGTAAACTTTGCGAAAATCCTGTCTCAGAAATCGAACCTCTGCCAGGAACTGCGGTTTCCGGTGCCAGGAAATAATCCACTTTTACATTGCCGTCAACCTTCGCCAAATCCAGCAATTCGTGCAAAATCTGAAGGCTGTCCTTCTGGTATTTTTCCTCATAAGGATCGAGTTCCGGCTGAAGCATCAGCACAGAAACTTCGCCTATCGGTTTCTCGTTAAAATTGTTGTATTTGTAAATGGAAACGATTGTTGGCAGCAGAATTCCGAGTGCTAAAATCGATAAATTTTTGATTAACGCCTTTCGCTTTCTGCCCGCCTGCCAAATCCGCAAAGTGTAGAAAACCCACACATTTACGAGCAAAATCCAAAAACTTCCGCCGGTTGCCCCCACCGTATCGTACCATTGGATGAACTTCGGATATTCCGAAAACACATTGCCCAAATTTAGCCAAGGCCAGGTGAGTTCCCAAGAGAGATGCAGCTTTTCGAAAGCCATCCAGATTGCCACGAGGAAAGCCAGTCCCCAATAAGTGCCCTGGGTTTTTTTATACCAGTGGTAGCATAGGAAAACCAGCGCGTAAAACAGCGAATTGAGAATTACGGGCAGCGCAACAGCCGGTATGGAATGGCTTCCGTCCGGATTTCTTGAGCCGTATAGCCAGCCTGTTGTCACAAGATTCCAGATGAAAAATGTAAGGTATGCCAAAATGAAGATTCGCCAGCCTTTCCGCTTTATTTTTGAAAATTTCGCAATGTCGTGCTCTGCCATCATCAGCGGAACGAGCGCCACGAAAATAAAAAACGGAATGCCGTAGGTTGGCCACGAAATCGACAGCAATGCCGCGGAAATCAGCGAGATTATGATATGTTTCACCGATGGGGAATTTAACACCAAAATTAAGGATTTGTTTTGCAAAAAAAAGCGGACTATTAAGTCCGCAGCGTTAATTTTATAATTGGAAATTACTTCTCGATGATTTCAAAATCCCCTTTGATGCGCACATTGTCGCTAAGCATCGCTTCTGGGAATTTTCCGCCAATTCCAAAATCGGAGCGCTTCAGCGTGCCCAGCACCTGCAGGCCGTGCACTGTTTTACCGCTCATATTTTTGCTGCTACCGCGGTATACCAGCACCAGCGTCACAGGCTTTGTAACCCCGTGCATCAGCAGGTTGCCCTTCATCTCGTAGTAATTTTTCTTTGTCGGTTTTATCGAGGTAGAGCTGAAGGCAATTTTCGGGTAAGTGGCAGCATCGAAGAAATCAGCATTTCTAAGGTGTTCATCGCGTTTTTCCACTTGTGTGTTAATGCTCGCTGTTTCTGCGTTGAAATTGATTTTCGCATTTTGCAGGGCGTTAATGTCGCCATCGATCATAACATTCGACTTATCGAAGTTGCCTGAAATGTCATTGATGCCCATGTGGATGATGCTGAAGCCGATTCTGGAGTGTGCCGCGTCGCTTTCGTAATGTTTCTGAGCGAACGCGTTCAGGCTGAACATCAGCACTGTGAGGATCGAGAGGATTTTTTTCATAATGATAAAATTTTG
Source organism: Cruoricaptor ignavus (assembly GCF_900141665.1). GTDB lineage: Bacteria > Bacteroidota > Bacteroidia > Flavobacteriales > Weeksellaceae > Cruoricaptor > Cruoricaptor ignavus. Next base: position 137,766 of record NZ_FQYI01000001.1, on the reverse strand, counting down.
GGTTAAAGGTAACAAAAATAGATTAAAAAATGTCAAATTAGGTCTTTGCCAGAAGATCTTTGTTTCTAAATCTCCTTCGGCTCGCGTGCATTGGCTTCAGCGGCAGCGCTTCCCCAGGTGATGAGTTCCTTCGTGTAATCATCGTGCTCTATCTGGCATTCGATGAGCACCGGGCCGCCTTTATGAGATTTCGCCTGGGCGATGGCATCGGCTAGCTCTCCAGCAGTGGCTGCGGTGAGGCCAAGGCCATTACCATCGTTGCCGTTAAATGCCTTCATTAATGCGGCATAATCCCAGTTTTGGTAATAATTATAAGGCCCTTCGTGAATTGCCGATTCAATGACATAGCCATAGTTGTTCACTAGCACCATAATGATTTCCTGTTTCAATTCAATCATCTTGGAGATTTCCTGAGCGGTCAGCTGGAAGGAGCCATCGCCGATGAGAAGCACGGTGCGGCGGCCGGGCTCGGCGCCCAGCGCGTAACCGAGGCTCGCTGGCAAAGACCAGCCGATGGAGCCATATTGCATCTCCATTTCGAAACCGGCACCGTTTGGCAATTTCATGTACATTCCATTAAACCAGGAATCGCCTGTTTCCACAATCAGCGTGGTATTGGCATCGATGAGGTTGTGCTCAATTTGATTTACCATTTCAGCTCGGCTAAGCCGTTCATCTGCAGCCTGTGAATCATAATCAACCATTTTACCTTGCTGGCTTTCTCGATTGAACTGCTCGAGCGAAGTTTTGTTACTGTTCACATAATTAGCCAAGCCTTCCAATACTTTTGCTATCGGGACATTGGTAAAATCATCTTCCGGCAGCTGCACATCCCAAGCGCGCACATCGATCATTTTCTCCCTCTCTGGCAGTGCCATAGTCCACCCAACAGTTGAATAATCGGTGAAGACTGCGCCAGCTGCTAAAATCATATCCGACCATTCCATAATCGCATCACAACCTGGGCTGCTGACTTTGCCTAGATATACCCCGATGAATTGGGGGTGATCTTCAGGGAAAAAGCTTTTGGCATTTGGTAGCACAGCTACAGCGCAACCTAGCGCTTCGGCTAAATGGCGAAATGCGTCCACAGCTCCGAAAGATCGTAGATGAGGGCCTGCAAGCAAAACCGGTTTTTCGGCTTTGTTGAGTTGTTCCGCTATTGATTTTACTGCAGCATTAAGCGCTTCCTCATTCACTGCCATCGCTGTATTGCCGCCAACAGGGGCATCCAAGAGCAGCGGTTGCGGTACTGAACATTCAGCCGTGGAGAGATTAGCAGGGATTTCAATATATGCTGGCTTCCTTTCCCGGATTGCGGTGCGGATGGCATTGTCAATTTGTCTCGGCGCGTTTTCCGCGTGCAAAATTCTCTCCGCCACACAAGTCACCCGCTTTATCATCTCAAATTGATAGCTGAAATCGTGAGTGGCGATGCTGTGATGAACAAATCGGTTTGAAAAAATGTCGTTGCTGTTGGGCGCGGAGCAGACAAAAATCACCGGCAGCCGCTCTGCATAGGCACTCACGATACCATTCAATGCTGAAAATGCCCCAACATTAAAGGTGGTAATCATTGCGCCGGCGCCATTGGCACGGGCATAGCCTTCGGCGGCGTAGGCGGAATTCAGTTCGTTGCAGTTGCCCACATATTGCATATTTTTATTGCTGATAAGCTCGTCCAGCAAGGTTAAATTATAATCTCCTGGAACTGTAAAATAATATTTCAGTCCGATCTCTTCCAGCCTGGAAGCCAGATATTTTCCGATGGTAGTCTTAGCCATAAATAAGTTTTGTGTTTAATGCTATGCCTGAAATTAGGCGTTGTAAATTTAGATTTATCTGATGTAATGACCAGCTTAAACTATTTTAAATTTAATAAATATTCACCTCCCTTTCTAATCTGACGCCAAACTGCTTTTCAACATCTTCAATAATTTGGCGAGAAAATTCAAAAATTTCTTTTCCAGTTGCTGCCCCGGTTTTGTTAACAATTACCAGTGCCTGCTTTTCGTGCGTGGCCACATTGCCGATTTGCCTGCCTTTCCAGCCTGCCTTTTCAATTAAAAACGCTGCAGGAACTTTTATATTTTCTCCATCTCCATAGGCCGGAATTTCCGGATGCTGATGTTTGAGGATTTCGAAATTTTCCTGCGAAATTATTGGGTTTTTGAAAAAACTACCAGCATTGCCGATTTCGGAAGGGTCTGGCAATTTGCTTTCACGAATCGTAATCACGATTTCTGCGATATCCTGAATGGTGGGGTGCTCAATTTTCCGCCTTTCAAGTTCGCTGTGCAGCGCTGCATAACCGGCGTGAATTTCGTGGTTTTTGGTTTTGAGTTTAAAAGTAACTTCCAGGATGATGTATTTGCCCTTGCCCTCGTTTTTGAAAAAAGAATCGCGGTAACCGAATTGGCAACGCGCTTTGTCAAACTTCTCAATCTCCAAAGTTTCCAGGTTCAGGGCTTTGCAGGAATGGAAGACATCCTTGATTTCCACGCCGTAAGCTCCGATGTTCTGCATCGGCGAAGTGCCCACATTCCCAGGAATCAGCGCAAGATTTTCCAGCCCGCCGATATTCTTCCCAACGCAGTGCATCACGAAATTGTGCCAATTCTCGCTTGATTTTGCCGTCACCAAAACTTCCTCATCATTTATCATTTCTTCCGAAATTCCCAATAGGTGGAGCTTCAGCACCAGGCCTTCAAAATCCTTGGTGAAAAGGATGTTGCTTCCGCCGCCAAGAATCATCATCGGCAGGCTTCCGCCGGCATTTCTCTGTTTAAATTCCTGCAAAACCTCCAGCAGTTCGCCTTCGGAAGACGCTTCCGCAAAGTACTTCGCCGAAACATCCACACCAAAGGTATTGTGCGCCTTCAATGAAAAATTTTCCTGAATCATTCTCTGTCAGTGTTTGTGGCTTTTCGTTTTGCTCTCGCAGTAAAATTACTCCAATCCTCCACCCGAAAAGCTCTGATATCCCTTACCGAATTTACAAACCATTCCTTCTCATTTAACGCATCAATTGCATCAACAAGATTGGACATATCGTTGTTGTTGCTCAAGTACAAACTTCCCTGAACACCGAAAAATCCGTATTTATCCAGGATGGAACTAATTTCATAATAGGCATTATTGTATGGATCATTGTAGTATTTTTTCAATTCTGCAACAACCATATCAAAACTAATTGCGAACATTATTATAATGCTTTGAAGTATTTTTCCGCTCCAAAAAAAATCCGTCCCAAGTTGTCCTTTATCGCAATCTCCACACCGATAAAAGGATTGTTGCGAATGCGGATGATGATGCCTTCAATCCATTCATCTAGACCGGTGATTTGAGGCGAAGCCTGGGCTTTTTCTCCGATTTTCATTTTTGTTTAAATTAAATATTAAACTCCTCCCTGTATTTCAGAAGGGCATCCTCCAAAATTTCTGCCGAGCGTTTCAGATCCTGCTCATTAAGGACATACGCCATGCGCACCTGCTTTTTCCCTAGCTCAGGGTTGCTGTAGAAGCCGCCCATAGGTGCCATCATCACCGTTTCGCCGTTGTTGGAGTAATGCTCCAGCATCCATTGGCAGAATTTGTCGGAGTCATCCACCGGCAGCTCTACGCCGCAGTAGAATGCGCCCTGCGGTTTCGGGCAGATCACTCCTGGGATCGCATTCAGCAAATCTACCAGTAGGTTTCGGCGCTTCGTGTATTCCTGCCGCACATTATTAATGTATTCAAAATCATCGCTGTGTGCCGCAGCTGCCGCGATCTGGCCGATGAGAACCGGGGAAAGCCTCGCCTGTGCGAATCTCATAGCCGCATCGTGCAGTTCCTTGGATCTTGTCACAAAGGTGCCGATCCTCACCCCGCACATTGAGTATCTCTTTGATTCTGAATCTATTACGATGCAGTGATCTTTCAATTCTGGGAAAGACAGCATGGAAACCTGCTCCTTACCGTCATAGACATACTCACGATATACCTCATCCGAGATGATGACGATGTTGTGCTTTATAGCGATGCGCGCGAGCTGCTCCAGCTCTTCGCGGGAGTAGAGATAGCCGGTAGGGTTGCCCGGGTTGCAGATTAGGATGGCGCGTGTGTTGGAGGTAATTTTCTTCTCAAAATCAGAAATCGGCGGCAGGGAGAAACCAGTTTCAATGCTGCTTGGAACGGAAATTACCCTTGCATTGAAGGCCTGTGCGAAGCCGTTGTAGTTGGCATAGTAAGGCTCGGGGATGATGATCTCATCCTCAGGATCGCAAACCAGCGAAATGGCGAAATTCAGCGCTTCCGAGCCGCCGTTGGTCACAATGAAATTATCAGTCGTAAGGTCGGCAAAGCCCAGCCTGTGGTAATAGTTCATCAGAGCGGTGCGGTATTCTATATTGCCTTCGGAAAGTGCGTAATCCAGCACTTTCATATCGATATTTTTTATAGCTTCAATCGCCGCGGGAATCGTGTCGATATCCGGCTGGCCGATGTTCAGGTGATAAACTTTAGTTCCGCGCTGCTTGGCGAGCAGGGCATAGGGCACTAATTTTCTTACTGGGGAGGCGGGCATTTCCTGCGCGCGTCGGGATATTTTTGGCATGGCAGTAGTGTTTTACCGTTAAAAAATTTAGGGCTAATTTACAAAAAAGTCCCATTTTTACACTATGAAAATAAGAATGAAAAAATTACTCTGCCTCGTGCTTTTTTTAATCCTGCTCCACAGCTGCGCCTCGGGAAAATTCCGCGGTCTAAAAAACGGAGATTTAATTTTTGTAACGGCAAATGCGGAAAACCTTTCCGGCGCGATAAGCCGCGTGACCAAAACCGGCGCGAAATTCTCCTACGACCATCTGGGCCTAATTGAGAAAAGCGGCAGGGAATACTTCGTGTACCACGCTGCGCCGAAAGGGGGCTCGCAAAGGCAGCCGCTGAAAGATTTTGTAGATGAGGCGGGAAAAGAGCGGCAGCAGCTTGTAATTTACCGCCTGAAACCGCAATACCAGCACGCGATACCGCAGGCTTTGGAAAATGCAAAGGCGATGCTTGGCAAGCCCTACAACTTCAGCTATGTTCTGAACGAGGAATCCTACTACTGCTCGGATTTTGTGGAAAGGGCCTTCCGCGGAAACGGGATTTTCGAGCTTCAGCCGATGACCTTCATCAACCCAAAAACTGGAAAAACAGACGATTACTGGAAAAAATTCTACGACAGGCTGGGCATCCCCGTTCCGGAAGGGGAGCCGGGCTGCAACCCGAACGGTATGGCAAATTCTGAGAAGATATTTTTTGTGCGTGTGCTGGAGTTTTGATTGGCTTCAAAAAATTAATTTTCAATTAACAGCACTTCATTTCAAAAAATATTTATCTTTAGCGAAAATTATAAAGCTATGATTATTACTGTTTTAGGCGTGTTCCTCCTCCTCATTCTTCTATTGGCTTTCTACGGAATTGCTATTTACAATAAGCTGGTGAGGCTTCGCAATATGGTGCGCGAAGGCTTCAGCAGTATCGATGTGATGCTGAAAAAACGCCACGACCTGATACCGAACCTTGTGGAAACAGTGAAGGGCTACGCGACGCACGAAAGAGCGACGCTGGACAGCGTGACGCAGGCAAGAGCGAAAGCGATGGGTGCCAATACGATGCAGGAAAAAGAGGCGGCGGAAACCGAGCTGAGCAATGCGATGATGCGCCTGAACGCAGTGGCGGAACAATATCCAAATCTGAAGGCTGATGCGAACTTCCGCGAACTTCAGGGCGAACTTTCCAATCTGGAAGGTGATATCGAGAAAGCGAGAAGGTATTATAACGGTACGGTGCGCGATTACAACATCACTGTGGAATCTTTCCCGAGCAGCATTGTTGCAAATATGGGCAACTTCCAAAAGGAGCAGTTCTTCGAGCTGGAGAATACGGCGGAAAGAGCAACGCCGAAAGTTCAGTTTTAAGTTTTCTTCAGATTTCCCGTAATGAAGGCGGTGCTCAGATTTCTTTGCCTGATGCTGTGTTTTCAGGCGTTCGGTCAGGATTACAGCGGCCGTGACAGCGCTAAGTCACGCTATGGTGAGCGCATTTTGCGTTACGAGGTGGATGTGGATATCGACCGAAACGGCCTGGCTACCATCACCGAAAAAATAAAGGTGAAATCGGAAGGCGATGCCATCGAGCACGGTATTTTCCGGACTTTTCCGCCGTTTAAGGAAGCCAAAGGTCAGCACCGTCCGCCGAATTTCAATCTGATTTCTGTGAAAAAAGATGGTGCCACAGAATCTTACCATACGGAGTTTGAGGACGGCAACAGGGTTGTTTACATTGGCAGCAAAAGCGTGTATCTTACTCGTGGAATTTACGAGTATGAGCTGAAATACACCATTACCAATCAGGTGGGTTTCTTCGATGATTTCGATGAATTTTACTGGAATGCCACCGGTGATAAATGGCAGTTTCCGATAGATTTTGCGAAAACCACCCTGCATCTTCCGGAAGGTGTGGAAATTTTGCAAAACGCCTGCTATACAGGCAGATACGGCAGTAATGCGCAAAACTGTACCTCGAGGAAAATCGGCGAAAATTCAATTTCCTGGCAGGCTCTGAATCTTGGCGCCAGAGAAGGTTTGACTGTAGCTGCAGGCTTTACCAAAGGGCAGGTTCAGCCGCCGCCTCCACCTACTTTTTTCGAGAAATACGGCGTTCCTATTCTGCTGCTGCTCACTTTGGGCGCGCTCTCGCTCTACTACATTTTTACTTGGCTAAAATACGGCAAGGATCCGCAGAAACCAACGGTTTATCCGCAGTTCAATCCGCCCAATAATTTTTCGCCTGCTACAATGGGCTATATTGATGACGGCAAACTGAGCAAGGATTTGCTTTCTGCTGCCATCGTAAGCCTTGCCACGAAAGGTTTTATTAAAATTGAAGAAAGCGGGAAATCGGGATTTTTCAGTCGGAAAAGTTTTACATTAAAAAAAATAAAAAACGATGACGACAGCCTGCCTGCCGAAGAAACTCTGCTGATGAACAGGTTTTTCTCCAAAGGTGATACGCTGACAATCGACGGCAGCTACGATAGCAAAATCGAGAGCATCGTGAAGGATTTCCACTCAAGCCTGAAAACTCAGCATCAAAAATTTTTGGATGAGGGCAATAATCGTAATTTCCTGATTTTGCCCATCATCATCACCATAGTGGTTTACGGCATTGCGATGGCAATTCTTGGTACAATTTACGGTTTTGAATCAGTGCTCGGAAACTTTGGGGTGGTTTTCGTGCAGGTAATTTTCGTGGTGGTATTTTGGTTATTTTTCAAAAACAGAAAAGGAAGTTTTATTGGAATTGTGACCATCCTGATTTTTGGATCGGTGGGTGCTGTCGGAACTCTGGTTTCGCTTTTCATGGATAAAAATATGCTGCCAGTCAATATTTTCTCAATACTTTCGATGATAATGATAGCCATTTACTCTTGGCTTATCAAGCGGCCATCTGAGCAGAAACTGGAGGCACGCTCGCTCATCAATGGATTCAGGATGTATATGGGTGCGGCGGAAAATCAGCTTCTGCAGTTCCACAATCCGCCACAAATGACGCCGGAAGTTTTTGAGAAACTTCTGCCGTATGCAATGGTTTTGGGCGTGGATAAAATCTGGGGGCAAAAGTTTGAAAATATGCTGGTGCGCAGCGCCACGAGCTATGAAAGCGACTGGTATGTCAGCCCGAATACTTTCAGCGCAAGTAGCTTTGGCAACACGCTGAATTCTTCGCTGGCCAACACGCTGAGCTCTGCTTCTACACAGCCTTCATCCTCTTCTTCTGGTAGCAGCGGCGGCGGGTTTTCCGGCGGCGGTGGCGGTGGCGGTGGCGGCGGCGGCTGGTAATGCTTAAACCCGCTCAATCTTCGCGCCAATCGCTTTCAGCCTGCCATCAATATTTTCGTAGCCGCGGTCTATCTGCTCAATGTTGTAAATCGTGGAAGTGCCTTCCGCAGAAAGCGCCGCAATCAGCAGGGCGTTTCCAGCACGGATATCCGGCGAAGTCATAGTAGTGGCGCGAAGCGGCGATTCGTGGTTGAGCCCTACCACTGTAGCTCTGTGCGGATCGCAAAGAATAATCTGCGCACCCATATCGATCAGCTTATCCACGAAAAACAGGCGGCTTTCAAACATTTTTTGGTGAATTAAAACCGTGCCTTTCGCCTGCGTAGCCACTACCAAAACTATCGACAGCAAATCCGGCGTGAAGCCTGGCCACGGCGCATCCGCAATGCTGAGGATGGAGCCGTCGATAAATTTGTGAATCCTATAATTTTCCTGGCTTGGAATGAAAATATCATCGCCCGATTTTTCCAGCTGAATGCCTAATTTTCTGAAGGTGGCAGGGATGATGCCCAGGTTTTCCCAGCTAACATCCTTAATCGTAAGTTCCGATTTCGTCATAGCTGCCAGCCCAATCCACGAGCCTATTTCCACCATATCGGGCAGCATCGTATGCTCTGTTCCGCTCAGTTCAGAAACCCCTTCAATCGTCAGAAGATTGGAACCGATGCCGGAAATTTTCGCGCCCATTCTGTTCAGCATTTTGCAAAGCTGCTGTAAATATGGTTCGCAAGCCGCATTGTAAATTTGCGTGGTACCCTTCGCCAAAACCGCTGCCATCAGGATGTTCGCAGTTCCTGTGACGGAAGCTTCTTCCAGCAAAATAAATTTACCGTGCAGCTCTTTGGCTTTCACGGAGTAGATGTGAGATTTTTCATCAAAATTAAATTCCGCGCCCAAATCCGCAAAGCCCTGAAAGTGCGTATCCAGCCGCCTTCTGCCGATTTTATCGCCGCCTGGCGTAGGCATATAGGCCTCGCCGAAACGCGCTAAAAGCGGACCGAGCAGCATTACCGAACCGCGCAGTTTCGCACCTTCCTTCCGGAATTCTTCGGATTTGATGTAATCCAGATTAATGTTTTTCGCACAGAAAGTGAAATCGCCCTTGCCGTTTCTGCGCACTGCCACACCCAGATCGCTCAGTATGTCGATGAGCCGGTTCACATCGTGTATGTCCGGAATGTTCTGGATGCGCACCTCTTCATCAGTCAGCAGAACTGCGCACAAAATTTGCAGCGCTTCGTTTTTCGCGCCCTGTGGTATTATTTCGCCCTGCAGCCTTTGGCCGCCCTTTATGCGGAACGCCGTGCTCATCCGTTGTTGCGGTTTTTATTTGGGTTAAAGTTGCGCCGCCTATTCTGCGGATTATTTTGATTTTTCCTGTTGTTGCGGTTTTGGCTGTGGTAAATTTTGCTTTTATCCAAAGTCTCAATGCCGTCCAAATCCAGGCGGTTGCCAGAAAGGTCTTTCAGGTGCCGGAAAATCACCTCATCCGTTACATGCTCTTTGTTGTAGATGTTGTAAGATTTCTTCATATTATTGGCAATCACCTGTATCAGCGCTTCCTTCTCTTCGCCGTTTTCTAGCGCAATTGCCTTGTCAATCAGCTGCCCGATGCTTTTGCCGTAAAATTTATACTCGCCTTCCAGCTTAGGATATTCCATTCTTTTCGGCTTTTCCAGCAGCTGCTCTTTCGATGGCGCAGGGTAGGGGGCATCCACATCCAAATCATAATCTGCCAGGATGAAAAGGTGGTCCCAAAGCTTGTGGCGGTAGTTCTCCTCATCACGAAGTTGCGGGTTTCTCTGCCCGAGAAATTCCACGATGCCTTCCGCCATTTCGTTGCGCTCTTCCTTTGTAGGCAGCTGCTTCAGCCGTTCCACAAGTTCCTGAACGGTTCTGCCGTATTCCGGGAGGCGAAGCGCATTTCGCGAAGTATTGTATTCCATATTTGCAAAGATAATAATTGAGAATTTTGCAAATTATTCCGGAATCCACACGCTCACATTTCCTGCGGGCACAGGGAAATTCGCCCAGCCATTTTCATCGATGGTAATTTTTTCCTGAAACCTTCCCAGCCTGTCGAAAAACTTTTGCCCGGCATACTGCGCACCCATTTCCATCGGCTTTGCATACTCCTCCTTATTGCTGAGCACCACTGCACAGCCTTTGTGGTAGCCATCGCCTGTACGCACCCAGCCAAGGCAGTTGGCATCCTCGAAATAATCTCTCTGCTCTCCGTAGGCATTTTCCTTGCGGGCTTTTATCAGCTCCTCTATGCCGTCCACCTTGTTCAGAAATATCTCGTATTCACCGCCGTCGCTTCCGTGGTCTTTGTAATTGGCACCGAACAAATCCGGTTCAAAAATACACGGATAGCCATCCTTCCGAAGTAGAATTATCGCGTAGGCTATCGGCTTGAACCAGTGTTCCACCGGTGCTTCCAATTGTTGTAGTGGCTGGGTATCGTGGTTATCCACCAAGGTTACGGCTAAGTCTGGCCTTGCCTGAACCAAAGTTTCGTCGAAGATTTTCCGCAAATCATAATCGCTGCCCTTGTTGGAAGCAATGTGGAAATTGTGTTGCAGGGATGAATCGAAGAGGCTCATACAGCCTTCTGTAGCATCAATGTATTTCAGGAGAAGCTCCACCAATCCTGGTGCCCAATATTCGCCCACTGCAAAGATGTCCTTGCCTGTGTTGGCGCGCAAAAGCGTGAGCCATTCCTTGTAGAAATCCGGCGAAATGTGCTTCACGGCATCCAGCCTCACACCATCAAAATGGATTTGAGATTCGTACCATTCCGCCCATTTGTTCAGCTCTTCCCGAACGAAAGGGTTGCGGTGCTCAATGTCATTGTACATCAGGAAATCGTAGTTGCCCAGCTCATCATCTATCACATCTTCCCAGCCTTCGCCATGATCGTGGATGATTCGGTAGATGCCGCCCTCCCTGCCTTCCGCAAAATCCACACCGGTAAAGCAGTTGAAATTCCATTGAAAATCAGAATACTTTTCGCCGCGCGGAAAATTGAATTTCGTGTAAGATTCAATCTCGATAACCTGCGACACATCCAGGTTGCGGTTGTTCTCGTCCACCTGTACCACGCGGAATTTTTCCTTTTCATCTCCTCCAGCCTTATGGTTCAGCACGATGTCGGCAATTACTGATATGTTGTTTTTCTGCAAGGTTTTGCAGGCGTTCAGGTACTGATCCTTTGTGCCGTATTTGGTGGGTATTGTTCCCTTCTGGTCAAATTCGCCCAAATCATAAAGGTCGTACGGATCGTAGCCCACGGAAAAACCGCCGCCAGCAGCCTTGTAAGCCGGCGGAAGCCAGGCCGCCGTAATTCCCAGTTTGGAAAGGTAGGGCGCCTTTCCTGCAATATCATCATAAAAAGTGCTGTCACCAGGTGTGTACCAGTGGAATGCCTGCAGCATTGTTCCGTTCATAAACGCTTGTTTGATGTCGCCAAATTTAGTAAAATTTCCTTTGGTGGAATTTTTTAATTTTTAGGTAAATTTCCTTTCGGAATAAAATTTTTTGAAATAAAGTTGCACTTCTTTGGAAAAAAACTTTTAATTTTACCATTCAAACTAAAACTTAACGATTATGAAAAAAAATTTATTGGCTGCCGCAATGTTAGTATTCGGCGCGAAAGCTACCGCACAGGTTACGCTTTTTGAAGATAATGTGGAAGGCCACGAGGATTTCATCATTGCCAACATCGGCAAATATACGCTGATTGATAATGACAAGATGAACACCTATTACGGCGGCGTTGACAATAATACGGCCAGCTGGCCGAATGTTGGCAAGCCGATGGTAGCGCAGGTTTTCAACCCGAATATTGCCGGCGTTGTGAATGGTCACGGTAACGAGCAATCTAACTTTGATCCGCATAGCGGCGATAAGTATTTCGCATTTTGGGGAGGCGTTCCGCAGCCTGCTGCCGGAGTTCTGAAGAATGATGACTGGTTGGTTCTTCCGAAAATCACGCTTGGCACTGGCAACAAGTTTTCTTTCTGGGTGAAGTCTCTGGCTTCGGATTTCGGTTTGGAAAAATACCGCGTCGCGATTATGGATGGCAGCGGCGCTGCGCCTACTACCTCCAAAGGTTTCGTGGCAGTTGGCGGAACGCGCCAGGCACCTACAACCTGGACGGAAGTAACGGTGGATATCCCTGCAACCTACGATGAGAAGCCGGTTTACCTTGCTATCAACTATATCTCTGCCGATGTTTATATGATGCTGGTAGATGATTTGAAGGTGACTACCCAGACGCTAGGAACTTCTGAAACCGGAAAGGCGAAGGCTGCGGTTTACCCAAATCCATCCAAAGGCCTTTTCACAGTGAAGTCTGATAAGAAGGTGCTTTCCACGGAAGTTTATTCTGTTGACGGAAAACTTGTGAAAACCGCGGCAGAGAATGTGGACATCACGGCAAGCCCTAAAGGCGTTTACATCCTGAAAGTGAAATATGCCGACGGAACCACCGAATCAAAACAGGTGATTAAAAACTAATTTAATCTCACAACAAAAAAACTCTCGCCGATTGAAATTTCAGTCGGCGAGTTTTTTTAGCTCTTTCTCAGCAGGCCTTTTACCAGCTTGATAACATTTGGCATCGCTTTATCTGCCGCTGCAAGTACCTCTTCGTGCGATACGGCGAACGCAATTTCCGGCCCGCCCAAATCCGTAATTATCGAAATCCCGAAAACATCTATCCCCTGATGTTTCGCCACGATAACTTCCGGAACGGTGCTCATTCCCACCGCATCGCCGCCAATTGCCCGCACCATACCGTATTCCGCAGGCGTTTCAAATGTGGGGCCTTGCAGCGCCACATACACGCCTTCCTTCGCATCTATGCCTTCTTCCGCCGCCACTTCCTTCGCCAGCGCAATCATCCTCCGGCTGTACGGCTCACTCATATCCACAAAGCGCGGCCCAAGCTCATCCAGGTTTTTTCCGCGCAAAGGATGCTCCGGCATCATATTGATGTGGTCTTTGATGATCATAATATCCGCCACCTGGAAATCCGGATGAACGCCGCCAGAAGCATTGGAAACGATGAGATTTTTGATGCCCAGCAAATGAAAAACGCGGAACGGAAAAGTGATGGTCTGCATATCGTGCCCTTCGTAATAGTGGAACCTTCCGCTCATCATCAGCACCTTTTTCCCTTCCAGCCTTCCGTAGATTAATTTCCCGGAATGCCCTGCCACCGTAGTTTGCGGGAAGTTCGGTATGTCGATGTATTTCAGGGTTTTAATGGCTTCTACCTCATTTTTCAGGGCGCCAAGCCCAGAGCCAAGAACGATGGCAAAATCTGGTGTTTCGCCGATTTCGTTCAAGATGAAGTCAGAAGTTTCTTTGATTTTTCCGAACATATTCCAAAATTATTTTTTTAAATTCAGGCTCGCGGTCAATGTTTACATTAATAGGCCAAAAATACACCAAATCCCTGATCTGGTCGTAGGTTTTCAGCCTTACATAGTCCTTTTCCGTGGTCAGGATCAGTTTGTAATCCCCGAGGCGGCGGTATTCTTCAAAAATTTTTTTTATGTCCTCCTCTGTGAAATCGTGGTGATCGCGGAATTTGAGGTGTTTTACCTTTTTTGCAAATTTTTCCAGATGCCGCAGGAGGGGTTTCGGGTTGGCGATGCCGGTAATCAGAAGGATGTCGTAGTAGGCTAAATTATTGTCTGGAAGGCTTTTGGTTTTAGAATAAATATTTTCATCATAATCGATTGACGAAAAAAAGATCTGCTGATGCGGCTGGGGGGCTATCTTTGAGATGAATTCCTGCTTCACCTCTTCCGTAAGCCCGGCGGGGCATTTGGAGACCATAATGATATCCGCCCGCTTCGCGCCGCGGCGGCTTTCGCGGAGATTTCCTGCCGGCAGAAGGTGGTCATTGAAATAAGGATCGCTGAAATCCGTCATCATAATGGTGAAGCCAGGCCGCAGGGCGCGGTGCTGCATTGCATCGTCCAGGATCAGCACATCCAAGTCCATATCCTCGATGATTTTTTTTGCGCCGGGCACCCGCTTTTCCGACACTCCGATCACGAATCGGTTTTTAAAACGCTCGAATAGCTGCATTGCCTCATCGCCTACAGTTTTGTAAGTACTCTCGTAGTTGGTGATGCCATATCCTTTCGTGATTCTCCCATAGCCACGGGATAGCACGCCCGTGCGGCAGTATCCGGAGAGCAGCTCGGCCAGGTACATTACCATTGGGGACTTCCCGGAACCGCCCACCGTAATGTTCCCCACGCAGATGACCGGCGTGCCGAACCGTGTTGATTTCAGCACTCCGGCATCGTAAAGAAAATTCCTGATGCCCGTCGCCAGTCCGTAGAGAACGGCAAACGGGGCAAGGTACCACCGCTTCATATCCTGCAAAAATACGGCTTTAAGGCCAAGAAATGAAATAGATTTTCAACAAAAAACGGCATTCCTTTTCGGGAAAGCCGCCAAGATTTTTTTCGCCAAGATTTTTACGAAACCACCTTAATGCCCCTAGCCAAAACGCGGATTTCTTTCTTCGGCTTCGTGATTTTCGCAATTTCTTCCGCGCTTTTCTTCGCATCTTTCGCATAGTGCCTCAGCTCATCCACGCTCGTTTCCTTGCGCTCCGCATCAGCAGTCATCAGCACCGTTTTCCCGATGATGGATTGTGGCAGGAAAAATGCGTAGTCCTTCATCTTCACGAAAACTGTTTCGCCGCCATCGTTTTTCAGCGTCAGCCAGCAGCCTTTCTTTTCGCAAACCGCCGTCACTTTCGCTTTCAGCACAATGTTTTCCAGCTTGTCTTTTTCGCTCAGCTCCTTCGCAAGTTGCGCAGTATCATACACATTGAAAACTTCCGCATCCGAAACGCCGGCACCATATTGCTGCCCGATTACGGCTTCGGGAATTTCGCTTTTCTGAGCGAATAGCAGTGCAGAAGTTGCAAAAGCCAAAGTGGCAAGAATTTTTTTCATTGCAAGATTTTATCCAGCAAATTTAAACTTTTTTCTGATTTATTTGTTCGGAATTGAAATGTACCTAATATTCTTAAATTTGCAAAAAAATCTGTGGCGCTCCATAATCATCACGATGCTTCCTGCACCTGTTCGCACGGGCATTCTCACGAACATTCCCATGATCACGAACATTCCCACGATTCGGATGGGCAGCCTTTGTGGAAGCTATTTCTGCCAAGCATTATTTCTTTTTTACTTTTAATGCTCGGCATTTTTCTCGATCAAAAGTGGATTGTAAATGATTGGTTTTCAGGATGGTATAGGTTGGCGCTATATATTTTGGCTTACATTCCCGTTGGTTTTCCGGTTCTGAAGGAAGCGGCGGCAGGCATTGCGAAAGGCGATATCTTCTCGGAATTTTTCCTGATGGGGATTGCCACCATTGGTGCTTTTGCAATCGGTGAATTTCCAGAAGCTGTGGCAGTGATGCTGTTCTACTCCGTCGGCGAAAATTTTCAGGCGATGGCTGTGAACAGGGCGAGAAAAAACATCAAATCCCTGCTTGATCAAAGGCCGGACGAAGTGACGGTTATTGAAAATCATCAGCCAAAAATCTTGAAGGCCACCGAAGCGAAAATCGGCGAAATCATCCAGCTAAAGCCTGGCGAAAAATTAGCTTTGGATGGCGTATTGCGCTCAGAATCAGCGAGTTTTAATACGGCAGCTTTAACGGGTGAAAGTCTGCCCGACACCAAATCTCAGGGTGATGCAGTTTTTGCCGGGATGATCAACCTTAACAATCTGGCACTTGTCGAAATTTCCGCGGCTTATGAAGATTCCAAGCTGTCGAGAATTTTACAACTCGTTCAGGAAGCCTCTTCACAAAAGGCACCCACCGAATTATTCATCTCCAAATTTGCAAAAATCTACACACCTATCGTCGTTTTTTTGGCAGTAGCCATCTGCCTTTTGCCGTACTTTTTCGCCAGCGATTATGTGTTCAAAGATTGGCTTTACAGAGCACTCGTTTTCCTTGTCATATCGTGTCCGTGCGCTTTGGTCATTTCCATTCCGCTCGGTTATTTCGGCGGAATTGGTGCGGGAAGCCGTAACGGAATTTTGTTCAAAGGCGGCAATTTTCTCGATATTTTGGCAAAGGTGAGAAATGTAGTGGTGGATAAAACCGGCACGATGACGAAGGGCGTTTTTCAGGTGCAAGACGTGAAAATTGCCCATGGTTTTGATGAGCGGGAAATTCTGCAGATGCTGTGCGCAGCGGAAAGCAAGACTACACACCCCATTGCTACGGCAGTTCAACAATTTGTGGGCGAAATTAATCCAGAGATTAAGGTGGAAAATTTGGAGGAAATTCCTGGGCACGGCATTTCTGCGATGATAAACGGTGCGCAGTTTCTCGCCGGAAATTTCAGGCTTTTGGAGAAATTTAATGTTGAATTTAATGCTGAAAATTCTTCCGCCGCACAAACCGTGATTGCTATGGCTTATGCCGGAAAATTCGCCGGAATTATCGCGATTTCGGACGAAATAAAGTCCGATGCCAAAGCTGCAGTTGCCGAGCTGCAAAGGATAGGCGTAAAAACCACGATGCTGAGCGGCGATAAAGTTTCCGTGGTGGAAGAAGTAGCGAAAACCATCGGCATTGCGGATTTCTACGGCGAACTTCTGCCGGAAGACAAGGTGGAAAAGGTTCGCGAAATACAGGCGCAAAATGGCAGCGCGGCTTTTGTGGGCGATGGCGTGAACGATGCACCGGTGATTGCGCTGAGCGATGTGGGCATTGCGATGGGTGGCCTTGGAAGCGATGCCACGATTGAAACCGCTGATGTTGTAATTCAGGATGATAAACCGCTGAAAATTCCATTGGCCATCAAAATCGGGCGGCAAACGAAGCGCATCGTTTGGCAGAATATTTCGCTAGCCTTCGGCGTAAAATTGGTGGTTCTAATTCTCGGCAGTTTTGGTTTGGCAACGATGTGGGAAGCCGTTTTCGCCGATGTAGGCGTCGCGCTTTTAGCGATCTTAAATGCGATGAGGATTATGTATAGGTGAGGCTTAATCGATAAGTGATAGTTGATTAATTATTTCCGATTACCAATCATTCATCACTGCCGCTAATCTGTGATTGATACAGCGTGGCATAGTAGCCGTTTTGCTGCAGAAGTTCGTGGTGGTGCCCTTCTTCAACGATTTTGCCCTTGTCCATCACGATGATTTTATCCGCCTTTTCTATCGTGGAAAGCCGGTGCGCAATGATGATGGAGGTGCGGTTTTTCGTGATTTTTTCCGTGGCTTTCTGGATGAGTTTTTCGCTTTCCGTGTCTATGGAAGATGTGGCTTCATCCAAAATCAATATTTTAGGGTTGGATAGGTAGGCCCTGAGAAATGAGAGTAACTGCCTCTGTCCCAATGAGATAGAGGAGCCACGCTCGCTCACCACATAATCGTAAGCGTTGGGAAGCTGCTCGATGAATTCATCCACTTCAATTTCCTGCGCCGCTTTCTTCATCCGCTCTAAATTCACGGTTTCATCGCCGAAAGATAGGTTCTGAAAAATGCTGCCGTGAAACAGGAAAACATCCTGCAGTACCACGCCGATTTGGCTTCGCAAATTGTAAAGTTCGTAATCCTGAACATCCACATCATCAATCAAGATTTGCCCGGAATTAATGTCGTAAAGCCGCGTTATCAGGCTGATGATGGTGGATTTTCCGGCACCTGTAGCACCTACAATCGCCACGGTTTCGCCGGGATTTACTGTGAAGGAAACGCCCTTCAGCACCTCTTGCTTTTCATCGTAAGAAAAACGAACATTGCGGAATTCTATCTTTCCCTGAATATCATCCTTCACGATTGTTCCGGCGTTCGGCATTGCTAGTTCCTGGTCCATCAGCCCTAAAACCCTTTCTGCGCCCACGATTCCGCGCTGGATATTGTTGAATCTGTCGGCAATTTGTCTCAGCGGCCGTATTAGCATGTTTATGTACTGGATGAATGCGATGACGATGCCTGCGGAAATCGTGATGTAGCCGCCGTAAAAAAGCACGGTGCCGATGAATAGGGACGAAATCAAATCTACCACCGGGAAGAATAGTGAGAAAATGAATACGGTGCGCAGCAGTGCGTCCTTGAGCTGAAGGTTGATCTCATCAAATTTTTTAAACTCCGCCTCCTGCCGGTTGAACACTTGTATGATCTGCATACCCTGCAGCCGCTCCTGCACGAAGGAGTTCTGGATGGCCGTCCAGCTGCGCTCATCGCCGAAAGCCTTTTTTAGTTTTTTCTGAAAAATTCTGGTTATCAGCACCATTAGCGGCAGTATCATCAGGGAGATGAGGCTGAGGTGGGTGTTGGTCTGAAACATCATAATGAGCACAAACACGATGCGCAGAATATCGCCAAATACCATCAGGAAACCGTCGGTGTATACTGTCGCTATAGTTTCTACATCGCCCACAGCGCGTGTCACTAATTGCCCGATGGGAGTTTTGTCAAAAAAAGAGGTGCGGAAGTAAATTATTTTCTGGTAAAGCCTCTCACGGATGTCGCGGATTACATTCTGGGAGATGAAATTTGAGAAATAAACAAGGAAGAAATTCAGGAAGGTTTCAGCGAAAACAAGAGCGATGAGCCAGCCTATGTGCTTCATCATCAAGGATTTGTCCTGAAGATTGGTGATGTCATTGTCCACCACCTGCATCGTGAGGTACGGGCGGTAGGTGGAGACCACAGAAAGCAGAACGGAAATGATGAGGGCCAGGATAAACCAGCTGCGGAACTTCATCCCGATTCTGAAGAGCCTCCTTATGATCTGCCAGGTATTCTGCTGCTCCATTTTTATTCAAAATTGTAGCCCACATCCACCAGGAAAAGTCCGTGTGCTGGCGCAGAACTTCCTGCTGATGAGCGGTTTTTATCCTCTATAATTTGGTGTAAATCAGCGGGTTGCAGTTTTCCCTTGCCGATTTCCACCATCGTTCCCACTATGGCGCGCACCATGTTTCTAAGAAATCTGTCGGCAGAGATCGTGAAAAGAAATTCACTGCCGTTCTGTTTCCATTCTGCATTATAGATTTTGCAAAAAGTGGTCTTGTTATCTCCACCTGTTTTTGAAAAACTCTCGAAATCTTCGTATTCTTTCAGGATTTCGCAAGCTTCGTTCATTTTTGTTAAATCTAAATTTCCTTTCGGAATTTGCCAGGCGAAATCTTGCGTGAACGGATTTTTTGCCGGTGAAATATGGTATTCATAAGTTCGGAAAGTGGCGTCAAATCTTGCGTGAAGGTTTTCTTTCACCGGAAAAATTCTTCGCACTGCAATATCGGGCGGAAGAAAGCTGTTGAGCTTATCGGCTAAATTTTCCTCGAGATTTTGCGCCGTATCAAAATGCGCAAAAGCCTTTTTGGCGTGAACACCAGTATCCGTTCTGCCAGCACCCGTCGTTTTGATTTTTTCGCGAAGTATCGTGGATAAAGCTTTTTCCAAAACCTCTTGAACGCTGATCTCCTTCGGCTGAATCTGGTAGCCGAAGTAATTTTTACCGTTGTAAGAAAACTCGATGAAGTAGCGCAATTTACTAAATTTGCCCTGCAAAAGTAAGGATTTTGAAGAAGATTTTGCTGCTTTCGGACACGCATTCCTACCTTGACGAGCGCATCTTGCATTATGCCGCGGAAGCCGATGAGATATGGCATTGCGGCGATTTTGGCGCTGGCGTTGCGGAAGAATTGCAGAAGCTGAAAACTTTGCGCGGCGCTTTCGGAAACATCGATGGACAGGAAGTTCGTGCGCAGTTTCCAGAAGTTTTGGGCTTCAATTGTGAAGGTTTGGAAGTGCTGATGATTCACATCGGTGGCTATCCCGAAAAATATTCTCCCCTGGCAAAGAAGGAAATCGCGGAACGAAAGCCGAAGCTTTTTATTTCCGGGCACTCGCATATTTTGAAGGTGGGTTTTGATGAGAAGAATCAGCTGCTGCATTTGAATCCTGGTGCTGCCGGAAACATCGGCTGGCACAAGGTTCGCACGATGATGCGCTTCGAAATTGAAGCGGGCGAAGTGAAGAATTTAGAAGTGATTGAATTAGGAAAGCGCGGTGAGGTTTCCGCAAAATAAACGAAGATTTTTTGTCAATAATGAAAATTGGTGACAGTGTTTCGGTTTTGGATGAGAATTTATCTGGAAAGATTTCTTCGGTGAAAGGTGAGCTCGTTTCATTCATCGACGAACACGGCTTTTCGCACGAATTTCCGCAATCGAAATTGGTGTTGCGAAATGCAGGAATTTATGATGGCGTAAAGCCTGAGAAGAAATTTGAAATTTCCAAACCTGTTTCTAAAAAGCACAATAGAAACCATTTCACCATTGATTTGCATTTTGAAAAACTCGTGGAAAATCCCGATAAATACGATAGTTTTGAGCGGTTTTTCATTCAGAAGGAAAAGCTGCTGGAAGCCATAGATTTTTGCAGAGCGCACCGCCAAAAGAAAATGGAAATTATTCACGGTATTGGTGATGGAACGCTGCAACAGCTTGTTATTCAGACACTTGAAGGTATGTCTGGCATCACTTTTCATCACAATGCCGTGCTGAAACATCAGTCTGCTTCCATCATTGTAGAATTTAGCTGATGCATTTTCCGTAAATTTGCCGGATTATGATGCTGAATCTGCTTTTCACGAAGGATGGCCTGCAATACCGCACTTTCAATCAACGGAAAATTCTGGAAGAAAAATCTTTTTTCGCTGATGAGAATAGCCCGCAGAATTTGATTTTCAATGAACTTTCGAAAATATTGAAATCGCAAAAATTTACCGATATTTCTGTGATTTCAGCAATCAATCATTTTACGCTGATGCCAGCAGGTTTCAAAGTGCACGATTCCGGCTTTGATTTAATCGCGCTGAATGCCGATGTACAAAGGGATAGGGAAGAGCTGATGCTTTCTGTGAACCGGAAATATGCGGTGCAGTTTTATTACAGTTTTCCGCTGGGCTTTTATCGGGAAATTAAATCGCTGAATACAAGAACGCACTTTAATTTTTCCGGCGAAAAATTTTTAAATGCGCTGCAAACCAAGGCTGGCAAAGAGATTCATGTTAATCTTTACTACAATCAGTGTGAGTTTTTTGCGTTGGATAAAGGCCGCGTGATTTTGTATAATAACCTGGATGCCAATTCTGAAGTGGATTTTCTTTATTTCGTGATGTTCACGCTTAAAAAACTGAAATTTGAAATTGCCGAAACGAAGTTTTTTTTGTATGGTGAAGTTGCTGAAAATGAGACATTTACGACAGAATTGCAGAAGTTTGCACCAAATGTAAATATTGTGTTTGCAAATTCTTCGGGAAAAAATTTTATGCTAAGCTGATGTTCAGAATCGTCTCAGGCCGCTGGAAAGCGAAACGCATTGCCGCGCCGAAATTTTTTGAAGTTCGCCCGACCACAGATTTTGCAAAGGAAGCACTTTTCAGTATTCTGAACAATCGCTATGAGCTTGATTCTGTGGCAGTTCTGGATTTGTTCGCGGGCATCGGTTCCATTTCGCTTGAGTTTGCTTCCCGCGGAAACGAAGATGTTACAGCGGTGGAAATCAATCCGAAACATACGGCGTTTATTGATGAAATCGCGGCAAAGCTGGATATGCGTTTGCAAATCAATGTGGTGCGTGCCGATGTGTACGATTGGCTAAAAAAAAATAAGGGCAGAAAGCAGTACGAAATTGTTTTTGCGGATCCTCCTTTCAGCGAAACTGACGAGAAAAAATACGAAGAATTAATTGCTATGGTGCTGGATAACAATTACTTACAGGATGATGGGTTGTTTGTCTTAGAGCATCAAAGCCGTTTGAAATTTGAGCATCCTAATCTTTCGGAAACGAGGAAATACGGAAATCTTAGTTTTAGCTTTTTCGTAAAAAATACTGAAGAAAATTCCGAAATTGAAAATTGTGATTCAGAGCGTTTTTAACTCTAAGCTTATATCTTTCCCGAAAAATCTTTTAGCGATTTTCTCAAAATTTTTCGTTAGATCGGAAAGGTAAAATTTGTAGTACGGCGTTTCGTTTTCGTTCAAAAGTTCGTGCTTTTCCAACACCATTTTCAGATGGTTGGCTACGATGTTTGGCGAATCAATCACGCGAACTCTATTGCCGTAAAATTGCTGTATCTCATTGATTAACAATGGATAATGTGTGCAGCCCAATATCAGCGTTTCAATATTTTTCAATTTATTTTGGCTGAGATAGTGATAGATGATGGCGTTGGTTACAGCGTGATTTTTGAAGCCTTCTTCGATTGCCGGCACCAAAAGCGGCGTTGCCAATTCTTCCACCTTGATGAATTTATTGTGCCGGCGAATTGTTTTTCGGTAAAGCCCTGAATTTACGGTGGCCTTCGTCGCAATTACGCCTACATTGCTGTGCAGTTCGTACGCCACTTTTTCGGCGACCGGATTGATGACATCTATGACAGGAACCCTGCCGCCAACCAAATTTTTCACTTCCTGCAAAGCATTGGCAGTCGCTGAATTACAGGCAATTACGATGCATTTACAATTTTGCGATAGCAGAAATTCCGTGATTTGTAGGGAATAATTTATGATGGCTTCCTTCGATTTTTCCCCGTAAGGCAGATGCTTCGTATCGCCGAAATAAATTAGGTTTTCGTTCGGCAGAAGACGCTTGATTTCCTTCGCAATTGTAAGTCCGCCAACACCGCTGTCGAAAATTCCAATCGGCTGATTTCCATCAAGTTGTGAAAAATTTTGCTTTTTTCTCAAAATTTTATTTTTCTCAAATTTCACGATTTTTATTGAATCGATTAGAAATAAAAAAAAATAACACCTCCAAACAGATGTTATTTCCAATTTATTTTCAGCACACCTGGGGGGATTGGTTTGGTCCCGAACCCATGAATTTACTCATAAATCGTTACAACAAAAATACAAAAATTTTCCAAATAAAAAATACCCAACCGATTATTAATCATTCAGGATAAATAAATCTGCAGCAATACCATCCGCAAAAAACCATTTTTCCTGCGGAATTTTCAGGAAATTGTTTTCAATCACCAGTTCATTGCGCAAGATTTTTGTTTCGATTGATTTTGTTAATTCTTCAATAATATCATTGGAAAATTTAGAATGTAATAATTCGAGATTTACGCCTAAACTTGTTCGCAAACCAGTCATCAGAAATTCATTGAGTGCATCAGTTTCTGAAAGCGTTTCGCTTTCGGATGGCAATTTTCCTTCACTGATTTCTTTGATATAAATCGCATTATTGGCAATATTCCAGCTTCGTTTTTTATTTCCGTCAAACGAATGCGCCGAAGGTCCAATTCCTACATAAGGCTTTGATTGCCAATAAGATATATTGTGTTTTGAATAAAATTCAGGCTTTGAAAAATTGGAAATTTCGTAATGCTCAAATCCGTTTTCTTTCAAAAAAGCAGACATAAAATAAAATTCTTCGTTCTGCAAGCTTTCGTTTGGTGATGGAATTTTCCTTTTGCTAATCCAGTTTTCCAGCGCAGTTTTCGGTTCTATTGTAAGCGCATAAGCAGAAATATGCTGAATTTGCAAATCGACAGTTTTTTGCAGATTTTTTTGCCAAATACTAAAATCGGAAATTGGTGAGCCGTAGATTAAATCAATGCTAATGTTTTCAAAACCAACATCTTGCGCCAATTTTATTGAAGTTTCTGCTTCGGTGGAATTATGCGCCCTGTTCATCAGCTTCAAATCCTCATCATAAAAACTTTGCGTTCCAATGGATAGGCGATTTATCCCTAAAGATTTTAATTCGAGCAAAAATTCCCGGCTTAAATCATCAGGATTGGCTTCCAAAGTGATTTCGATATTCTCAGAAAAACTATAATATTTTTGGATTTCGTTGAAAATTTCCTCCAACTCATAAATGCTCAGAAGAGAAGGCGTGCCGCCGCCGAAGTAGAGGCTTTGCAGCGTTTTTTCTGAAAGCTCGTTAAGGCGCATCGTGATTTCCCTGCGCAAAGCCGCTACCATTTCCCCCCTCAGGTTTTGATTGACCGAGAAGTGGAAGTTGCAGTAGCTACACTTCTGCCTGCAGAAGGGGATGTGGATGTAGATCATTATAAATTATTCGCCAGATAATTTCGCCATTTTTCCACGGCACGCTGCATATCTACTGGCATCGGGCTCTCGAAGTACATCGGCCGCCCAGTCACAGGATGTGTGAAGCCAAGGCTGTGGGCGTGCAGTGCGTGGCGTGGCAAGATTTCAAAAACATTGCTGATGAACTGCCTGTATTTCGGCAGGTTCTGCCCGCGCAAAGCCACATTCCCTTCATACCTCTCATCGTTGAAAAGCGTGTGGCCAATGTGCCGGAAATGCGCACGGATCTGATGCGTTCTGCCGGTTTCCAGTTTGCATTCCACCCAGGTCATATAGCGGAATCTTTCCAGAACGCGGTAATGCGTCACGGCGTGCTTTCCGTGGCTGCCGTCCTCATACACTGCCATCTGCATTCGGTTTTTTTCGCTTCTGCCAATATGGCCGGTTATCGTCCCCTCGTCGTTTTCCAGATTACCCCAGGCAAACGCCCAGTACAGCCGCTGCGTTGTGCGGTCGAAAAACTGCCTGGCAAGGTGGCTCAGCGCAAATTCGTTTTTGGCGATCACCAGCAGTCCGGAAGTGTCTTTATCGATGCGGTGCACCAGCCCGATTCTGTCCAAATCCGTATCCAGCCCGATTTGTTCAAAATGGGAGGCCAGCGCATTTACCAAGGTGCCGTCCCAATTTCCGAAACCGGGATGTACCACCATACCTGCAGCCTTGTCCACCACCAGTAAATCATCGTCCTCATAAACGATGTTGAGCGGGATGTTTTGCGGGATGATGACATTTTCTCTCGGCGGCCTTGCCAGGAGCACGGAAATTTCGTCGCCCGGTTTTACGCGGTAGTTTTGTTTTACTGCTTTTCCGTTTACTTTTACATTGCCGGCCCTGCAGGTTTGCGAAATTTTATTCCGGGAAGAATTTTGGCGGAAAATCAGTAGGAATTTATCAATCCGCAAAGGCTCCTGGTTTTTGTCAACCACGATGTTCAGATGCTCGAAAAGTCCATCGTTCTCATCGTAGTTCGAAGGGATTTCCGGCTGAAATTCTTCGGGAAAATGCTCTAATTCTTCGCTCATTTTTTGTTGAAAAAAGCCTTAACATTTCGCTAAGGCTTTCGGTTATTTTATTCCACGATTACTTTCCGAACCTTCGGCTTTTCTTCTGCTGGCGGTTTATTCTCTGCCTTTGGTGCCGGTTTTGCGTTGGCAGGCTTGTCCTCAGTGCTCGCCTTCTTAGGCTTTTCAGATGCTTTGGAAGGTGCAGTTTTAGCAGGTTGTGCAGCGGCAGGTTCAGGCCTATTAGCAGTTGAAGCTTTTGTTTCCTTCTTCGGCTGCGCGGCAGGTTTAGGCTCTTCCCTTCTCGGCTGCTCTACTGGAGGTTTTTCGGGTTTCGGCGCAGGAGTTTCGGCTCGGGGTCTGTCGGCAGGTATCGGCAAAGGCTGCGGGCGGTAGGGCTCCACGGGGATTTCTTCATAGCGGATGGGCGGCAGCGTGGTATCGATTTTTACACGATAAATTTCGTCAAGCTTGCGGATTTCCTCACTCATCTGCGCGGGCGATTTCTTGCTTGCCCAGATATCGATCTGCATACCCTGGTCGCGCAGCTCATTCACCGCCGGATCTTGGTAGTACACGATCTCGCTGTCGCTTCCGGTGCCGTCTTCAAAGGTTACGAGCCCCACCTCGAAAAGATAAGAGGCGATCATTTTCCGCGCCTCGCCTACCGTCATCCCCACCACATTCGGCACTGGCACATTGCGCTTCGGCCCGGTGCCTATCACCACATCCAGCACCGAGAAGCGCGGCACCTGGGTTCCCGGCTTTATATTCGTGCCGTTCATCTCCAGGCGGATTACCGCATCCCGCTGGATATTAGGCTCATAGATGGTATCGCCCACCTTCAGCCCCACCTGCTCCAGCTGGCGGAAGGCGAGGCCTTTGTAGCGGTTCAGTACATCTGGCACCACTACCTTTGCCCAGGTCCTCGGGTTTACTTTTAGCAGGATGTTCCTCCCGTACTTTACGCGCGAGCCGGGTGATGGATACACCTGCAGCACCTGGTAGGGGCGGTATTTGGGATCAAACTGAAAGCTGTCCACCTCGTAATCCAGCCCGGAGTCGTCCAGTGTTTTTATGGCATTCTGCACCGGCATATTCATCACATTCGGCACCGGGACTTCCTTCCCGTGCTGCGTATGGTAATCCAGCCAGCGGAAGGTAAGCCACACAAGGCCGGCAAAGACGCCGAGTGCAAGCACGAAATTCAGCAGAACTCTCCAGTTAAAAAGGGATTTGAGCATAATATTGCCGGAATAATTCGTGCAAAGATAAAAAATAATGTTAATGCCCTGCCGCCCTAAGCCTTACAAATATCACGAGAAAAGCGGCGGTTTAAAATAAATTATATTTAAATTTGCCCCACTGGCTGATGCAGCATTATGACAAAGAAGAATATAGCCGTGGT
Source organism: Cruoricaptor ignavus (assembly GCF_900141665.1). Lineage (GTDB taxonomy): Bacteria > Bacteroidota > Bacteroidia > Flavobacteriales > Weeksellaceae > Cruoricaptor > Cruoricaptor ignavus. The sequence goes on along the minus strand of NZ_FQYI01000001.1, from coordinate 111,349 downwards.
AATGGGCGGCTACTCCGATGAATACAAGGTTTCCCTGAAAAGCGGGCAGCTGATTTACGATTCCCTCGACCGCGAGCTTTATAATGTGTACAGGGTGGTGATCCTGCAGGATGAGTGGTACTTCCTGGATGATAATGGCAACAGGGCGCCTGTCAGCCGTGAAGATTTTTCCGTGGAGATGCAGAGCGGATACCGGCTGAAGTTTGATGTCTGCTTCAATATCATCCACGGGAGGCCGGGAGAAAACGGCGAGCTGCAGGCATACTGGGACACCATAGGCCAGCGCTACACGGGCTGCGGCTTCTACCAGAGCGCCCTCACTTTTAACAAAAAAGACACCCTCGCCGTGCTGGCGAAGTACGGGATAAAATCTGCGGAGAGCATTTACATAAAAAAAAATGAAGATATTCCGACGGAGGAAATCACAGAGAAACTTGGGCTTCCGCTTTTCGTAAAACCCAACCGCAGCGGCTCCTCCCTCGGCATTTCAAAAGTGAAAACAGCGGAAGAAATTCCCGCCGCGCTGCAGAGAGCATTTGAGGAGGATGAGGAGGTGATCGTGGAGGAATTTCTCGACGGTATGGAGGTCTCCGTAGGCGTTGTGGATTACAGGGGGGAGGTGACGGTGCTTGGCATTACGGAAATAGTCCCGGAAAATGAGTTCTTCGATTATGAAGCGAAATACGAAGGAGCCTCACAGGAGATAACCCCCGCCCGGCTGGATGATGCCGCCCGCCGGAAGGTAGAAGAAGCCGCGCGGCGTGCCTACAAAGCGCTGGGTATGTCCGGCTTTTCCCGCAGCGAGTTTATCCTTGTAAACGGAGAACCATATATGCTGGAGATGAACACCAACCCGGGCTTTTCACCGGCATCCATACTGCCACAGCAGGCGCGCCACTACGGCATTTCGATAAAAGACCTCTGCGGAAACGAGGTAGAGAGAGCGTACCATAAAACCATCAGTAAGTAATAATGAAAATTGCCGTATTCCCGGGCTCGTTTGATCCTATCACGCTCGGCCATCTAGATATCATAGAGCGCGCCGCGCCACTTTTTGACAAGCTGATCATCGCGATAGGGCAGAACAGCCAGAAAAAATATATGTTCCCGCTGGAGAAGCGAAAGGAATTTATTGAGAAAGCCACAGCGCATTTTAAAAATGTTGAGGTAGATTCTTTCGACAATCTCACGGTAGAATACTGCCTTCAGAAAAATGCCGGCTACATCCTCCGCGGCCTGCGCAACCCAGCCGATTTTGAGTTTGAGAAAGCAATAGCCCATACCAACCGAACGCTTGCCCATAAAAAGCTGGAGACCGTGTTCCTCCTTACATCCTCCGGCAAATCCTTCATCAGCAGCAGCATCGTGCGGGAGATCATCAGCCACGGCGGAGAATACGAACTCCTAGTGCCGGAAGTAGTAAGGGTCTAGTTTTAAATGTGGTAAGAGTCTAGTTTTAAATTTAATTTTCTCGGTTGTGAACGATCAGCTCAACCTGGCTATCATCATTCTTGGCACAATATCCTTTGCCATGTCCGGCGCATTTGCGGCTATGCAGCGGCGGCTGGATCCCTTCGGGGTGCTCATCATTGCCTTCGTAACCTCCGTAGGCGGCGGTACCCTGCGCGATATGCTGCTGCGCGTGCCGGTTTTCTGGATGGACGATCTGCTGATCTGCGCCGTAATATTCTTCTCTGCGATTTTTGCAATGATATTTAAATCGGTGGAGCAGAATTTCCAGGTGCCGATGTTTATATTCGATAGCTTCGGGCTCGGGCTTTTCACCATTATCGGTATTCAGAAGGGGCAGATAGCCGGGATGCATCCCATCATCAGCCTGAATCTGGGGATGATAACAGGCGTGGTGGGCGGCGTGGTGCGAGATATGCTGCTAAACCGCATCCCGCTGATTTTCAGGAAGGAAATCTATGCCACGGCGTGCCTTGTGGGGGGCGGCGCCTACCTGCTGCTAAGGGAGTACACGAACATTTCCGATCCGGTAAGCCAGGTTTTTACCATCCTCCTGATTGTCGCCATACGCACCCTGGCGGTAAAGAATCATTGGGAGATGCCCAAATTTTATTTAAACGAAAAATCGCGCAGCAACCCTGAAAAAAACAGTCCCGACCTGTAAGGGGGATGGGGCAATGTATCAGTAATATTTCCCGCGCTGGCGCATATGCGGGTTGTGCATATGCTTCTGCATGGTGGGCATTTTCAGCTGGTCTCTCAGCATTTTAATTTGATCGGTCATCATACCGGCGGAGTCCAGCTTCTTCGCTTCCTCCAGCAGGCGCTGCCCTTCCTGCCTTCTTCCTTTGGAAATTGCCACGGCTGCGAGGTTTAGCGTTGCCATAGCCCTGTCGTGCTTGAAATTCAATCCGTAATCCAGAGCCTTTTTCATATAAGGCTCTACCTTCGCAGGCGTATCCTGCGCAAGAGTTAGCCCGGTGAGGTAATGATAATAGCCGTACTGCGATTTGTGCAGCTGTTTTTTATAATCTTTTATGTTGCCCAGCCACTCGGCGGCTTTCGGCATATTTTGCTTCCTTAGTTGCCAGAAAGCCAGCAGGATGTATTCGTTTTTAAAGTATAGCAGGATCGGGAAGGCGGAAAGCAGGAACACCACGAGGCCCCAGCCGAAGCTGCGCGTAAAAATCATCATATAAAGCCCCGCCAGAATGAGCAGTGCGGCGATGGCCGGTTTTATATTTTTGTTCATAGGTTAGATTTCGTGCAAAGATAGAAAGCAATAATTAAAAGTTTGGTTTTCACGCAAAAGCGCAAAGCGTTATATTTCAAATCGCAGAGATCATTCATCTTTGATTCTTTCCCAACGCTGGAAGCAGTAGCCGTACGCGTGCTTCTCATCCGCAGCGTGGCATTCTTCCGAAACTTTGCGGAACTTAATTTCATCAATTTCAGGGAAAAATACATCCGCCTCCGGCTCGGCATCTATCACCGTGACCTCCAGTGCGTCCGTTAAATCCATCGTCTGCTCAAAAATTTTCCCGCCGCCTATGATGCAGATATCCTCATCAATCTTTTTTGCAAATTTTAAGGCTTCCTTTATCGTTCCCACAATCAGGATGCCTTCCTCAAACCAGCCCTCCCGGGAGGAAAGCACGATATTCGTGCGGTTGGGCAGCGGCTTCCCGATGCTTTCGTAAGTCTTTCGCCCCATAATTACGGGATGCCCGGAGGTGATTTTTTTAAAATGCTTCAGGTCGTTCGGGAGGTGCCAGGGCATGCGGTTTTGAAACCCGATCCCTCGGTTTTTGCCCATCGCAACTACGGCTGTTATCAATTTTTTGAAATTTTTAACAAATTTAGCACATTATTTGTATATTGGCGCTCGCAAATCTTTTATAAAAAATACTATGAGAAACAGAGGCTGTATGAGCGCGGGCACCATCGGCATAGCGCTGCTGGTAATCGGCGGGATTCTTTTTATGTGGGCTAAGAATGGCTACAATACTTTCGTGACGAAGGAGCAGAATGTAAACTCCAAATGGAGTAATGTGGAGACTGTATATCAAAAACGCGCGAACCTGATCCCCAACCTGGAGAGGGCTGTCAAATCCTACTCCCAGTTTGAGCAGGAGACACTTACCAATGTAATAGAAGCCCGCTCCAGAGCGACTTCCGTGACCGTGGACCCTACGAATATGACTGAGCAGGATATGGCGAGATTTCAGGCGGCGCAGGGGCAGCTCACGGGAGCCCTCAGCAGGCTGATGGCGGTGGTAGAGCAGTACCCCAACCTGAAAGCCGACCAGCAGTACATCAACTTCCAGCGGGAATATACCGCCATTGAAAACAGCATCCGTACGGAAACGGTGTACTACAACGAGGCGGCACAGGATTATAATACTACCATCAGCACATTCCCAAACAACATCCTGGCGAATTTTACCAATAAAAGGGAGAAGCCGTACTTTAAGGCTGCAGCAGGTGCAGAAACTGCTCCGGAAGTTTTTAAATAATTATGACGGAGTATTTATCTGACGAAGAAATGGCCTCCCTCGTGGAGGCTATTCAGGTAGCGGAAGGCCACACCTCCGGAGAGATCCGTATCCACATAGACAACACCACAGACGAAATCACCGACGAGCCGAGGGATAATGCCAAAGTGGCTTATGCTGCCTTTCAGCGGCTGGGGATGGACAAAACCGCAGAGCGCAACGGCGTGCTTTTCCATGTGAATTTCGAGCAGCGGTACCTTACCATCATCGGGGACGAGGGCATCCACCGAGAAGTGCATCAGAGCTTCTGGGACCGGCTGCACGATGAGATTACGGCAGAGTTTCAGCGGGGCAATTATTTCTCTGCCCTCAGGGATGCCGTGCTGGTGACCGGCAAGGAACTGAAGAAATTCTTTCCTTCCGAAGAAAATAATATCAATGAACTCCCGGATGAGATTACATTTTCATAAAATCCTTTTACTTTTATCTTTTTTCTTCAGCGGGTTCTGTGCCTTTGCTCAGTACCGCATTCCCGAAAAGCCCGCGGTCCTCTATCCCGTGTACGATGAGGCGGGCATCCTGAGCCCCGAGGAGCGGCAGGCATTGAACAGAAAGCTTATTGCCTTTGCAGATTCTACCTCTACTCAGATCGAGGTCATCATCATCCCTTCCACAAAAGGCGAGGATGTGAATTTCCTCGCCACAATGTTCGGGCAGAAATGGCAGATAGGGCAGAAGGGCGTGGATAACGGCGTGGTGTTTCTCATAGCCACGGAAGACCGCACGATGAGCATCCAGCAAGGCAGGGCAGTGGAGCAGTACCTCACGGCATCCGTAGCTGGGCAGATTCTCGATTATATCGTGACGCCGCATTTCCGGCAGGGCAATTATTACGAGGGCATCAATCGGGGGACTTCCGCGATTATGGAGGCGGTGCAGGGGAAATTCAGCCCGAAAGCAAAACAGCCCGGGCCCGAAGCTTTCGATCTTGTGCGCTTCCTCCTTACCTTGTTTATCATTCTCATCATCCTGCGCATACTGTTCGGCGGAGGAGGCGGAGGCAGGGGATACCGCCGCGGTGACGATGTGATTCTTTCGCGGCGCGGCAGGCGTGTGGTTACCGGTGGCTTCTTCCCGTATCCGCCTATGGGTGGGGGTTTTGGCGGTGGCTCTTTCGGGCGCGGCGGCGGCTCCTTTGGCGGCTTTGGCGGCTTCGGAGGAGGGGGAAGCTTCGGTGGCGGAGGTGCCTCGGGGAGCTGGTAATGTTCTGAATTTTAAGGTTTTAAATTCCTAATTTATCTCTGCAGGTTTTATAAAGTGCGGTCAGCTCTTCCGCTGATTCCTTGGAAGTTTCCAGCGTCTGCTCACCGTCCGGAATCAGCTCCGGATTGCTGTTTTCGTTCAGGTGCTGCCTATAGCGGAAGCGCTTTTCCTTCGCCTGATTTAGTTGGCCGTTAAAATAAAACTCATATTCCGACTGCCCGGTTTCTCCGTAAATTTCCGCCTTAATCAGCGAGTCCGCATAGGCATTATTTCTCAGCAAAGCAATCTGCGCACCCTCCACCGATAGATCCAGCGCCTCCACCTTTTTTACCAGCTCAAAACTTTCAGCATTCTGGCTGTCCGCCTTATCTTCCACCTTTCCGGAATTTTTTGATTCACAGGAAATTACTAAAGCAATCATCAGCACGGGAAATATTCTTCGGAACATAATTAGTCTAAGATTTGAAGTTTGAGACTGGTAAATTTAAAACTTTTGGCAGAACGCCCCTACCTGACTATTCAAACTCCCGTAGCTCACCACCTTGACTTCCAGCGGAACTTCGCGGAATTTTTCAAGGCTGATGTTGATGGCATCCAGAATCCAGCAAGTTTCGTTTCCGAAAACGCCGCCACCAACTAATGTCAGGAAAAGTTTGGGCGATTTCGCGCGCCGCCAGTTTTCCACCGCTGCATAAAATGTGGCCTCGTATGCGGCTTCCAATATCAGCCGAGAGAATGCCTCAAATGCCGATGAATCCCCGAAATAATGATAGCCCACCGGCAATGCCGAACAGTAAACCTGCGACACCGTATGTCCGCTTTCCGCCGCCGTAACTTCCGTATTCCACTGTATGCCCACCTTCAGTTGCGCCTTCAGATTTTCGCGTTCCTCACCTGTTAAATCCGCCAGCCGTCCATTAAGGGTTGCCAAGCCCTCCTCGGAAAACATCGCGTAGCCGTTCCGAATCTCCCAAAGTGAATCGCCGTCATTCCCCAGGATCCTGCCTATTTCCTCCAGGCAATCAATCTGATTATCAGCACTTTGCCCAATCCTACCGTTCAGCGGCACGAAGTAGTTCCGGTAAATCGTTCCCGCGCCACAGGCAATGGCGCAGGCAGGCCCCTGAGTCTTATCGTTTTCGTAGCCGTCAACTCCGGCTTCCGGCGTGATGCCCGGGCCCGCCATTTCCAGCAGGTTAAATTGCGATGCCGCCTGAAATACCGCGTTTTCATTGGCGATATCCTTGTGCAGCGCCATCGCATCCCCCACGACTTCCTCCAGCTGTATCTTCCCTTCGAAATCCGAAAGCGGTGTCCTCTCACGCAATTCCTGCAGCGTGGGGATTTCCAGCCTTCCACAGCGCAAGCTTCTGCCGTTTATCGCGGAAGTCAAAAACTCGCCTTCCAGCGCAATATTCTCCAGCACATTCTCCGCCGATATTTCCTGGAAGCCCACCAGATCCTGAAACCACACGATATTTTAATTTATTGTTAAAATCTGCCGTATAATTACGAAATTTTCCCTTCACTTACCGAAGGAAATCCCGTATTAATCTTCATCCGGCTGGAAGAAATTCTGCACTACATCGGCATCGTACAGCGGCGTCATTTCGGCGGGCTGGTAAACCTCGTCATTAATCTCGCTGCAGTTCTCCGCCGCTTCATCAAATCGGATTACCTTGATTTCCGCCGTATTGAAGCTGATGAAGTCACGCGGTGTTCCTGTTCCGGAAACTTTTTCTGCGCATTCTTTTACTTGAAATCTCGGTAGAATTCGGAGTGCTAAATTTACGGCAATCTATGCTCCGTTCCTCAGCAATTTCCTACCTTCACTGATAATTTTATGAACACCTTCTCTGTCATCCGAAATTTCTATGCACCGCAGCAGCCAGTTTCCGGCAGCAACGATGCCGTTGTTTATGAGGAGTACCCTCCTGCAAGGCATTTGCAGCACGCCGTCTTTTGCTATTGGGAACTTTATTCGGAAAAACCGCTTGCTGAGGATTATGTGTACAGAGTGGTTGCCGACGGCTGCACCGATGTGTATTTCAACAGGATAAACCCTGCGGAAAGCTACACGATGGGCTTCTGCCGAAGGTTTGTGCAGTTCAATTTAGGCAGAAAATTTCGGTATTTCGGGATACGCTTTCTGCCGTCTTTTTTCTCGCAAATGTTCCGGATTAATGCCAGGCAACTGCATAATTCCGAAGTGGAATTACGGCACATCCTTCCGGATTTCGCAACTTTTATTTCAAACATCCCACCGGAATTGCATTCTGATAAGGTCATAAATTCACTTGACGATTTTCTAAAAAAGAAACTGCAGAATATTGATTTTGTAGAAGACCAGCGATTTTACAACGCACTGGCCATGATTTTAAAATCCGGCGGCAACATTAAAATTGGCGACATTGACACCGGATTGAGCGAGCGGCAACTGAGGCGGTATTTTGAATATTACATTGGTGCTTCGCCGAAAATCTTCAGTCAGGTGGTCCGGCTGCAAACGATACTCAGGCAGCAGCTTTCATCTTCTGGTTTGCAGCGCAGGAATATATTTTTTGATGAAAGCTACCACGACCAGGCGCATTTTATAAAAGAGTTCAAAACTTTTTACGGCATCACGCCGGGCGAAGCATTTTCAAAATAAAAGAATGTCCGTTTTTTACAATTTCCGGTGAGGGAATATTTTGAATTTTGCGGCATTAAATCACCCATAAAATTTTTACCACAATGCAACTGAAACCGGGAATTATTACGCAGAATTTAGAGGAATCGAAAATGTTTTACACGGAAGTTTTGAATTTTTCCGTAGTGTACGAGGCGGATTTTTTCATCCTGATGAGCACGCCGAACGGACGCTCTGAAATCAGTTTCCTGATGCCGAATCACCCTAGCCAGGATCCGATTTTTCACCCAGCCTACGATGGCAAGGGCATTTACCTGAACATCGAGGTGGACGATGTGGATGCCTACTACCACGAGCTTAAGCAAAAAGGCGTGGAAATCTATCTGGACATCCGCGATGAACCTTGGGGCGAAAGGCATTTCGTGATAATGGACACGAACAATGTGCCGATTGATTTCACGACCTACACCGCTGCAGAATAAATCTCTCAACTCACATTCACGCCAAAGAGATAGCCCACCAAGGCAGACAAAATCATCGCCACCGTTCCCCAAATCGTGATGCGGATGATGGCCTTCGGAACGCTTGAGCCGCCTGTTTTCGCGGAAATCACGCCGAGAATGATGAGGAATAAAATCGTGAAGCCGTAAAGCCAGTATTCCATACTTTGCACCGGTGCGAAAAGCGTGACGAGCAGTGGCATAATGCCGCCGCAACTAAAGGCTGCGCCGGAAGCAAAGGCCGCCTGCATAGGATTGGACTGGCTGGTTTCCGTGATGCCCAGTTCATCACGGATGTGCGCTGCCAAGGCATCTTTTTTCCGTAAGCTCTCTTGCCACCGTCATCGCTATTTCCCGCTTCAGTCCGCGCTTTTGGTAAATCTGCGTCAGCATTTCCAGTTCTTCTGCGGGCATTTCCTGCAGCTCCTGCCTTTCGCGCTCAATGTCGGCCTTTTCAATGTCTGTCTGCGAACTTACGGACACATATTCACCAGCAGCCATCGAGATGACACCAGCCACCAGACCCGCTGTAGTGGCAAGCAGAATCGGCTCTCTGGTCGTGCTTGCAGCGGCAACGCCAATTGCCAAACTGGATAAGGAAATTATCGCATCGTTCGCACCTAAAACCGCCGCACGAAGCCAGTTGGTGCGGTTGATGAAGTGGTTGTCCAGATGATTTTCCAGCATGATATCCTTGTTTTCTTTCATATTTAAAATCTTTACTCTTCCTCATTTTTCAGCGCCATCAGAAGTTGGTAAGCGCCCTTCGTTACAAACTTTTTCGAGGCATTATTCACATCAAAATTCACCAGCTGCGTAAAACCGTTTTCAGAATTTCCGATGGAAACCGGGAACATCCGGTATGTATTCTGCGCCACTTCTTCAAAGATATACTGCCTTCCTTCCCAGCTTACCACCGCATCATCAGGCACCGCAAGGCCCTGGCGCGTATCGGTTTCCACCTCAGCATTCATAAAGGTTCCGGGGATTAATGCCGGGTCTTTTTCCAGAAAATGCGCGTGAATCATCACACTTTTATCCGCATCGAAATCTTTGGAAATCACCTTGATTTCCGCCGGATATTTTTTCTCAGGATTGTCATTGGTAAAGGCGTAAATGCGCTGTCCTACGGAAATTTTGCTCAAATCTTTTTCAAAAACTTTCAGTGCCAGCTGCAGATGCTCGGTGTTCACCACTTCAAACAGAATTTCTGCCGGCGCAGCATATTGCCCAACATTCGTGTTCACCTTAGAAATGTAGCCAGAAATTGGCGACCGTACCGCCATCGTTCTTTGGATGCTTCCCGAAGAAACGCTGTTAGGATTCACACCAATTGCCGAGAGCCTTCCCGCCAAACCCTGCACCGCTATGTTCTGCGTCTGCGCTTCGGTTTGCGCAATTTGTGCCTGTTTTGCAGAAACCGCCTGATGTTTGCTCAGGTAGCTTTGGCGTTCCGCATTCTGCCTTGCCAGGTTATGATTGGCTTTCGCCTGAAGGTAATCCTGCTGCATCTGCACCATTTCAGGATTTTCAATTACGGCAAGGGTTTGCCCGCGTTTTACGAAATTGCCGGGAAGAAAATTTGCGGATTTCACAATGCCGCCCAGCTGAGACGAAACGCTCGCCATACCTTGCGGGGGCACATCTACCGTACCGTTCAGCAGAATTTTGTGTGCAATGTCCTGATTATCAAGCGTTGCCACTTCAATTCCGGCGTTTTTCTTCTGCAATTCCGTGAGCGTTATTTGGTTGCCATCTGAAGAAATGGCAGATTGTTCCTGCGCTTTCTCCTCAGTTTGCTTGCAGGAAAAAAGCGTTGCCAACGCAAGAAACGCTATGATAAAATTTTTCATTTTCATAAATTTTATGGTTAATTTTTATTGATTGTGCAATGCATTCAGCTCGATGATTTTTTCGTTGAGCAGCTTCTGTGCATCGATGTATTTGTTTTTAATTTCCAGCGCCTGATTCACCAAAATGGAATATTCCAGATAATCCGTTTCGCCTTCCTTCAGCAGAAGATTGGCGGTGAACAGAATTTTTTCCGCATTGGCAATGCCCGCCGTTTTGTAATAATCCACTTCCGATTTCAGTTTTTCAAATTCGCCAAAGCTCTGCGCATACTGGTTTTGCAGCTGTTTCAGCCCGATGGCATAGTTATTTTCCGCAATTTGCTGGTTGATTTTCTGGCCTTCAATCACGGATTTCTGCGCACCTGTAAACAGCGGAATCGCCACGCCAATTTGCGCGCTGTGAAAGCGTTTCGAGTAATCGTACTCCTTATTATCCGCACCAGCACCCTTCATCGTCATCGAATTTACGCCAATGCTGAAGCTCGGCAAAAGTTTCGCTTTCTCGGCTTCCAATCTTGCGTTTTCGATATTTTTCTGCTGCTGAAGCTGGCGCAAAACAAAGGAATTTTCACCAAAATTTTCCGGCAACGGCATCAGGTCCTGGCTGAAAAAACTACCGCTTTCATTCGTGAATTTTTCCGAGCCGTTGATCAGATTATTAAATTGAAACAGAAGAATTTCCCTGTCTTTCCTGATGCCGTTTAGCTGCATTTGCGCTTCGCTGCGGTAGGCTTCTGCCGTGGTTTTTTCCAGGATGCTGCTTTCGCCGGCTTTTAGTCTGAGTTCTGCGTTTCGGAAAAAATTACGGTAAATGCTGTCGGCTTGCTGCAGCAGTTTTTCCTTTTCATCGAGGTAATTCAGGTTGTTGTAAATCAGCGCCAGCTCCTTTCTCAGCTGCCATTTCTGAATTTCGAGATGCATCCCTGCATTTTTCCACTCTTCTTCCAGCACCATTTTCTGTGCGTTGTAGAATTTCGGCAGACGGAAAGTTTGCGTGGCGGAAAACCGGTTGTCAAAATAAATGGAATTCATCTGCCCTAATTCTGCGGTAATTTGTAGCGGCTCAATTTCACGGTAAGAACTGCGGATTCTGTCCTGATACTCAATTCTCAACAATCCGTTCTGCAAAGTGAGATTATTCTGAAAAGCCTTATCCACAGCGGTTTCCAGCGAAATGGGAATTTGCGAAAACGCTTGCTGAGCATTTAAAATTATGAAGGCTAAAACATATTTCTTGAACAAATTTTTCATCCGATTTCGTTGTTTGGTGAAACAATTAATTCTTGGTTGGCTTCGGTTTCCGATTTCCGTTCTTTGTTGGGAAAATGCGTCTCGAACCAAATGTACATAATTGGCAGCAGAAACAGCGTGAGAAATGTGGCAAGCATCAAACCGCCGATAACTACCGTGGCCAAAGGCCTTTGCACCTCTGCACCTTCACCCTGCGAAAGTGCCATCGGCAAAAAACCGAGCGATGCTACGAATGCGGTCATCAAAACCGGTCTCAATCTTGTGTTTCCGCCGGCTTTTACCACGGATTTTAAATCGCTGTGGAATTGTTTCTGCCGGTTAAATTCTGCCACCAAGACAATTCCGTTCAAAACCGCAACGCCGAAAAGCGCGATGAAACCTACGCCTGCAGAAATGCTGAAATTCATTCCGCGAAGCCACAGCGCAAAAATGCCGCCGATTGCAGAAAGCGGAATGGCCGTGAAAATTAGCAGGCCGTATTTCACGGAGCGGAAGGCGAAATACAGCATCAGCAAAATGAGCAGCAAACTCACCGGAACTGCGATGCCAAGCCGTGCCTTTGCCTGCTGCAGATTTTCGAAACTGCCGCCGTAACTCACGGAATATCCGGCAGGAAGTTTCAGGTTTTGCTCCACTTCCTTCTGCAAATCTGCCACGGTGGATTGGATGTCACGGTTGCGCACATTGAAGCCCACGATGATTCTGCGCTGCGCATTTTCCCGCTGAATCTGGTTCACGCTTTCCTTCAGCTCCACCTGTGCTACGGCGCTCAGCGGAATTTCGATTCCGGAAGGTGTGGAAATCAGCAGGTTGCTCACATTTTCCAGGTTCTGCCGCTGCTCTTCATCCAGCCTTACCACCAAATCAAATTTCTTCTCGCCTTCGTAAACCGAGCCTGCAGCCTGCCCAGCAAAAGCCGTGTTCACAATGTTGTTCACATCGCCAAGGTTCAGACCATACTGCGAAAGCGCGGCACGATTGTAGGTGATGACAATCTGCGGAATTCCCGAAATTGGCTCTACGAAAATATTTTGTGCGCCTTTTACTTTTTTGGAAATTTCGCCGAGTTTTTCCGCATAAACTTTCAGCGAATCCAGATCTTCGCCGAAAATCTTGCACACCACATCTTGCCTTGCACCGCTCATCAGCTCGTTGAAGCGCATATTTACCGGATATTGGAAGGAATAAGTAACGCCGATGATGTTGCGCTGCAGTTCTTCCGTCATTTTCTCGGCAAGCTCATCGTAAGTTTTCGCGGAAGTCCATTCCTTTCGCGGTTTCAGGATGATCATCATATCGCTGGCATCGATGGGCATAGGATCGGTAGGGATTTCTGAGCTTCCGGTTTTGCCCACGATTTTTTCAATCTCGGGAAATTTTTTCAGCAAAACTTTCTGCGACTGCAAAACGGCTTCGGTTGAAGTTTTGAGATTGCTGCCCGGCAAAACCCTGGTATCCACCGCAAAATCGCCTTCCGGAAGCGTAGGGATAAATTCTCCGCCCAACCTTGACATTACAAAAATGGAAATGCCGAACAATATTGAAACGCCGATAAATACGAGCTTCGGAACTTGCAAAACCTTCGCCAGCCATTTCTCGTAAAGGCTTTCCGCTTTTTCCATCATTTTATCGGAAATGGTTTTTTTGCCGGAAATTTTCCTGGACAAAACCAGCGAGCTCATCACCGGAATGTAGGTGAGCGAAAGGATGAAAGCGCCCAGCAGTGCGAAGATTACGGTTTGCGCCATTGGCTTGAACATCTTACCTTCGATGCCTTCCAGCGTAAGAATCGGCAGGTAAACTATCAGGATGATCATTTGCCCGAACACTGCGGAATTCATCATTTTCGAAGCGGAAGCCTGCACCTCCCTGTCCATTGTTTTCTGCGAAATTTTCTGCTGCGTGATGCCAGGAATTTGGTGGAACCTGTGCAGCACGGCTTCTACGATGATCACGGCGCCATCCACTATCAGCCCAAAATCCAGCGCACCGAGGCTCATCAGATTGCCCGAGACACCGAAGAGGTTCATCATAATAATGGCAAACAGCATCGACAGCGGAATGACGGATGCCACGAGAAAACCGGCGCGGAAATTCCCGAGAAACAGCACCAGCACGAAGACTACAATCAGCGCACCTTCCATCAGGTTTTTCTTCACGGTGCTGATGGCGTTGTTCACCATTTTTGTGCGGTCGAGAAACGGCTCGATGATTACGCCTTCCGGCAGCGTTTTCTGAATTTCTGCAATGCGCGCTTTCACATCGGCTATCACCTGGTTTGAGTTCGCGCCCTTCATCATCATCACCACAGCGCCAGCCACTTCACCTTCACCGTTATAGGTCATCGCACCGTAGCGCACCGCCTTTCCCAGCTGCACTTTGCCGATGTTTTTGATGTAAATCGGCGTGCCGTCGTCCAGGTTTTTGATGACGGTATTTTCAATATCCTGAATGTTGGCAAGCAGGCCTTCCGTTCGGATGAATAGCACACTGGCAGCCTTTTCAATATAGGCACCGCCCGTGTTTTGGTTGTTGGCAGAAAGTGCATCGAACACTTCCGAAATCGTGACGCCCATTGCTTTCAGCGATGCAGGATTTACAGCGACTTCATACTGTTTTAAATCTCCGCCGAAACTTGCCACATCGGCTACACCTTCGGTGCCCAGCAATTGCCGCCGCACAATCCAATCCTGTATGGTGCGCAGTTCCATAGCGTTGTAGCGGTGCTCGTAGCCTTTTTTTGGGCGGATGATGTATTGGTAAATTTCGCCGAGGCCTGTGGAAATCGGTGCCATTGTAGGCGTTCCGAGATTTTGCGGAATTTCCGTGGAAACCTGCTGCAACCGTTCTGCAACCTGCTGCCTTGCAAGGTGAACATTTATTTTTTCATCAAAAACGATGGTAATGACCGACAAACCGAAGCGCGAAAAACTGCGCATTTCCTTTATGCCTTCGATGTTGTTGTTCGCCTGTTCCAGCGGGAAGGTGATGAAGCGCTCTACATCTGGCGCGCCAAGACTTGGCGAAACGGTGATGATTTGCACCTGATTGTCCGTGATGTCGGGCACTGCATCGATGGGCAATTTTGTGGTTTCGTAAATGCCGAACGATATTAGGCCCAAAGTCATCAGGATGATGATGAATTTATTTTTTATGGAAAATTCAATGATTTTATTGAGCATAAGATTTCTTTTAAACAGTTGGTTTTTTCTTGAAAATAATCTGAAGATTTCAAAAGGAAAACCGCTGATTATTTACTGTGATTAATTTCAGAAACACATTCATTCTATCGAAATTTTTATTGACGATAGTGATTAAAAAACCAGAAAAATTTTTAGTTTGGGAAAAAATTCTGCAATGCAATGATGATTTACCAAAAGGCTTATCAGTTCAGGGTTCAGCGCGTTTTATCACTGAAAATATTGCAGAATGGAAAAAAGAAATCAGCCGATGCTTGGCGGCCTGAAAACGGACGAGAGGTATTCATCGGAAAACGGCTCGATGTAGAAGATGCTGTAACTCCTGTCCTGCGGAATGACGGGCTTTGGCAGCAGGCTGAATGCCTTCGCCGGCGGAATGATGGAAGCCGGTGCGAAAGCCAGGTCGTGCACTTTGAAGGGAAGCTTGGTATGGTTTTCAGGGTCGGTATTTTTCCCGTGGCTTTCCAGGTAGTGCATCCTGAGGAACGAGTAGAAAGATGTGCCCGGATCTTCGTGCTTGTGCGTGATGTAGTGCCCTACAAGGTCGGGCAGCTTCAGCAGTTGCCTTGCTTCCGTGAAGGCAAGCAGGTAAACCGACAGGAAAAATATGGCGATAAACTTCCGCATTGCAGGGCAAAGTTATGGAAACTTAAGCACCTGAATGTGAGAATGATTCTAAATTTTTGCGACTAAAAAAATAATTGTGAATATGCAGATAAAAGTAATTATCACTGATATAATGAAATTCGGATGGATAATGGTAAAAATCTTCGGGAAATTTTCAGGGACAATAAATCCGTCCGGTGCGGTGCTCGTGCCCGGCATCAGCAGTGCAGGGATGAACATTCCCCAGAAGCCTAAAAGGCTCAGACCTATTATTAATACAGATAGCTTGGTTCCTTTTTCTCGATAATTGCTCCAGATGCCGACTACAATTAAAATTGAGATCACAAGTGTAGAAAAATACTGCGCAGCCCAGTGAAATCTTGCGTGAGGCGGCCATAAAGGATTGGTCATATGTGTTTCATTCAAGTCCATTACAGAAGTGATGAGCATTGTAAAAACAGAAAGAACCGTCATCGTGAATTTAAAATTTTTACTGAATGGTTGCATTTTAGAGTTCAATTTATTGTGCGTAAATTATATTCCGATTTATCAGGATTTACAATTTAAAGTTTAAGAAATTGGTTAGTCTATGGAATAAACTTAAAATAAATCGAGAGAATTAATTCGGCTTGGACAACTTGAATGTTTAATTTTCAAGTTTACTGAGAAAAATTCTGAAGTTGGACAGTGTTTAAATAATTTTCGGAAATCAATAGCAGGAAACTCTGAGCAGCTTGAGTAATGTAGAAATTCCACTTGAGCAATCATTTGCACCACCAGTGCCAGGCATTATCACTTATGGGAAGCATTATTGCCGCTTTTATATCGATAAGATTCCCGTTATTTTACTATCGTTTTTTTAATAATGTGGTCGTTTTGCAAATAATATAATTCTTAAATTTGAAAAAACAAAAAATGAACGAAGAGATAAAATTTCCGATGATGCTGGACACGGCATTGATGCTTGTTAATGAAATGAGAGCAATAGAAATCAGGAAGCTAGATGATGCAGCTGAGACTGAAAAAGCATTATTAATGACTGAAATCCGAAAGTATGACGCTGAAGAAAAATTATTGTACTACGGAGATGACCATTCTAGGCTTTCAGTGATGGAGAAAATCGATAAACTTTACAGCCCTATCGTGAAAGCAAAATATGAGAGAGTCTGAAATTCGTAATATAGTTTTTTTGTGGACGAAAAAATCAGGAACCAATCATATTAGCCCCTGATTTAATCCCTGACACCAGTTAAACCCCGTATTCATCGTGGTTATTGTGGAGTTGGAGGGATTCGAACCCTCGTCCAAACAGGCAATACGCAAGCTTTCTACACGCTTAGTCTATTCTTATTTTTCGACGAAGTGCAGACAATAGACCGCCAACACTGCGCTTATTTTCTTCGATTTTCGTCTGCCGGCCGAAACCTCCGGCAGCTTATTTCCGCTTTCCTATGCCTCAGAGCCCACCGTCGCAGAAAAGAACTGTGGCGAGACATCCTGTTTCCTTACTGTGCTTCGGGAAAACGCTTATCCTACTGTGCTTCAGATTAAGCAGCAAGAGCAAACTCTTCGTTGCCAGTTAATATTTGCAGCAAGGGATTAAAGAGATCGCGCTGCGGTTCTCTGCGTGCTTACTTACCCATTGGTCCTGCTGTCGAAACCAGTCAACCCCAAAAAGATAGTCTGCAAATATACGAAAATTTTATCTTACGGGCGAGTGCGTCGTTTTTTTTTCATAAAGATTGTTTTTTTTTACTATTGCATATTAATATTATTTTTATAATTTCGCTGAATGAATATCAATCAAATTTTTTAAAAATGAAGAAAATTTACAGTTTGTTAGCAGCCGTTGCTTTATTCTCAATCCAGGCTAAAGCGCAGACGGTAGAGGTCATAGGCTCCGGGTACAGCATGCCGGTGGGCGTATCGGTTCAGTCAGACGGCAAGATTCTCATCGCGGATCAGGAACTTGGTATTCTTCGGATGGATGCCGATGGAAATAATATTGCACCGGTGGGCGCTGGCTTCAAAAATCCTTGGGATGTGGCCTACACGAAGAATGACAAAATAGCCGTGGCAGATTTTAACGGCAATGCCGTGAAAGTGATGAATGCCGACGGGACGAACATCCAGGCCATCGGTTCAGGATTTTCCAACCCGTATTCGATGACGGTGGATGCGCAGAACAGGCTGCTTGTAACTGATAACTTCAACACCCAAGTGAAGCGGATGAATGTGGATGGAAGTAACATCCAAATTCTTCAGGATCAATTCTTTATCCCGAGAAAAACGGCTGTAGAAAAGGACGGGAAAATCCTGGTTTGCAATATGGGCGGCAGCGAGATCCTCCGGATGAATGAAGACGGCTCCGGTATGAGGAAGGTGGGAGATGGCTTCCAGTATCCGTATGGCGTGGCGGTTCAGCCCGATGGCAGGATCATCGTAGCGGATACCTTCAACTCCCAGGTAAAGCGTATGAATGCAGACGGTACCAATATAGAGGTGCTGGGCGAGGGTTTTAGCTATCCCTGCGCCGTAGCCGTAGAGGCAGACGGGAACATCCTGGTGGTGGATTTTGGAAATCAGCTCGTGAAGAGGATAGTGATGAACAAGCTGGGCACCGGCGAAAATTTAAACAAGGAAGCTGCGGCCAGAATTTATCCCAACCCTGCAAAAAATTTCGTAACCGTGGATGCAAAAAATGCGCAGGACGCCAAGCTCGGCATTTACACCCTGGAGGGAAGGCTCGTACGCACGGAAAGCCTGGCAGCCGGCGAGAACAGGGTGGATGTAAGCAAGCTTTCCCGTGGATTGTATCTTATGAAAATTACTTCGGCAGAAGGCACTTCCGTACAGAAACTCATCAAGGATTAACATTTAAAACAGATAACTTTTATGAAAAACCTTTACAAAAAGCTGGCAGCCCTGCTGATGATTTTCGGGGTGGCGGCAATGATGAGCGCACAGAATATGCTGATGACGCTGACCGATACAACGGCAGATCCACAGAAGGACTACACGATTGAAATGGCAAAAACCGGCGAGAAAGACGGGAAGCCGCTGTACGAATTTAATGGTCAGGTAGATGATTACACCTTTATGTTTATGCAGATGGGCTGGGATGGCCAGGAAAACGCGTGGGCTTTTGGCGGCATCGCTGTGCCTCCGAGCGGAAGTTTTAATGTGATCGCTTTTGTAAGCACGGAGAATACGCCATACCCACCAACTGACGGTGCGATGTGGCAAACTGCTGCTGGCGATTTTGTGGTGAAAAAAGGCGTGAACCTTGGCGTTAGCAAGGCTTCCGAAGTTCGTGCGGAAATCTATCCTAACCCTGTGAAAGATGTGCTTTTCGTCCACACTGCGGAAAAAGCTGCTGAAGTTCAGCTATTCACTATGGATGGAAAAGCGGTAAAGTCTCAGAAAACTTCTGACGGAAAAGCGCAGCTGAATGTTAGTGGGCTTTCGAAAGGTGTTTATCTTGTGAAAGTGAAAACGGCAAGCGGAGTTTCCACGAAGAAAATTGTAAAACAATAAAATTGTAAAATGATGAAAAAGCTGATATTTCTTTTTGCGCTGGTTTTTGGGCTGGTAATTTCACAGGCTCAAACCGTGGAAATTACATTGAATAAAAATTCTAAAGACCATACTTTTAAGATGGCTAAAACCAAAACGCAGGCGGACGGCAGCAATTATTTTGAGTTCGGCGGTCAGGCGAATGGTGGTATTTTTCAGGTGAAGCTGTATTATACGAGTTCTTTTGGTGGTGGGTGGTTTCTGGAAGGAGTTGATGGCACTGGCCAGGCTGTAGTTTTTATGAGCCCACAGCCTCAGGCTTCCCCAAACCCACCGAACTATCCTGGCAGCACTTGGAACAAGAGCCCATATACCCAGTACACACTTAAAAAAGTGGTGGTGGAAACTTCGCTGGATGCCGTTGAAGTTAAAAAAGACGCTTTCGCGGTCTACCCAAATCCTGCAAAAGATTTTGTGACGGTTGCTTCGAATGAGAGTGGCATCGCGGAAGTTTATTCGATGGAAGGCAGGCTACTGAAGAAGCACGGTTTGAACGCCGGGAAAAACACGCTGGATGTTTCCGCGCTGCCGAAAGGTACATATATTCTGAATGTAAACGGCAGGGCTCATAAGCTGCTGAAGAAATAATTTTTTTAAAGCCCCCTAAGAGATTTCCGCCTGAAATTATCGGGCGGATTTTTTTTAAAAAAATCAAGCTGAAATTTCTGTGCAATAAAATTGCAGGAAGCCCTTCCGTGGATTAATTTTGTACGGAAACAAAAAATCATGTTCGCGCTCATAGACTGCAATAATTTCTTCGTAAGTTGTGAGAGATGCCTCGATGAAACCCTCATCGGGAAGCCCGTGGTGGTGCTTTCCAACAACGATGGCTGCGTGATTTCCCGCAGCGATGAGGCTAAGCAGCTAGGGATACCGATGGGGGCGCCGTATTTTCAGTATAAAAAAATGATGGAGCGGAACGGGGTAAAGGTTCTTTCCGCAAAATTTGAAATCTATAACCATAAAAGCCAGCAGGTTTCCGACATTATTTCGCGCCTCGTTCCGGATTGCGAGATATACAGCATCGATGAGGTTTTTCTGGATCTGAATTCCTACCGCAGGTTCTTCGATCTGCACAAGATCTGCCTCAATATTCGTGAAGAAATTCTTCTGAAGACCAAAATCCCCACGGGGATCGGCATCGCGCCTACGAAAACCCTGGCAAAGGTGGCGAACCGCATTGCCAAGAAATTTCCTGCCGAATTTGGCGGCATATATCAAATGGAAGGCGCCGAGAAAATAGAGAAAGCACTGAAATGGCTGGCGATAGAGGATGTCTGGGGCATAGGGCGCAGGCTTGCCGTGAAAATGCAGGATTCCGGCGTGCGCACAGCGTTTGACCTGCTGCAGAAACCGGAGCCTTGGGTGCGCAGCGTGATGGGAATCCACGGGATAAGGATGGTGCGGGAACTGCGCGGAGAGCGGCAGCTGGAGCTGGATGACCCCGCGAAAAAGAAATCCATAGCCACCACCCGGAGCTTTATGGAAATGATAAGCGAGCCGGAGGAGCTGGCCGAGCGCATAAAGACATTTGCCTTTATCTGCGCAGAAAAACTCCGCCGGCAAAACAGCTGCTGCCGGGAGATTACGGTATTTATAAAGACCAACCGCTTCCGCCCGGAGCTCGGCGTCTACCAGAACGGCAGAACGCTTCGCCTGAATAACCCCACCAACAGCGCCATCACTCTTGCAAAGGCCGCCGGAGAAATCTTTTCCGAAATTTTTGCAGAAGGCTTTATGTATAAAAAAGCGGGCGTTATCGTCTCAGATTTCGTCCCGGAAAACGAGCGGATTACAAGCCTCTTCGAACAGGACTGGGAGGAGGTGCACCGCCCGGTGATGAAGGCTATGGACAGGATGAATAACAAATATGGAAAGCAAAAAGTACGGCTGGGCTCGCAAAGCGGCAAGTCCCCTTACAACAGGAAAATATTTTCTGAAGAGTATGAAAATTTCCTGAAAAACAATACTCTGAATGAAGCCGCCTACCGTTTTCACTGACGCTGAAACCCCCCGCGATTTGGCAATGTTTTAGTCTGAAAATAAAACTCATCAAAACATTGACATAATATTTTGTCATTCAGAAAATTATTTATACTTTTGCGCTCTCAAATGTTTTGGCGTGAGGTGAGATAAGCGCCAAAGCGTTTAGAATAATGCTTCCGCTTTTTTCATTATTCATTTAAACTAAGAAAGATGGCTAAGAAAGTCTTTAAAATGGTAAAACTCCAGGTAAAGGGTGGCGCCGCCAATCCTTCGCCGCCTGTTGGCCCGGCTCTTGGTTCTGCAGGGGTGAACATTATGGAGTTTTGTAAGCAGTTCAACGGGAGAACGCAGGATAAGCCAGGACAGGTGCTTCCTGTGGTGATCACGGTGTATGAGGACAAATCTTTCGATTTCGTCATCAAAACGCCGCCGGCTGCAGTACAGCTGATGGATGCTGCCAAGGTGAAGGGAGGCTCCGGTGAGCCGAACAGAAACAAGGTGGGCTCCGTAACCTGGGAGCAGGTGCAGAAAATCGCCGAGGATAAAATGAGCGACTTAAACTGCTTTACCCTGGATTCTGCGCTGAGTATGGTAGCAGGTACAGCCCGTTCTATGGGCCTTCGTGTAACAGGAAACAGACCGACAACTAACGCTTAAAACTTACTGAAATGGCAAAACTTACAAAGAAGCAAAAAGAAGTGGCAGGCAAGGTTGAGAAAGGCAGATTCTACACGCTGGAAGAAGGTGCAAACCTTGTGAAGGAGGTGAATACGGCTAAATTTGATGCGTCTGTAGATATCGCGGTGCGCCTTGGCGTAGATCCGCGGAAAGCGAACCAGATGGTGCGCGGCGTGGTTTCCCTTCCGCACGGAACGGGGAAAGATGTGCGCGTTCTTGCTTTGGTAACGCCGGATAAAGAAGCCGAAGCGAAGGAGGCAGGTGCTGATTTCGTGGGGCTGGATGAGTATCTTCAAAAAATAAAGGACGGCTGGACTGATGTGGATGTAATTGTGACGATGCCTGCGGTGATGGGTAAACTGGGGCCGCTGGGTAGAGTTCTAGGGCCAAGAGGCCTGATGCCGAACCCAAAATCCGGAACGGTAACAATGGAAATCGGGAAGGCTGTTTCTGAAGTGAAATCTGGTAAGATTGATTTTAAGGTAGATAAATACGGTATCGTGCACGCTGCCATCGGCAAAGTATCCTTCGATGCAGAGAAGATTAAGGATAATGCGTCTGAGCTGATTGCCACGCTGCAGAGGCTTAAGCCTACGGCTGCGAAAGGCACTTATATGAAATCTATTTACCTGTCATCTACGATGAGCCCGGGTATTGCAATTGATACTAAATCTGTAAACTAAATCTGAAACAATGACCAAGGAAGAAAAAGTAGCGGTAATCCGCGAGATTACGGAATTGCTGCAGAGCACCAATGTGGTGTATGTGGCGGACATCGAAGGTCTTAACGCTGGCGCGTCTTCAGATTTTAGAAGGCAGGCGTTCAAGAACAATATCAAGGTGAAGATGGTGAAGAACACATTGCTGAGAAAGGCAATGGAAAGCATCGAGGACAGAGATTACTCTGAAATGTTCGACACTTTCAAGGGCAACACCGTAATAATGCTGAGCGAGACCGGCAATGCACCGGCGAAAATGGTGAAGGAGCTTAGGAAGAAATCTGAGAAGCCTGTCATCAAAAGTGCCTGGGTGGACAGCGCGGTTTACATCGGCGATCAGGTAGATGAGCTTGCGGCCATCAAGTCTAAGCAGGAATTGCTTGGCGAACTTATCGGCCTGCTTCAGTCGCCTATCAAGAATGTTATGTCTCAGCTTCAATCCGGTGCGAACACGATTACCGGCGTTCTGAAGACACTCGAAAACAAAGAAAATTAACACTCACTCAAAAAAATAATCGTTTAACAACAAAAAGAATTCAAAAATGGCAGATCTTAAAGAACTTGCAGAAAACCTGGTAAACCTTACCGTAAAAGAAGTAAAGGAACTTAGCGACATCCTGAAGGATGAGTATGGCATCGAACCTGCTGCAGCGGCTGTAGCTGTAGCTGCTGGCCCTGGTGCTGGCGGTGGCGATGCTGCTGGCGGTGCTGAGGAGAAAACTGAATTTGATGTAATCCTTAAGGCAGCCGGTGCTTCTAAACTTGCGGTAGTTAAATTGGTGAAAGACCTTACAGGTGTAGGCCTGAAGGAAGCAAAAGACCTTGTGGACGGCGCACCTGCACCAATCAAAACTGGTATTGCAAAAGACGAGGCAGAAGCTCTGAAAAAGCAGCTTGAAGAAGCTGGAGCTGAAGTGGAGTTGAAGTAATTCCTCACCCCTAACCCCTCTCCAAAGGAGAGGGGATTTTTTGGCTTTGGACGGAAGGCTGTATGTCTTTCTGCGGATAAATAAATCAGCATCGGGATTTCCCGGTGCTGATTTTCCATATATATATAAAACCGGAAAACTTTCCCGGTTTCACTTTTGTTTTTTAATGTCCTTTTACTGTACCTTACATCATTTATCTATTCATCACATTTTTAATGAATCCTTTGGATGTAGGTAAATGCGGTTATTGGGCGTATACGGCTTGTGTATCCATTGTTGGTCATTGCTTTGACGCGGTAGATTCTGTCGTATCTATTACCATTAGTGTCATTCCATAGCATAATTATACCATCAAATAGCGTAGAATCTGGAAAATCTATCGCATTAGTAAGATCTGTCCATTGTCCTCGTTTTATCGTCGTCCTTTTTACATCGGCAGATGTCGATCCAAATAATCCAGCGTCGGCACTGTGGAAGTAATAAGTGATGTATCCCTCATCCTCTGGATTATTGCCGCATTTTGATATGTCATCATTTAGCCTTGCTCCTAGCGCACCTACAACTCCCACTTTTGTACTATTTAGCCACGGCCTCCACCCGAGCTGTACGCAATCGTTCCCGGATATAGCTATCCATTCATCAATGTATTGTGGATTGTCCCAAAGATTCCTGCCGGTGCTGAAGCCAGAATCCGGTGTGTAGTATTCTTCTTCAGGTGCTACGAAGCCATCCAGATAACCAAGATTGCCGCTGTTATCAGTTACCACAGTTCTGGAGGGGTCATAATTTGTAGTTTGCTCCTGCGCTCCGGCGTATATCTTACCGTTCTTGTTGTTAGGCAAGCTACGGATGCGTATTGTACCTCCAATATCCAGGGTTTCCTGTGGCTGTGTGTTTTCTGGAAGGGCTATGCTAACTTTCCCTGTAGATTGGGATAGAGCAACTGTAGCAGTGAGAAGTGCCGAAAAAAATATTGTTTTTCTCATCTTTTTTTAATAATTTCTCTTGATCTCCGTGAAGATATTATAGTCATTCAGTTTTCCTCCTACCTTGCTGCCGTCCTTGGTGGAAGCCATAAAGCGGTAGTTCCTAAGAGTATTTTCCCTGGCACCGTTGACTACCCTGGAGCCCCAGAGCTGTATGGAGCCGTCTGCCAGCCAGGTATTCTCTGTACCTATTGAGCCACTCCTGAAGCGTATCCATTCTGTACCAGGATCTTTTACGCTGAATTGATTTTCTGCGTTAGGCCAAACAAAGGAGCCTACGCCTGCTGAGTTGGCTACCCTGTAGTTTACATTCAGCAAAAAAGGGGTGTCAGTTTTTCCGCATTTTTCTTTATTTACTTTTACTGCGAGCATTGCTGTAAATTCATCCGGCAGCTTTACTTCCCAACAGATGCTGATGCAGCCGTCCGCAGAGCTTATTGCCTGGTAGCCAGTTTCTTGCCCGATGCTAAGCCCTGTGTTGGATTTATAAATGTCTATATAAGGTCGAAGTACGCCGTCTATGGTGCCGATGTTTCCGGATGGATCCGCTATTACTGTTTTGGTAGGGATAAAGGTGGTACCCTGGGTTTCTGCTCCATTGTAGGTTTTGCCATCCCAGCCAAGAGGAAGGCTGCGTATCTGCGCAGTTCCGTTGATATCCAGCGTTTCTGTTGGCTGATTTGTATTGATTCCTACCTTATTTTTCGGGTTGCTTTGCGCGAAGCCGCTACAGGAGAGGAGAAGGGCTGCGACGGCTGTATATTTATTTATTTTTTTCATCGTATTTGTATTTTTTAGTAAAATTTATCTCAACCGGGTGAGGTGAACGAAAGTAGCCACTGGCAGGCTGGAGTCGTACCGTGTAGCTGTAGCAAAAAACCTGTAAGATTGCGCGATTTCTGGCAAGTGGATTACGCCTGAACGCCATACAGGGTTATATAACACGGATTGCTTACCACCTGCAGCGTTTATCCAATCTGTGCCAAGGTCGTATCTGGCGTAGGGGTTATTGGCGCTGATTGAATTTGAATTGTTCAATGAGTACATTATTATTGTAAATAATTTGCCGCTGGCAGGCATCTGCAGCGTTCCGTCTGAGCTTTGGCATTTCTGTGCGGTATTATCGGGGTTAAGGCGAATGAAAAGCTGTGCCTGTTTCGTTACGGAAGTATTGCCCGTGAGATTTAGGCTCAGCTGTATGCAGGAAAGCTCTCCGCCTACAATGGAATGATATCCGTTTTCCTCTATAGTTATATTTGGATCCAGCTTGGCATAGGCGGGGAATATCTTAGCCGGGTCATAGAATCTCTCTGCAGTGCCCAGCACGCCGTTAGTATCTGCGATTACGGTTTTGGTAGGGATGAAGTCCGTCTGTTTTGTATCGTTTCCGTTGTATATTTTCCCGCCGTTGCGGTTGGGCAGTTCGCGTACGCGCATGGTGCCGTTCACATCGAAGATTTCCTTGGGCTCTTCTGTGTTTATGCCCACCTTGCCCGTATATTGCTGGCCGAAAGCAGCCGAAAAAAGTACCAGATGGAAAATAGAGGCAATAATCTTAAAACGCATAATACAGAATTTTTCTGCTAAAATAATAAAATATTCAGAGAAATGCAATATATATATTAACAAATTGTTAAATCTGATATAAATATGTTGCAATTTTTGTTAGCGTTTTTTATCAGCATCGGGATTTCCCGGTGCTGATTTGTCTTGTAGTCAATTCAAAATGTTTTCCTCCCACCGTCCTTCCAATTTTCTTTCGGTCTTCTTTCGGTCGGATGCCCTTTTTCGAAGGCAAACAGGGAGATAAAACAAAAGGAAAGTAAATCAAAACTGAGAACTTTTGGAAGAAAATTATTATTAAAGTTATCTTCTTCATAAACATCGCCTACTATTATTGAGGACCCTTGTATCGATGAGTATGGAAACATCCGTATTTCGGTACTTTTCAACGCAAGGAATTGCCCCCAATAAGCCGTATTGAAGAAGTGTTAACAATTCGTTAATATTCCATATTATTTTTGTTATAAAATATTTCTATTTTTGCAGAAATTTTTTTAATAATATTATGAAGAAAATTTTATCATTCCTCTTACTGCTCAGTTTTTCATTGTTCATCGCGCAAGATAAACTGAATATTGTAATTACGAGTCTTAATCACGAAACTTGCCCGAGCAACGGATCTGTTGAGTGGAAAGTTACTAATGGAAGGCCGAATGGTTCCTACTCCTATACCATTATAGATCTTAAGACTAATAAAGAATTGAATATATCCAGCGGCCCAAGTTATAGCTCTCTACCAGCTGGCAATTATCAGATTATAGCAGTTGAAACTATATCTGGCGAGACTGTAGAGGAAAAAAGAAGGGGTACCTTGGATTTTGTTATTAAAAATCAACTTGAGAAAATTAAAATTTCTGCCGACGGAGATGATGCCTCTTGCGAAGCGCTAAATGTAAATGTTCTCGCGGGTAAAGGCCCATATACTTATAATATTTATAAGATTGATAGTAAGGATAGTACGAAGAAAACATTAATTAAGACTGACAAAAGCGCCTCAAGAAAAATGAGCTATGCTGATCTCTCAAATGGATTTTATGATGTGGAAGTGATAGATGCTTGCGGAGAGAATGCATTCGTGTATAAAATAGGAATAACGAAACCTATCTGGGATATTATGCCTGAGGGCGAAGAAAGCAAATATGATTATTTATATGGTTTTACTGTAGAGACTTGTGGTTTCTGGAATTTTAAAGTGGGCCTGAAAAATAATTTGGATCAACAGTCGCCAAATCAAAAGGTGCAGTTGAAGAGAATTGCAATTACATATACCGATGCTGCGGGGAATCGCCAGGTTGTGGAAGAATTGAAACCAGCCTATAAGTCTTCGAAATCCTTGGGAGAAACAACGGTAGATCGCTATGGTAATGATTTGGTGATTCCAAATACGGCAAAAGATATAAAGTTGATAGTAGAAGATTTGTGCGGCAAGGTGCAAACTCTTCCCCTTAATCCTGAAGTCCTTCCTATTAAAATATTTTCGTCTACTAGTTGTAAATCCACGAATAGTTTCACATTTAAAAGTAATACTAAATTTAAAATTCTTAAAGCTATTGCGCCAGACGGGAGCACTTTAATTCCTCAGTATAATGCAGACTATGACACTTTAAAGTTTGCTCATACCTTTTCAAATACTGAAAATTTTGGAACAGGTATATATAAATTCGAGGTTGAAGATCAGTGCGGAAACAAAAAAAATTTCATGTATGAAATAAAAGATAGTGATCCGTTTGTTTATTATCATCAAACCGCAACCTGCGAGGCGGATAAAACCTATGTTATATTTAATACCAGCGATGCTGATTTCGAAAAAATTACAATAAAATCTGCTTCTGCGCAAGGAGCTGGGGAAACATATTATATAACACAGTTTGTTAAAGGTACAAACGGGAGGTCGAAAGGAGCGATTATCTTGCCAATTGGTAAGTATACTTATACTTTTACAACCAAAAACTGCCCCTCTGAGAGCCAAGAAAAGCAGCTCGATGTAATACAAACTTTGCCCGTCACAGTTGCTCCCGTGTCCAGCTGTGAAGCGCAGCCAAAAATCCAAGTTACATGGGAAAACTTGGGTACATTCGAATTAAATAGAAGAATTTCTCTATGGAAAAAACAGCCAAATGGCACATACAGTTTTTATAAAGAAGCCCCTAGAGATAGAATTCTAAAAGATGATCCTAAACTAACGCAAAGTTATACTTGGGAACCAAGAAACCTTCCTACCGGAATTTATCAAGTTAGGCAGACTGGTAATGTGTACAATACTCTAAAAGACGATGGGTTGTTTTATAGTAGTAACTGTAGTGAGCCATCTGTTATTTATGAATTTGAATATAATAACCCTACGGACGCCCTTGAAATTAAGACCCAATCTTTCGAATGTTCTAATAAATCATATAATTTATTTGTATCAGCTAAAAAAGGTAGTCAAAAACTAACTTACGCACTTTCTAAAAATGGTGTTGTAATTCATCCTTACCAAAATGAGCCTGTATTTACGAAATTAGAGAAAGGGGTTTATATAGTTCATGTTAAAGATGAATGTGGAAAAGTCAACACGCAAGCTGTGGAAGTAACTGTTCTGTATAAACCGGGTATCTCTGTGGACGGAGATTGTGATGGTAATGTACCAAAAATACGGCTCCGCGTAAACGATTTGGATGTTCTAAGGTTTGAATGGAGGAAAATAAAAGATGCGAATGGTAACCTTCTTAGTGGTGGTGTACTAAGTACAAAATCCTTCTTGGATTTGGAAAATTTCACTGCTGATAAGGCAGGTGTTTATCAGGTCCACATCACGTCTCCTGAAGGCAAAGAATACTGCGTGGATACATATGACCAAATAACGCTTCGCGAGGATAGTTTTACTAATCCGTCTGCTGGCCAAGATAGTGAACATGCCTTCTATTATGATGGTACACAGAGTCATAACCTGTTTGATTACCTTGGCGGCCAGCCGGATACCTTTGGGAAGTGGGAGGTGATGAGCGATTCGAAGTTTACCACCATAGATGGAAACCGCTGGAATATTGCCGAAAACAGTCCTGGCACATATAAATTTAAATATACAGTAAATGCTTTGTGTGGCAGTACTACTATAAGTAGGGTTTCTCAAGTTATTATCCACCTTCTTCCAGAGGCTTGCTATAGATTGCCTGCTACTGATGGTCAAACATTAAGCACCAATGCGGGTATTACCGCACTGGGTAGAGCTGGTGCTGAGAATGATAACTGGCCAATGGTAAGAAAAGGAGCTTGGCTGGTAATGGAGGCAAATACCAAGGGTTTTGTAATCAATAGGGTTGATAATCCTGCGACTAAAATTCCTAAAAATAAATCTGTCAAAGGTATGATGGTATATGATACCACTGAAAAATGCCTAAAGATATATGATGGTAACCAGTGGAAGTGCTTTAATAAACAGGCGTGCCCTGATCATAAATCAAAATAAGAGAATATGAAAAAGATAATTCTAACTTTAATACTTACTGCTTCAGCTCATTTCTCCGCACAGGTTGCATTTGGTAAAGATGAAGTCTCCAGTTCTTCTGTGTCTTTAGAATTTGGAAATGGTAACCGTGGTGTGATTATACCATATGTGCAAAACTTCAGCCAGGTTGTTAGTGTAGGCAATGTTGTCCCGGGAACTATCATTATGGATGCAGCTACCGGAATTGTGAGCTACTGCAAGCAGAATAACTGTCAAAATGCGACTGATTGGTCACCATTGACATTTAACGTTACAAACGTAAGATTACCTAATGGTTTTATAGATGATACAACTGGCAAGGTGCCCGCCGATATAGCGAATGTTCAACATAATAAGGAAGAACATAAAGAAGCAAAGGTTATTATTGGCGAAAATCAAAAAGATAATGCAGAAGGCATCCTTGTTCTTTCCGATGCTAATAAAGCTATGGTTCTACCTTCAATGGAAAGCCCACACCTGAAGATTATAAATCCAGCACCGGGTATGATGGCATATGATTTAAAAACGAATCAGCTGGCAATTTTCAACGGTACAGTTTGGAGTTTCTGGAAAGCAACAAATTAATTACATTTAACCCATTGTTTATTTTTCCACCGCAGGTTTTGTCTGTGGTGGTTTTTATTTTAATCTGTTCATAAGCAGCAGAGCCACATAATCTTACCATTCTTAACTGTTTTCCTCCCACCGTCCTCCCAATTTTCTTTCGGTCTTCTTTCGGTCGGATGCCCTTTTTCGAAGGCAAACAGGGAGACGACCCGAAGAAAACAAAAGGAAAGTAAATCAAAACTGAGAACTTTTGGAAGAAAATTGTTATTAAAGTTATCTTCTTCATAAACACCGCCTACTATTGAGCCTTGTATCGATGAGTATGGAAACATCCGCATTTCGGTGCTTTTCAGCGCAAGGAATTGCGCCCAATAAGCCGTATTGAAGAAGTGTTAACAATTCGTTAATATTCCATATTTTTTTTGTTATAAAATTTTTCTTTTTTTTACAGAAATTTTTCTAATAATATTATGAAGAAGTTGTACAGTTTTTTACTCTGTATTCTTGCGTCTATGTTCAGCGCGCAGTTTAAAGTAATTGCAGAGAAAGTTTCGGATGAATTTTGCGAAAACCGTGGGGGCATTAAATGGTCCGTATTTAATCAACCGGATGGTACAAAGCTTTCCTTTACTGTAAGGCGTAATGGCTCCCATTCTGATGTGGTATCTCTAAGTGCGTTTTCTTACAGGCAGCTTTCTAGTGGTTCATACTATGTTCAGGCCACAGCTACCAAGCCTGGTACCACGGAAACTTACACTGCGACCAGTAATTCTGTCACCATTAATAGTTATGCGGAGTCTTTAAATTTCAGTATTGAATCTGTAAAGAATGGTAATTGTGCCATACTTAGAGTAAAAGATCTAACCGGGCCCCAGCCTTACCGTATTGTAGTAACTAGCCCAGACGGCGCTACTATAGTAAAAGAATACAAAGAAATAAAGGAGCAAAATTTTGATATTACTGGGCTAAGCAACGGCTACTATAATGTGCGCGTTTATGATGATTGCGGTAGTGTGAAGCCTGCACCTGCATCGGTTCATATCGATCAACCACCCTTAAAATTAGATATATTAAAAGGATCAGTTGTTGCCTGCTCCAATGTAATTTCTGGTAGAATTTCTAATGGTAATTTACCTTACACTGTTAAAATCTACGATGGTAGTACTGTGGTGGAGACCATATCTGTTACTACAGGGGATACTTTTACTTCGAAGGAGCTTACTAAAGAATCTTATAAAGTAGAGGTCTCTGATGCCTGCGGAAAAAAGATAGATCAACAAGTTGATTTAATGCCTCGGTTTTTATATTTAGTGGAAAATGACCAGAAGAAATTTAAAACTTCAATAGCAGGCGATTGTAAGACCGGCTCTGTAAGTGGTGAGTTTAAAAATGGTGTCGCGCCTTATACTATTACTTTGAAGAGTGAAGCAGGTAATAAGACTATAACATCTGATACCAAAAGTTTTACCATTTCCAATCTTCCAGTGGGAGATTATACCTTCAACGCCGTTGATAACTGTGGTGCAGACATAAAGGCTGAATTCAGCCTCAGCAATGCATGGAACTTGGGTGTTCCTTTTTTTACTGGAGAGAATATCTGTAAGCCCGATGAATATATTCCTAATATTATAGGTTCTAAGCCTGTTACCCTTACTGTATCAGGTTATTACAAGGATGAAAATGGCCAAGATAAAAGCCTTGGTCCCCAGAAATTCACTCTTGGGTCTGATGGCACTTATTATCCAAGCCTTAAAATACCATATGATAAACTTGTAACTATTAAGGTAGAGGGTTGCGGGCGAGAGGAAACGCAGGTTGTGAGCGCAGGGAAGCCTGCTTGGCCTACGTTGTCCTCTCTTAGTACAGGAACTGCCTGTAATGATAAATTTTCATTTGGTTGGAAATATACTAATCCCTCAGATAATAATGCGCCTATCAATAGTGGTGTACCCTTCATAGTAGAGTTTTTAGAAGCCCCGAAGGGTTTTAATCCGAAAGATTATAACAGTAATCACGGAACGTTCCAAATAAAGCATAATTACATGCCAAAGCCTGATGGTAAAGCGCTGCCACCCGGTACCTACAAGGCAAAGATTATTAATTTTTGCGGAGACGAGTTTATAGACGACTATTCTACTACTATAGTTATTAAAGATCAAAATAGTAATATTAAGACGAGTGTTATACAAACATTGAATTGTAATGATAGTGGATATTTAATGACGCTCTCAAACGGGGACAATACTAAATTCCATAATCTAAGAATAACGGAAGGGCCTGCAGGCTTCGATGCTAACTATGAAGTTCCACAAAATATGCTTCATGACGGTGGAAGTATTGCGGCAATCCCCCTAAGTATTCCGGGAACATACAAGTATGAGTTCAATCCAGTGATGTTTGATGGAATCTGCAATAAAATCATTAAGGGCCAATTTACAGTGCAAGACATCAATAAACGAGATATTAAACTTGATACCAAGGTGCTGTGCAATGGGGAAACTGAAGTGAAAATACGTGTGAATTATAATTTTTTAAATGAGATTAACACGTCTATATATCACCCAATTAATAAAAGTTGGCTGAGAATTGAATTAGAAAAGTTTGCATATTATCGTTGGGAGGAATTAAGCACGATAGACCATGGCTCGATCACAGGTAATGATTTTGAGACTACCTCCTTACTTTCTGAAGCTGGTGTTTACAGATATAAAATGACTCCTCACCAGCCTGGTAAGCAGGGTGAGTTGTGTGAAGATTCATTTTATAGCGAGATGTTCTTTGTTGGAGGTCCTGGATTTGATTATCCTTTCAATTTCGAATCTTTTGCGTTTGCTTGTGGTGGTGGCAAGTTTGATCTGTTAATTGCTGCAAACAAGGGTAATAGAGACCTTACATTCAAACTATATAATGAGAAGCCAACAGCCTCCTCCACACCATTGGCTATTACAAATAGCGCAGCCCCTATATTTACAAAAGTGGATGGTGGTGTGTACTACATTAAGGTAGAGGATGGCTGTGGGTCAGAGATTGAACGCGTGGTAGATGTTCGTGCTCTTGGTGAGCCGGGTATTACCTTGGAGACTGATTGCTCTGTAACACCTCCTAGAATTACACTTGCAGTTCATAACCTGGATCACCTCAGGTTTGAATGGCAAAAGATGATAAAAAATAACCAGGGAGAATACGAAGTTAGCGGCCCCGTTCTTTCTACATCACCTAAGCTTGTACTTGGTGAATTGAATGCATCAAACGAAGGTATGTATCAGGTGCATATTACAACGCCTGCCGGCAAGAATTATTGCGTGAATGTGAAAGACCACATCTATGTAAGACCGGAAATGCTTGATGATCCAAGAGCAGGAATCGGAGGAATTTACTATATCGATTTCGACGGTTCAGAGAAAATTAATACTGATTTATTCTCATATCTTTCAGGTACTTATGATAATCATGGCGTTTGGGAAGTTGAAGAAGCACCCGGAACAAACGATATTACGAATCCAGAATTCTTAAGTGGAAAAACTTTTATAATGTCCAGAGCTCTACCTGGTAGGTATGTTTTTAAATATAAAGTTCAATCTGGATGTAGTGGTTTATTCGAGGAAGCAACAGTGGTAATTCATTTAAGGAAAATGTGCTACCGTTTACCTAATAGTTCTGGCGACAATGATGGGCCTGCTAGATTTGGTATCACTACACTCAGCCGTGCACATTCTGGAAATAATAACTGGCCAGGAATTAGAAATAACGGTTGGTTGGTATTGGAATCTAATAATAAAGGCTTTGTAATTAATAGGCTTTCCGAAAAAGAAATTGAAGATAATATCAAGATTCCAGTGGAAGGTATGTTAGTATATGATACCACAAATAAATGTTTGAAAATTTTTGACGGTACTTCTTGGAAATGTTTTAATGCACCGGCATGTCCCTTTTAAAATCTGATTTTTAAATAATAAAATATGAAAAAAATAATTTTAGCTATAGGATTATTACTCTCTTTGGATGCTTTTGGGCAGGTCGCAATCGGTAAAGATGCTATTAGCAATGAATATGTATCTATTGAATTTGGATTGGGGAATAAAGGTATCGTTTTACCTTACGTTACTAATATTGAAGAAATGTCTAAAAATGGTAGGGTGGTGCAGCCTGGTACCATAGCTATGGATGCGACCAGTGGTTTGGTATCTTATTGCAAGGATTCACCATGTAATAATGTAAATAACTGGTTTAAACTCTCTGTTAATAAACAGAACCTTTACCTGGATGGCCAGAGCATCGCTAATACTAAAGGTATCGTTCCTAATTTTGAGACTTTTCAGCAACCTCTTAAAGATATTGGGGGAAATTCTTTTATTGGTGATGAGGAGGAAAGCGCACCTGGTGTATTAGTTCTTTCTGATAAGAATAAAGCAATGGTGTTACCTAAAATGCAGAGCCCGCACACAAGCATAAAGAGACCTGCGCCAGGAATGATGGCCTATGATACCAAAAAAAAGCAGCTCGCTATATTTAATGGGACAGTGTGGAGTTTTTGGTCTACTTGTAGTACAGAAATAGTAAAAGTAAGCCCGATAGGTTATGAGCAAGCCATTTGTGAAAATTCGCCTGTAGTAGAGTTAAAAGTGAAATTACAGGATCGAGATGATCCTACAAAGGTGATTAACGATGAAGAGGTAGAATATATAAAATGGTATTATAGTTTTAGTAACAATTATAATAAAATTGAACAAGAAGAGTGGTTCAAGGTAGGAGAGGGAAAAAGCTTCATACCACCTGCCGATGCTGTTAATAGCTCATGGAATGAGATATATTACTATACGCTTGCAAAAATTAAGGGTTGCGAGGAGTCTCGTTCAGAATTATTTAAACTTAAATATCTTTGTCCAAATTAAAACCTTATTTCATTGTAATTCCATAATTTATTTTCCGCCGCAGGCTTTGTCTGTGGTGGTTTTTGTTAAATCTGTTAACTTAGATAAAAAATATAAATGAAGCGTTTCGCTAATATCATTCTACTTTTTCTGACATTCACGGTAAATGCGCAAAAATCTTCCCAACCGCACATCACCGATAAGCAGGCAGTAAAGAAGATTGAAAAATTGATAAGTTCCTGCGCACCGCGTCATCCAGCGAACCCAGGAAATATCAGCTGAAACCGGAGCTGATGCAGATGATCCGGGATTATATCAAAAACGCCGATCCGGATGATGCCCGCTTGAAAAGCTTGCAGCAGAAGCCGCTATGAGCCGCCGGCCGTAAACACAGGTGTTCTTCCGCGATGTAGATGAAATATTCCGGGAGAAGAAGATGCAGAAGATCCGCGCAGAAGTAGCGGCAGCGGAAAAGGAACGCCGTACGAAAAGTGCGGAAGCGCTTGCAGCTGCAGAAAGGAAGTTGCTGCAGCCTTCGCTGTTTTCAACGCCAGCTGAAGAAGCTGAGTTTCTTATCCTCGCAAAGGATGGCGTTCTCGTCCTGGAATCCAAGACTAAGGCTATGGTTTTGCCTACGGTAGATGATGTGAATAGTATACCAAGCCCTTCACCGGGGATGATGGTTTTCGTGAATAAGGCCGGTGCCAAAAGGCTGGCGGTTTTCAACGGCACCGTCTGGAGCTTCTGGAAACCTGTTAATTAATTTGAATTCTTATAAGCCGCCCTCTAAGGGCGGTTTTTTTTTGTTTCCCTTTTGTTGCAATCTTTTTTGTCAAAATAAAATAAATGCTTATCTTTGCATTTCACTTTGGGGCAATCAAGATTTTAAACTGAATATTTTACGGAATTACTCTTTCAAATATCTGGAAGAGTTTTCCGCGTTTTCGTGGTTAAAAGTTGTCCGGAAGCGTCTGCACTACGCCGTGAAAAGATATAACGGGGTTGCATTTTTGAGTTGAGGAGCGTGCGGAGCAGGCTCGGGATTTTCAAAAAAAGCAGGAAGTGCAGCAGTTGTATTTTCTTCTTTCTGATTTTCTCAGGCTTTCTTACCTCCGGGGGCTCTCGCTGATTTTAATTTTTAGAAAAACATTGAACCTTTAAAGATGAGTAAAACACTGAAGAACACTCAGCCAGACGAAAGAATTAATTTCTCTTCGGTAAAGGGGAAGGTGATCACGCCGGATTTCCTGGACATCCAGATCGAGTCCTTCAAGGAATTCTTCCAGCTTGATACGCTCCCTGAAGACCGCAAAAAGGAGGGGCTTTACAAAACTTTCCTTGAGAATTTCCCTATCTCCGACTCCAGAAACCAATTCGTGCTGGAGTTTATGGACTACGAGCTGGGAACGCCAAAGTACAGCATAGATGAATGTATAGAGCGCGGGCTTACCTATGCCGTGCCGCTGAAGGCAGTGCTGAAGCTGTACTGCACCGATCCGGAGCACGAGGACTTTGAAACTATGATTCAGGATGTGTACCTGGGCCCTGTGCCTTATATGACGCCTTCTGGATCATTCATTATCAACGGTGCCGAGCGCGTGATCGTTACGCAGCTGCACCGCTCGCCGGGCGTATTCTTCGGGCAGACTTACCACGCCAACGGCTCCAAGCTTTATTTCTCCAGAATTATCCCGTTCAAGGGTTCCTGGATGGAGTTTACTACGGATATCAACAATGTGATGTATGCCTACATCGACCGGAAGAAGAAGCTTCCGCTTACTACGCTGCTGCGCGCGATAGGCTATGAATCCGACAAGGATATCCTCCAGCTTTTCGATCTTGCAGAGGAAGTAAAAGCCACCAAGGCAAGCCTGAAAAAATACGAAGGCAGAACGCTCGCGGCACGCGTGCTGAATACCTGGTTCGAAGATTTTGTGGATGAAGATACCGGCGAGGTAGTTTCCGTGGAGAGAAATGAAATCATCCTGGACCGGGAGACCGTTCTTGAAAAAGAGCACATCGATATGATCCTGGAATCCGGCGTGAAGTCCGTGCTGATTCACAAGGAAAACTCCGGAGAGTTTACCATCATCCAGAATACCCTGCAGAAAGACCCTACCAACTCTGAGAAAGAAGCGGTGGAGTACATCTACCGTCAGCTGCGCAACGCGGAACCGCCTGATGAAGAAACCGCAAGGGGCATCATAGAAAAACTTTTCTTCTCCGAGCAAAGATACTCCCTGGGAGAGGTAGGCAGGTACAGGCTGAATAAGAAGCTTGGGCTGAAGATCTCCGAGGATACTGAGGTATTAACGAAAGAAGACATTATCGCCATCGTTCGCCACCTTATCGAGCTGGTGAACTCCAAGGCGGAGATCGACGATATTGACCATCTCTCCAACCGTAGGATTAAAACCGTAGGCGAGCAGCTTGCCGGTCAGTTTGGCGTGGGGCTGTCCAGAATCGCAAGAACCATCCGCGAACGAATGAATGTACGCGATAACGAGGTATTTACCCCAAGAGATCTTGTAAATGCCAAGACGCTCACCTCGGTTATCAACTCGTTCTTCGGTACCAACCAGCTGTCCCAGTTTATGGACCAGACCAACCCGCTTTCCGAAATTACCCACAAGAGGAGGCTTTCGGCACTCGGACCGGGCGGGCTTTCAAGAGAGCGCGCAGGTTTCGAGGTGCGGGATGTGCACCACACACACTACGGCAGAATTTGCCCGATCGAGACGCCGGAAGGGCCGAATATCGGTTTGATCTCCTCGCTCGGTCTTTATGCCAAAATCAACAATTTGGGCTTCATAGAGACCCCATACAGAAAAGTGGAAAACGGCAGAGTAGATCTGGAATCTCCGGCGGTATATCTCAACGCCGAGGATGAAGAAGGCAAGGTAATCGCACAGGCGAATGTGGAAATGTCTGACAGCGGCGACTTCGAGTCGGACAGGATCATCGCCCGTGTGGATGGAGACTACCCCGTGGTAGAGCCACAGCAGGTAGATCTTGTGGATGTGGCACCGAACCAGATTTCCGGTATCTCCGCCTCTCTTATCCCTTTCCTTGAGCACGACGATGCGAACCGCGCGCTGATGGGCTCCAACATGATGCGCCAGGCAGTGCCGCTCCTCCGCCCGGAAGCCCCAATCGTAGGAACCGGGCTGGAAAGGCAGGTGGCAAAGGACAGCCGCGTGCTCATCAACGCTGAAGGAAACGGCGTGGTAGAGTATGTGGATGCTGAGAAAATCGTGATAAAATACGAGCGTACGGAAGACGAGGAGCTGGTTTCCTTTGAGCCCGCAACAAAAACATACAACCTTACAAAATTCAGAAAAACCAACCAGAGTACCACCATCACCCTACGGCCAAATGTGAAAGTAGGAGAGCGTGTGGAAAAAGGACAGGTGCTCTGCGATGGCTACGCTACGGAAAACG
The DNA here is from genome assembly GCF_900141665.1 of Cruoricaptor ignavus. Classification (GTDB taxonomy): domain Bacteria; phylum Bacteroidota; class Bacteroidia; order Flavobacteriales; family Weeksellaceae; genus Cruoricaptor; species Cruoricaptor ignavus. The sequence continues at coordinate 73,300 of NZ_FQYI01000001.1, read as the reverse complement.
GCGAGCTCGCCATCGGGCGGAACCTCGTGGTGGCATTTATGCCGTGGAAGGGGTATAACTTTGAGGACGCGATAGTAATCAACGAAAGAGTGGTACGCGAAGACTGGTTTACTTCCATCCATATCGACGAATATTCGCTAGATGTGCGCGATACCAAGCTCGGTATGGAGGAGCTGACTTCCGATATCCCAAATGTGTCCGAGGAGGCTACCAAAGATCTAGACGAAAACGGTATGATCCGCATCGGGGCAGAGGTAAAACCGGGCGATATTATGATTGGAAAGATCACTCCAAAAGGAGAATCTGACCCTACGCCGGAGGAGAAACTCTTGCGAGCCATCTTCGGCGACAAAGCCGGAGATGTAAAGGACGCATCCCTGAAGGCAGACTCTTCACTTAGCGGGGTAGTGGTAGATAAAAAACTCTTCTCCAGAAACATAAAGGATAAGAAAAAACGCAGCGAGGAGAAACTAAAACTCGAGGAAATCGATAATGATTACCAAGTAAAATTTGACGAGCTTCGCGGTATCCTTGTGGAAAAACTTAATGTCCTGGTAAACGGCAAAGTTTCCCAAGGGGTAACCAATGACCTGAATGAAGAGGTAATTTCCAAAGGAACAAAGTTCACGCTGAAACTCCTGCAGTCCATAGACGATTATGTGAACATCAGCGGAGCAGAGTGGACTGTGGACGAGGACAGGAATGAGCTGATCAATCAGCTGCTGCATAATTATAAGATTAAAGTAAACAGCATCCGCAGCGTGATGAACCGTGAGAAGGATGCCGTGACGATAGGTGATGAGCTTGCCCCGGGAATTATGAAGACGGCAAAAGTGTACATCGCCAAAAAGCGCAAGCTGAAAGTAGGTGATAAAATGGCGGGCCGCCACGGAAACAAGGGCATCGTTTCGCGGATTGTGCGCGAAGAAGATATGCCGTTCCTCGAAGACGGAACGCCTGTGGACATAGTGCTGAATCCACTGGGGGTGCCATCCCGTATGAACATCGGGCAGATTTATGAAACCGTTCTCGGCTGGGCAGGGCAGAAGCTTGGGCTGAAATTTGCCACACCTATTTTCGATGGTGCATCGCTGGAAGAAATCACGAAGTACACCGATGAAGCCGGCCTTCCGAAATTCGGTAACACCTATCTGTACGATGGCGGTACCGGTGAAAGATTCACGCAGCCTGCCACTGTGGGCGTAATCTATATGCTGAAACTTGGGCATATGGTGGATGATAAGATGCACGCCCGCTCTATCGGTCCGTACTCTCTCATCACGCAGCAACCTTTGGGCGGTAAGGCTCAGTTCGGTGGTCAGCGTTTCGGTGAGATGGAAGTCTGGGCGTTGGAAGCCTTCGGTGCATCCAACATTCTTCGTGAAATCCTTACCGTGAAATCCGACGATGTGACGGGAAGAACGAAAACATACGAGGCGATTGCCAAAGGTGAAGCAATGCCGGAGCCCGGTATCCCGGAATCCTTCAATGTATTGCTGCACGAACTGCAGGGCCTTGGATTGGATGTGAGATTAGAGGAATAAATTTAAAAAAGACTCAAGATGCAAGACACAAGAATCAAGATAAGCCTAGTGGGAAATCTTGGTTCTTGGTTCTAAGTTCTTTAATCTAAAAAAATAATAATGTCAAACAAAAATAAATCAAGCAGGTTTAATAAAATCACGATTGGACTGGCTTCGCCGGAATCCATCCTGCAGGAATCAAGAGGCGAGGTGCTGAAGCCGGAAACCATCAACTATCGTACACACAAACCGGAAAGAGACGGACTTTTCTGCGAGAAAATATTCGGCCCGGTGAAGGATTACGAATGTGCCTGCGGAAAGTACAAGAGAATACGCTACAAAGGCATCGTGTGCGATAGATGCGGTGTGGAGGTAACCGAGAAGAAAGTGCGCCGCGAAAGAATAGGCCACATCAATCTGGTAGTGCCGGTGGCACACATCTGGTATTTCCGCTCATTGCCGAACAAAATAGGCTACCTTCTCGGAATGCCGAGCAAGAAGCTGGATATGATCATCTACTACGAAAGATATGTGGTGATACAGCAGGGTGCGGCAAAGAAAGCAGACGGCTCTGACTTTGAGGAAATGGAATTCCTTACCGAGGAAGAATATCTGGACATCCTGGATACGCTACCTGCCGAAAATCAGTATCTTGAAGATTCTGATCCGAATAAGTTCATCGCAAAAATGGGTGCAGAAGCCGTGGAAGATTTGCTGAAAAGAATCGACCTGGATGCACTTTCTTACGACCTGAGACATAAGGCGCACAACGAAGGCTCTAAGCAGAGAAGAACGGAAGCACTGAAAAGGCTGAATGTGGTGGAAGCGCTGCGAAGCGCCAATACAAGGATGATAAACCGGCCGGAATGGATGATAATGCGAGTGCTACCCGTGATTCCGCCGGAACTTCGCCCGCTTGTTCCGCTGGATGGCGGCCGCTTTGCAACATCGGATCTGAACGACCTTTACCGCAGGGTAATCATCAGAAACAACCGCCTGAAAAGGCTATTGGAAATCAAAGCGCCGGAAGTAATTTTGCGTAATGAAAAACGGATGCTGCAGGAAGCTGTGGATTCACTTTTCGACAATACGAGAAAATCTTCCGCAGTAAAATCCGAGAGCAACCGGCCGCTGAAATCCCTTTCCGATTCACTGAAAGGGAAGCAGGGTAGGTTCCGCCAAAACCTTTTGGGTAAAAGGGTGGATTACTCGGCGCGTTCAGTAATCGTCGTAGGTCCAGATTTGCAGCTTCACGAATGCGGTCTGCCGAAAGATATGGCGGCAGAACTTTATAAGCCGTTCATTATCAGGAAACTAATTGAAAGAGGTATCGTAAAAACGGTAAAATCTGCGAAGAGAATTATCGACAGGAAAGAGCCTGTTGTTTACGATATTCTGGAAAATGTGATGAAGGGCCACCCTGTTCTCCTGAACCGTGCGCCTACGCTTCACAGGCTGGGTATCCAGGCTTTCCAACCGAAAATGATCGAGGGTAAGGCTATCCAGCTGCACCCATTGGTAACCACGGCCTTCAATGCTGACTTTGATGGGGACCAAATGGCGGTGCACTTGCCGCTTGGCCCAGAGGCTATCCTGGAAGCGCAGCTGCTGATGCTGGGCTCTCAGAACATCCTGAATCCTGCAAACGGCTCGCCGATTACGGTGCCTTCTCAGGATATGGTGCTTGGGCTTTATTTTATGACCAAGGAAGCGCACTCTACCGAGGAACGAAAGGTTCTGGGTGAAGGCCTTACTTTCTACTCACCGGAAGAAGCGGAAATCGCTTACAACGAAGGCAAGGTTTCGCTGAACGCTAAAGTACGGTGCAGGCTGCCAATTAAGGAAAATGGTGAAATCACCACGAAACTTACGGAAACTACGGTGGGTAGAATTCTGTTCAACCAAATCGTTCCAGAACAAGTAGGCTTCGTGAATGAGCTTTTAACGAAAAAATCTCTGCGGAATGTAATCGGCCGTATCTTGGCTGATACCGATTTCCCAACCACGGTGAAATTCCTGGACGATATGAAGGATATGGGCTACAGCAATGCCTTTAAGGGTGGGCTTTCCTTCTCGCTTGGCGACATTGTGGTGCCGGAAGAAAAGCAGCAGATGATTGCTCAGGCTGTGGAGAATGTGGATGAAATCCGTGCGAATTATAATATGGGTCTCATCACCGATACGGAGCGCTACAACCAGGTAATTGATGTGTGGACGAATACGAACGCCGGCCTTACGGAGATGATTATGAACAGGATGAAGACCGACCAGGGTGGCTTCAATTCCGTATATATGATGCTGGATTCCGGTGCCCGTGGTTCCAAGGAGCAGATTCGCCAGCTTTCCGGTATGAGGGGTCTGATGGCGAAGCCACAGAAAGCCGGGTCCACAGGTTCGGAAATTATTGAAAACCCGATTGTTGCGAACTTTAAGGAAGGCCTTTCCATCCTGGAATACTTCATTTCCACGCACGGTGCCCGTAAAGGTCTTGCCGATACGGCTCTGAAAACTGCCGATGCAGGATATCTGACCAGAAGGCTGGTGGATGTGGCTCAGGATGTGATTATTACGGAGGACGATTGCCACACACTTCGCGGAACGGAAATTACGCCGCTGAAGAAGAACGACGAAATCGTGGAAAGAATTTCCGAGAGAATTCTGGGTAGAATTTCCCTGCACGATATTTATCATCCTGAAACGGACGAGAAAATCGTGGGAGCGGATGAACTGATTGACGAGAATTTAGCAAAAACAATAGAAAACCTTGGCCTAGAAAGCGTGGAAGTGCGTTCTCCGCTGACTTGCGAAGCGAGAAAAGGTATCTGCGCAAAATGCTACGGTAGAAACTTGGCAACCGGCAAGCCAATCCACATGGGTGAGGCTGTGGGCGTTATCGCGGCGCAATCCATCGGTGAACCTGGTACCCAGCTTACGCTGAGAACCTTCCACCAAGGTGGTACGGCAGGGAACGTCTCTGTAAATCCTTCCATCGTGGCAAGGAGGGATGGTATCGTGGAAATGGATGAAATCCGCACGGTAACTTCCGAAGATGAAAATGGAAACACGGCAGAAGTTGTAGTTTCGCGCTCTACGGAATTCCGCCTTGTCTCGGATAACGAGCAAAGAACGCCACTGATGGTGGCCAACATTCCTTACGGTTCCGTAATTTCCGTGAAACCTGGTGCTAAGGTGAGCAAAGGCGATTTGATTGCAAAATGGGATCCTTACAACGCCGTAATCATCGCGGAAGCTTCCGGTAAGGTGGAGTATGAAGATATTATCCAGGGTACTTCCTTCCAGCTGGAAATAGATGAGCAGACTGGTTTTGAAGAGAAGGTAATCATAGAATCGAGAAGCCGCAAAGCCGTGCCAACGCTTCGCGTGGTGGATGCTAAAGGTGAAGAGCAGAAATCTTACAACCTGCCTGTTGGAGCGCACCTCATGGTGAACGACGGCGAGAAAATCAAGGCTGGTAAGATTTTGATTAAAATCCCGAGAAAATCTGCGAAGGCAGGCGATATTACCGGTGGTCTTCCAAGGGTTACAGAGCTTTTCGAAGCAAGAAATCCATCCAACCCTGCCGTTGTAACGGAGATTGACGGGGTGGTATCTTACGGAAAAATCAAGCGTGGAAACCGCGAACTTATCGTGGAAGCGAAAACAGGCGAGAGAAAAACCTACCTGGTGAAACTTTCGAACCAAATCCTGGTACAGGAAAACGACTTCGTTCGTGCTGGTACGCCGCTTTCAGACGGTTCCGTAACGCCGGATGATATCCTGAGAATCAAAGGGCCTACCGCAGTTCAGGAATATCTGGTGAACGAAATTCAGGAAGTATACAGATTGCAGGGTGTGAAGATTGATGACAAGCACTTTGAAATCATCGTGCGCCAGATGATGACGAAGGTTGAAATCGTGGACGGTGGCGATACGCAGTTCCTGGAAGGCTCGCTGGAACATAAATACGACTTCATCGAGGAAAACAATAGGATTTTCGGAATGAAGGTGGTAGTGGATGCAGGAGATTCCAAGGAGCTTCAGCCTGGGCAGATGATTTCCGCAAGGGAACTTCGCGATGAAAATTCCAAGCTGAAGAGGGAAGACCTGAAACTCGTGGAAGCAAGGGAAGCGCTTCCTGCAACGGCAACGCCGGTGCTACAGGGTATCACGAGGGCAGCGCTTCAGACGAAATCCTTTATGTCCGCAGCATCCTTCCAGGAAACAACCAAGGTGCTGAACGAAGCCGCAGTTTCCGGAAAAGTGGACGAGCTGAACGGCCTGAAGGAAAATGTAATCGTAGGGCACAGAATCCCTGCTGGTACAGGCTTGAAGGAGTATCAGAATGTAATCGTAGGCTCTAAGAAGGAATTTGCAGATTACGAATAATTTTTCTGTTTGACGCTCAAAATAAGGCACCGTTGAAAAACTTTCCTTAACTTTGAGCGTCAAACTTTTTTAAACCTAAACAGAATAACAATGGACCAAAACCAAAACAACGACAACAACATTAACATCCAACTGAACGAGATGGTGGCTGCCGGTGCATATTGCAACCTTGCGCTTGTAAACCACTCGCCGTCTGAATTCGTGTTGGATTTCATCCAGCTTATGCCGGGCGTTCAGCAGGCACAGGTACGCTCAAGGGTAATCTTGGCGCCGCTTCACGCTAAGAGAGTTTTGAATGCGCTACAGCAGAACATCCAAAACTACGAGCAGCAATTCGGCGAGATTAAGGAAGTTGAACCTTTTGTAATCGGGCAGAACAACAATGTTCAGGCATAAGTAAAATACTGGAATTATTTTTTATATCCGTCTCATATTATGAGGCGGTTTTTTTATGATAATTGGCAGCATTAAAAAAAAAATAACATTTTCTTAATATGCTGAAGAATTTTTAAATATAATTTAACGGCTTAAATAGGATTTATGAAAAAATATATTATATCCCTTCCGCTGATGCTCATCGCGCCGGCATTTCTCTATGCCCAAGAAATCAGAGGAACGGTGCAGAGCAGCGAGAGGGGCGAGGCGGTGGCTGGGGCAAATATTGTGCTTCAGCCTGGGAATATCCGTACGCAAACCGGGCTGGATGGCTCTTTCAGCTTTCTCAATCTGGAGGATGGAAGCTATAGCATCACCATTTCTCACCCAAGATTTCAGGGGGTGAATGAGGATATTATAGTTAGCAGTGATCAGGCTGTGACAGTGAGCTACAGCCTTCCCGATAAGGATGCGCGTGAAATCAGCGGAGTGACGATCCTTGGAATCCGCCGCCACGATACGGAGGGTATGGCAAGGAGGATAGAGCAGCGCGCACCGGAAGTGGTGAATGTGGTGTCAGGAAATGCCATACAGATTTCTCCGGATCTCAGCGTAGCCAATGTTATTCAGCGTGTGTCCGGCGTTTCCGTGGAGCGCAGCAGCAACGGCGAAGGCCAGTATGCAATCCTCCGCGGTATGGACAAGCGCTACAATTATACCTTAGTAAATGGCGTAAAAATCCCTTCGCCTGAAAACCGCCACAGATATGTGCCGCTGGATATTTTTCCTTCTGAACTTTTGGACAGGCTGGAAGTTTACAAATCGCTTTTGCCTTATATGGAAGGCGATGCGATAGGAGGGGGTGTAAACATGGTGATGAAAAGCGCACCTGCTGCCAGGGATCTTTCGGCAAATATGGCGGTGGGATATTCTCAGGCGCTGTTTGAGCGGAAGTTCCATTCGTTTGATACTTCCGATATTAAATTTAAATCTCCCTACGAGCGGTTCGGAAGATCTTATAATGCCACAGTGGCAGATTTCCCGAAAAGCAGGTATCAAATAGAAAGACTAAATGCCATGCCGAATTTTACGGGTGGCCTTACCCTGGGCAGAAGGTTTGCCGATAATAAGCTGGGCGTGCTCGCCGCGGTGAGCTATCAGAACAGCAACCGGATGACGGATAGTAAATTCTACTCCACATCCAATGTGGATACAATGAAGTACGGAGTCATTACCTCAGAATCCGACAGGAAATACTTTGAAAATCAGCAGCGTATGGGTGCTTACGGTATTCTTGATTTCAGAATCAACGCGAACCATCAGCTGAAATTGTTCAACTCTTTTATGCTGCTACGCAACACGCAGCTGAGGGAGAGACTTACTGCCAATGCCTCCAATGCGAATTATGAGCCTTTGGCAGGAAACGCAGATCTCAGCTACTCCTACCGCTCCCGATTCACTCAGCAGCGCATCTGGAACACTACTTTGCGTGGCGAACATAGCATCATCCCGGGCAGGTTCTCCCTTGACTGGTCGGGCGTAGTATCCTCAGCGGATAACCAGGTGCCTGATCAGACGAATTTCGGGACGCTCGGAATAAGGAGAAATTTTGTAGATACGCAGACCTCGCCGAACAATGCCTTTAGAACCTGGCTGAGGAATACGGATAACGACTATGCCGGGTATCTTAACTTAAAAGTAACGGTGGCTGACGGCTTTAACATCCTCGCCGGAGGGATGTACCGGGATAAGGAACGCAGCCATTTCTACAACAACTACTCACTCTATCCTGTGAGCAGGAACCATATTCTCGGAACGGATTTTATGGATGTAGCTGATATTCAGTATAATGTGGAAAATCCGAAAGGAGCGGTGGCCAACTCCCTGACCTACGATGCTGCGGAGAAGATCGCTGCAGGATACGGAATGCTGGAAGCTAAACTTGAAAAAATAGAACTGAGCGGCGGTATCCGTTTCGAGCATACGGACCAGTCTTACACGCTGCTCTTCCCGATGGGCGAAGACCGGCCGGAGCTTAGCCAAAAATATACCGATGCGCTGCCTTCGGCAAGTGTGAAGTATAAAATAACGCCTACGCAAAACCTGCGGGCTACTTATTTTAAATCCATCAACAGGCCAGGCTTCTTCGAGATTGTGCCTTCAAAACTGGTTTATGAGGAGTATTCTGAAAGAGGGAACCCGGATCTGAAGCGAGCCAAGGCAGATAATGTGGATCTTCGCTATGAGTTTTTCCCGAAAGCCTCCGATCAGTATATGGTGGGCGTTTTCTACAAAAATATCAAAGACCCTATCGAGTACACCTTGCAGCCGGATAAAACCCGCGGGCAGGACATTTTCTATTCTCCGGGCAACTTCGGCAGCGCGGAAAATTATGGGGTAGAGGTGGATGTGATAAAGTTCTTCAGCAGTTTTGGTTTTAAGGCCAACTACACATACACGCACTCTGAAATCACCACTCCGAAATCCGTCCGCGTGCGCGATGCCGCAGGCAACCTGGAGACTATTACCCAAGATCAGAAGCGGCCTCTGTATGGGCAGAGTGAGCACATCGCGAATCTTTCCCTGCTTTACAAAAATCCTCAGTCCGGCTGGGATGCGCAGATTGCCGGCTCATACACCGGGCCGAGAATTTCCACAGTTTCCCAGTTTTTGGATAATGACATTTGGCAGAAGGGTTTCATCCGAATGGATGCATCACTTGAGAAAAGACTTGGCGATAGGCTGAGCATCTACGCAAAGGCGAACAACCTGCTGGATACGCCTATGAAACTCTTCATAAAAGGGGTGAATGAGCAGAATGCCGATATTGCCGGGCAGGATATTTCCAGCGGCGAAACACTGATCCGGAAAGATTTCTATAAACAAACTTATCTCCTTGGCCTCCGAGTGAAATTTTAACTAAAACTTTTATAAATGAAAATTCTAAGATATACGCTTCTAGCTGCCAGCCTTGGTTTTATGTCCTGCGAGGATGCAAACCATGATGTGGATCTGTCTGAAATCAATTCCAGCTCTGCCGGCGTTTCCGGAGAGGTTTCTGGAACCTGGACGAGAAACAGCGTCGTAAAAGTATCCGGAGATATTGTGATCCCTGCCGGGAAGCGCCTCGTGATAGAGGAGGGCTGCACGGTGGAGATGGATGCCGAGGCGAAGCCGGAATTCATTGTGCTGGGGAATCTCTATGTAAAAGGCACTGAGGAAAACCCGGTGAGGATTACCACCGTGAAAGAGCTCCGCACCCCCGATTCCTGGGGGAAGAACTGGGGCGGAATCTTATGCGGGCAGTCTGCGGAGGAAGTTCTTTTAGAGCACGCAATCATCGAATATGGCGGCGCATCCACTACGCAGTCTTCGCTTTCTGTAAAACTTGGGCTCTACAAAGCTGCAGCCGGAAAGGATCTTCCGGCGATATGGTTTTCAAACAGCAATGGGAAGCTTGTGTTGAAGAACTCAATTATCAAAAACTTCTTTGTTCATTCTAGTTACTTCGATGGCGGGCAGCTCATCATTACGGGAAATAAATTCTACACCACCGGGAAAAGCGGCGGCGAGGGTGTATATATCAACTCGGGCACGCTTGCGGATGTAAGCTATAACCTGTTTTATTCCAACAATACCAACGCGATGAAGCTTTCCAACGCGGGCGACAGATCTCCCCAGGCGCATGTAGTAGCTTACAACAATACGATACTGAATACCGGCTGGCGGAAACCGAGCATAAAAGGCGGCTCTATATGGCTGGAGCAGACGGTGCATGCAGAAATCTACAACACACTTTTCGTGAATACGCGTTTCGGAGTAAAGGAGGATACCAAAAAGCCTAAGGATGCGCGCTCCACCATAGCGAACAATCTATACTATGGCCATAATGCAGAAGCGGTAAAAGGCTTTACGCCGAACGGGAAAGATCAGGTGGGGGGAGTAAACGATATCCTCGATACCAAGACACCTGGCGCCAACGACCCGAAATTTGTAAACTATCCACTGAATACCGATATGTATAATGCTGTATTTAATCCGGAGTGGGATTTCCGGCTGATGCCGGGCTCGCCGGCCATCGGTAAGGGCAAAACGAACATCACCAAAAACTTCCCGAAAGGTCTGGTGATGGATGGAATAACCTATGAATCCCCCGCGCCATCAGCGACGATAGGTGCGTATGGAGTGAAATAATTTTATTATGAAAAAATTTGTAAGAGCAGCAGTTTTTTCTGCAATCATTATTTCTTGCAAAACTACGCAGCAGAGCGCGGCTATTTCGGAAGAGGTGATACAGCCTGCCGTCATTACCCAGCCAGTAAAGCACGATACGGACGACCCCGCCATTTGGATTAATAAAAAAGACCCGTCCAAAAGCTTGATTGTAGGCACAGATAAGGATAAGGACGGTGCGCTCTTCGTTTTCGATCTGGAGGGGAGGATTATTCCCGAGCTTACCGTTTCCGGACTACAGCGGCCAAATAATGTAGACATCGCCTACGGCTTGAAAATCAATGGTAGACCGACAGACATCGCGGTAACTACCGAGCGGCTCACACACAAACTGCGCATTTTCTCTCTTCCGGATATGAAGGCGGTGGACGGCGGCGGTATACCTGTTTTCGAAGGCGAGGCTGGCGAAGGCTTCCGCGATCTTATGGGCATCGCATTATACACCGCCCCCGACGGGAAAATTTACGCCATTGTAGGGAGGAAGACGGGTCCTGCGGAGGGATACCTTTGGCAATACCTCCTGGAGGATGATGGCAGAGGCGTAGTAAAAGCCGATTTGGTTCGGAAATTTGGAAAATACAGCGGCAAAAAGGAGATAGAGTCCATCGCGGTAGATAATGAAAACGGCTTCATCTATTACTCCGACGAGCAGGTGGGCGTGAGAAAATACCACGCCGATCCTGCTAAAGGCAACGAGGAACTTAACCTGTTTGCTCAGACTGGTTTCGCATCCGATCACGAAGGCATATCGATCTACAAGACCGGGCCCAAAACTGGCTACATCCTGGTCTCCAATCAGGGAGCCAATAAATTCCATATCTTCCGAAGGGAAGGCAACAGGCAGGAACTGCTGAAAGTAGTAAAAGTGGCAGCGCAGGAGAGCGACGGCTCCGATATGGTTAGCATTCCGCTGAATGATAAATTCCGCCACGGTATGTTTGTGGTGATGAGTACCGACCGCACCTTCCACTACTATCGCTGGGAAGACATCGCGGGGAAAGATTTGAAAATCAACAAATAAAAGAGGCTGCAGTAATGCAGCTTTTTTTGCTTAAGCGCTCTTTGCGGAATAGCTGCTCAGCGCAGTGGCACGCCTGTACTCCTCCGGGCCGCGCAGGCACTGGGCATACAGTCGGTACCAGCTTGCGTTTGCCCTCGCGCCGTAAGATTTCAAGTCGAAATTTCCTTCGGAAAGGAAATATTTCACATAATCAAAATTCGGGCGGTGCCTCCGCAGCGCGCGCTTCCTCAGCGGACAGAAATTTTGTGTAAATAATGCCTCCGCGCCAGCACTTCGAAATACATTAAAATAGTTGAAATGTTTCTCCACTGCCTGAATGAGTTTCTCGTCCGAAGGTGAGCCAGCTCCGTGATCTTTTGCCTCAAATTTTGTCTCAAAAGCAGCACCTCGGAAGATGTTCAGAAACTCGCCGACAAAAATATTCCCGCTCTGCCGGAATTCCACCCAGACCAGCTCATCATTAATCTCAAAACTTAATTGGAAACTTTGCGGAGCAATCTTAGAATCTAAATCTTGCCTGCCGGAAATTGCCGCCGCTGCCGTGATAAAATCATTCATTGAAAAAAAATTTTATCAGGAAAAACGCAAGGCAAACTTCTTATATTTTGGCAAAGCCCTCATACTGTACCACCGTGGATTCTGGTCTCTCGGTTGGTGTCCGCCATTGCGGATCTCCTGATGATTATTTGGCAAATTTAGAAAACTTTTTTTAATCTACGAAAATTTTCTCTCAACTTTCTAAAAACTGTCTGTAAATTTCCTCACCGCTGCGGATGGAATTAATAGCCCAACGGATTTTTAGAGGGAGCTGCATTTCATGGCAGAGTTTATGGTCAATACCGTTCTGGATCAGTTTCTGTTTAAGATCGTAGCAGCAGATTGCCGCTGCCACCGAGACATTGAAACTTTGGGTAAAACCATACATCGGTATGGCGAGCGTTTCGTCGCAAAGTTCAATGAATTCCCCTGAAACGCCCTGCCACTCGGTGCCGAATATCAGGGCAGCCGGTTGGGCGATTTTAAATTCTGGCAGCGGGACGGCATCGTCCTCCGGTGATACCGCGATGAGTCTGTACCCGCGCCTTTTAATTTTTTCCAGTGAAGTGATGCTGTGCGGGAGCCGCTCGATTTCCACCCAGGTATCGGCGCCTTTGGTCACTTCCAGATTCGGCTTGAAGATATTTTTTTTCTCCATCGCCACCACTTTGTGGAAACCGCAGGCTTCGGCGCTACGCACAATCGCCGCGGCATTCCGGAACTGGTAAACATCCTCCAGCACGGGCAAAACAAAATCTGAGCTTTCTGATGCGAAAAACTCTATTTTGGCAAGCCGCTCGGCGGTAAGGAACTGTTTTAAATATTCATAAATTTCCTGCTGGGATTTCATTCTGCAAAAATATTTCAGTATTTTTAAAAAATGAAAAGAAAAGTTCTGCTGATCTACACAGGCGGCACCATCGGGATGGAGAAAGACTACGAAACGGGGAGCCTCCGCCCGTTTGATTTCGGGAAAATTTTCCAAAAACTTCCCGAGCTGGGTTTAATAGAAAGTGAAATTGCCGTCCATTCTTTTAAAAATCCGGTGGATTCTAGCGATATGGGGCCTGCGGAATGGAAGGAAATTGCAGAAATAATTCAAAAACATTATCAGGAGACGGATGGCTTCGTGATTCTCCACGGCACGGATACTATGGCATACACTGCTTCCGCGCTGAGTTTTATGCTGAAAAATCTTCGCAAACCGGTAATTTTAACGGGCTCGCAATTGCCGATTGGCGATTTAAGAACAGATGCGAAAGAAAATCTGCTGACGAGCATTTACTACGCATCTCTTTACGATAACGAAGACGCTGTAATTCAGGAAGTTGCACTTTATTTTGAATACAAGCTGTTGCGCGGTAACCGCTCGCTGAAATATTCTGCCGAATATTTTGATGCCTACCAAAGCCCGAACTGGCCGGCGCTCGGGCAGAGCGGCGTACACCTGAATGTTGTGAAAGAGGCGCTGTACCGAGGGCAGCAGGGGAAGGCGTTTTCGGTAGATGCGCATCTTGCCGAAGGGGTGGTTTTCTGGCGCATTTTTCCAGGGATGGACTTGGAAATTTTACTTTCGCTGCCTCAGCTTCGCGTGTTGATACTGCAGGTTTACGGCTCCGGAACGGTACCGAATGACGGAAAAACCGCGGAGACTTTGCGGAAACTTCGGATGAAAAATATTGATGTGGTGGTGATCAGCCAATGTGTTTCCGGGAAAATTTCGTTCGGCAAGTATGAAAACAGCAATGTTTTTACGAAATTAGGTGCCATCAGCGGTGGAGATCTCACTGCGGAAGCGGCTATTACCAAAGCTATGCACATTCTCGATAATCCTCAGTACACTGGCAGTTTTGCAGAAAATTTTGCAAAAAACCTCTGCGGCGAAATCTCGGAATAAAACTTTGCCAGCTTAGAAAAAAATTCCTATTTTTGCAAACCACAAAGAAAGGTGCTCGAGTGGTTGAAGAGGCTACCCTGGAAAGGTAGTATACGGGTAACCGTATCGAGGGTTCGAATCCCTTCCTTTCTGCTGATCCTGGGAATTCCAGGATTTTTTTATTTCTGATTAGTTTTTTTCTTGCATTTTTCGCAGTAATCCTTTAAGTTTGTTGCCTTATTAGGAACAATATGAAGTTAAAATTATCTGCTGCAATAGTTGTGATACATGTCGCAACAAACTTAGCGCCCGCACAAACCGTGAAGATTTTCGAAGATGTGCCTTTCTACAGTATGTACCACTATCTTGGCGAAGGGCAGCAGCTGCCGCCCGAAGCATTTTCGCAAATTCCGGCAGGTGCCATCCGCATTCACGGCTATGAGAGGGACATTATTTCCCGAAAACTTTCCTCGGAAGAAATCGCCCAGTTTGGCAACGGTCTGAAAATGAATGTGAAAATAAAGGCAGCCTGCGATAATTATGACAGGATTGCCGGTGTGAATTTGGCGCTGGTTCCGAAAGGTCTCAGCACTTACACTTGGGAAAATCAGCAGGTGCAGCGCATAGAAATCGGCAGGTTCATCACGCCGTTTATGAACAAAAACAAGATGCCGAACGAAGTGCCGTACAGCTTTCAGGTGGATAATGTGTCGCAGATTTTGCACGATGCAAAGCTTGCAGCGGTTTACGATTTCTGGATTGAATTTCGTGCTGATGGCTATTCTGAAGCGGCGAATTCTCAGGTGGCAGGCTGCGCTGGAAGAACGGATGTTTTCCGTGGAGATTTGGAATTTGTATCGTCTCAGCCGTTTCAATCGGTAGGGCAAAATGCTCTGCTGCCGCTTCAGTACAGGAAATATCTGAACAATTACAACGCTACGGATGTAGAAGGGCAAACCACGAGAATTGTGAATTTCACGCTTCAGGAGCCGATGAATGATGCGAGGCTTCACCTGATAATTTCCAACCACGGTGCAAACAGCGGCGGCGAAGAATACAACCGCAGGAAGCACTTCGTTTATGTGGACAATCAGCTGGTGATGGAGTTTACGCCCGGCGGAAAAAGCTGCGAAGATTTTAGGGTTTATAATACGCAGGGCAACGGAATTTACAGCTCTTCGCCGCGAACTTTGAGACGATGGGTGAGCTGGAGCAACTGGTGTCCCGGCGATTTGATTCCGAACCGCGAAATTTACCTAGGCAATCTTTCCGCTGGAAATCACACGGTGAAAATAGATGTACCGGATGCTAAGTTTGTAGGAAAGCAGGGCTATTTCCCGATTTCCATGTATCTTCAGAATGCACCTTCCAACGCTGAAAAATGCGCGCAACCCTACGACCTGAAAATCACCGAGCAAAGCGGTACGAAGGTAACTTTGGAATGGAAGGATGAGCCGGCGACAATGCAGTGGCAAACGCTTTGGGGCAGGTACAACACCTACGCAGGCCTGATGGATGAAAAACTGCAGGAGGTAAGCGGAGAGCCGAAAGACACAAGGGCAGACCTGATGGATGGCTACCGCTACGAAGCCTTTGTGCAGGCGAAATGCAGCAACGGGCTAAGCAGCGGCTTTACTTCCGCCGTTTACACCACGGTAATTATGGGTACCGATGAAATCTCGCAGGGCAAGGTTTCCATCTACCCTAATCCTGTGAAGGATGTAGTAAAAGTGGAGAGCACTGAGAAAATAGAGAAGGTGGCACTTTTCAGTTTGGATGGTAAAAAATTAGCTGAGAAAAACTCTAATATTCTGAATATCAGTAATTTACCGAAAGGAATTTACTTGCTAAAAGCAGATTTCACCAATGGAAAATCTTCAACAAAAAAGGTGGTGAAGGAGTAGGAAATTGATAAATGATGATTGATAGTTGTGAAGTTGTTTTAACAGCGTTCTGCCTACTATCGCTTATTTTTCACCAATTAAATTCTCATAATTCCAAGCGGCGATGAAAATGCCGGCGGTTTCTGTGCGAAGGCGCTGCTTGCCAAGGCTTACAGCTTTGATGCCGTGAGATTTTAGCAGGGAAATTTCCTTTTCGGAAAAATCGCCTTCAGGGCCGATGAGAAATGTAAGGCGTTGATAATGAGGGATTTCCAGTAAATCAAGTCGTTCCAAATTTTCGTGGCAGTGGCATACGAAGGAGTTTTCCGGTGGGAGATTTTGCACGAAATCTGAAAGTTTTACAAGCCCGTTGATTTTTGGAAAATGAAATAGCAGGCTTTGCTTGGATGCTGCAATGCATTGTTTTTCAATGCGTTCCAAATTCAGATTTTTCCGTTCGGATTTTTCTGTGAGAAGGAAGGTGATTTCCGAAATGCCTAATTCTGTGGCTTTTTCCACGAAAAATTCGGTACGGTCGATGCTTTTGGTTGGCGCAATGGCGATGTGTAGCTTCGGCGAAAAATTCGGAAGATTTTGGAAGATTTCAGGGTTTTGAAGCGTTGCTTTTTTCCCTTCGAAAATTAAACTGCCTTTTGCCAAATTGCCCTGCCCATCGGTGATGTGAATTTCTTCGCCAGCCTTCATTCTCAAAACTTTTGAGATGTGGTGCTGCTCATCACTATTGATTTCGATTTCCGGAAAAATGCTTCCGACAAATAATTTCATCAGTAATTAATTTTCAAAATCTTTAGCAAAATCATAGCGTGCTGTGGCTGAAACTTCCAAATCCGCAAAATCTCTTCGGGCAAATTTCAACTGGGCAACCATAGCAATCATCGCAGCATTATCGGTGGTGTATTCAAATTTCGGGATGTAAATTTCCCACCCCAATTTTTGCTGATTCTCCTTCATCGCAGTTCTCAGTTCGGAATTTGCAGAAACTCCGCCTGCTATTGCTACTTCATTGATATTCAAATCTTTAGCAGCTTTTTCTAGCTTTTCCATCAAAATTTCCACAATCGCTTTTTGAACCGATGCACAAAGGTTGTTCAGGTTTTCGGCGATGAAATTTGGATTATCCTTCAGCTGTTTCTGAATGAAATAAAGCACCGAAGTTTTTATGCCGGAAAAAGAATAATCGTAGCCGTCCAACTTTGGCTTCCCAAACTGAAACTCCGGCGTTCCCGATTTTGCAAGCCGGTCGATAATTGGGCCAGCAGGATAATCTAGCCCGAAAATTTTCCCGATTTTATCGAAAGCTTCGCCAGCTGCATCGTCCGTCGTTCTGCCAATAATTTGCATTTCGAAAAAATCTTTCACCAAAACAATCATCGTATGTCCGCCGGAAACCGTAAGGCAAAGGAACGGGAACTTCAGCGGCTCAGGATTGGCATCGGCAATGAAGTGCGCCAGAATGTGCGCCTGAAGATGATTGACCTCGATGAGCGGAACGGAAAGACTCATCGCCAAACTTTTCGCGAAGGAAGTGCCCACAAGCAGCGAACCGAGCAAACCGGGACCACGCGTAAAACCAATTGCCGAGATGTCTTTTTTTCCTATATTTGCTTGCCTTAGCGCTTGCTGTACCACAGGCACTATGTTTTGCTGGTGGGCTCTGGAAGCAAGTTCCGGCACCACGCCGCCATAATCGTTGTGGATGGCCTGCGTTGCTGCTACATTGGAAAGAATTTCGCTGCCGCGAATTACCGCTGCAGAAGTATCATCGCAGGAAGATTCGATAGCAAGAATGATAGGCTGGCTCATAATTTATGGCAAATTTAGATAATAACAGAAAGCGCCGCAAATTGCTGCAGAGAGAGGTAGGCAGGACAGTTCGAAGGGGCGCCGGGAAGCTCCAGCGGGGTGCGGAAGATGCCCGCCAACTGGCGTCGGACGCGGTGAACCACCCGATAGAGACTGCTCAGGAATTTGCTGGACAAGCAGCCAAGGATGTTACCAATTATAAATGGTGGGCCAAGCTTTTGTTAATTTTGTTCTGGAGTGGGCTGACACTCATTACGCTGATATTAATCGCTGTAAATCTGGATGTTACAAAAAGATGGGCGGCACAGCAGGCCCTGCAAATTCTGAATCAGGATTTCAAGGCGGAGATGAGAACGGGCGTGGTGACGGTGGATTATTTCGGCGATGTGAAAATTGAAGATCTGCGCATCAAGGACTACCGGGGTCTGGAGTTCATCAAGGCTAAGGAGTTCCGCGCGAGATCCAACTGGATTGCTCTGGCGGCAAACGCACTCAGCAAAAATAAAAACAACAGCCTCAGCTTCGACGCCCTCCAGCTGCGGGATGCCGACATCCGCGTGATCACTTACAAGGGTGATAGCATATCGAATTTTATCAGATATATCAATCTGTTTGACAGCGGGAAAGAGCGCGACCCGGATAAGCCGCCCTTCCAGCTGAATTCCAGAGTGGAGCTCCTCAGCTCCAGGCTCTCCATCGTTAATGAAAACAGTGAAGAAGATGAGGGACGCTGGCTGGATGCGAAAAATGTAAACCTGATAGTGCCGAAACTGAGGGTGAACGGACCTGATGTAAAGGCACAGGTTAATAACTTCAGTTTCACTACGCGGCGCTGGGGCAAGGCCCACACCGTGGATACCTTTTCGGGCGATCTGGAGCTTACTAAAAGGCACCTTAGCCTAAAGAATCTCACATTTTATACCGATCATTCTCTGCTGCAGGGAGATTTAGAATTTATCCTTGACCCGAAAACCGGCTGGCAGGATTTTGCCGACAAAGTTCGCTGGAATCTGAAGTTGCAACCCGGCAGTTTCGCCAGCGGGTACGACATCAGCTACTTTGCGACTAACTGGGATAACTACGGTGATTTCAGAATTTCTGGGAAGATGACCGGCCCGCTGAATGATTTCTATCTGGAGAATTTCGTGGTCGGGGGTGGGGGCGTAAGCATCGCGACGAGAACGGCAAGGCTTAAAAGTTTACTGCACAAAAATGAAGATTTTCGGATCGAGAGCCGTACTCTCAGTTTCGACCTTACTTACCAAGGCCTGAAAGCTTTGATGCCCACATTCGTCGCGGAGAAGATGGGAAATTTTGCGGACGGCTTCGGCAGAATGCGCTATGCCGGGCAGGCGCGGGTGACGCCAAAGCAGGTCTTCATCCCGAGCGGCAACCTGATTGCAGAAATCGGGCAGGCCTCGGTGAGAAATTTTTACCTCGAGAAATTCGATACAGATACTCCGGTTTACCGTGGGTCGGCAGATTTTACCAACCTGAATGCTGCCGCCATTACTCACAATAAAACCGTGGGGCTCATCACCGGAAAAGTAATCCTCGAGGGGCAAAGCTTTGATGTTAACAATATGATTATCAATGCGAAAGCAGAAATAGAACGCATCGAAATTCTCGAGAAAGTTCTGAAGAATGTATCCCTTGATGGGCTTCTGGACAAAAAAACTTACCGAGGTATTATTTCATCCAAAGATGCTAATGCAAGGGCGGACATCCGGGGTTTTTTTGATTTCAGTACAAGACGGTTTTCCGCTGATTTTCAGGGGGATATTGATTATTTAAACTTTGCCTACTTCTCCGAATCTCCGCAGAGGCAAATCCTGAAAGGATTGATAAATGCAAAGCTTTCAATGACGGATCTATCTGATTTACAGATGGATGCAGAGCTTGCGGATGTAGATTCGTATGCGGGCGGACAGCATTTCCAAATCACAAGCGGCAGCCTAAAGACCTGGCTAGAAGGCGGCTCGCGTATCGCACAGGCGCACCTGCCAGGCATCGCTGAGGGAGAGATTCGCGGAAATTTTAGCCTAGAAGATTTGCCACGAATGGTAGAGAGCGGGCTCTCGAAAATACTCGCCGGTTCCGGCAACCAGAGGATTTATCGAGGGCAGGATTTTAGTTTGAATTTTATTGTAAACCAAGGGTTGATGAATTATTTCCTCCCTGAACTTCGCTTACCAGAGGGAGCGATGATTGCAGGCCGCTACCTTGGGAACAGTAATAATTTGCAACTAGATATCTCTGCAAGAAGCCTCAATTATCAGCTGAAAAATGAGGCGGATGCTACGGACGAAATTTCGGCGGATAATGAACTTGCTGTGAAGGATCTTAATCTGAAAATAGATACAGGGGCGCCTCAGAAACAGTTTTTGCTTTCCGCCTCCCGTGCGGATTTTGGAAATAATATCTTCCGGGATATTGCGCTTTCCGGAGATAAAAGTAGCGAGGAGATGCTTGCCGTAGATGCCCGTTTTCTGCACGGAACCACGGCGGAGGACGCTCAGGACAAACTTCAGCAGTATGCGCTAAGCCTTACCCAAACCACCGATGCGGCGGGAGATTATGTATTCCGGTTTAATGATACCGGCATTAAATTCCGCGGTGTGCAGTGGCAGATTGGCGACGGCGAGGGAAGCCACTCTATAGTTTTCAGAAAGAAACAGGGCGATTTTCTCGTACAAAATCTCAGACTTTTTTCGGATGACAGCGAACTTTTAATTCGGAATGCGAAATTTAAATCAGCAGAGGATTTAAGCCTTGATGCGGCGGCGAAAAACTTTCAAATTGCAAAGATATTTGAGATGCAGGGTGCAGATCAAAGCATTGACTTTCAAGGGGTTGCCAACGGAGAGATTAAACTAGATGTAAAAGGTAAGGTTCTGCAGCCGAAGCTGAACCTCACGGTGGATGATATCCTGATGAGCGGCAGCGATATGGGAAGGCTGGTGCTGAGTGCAAAAGAAAGCGGAGTGGCAAATATTTTCGACATCGATGCCAGGATAGTTTCATCCGAAATATTCGGTGCTGATAATCTGAAAGTTACCGGAACCGTGGATGCCAACTTTGCATCTCCAAAGCTGGATGTTTCAGCCAAAATGAACGATTTCCAGCTGGCATTTGCGCAGGAATTTCTGAAAGGAGTTTTCAGTAATATCCGTGGATATGCCAATGGCGAACTGAAAATCGGCGGAAACTTCAAGGATCTGGATTACAGCGGAGATATCGCACTTTCCGGATTTGGGATGAAGCTGGATTTTACCGGCGCTGATTATTCCTTTGAGGATACAGTGATCAATTTATCCCGTGGCTTGGCAATTTTGAACAACATCCAGGTTTCCGACGGAAGGCCAAATTCCTCGGGCAATATATCCGGTACCATCCAGTTTGAGACGCTGTCGAATATGGGGGTGAACCTCATTATGCGTGCCGATAATCTCATATTGCTAAATACTACGGAGAAAGATTCTGACCTGTTTTGGGGCAGGGTGTACGGGCAGGGAGACCTCTTCGTCTCCGGGCCGCTCTCTTCTCTGGACATCAGTACGCCGAATATGAAGGCTCTGAACAACAGCGTTTTTACATTCAACAGCGATTCTACTTCCAATGTGGAGGAATTTAAAATGCTGAGATTTCTAAAAGCAGATGAAACAGGGAGAATAATCGCAGAACAGAAAAAACCTGCCGGCCCGGGCATCAATATCGATTTTACGCTGGCAGTGGACAAGGGAACTACCGTGAATGTCCTTGTGGGTGAGGATGTAGGCGATATTTCCGTGCGCGGTACTGCGGAAAAACTGAGATTCCGGCTATTCCGAAGCGGCGAAATTCTTATGAATGGCGATTACCTTGTGGATAACGGAACTTTCGTAAGCCGAGCGGTGCTGGAGCGCACCTTCCAGATCGTGCGGGGCAGCAGCATCCGCTGGGATGGGGATGTGATGGAGCCCCAGCTTGCCATCAATGCCAACTATATGCGCACCGTGACCAACGCGGGGCCATATCTCAATGTCGGCTCGCTTCCGCCGATCGATGTGGTGCTGGGGGTTAATATTACCGGCACGCTGAACAGCCCGGAGGTAAATCTGGATGTGACGGCTCCGGACTTGTCCTCCCAGCTGAAAGAAACGCTTGCAACCAAGATGAGCAATGAGGATGAGAAGCTCATCCAGTTCGGCTCCGTGCTGGTGCTGAACAGTTTCAACCTTTCCGGGACTGCCGGGCTGGATTTCGATGTTTCCAACCAGCTGGAATCTTCCGGCTACAACCTCCTCTTCAAGCAGCTGGGCTCTGTACTGAATACCATCAGCAATGAATTTCAGATTGATATGAACTACCTGAAGGGGGACGATATGACCAACACGGGAGACCGCGCCAATGCCACAGTGACCTTCTCCCTCTCCCCCCGTGTGAGCATCCGCACCGGCCTTGGCGTCCCGGTAACCAAGACGGAGGATGCCAACAACAGCTACCTCTCTGGCGAGGGCATCGTAGAGTATGACTGGAGTAAGGCAAACGACGGCACCCGGCTACTGCGCGTATACTCAAAACCTTCTAATATCGGGCTGGTTGCCGGTACCGCAACGGGCAGCCCATCTGCCAACCAGACTTATGGCGTAGGGGTAGTGTATAGCAAAAGTTTCAATACAATATTCCGGCGCCGGAATAGAACCAGAAAACCTGCTGACAGCATCCGAACCGACAGCACTGGTTCATCAAGAAATGTGAACTGAATGTTAAATTTTATCGGAAATTTATACTCTGGCTATTATTAGCACAAAATTTGTAATTTTGTAAAAATTATTTCGGAAAATTTAAAAATACACTATGAAATTTCAACTGGACGAAATCGACAAACAAATCCTGGATTACCTCGTGAATAACACCCGGATGCCGTTCACGGAAATTGCCAAGCAAATGGATGTTTCAGCAGGAACAATCCATGTACGCGTGAAAAAGATGGAAGACGCAGGCATAATACTCGGCTCCTCGCTTACATTGGATTATTCCAAACTGGATTTTAATTTTACTGCTTACGTTGGAGTTTTTTTGACAAAATCTAACCGTACACAGGAGGTTCTTGAAGAAATTTCAAAAATTCCGAATGTTATTGAGATGAGCGTTCTCTCTGGCAAGTATAATATTTTCTGCAAGATCCGGGCAAAAAATACTGAGGACGCAAAACGCGTGATCTATATGATCGATGACATCGAAGATGTGATGCGCACCGAAAGTATGATATCAATGGAAGAGTATCTATGCGACCGCAATAAATTGATACAAGCAATAGAACTGTAAATTTTCTTATAATATTTTGTAAACTTTTGAGGACCTCGGTTTTCAAAAGTTTTTTATTTTTGAATATGGACGACAATTATTTTGGGAATGTTCCCGAAAAGCCTACGCTGCCTTACTACATCGGCATCGCAGTACTTTTGGTGGCGGCGTTTCTCAGCGTGAATACAGACCTGGCGCTGTTCAGCGAAAGGAAGGATGTGGAAATTCAGGACTGGTATTTCTGGCTGATTTTCTCCATCGACCTGGCGATTTTTGCCTGCGTAATTTTGATGCTGTTTCAAAGGAAAATCGGCGTAATTGCAATGCCCGTGCTTGTCGTGCTGCACTTTATGTTGCACCGCTTTTACCTTTCAACCTTCTTGTACTTCGATGTGCAGCTGCTTTTCGTGTATTTTGCCTTGGGATTGTTTATGGTAATTCCACGGTGGAAATTTTTCCGTTAAGATTTTTTGAATAAAAAAGCGTTGGGTAAAAATTTTCCAACGCTTTTTATTTTAATCCTAATTTTTCACCAATCTCTTCACCGCTTCAGTTACCGCAACGGAATCAATTCCATATTTCCTCATCAGTTCGGCCGGTGTTGCAGATTCTCCGAAAGTATCGTTTACCGCAACAAATTCCTGCCTTGTCGGTCTTTTTCTTGCGAGCATTCCAGCAACGGATTCACCTAGACCACCGAGGAAGTTATGCTCTTCCGCCGTTACGATGCAGTTGGTTTTTTCAACGGATTTCAAAATGATTTCTTCGTCTAACGGCTTGATTGTGTGGATGTTAATCACTTCGCAGGAAATGCCATCCTTCGCCAATTCTTCCGCCGCAACCAGAGATTCCCACACCAAATGCCCTGTGGCTACGATCGTCACATCCGTTCCTTCCTGCAGAAGAATGCCTTTTCCGATTTCAAACGGCATATCTTCCGGGATGAAAACCGGAACGGCAGGCCTTCCAAAGCGAAGATAAACAGGCCCATCAAAATCTGCGATGGCAAGCGTTGCAGCCTTGGTTTGGTTGAAATCACAAGGATTAATGACCGTCATTCCGGGCAGCATTTTCATCATCCCGATATCTTCCAAAACCTGATGCGTAGCGCCGTCTTCACCCAATGTCAAACCTGCGTGAGAAGCGCAAATCTTCACATTTTTCCCGGAATAAGCAATGCTCTGCCGAATTTGATCGTAAACCCGTGAAGTCGAGAAATTTGCAAAAGTTCCGGTGAACGGAATTTTGCCATTTATCGCCAGGCCAGCAGCAATCCCCATCATATTGGCTTCTGCAATGCCCACCTGAAAAAATCTTTCGGGCGCCTTTTCGATGAAGCCTTCCATTTTCAGCGAGCCAATCAAATCGGCGCAAAGTGCCACAACATTCGGATTTTCAGCAAGTTGCGCCAATCCTGCGCCAAATCCGCTTCTTGTATCTTTTTTGTCTGTGTAAGTGTATTTCATTGCCTGATGAAAGTTTCATCTAAATTAATAATCGCCCGGTGCTTCCAGGTATAGCTGCTTGATGCCGAGCGCAAGTTGCTCGTCGTTTGGCGCCTTGCCGTGCCAGGAATGCGTTCCCATCATATAATCCACACCGCTGCCCATCTCAGTATGAAGGATGATGACCACCGGTTTTCCCTGCCTGGTTTTAGATTTTGCAAAATTCAGAATAGCAATCACGGCTTCCAGATCGTTGCCATTTTTTTCTTCCAGAACTTCCCAGCCAAAAGCGGAAAGCTTGGCGTGCAAATCGCCGAGAGACATCACATCATCCACATCCCCGTCGATTTGGCGGTTGTTATAATCGATGGTAGAAATCAAGTTGTCCACCTTGTGATGCGCGGCGAACATCAGCGCTTCCCAGATCTGGCCTTCCTGTAATTCGCCGTCACCGTGAAGTGAGAACACGAGGTTTTCATCGCCATCCAGCTTTTTGCCCAATGCTGCACCGATGGCCACGGAAAGTCCCTGGCCGAGCGAGCCGGATGCTACGCGAACTCCCGGCAAACCTTCGTGCGTTGTGGGGTGGCCCTGCAATCTTGAATCGAGTTTTCGGAAGGTGGCGAGTTCCGGAATCGGGAAGAAGCCGAAGCGTGCCAAAGTTGAGTAAAAAACCGGGGAAATGTGGCCGTTGGAAAGGAAGAACAGGTCTTCGTTTTTGCCTTCCATTGTGAAAGGAAGTTTGTAATCCATAATGACGCCGTAGAGTGCCACGAAAAATTCCGTGCAGCCTAGTGAACCGCCAGGATGTCCGGAATTTACGGCGTGCACCATTCTCAAAATATCTCTACGAATCTGTATCGCCTTGATTTTCAGCTCATCAAGATTGTAATCCATACCAAAATCTTAGTCTGCGAATTTAGGGAAAAAAGAGCGATTGAGCAAAGTGAGAAGTCAAAGCGTATGAATTATTAACTGTTAGATTTTTTATCCTTCGACAAGCTCAGAATGACAAACCTTAACCTTAACTATCTCTTCTCTCTAATCATCCACAATCCGAGGAAAGTCAGTAAGCCATTGATTATCAGTAGTTCCAGCCCGATTTGGAAATCGCCGAAAAGCTGGGCCTGGTATTTATCAATGATGAAGGAAATGAGCGGTGCCAGTATGCAGACGAACGGAACGAGGCGGTCTTTCACGCGGTATTTCGTGAAAATTCCGAAGGCGAAAAGCCCAAGCAATGGTCCGTATGTGAAGCCTGCCAGTTTGAGAATCAGGCCAATCATCGATTTATCATCAATAATCTTGAAAATCACCACCATTACCAAAAACGCCAGCGCTACGATGAGGTGCACATTCTTGCGGAATTTTTCCTTGCGCTGCGGCGTCCACGGTTTTGATTTTATCCCAAAAACATCGATGCAGAGGGAGGATGTGAGCGCCGTGATGGCACCATCTGCACTTGGGAAAAGCGCTGAAATGAGCGCAATGATGAAGATGATGGAAATGAACGGCGGCATGTGATTGATGGCGATATCGGGAAAAAGTTGGTCGCCGCTTGATTGCACTCCTTCCTTGATGCCGTATAGGTGCAGCAAGCCGCCGAGGAAAAGGAATAGGGAAATAACGCCAAGCATTATAAAACCAAGGCTCACCATATTTTTCTGCGAGTCTTTCAGCTTCGTTACGGAGAGGGATTTCTGCATCATTTCTTGATCAATTCCCGTCATTGTAATGGTGATGAATGCGCCGGCAAGTATTTGCTTGATGAAAAATTTGCTGCTGTTCACATCGCCCACGAAAACTTCCGTGAAGCCGTATTTATCCATTTCATAAAGGCTTTCCGGGAAGTTCAGGTTCAAATCCTGCATTATGTACACGGAGCAAATCACCAGCCCAAGCAGCATACAGGTGGTTTGCAGCGTATCCGTCCACACAATTGTTTTCACGCCACCTTCATAGGTGTATAGGATGATCATCGCCAGAATGACAATGGTGGTCACAATGAATGGCACGCCCAAATTCTGCAAAATGCTGACCTGCAATATATTAACCACCAAGTACAATCTTGCCGTAGCACCCACCAACCTTGAAACGATGAAAATCCACGCACCGGTTTTGTACGAAATTTCGCCCATCCTCTGCTGAAGATAGCCATAGATGGAAGTAAGTTTCAGGCGGTAATACAGCGGCAGCAAGATATACGCAATCGTAAGATACCCAATGAGATAGCCGATGGTAATCTGCAGGTAATGAAACTTATCCGCACCTACAGCACCGGGCACCGAAACGAAGGTGACGCCGGAAAGCGATGTGCCAATCATCCCGAACGCTACGAGCATCCAGTTCGATTTTCTGTTACCAATGAAGAAGCTTTCGTTATCGCTGTTTTTTCCGGTACGAAGCGCCACGAAAAGCAGCAAACCAAAGTAGGCCAGAACGATGATGAGCAGTAAGGTAGGTGACATAATTTTTTAGATATTTCGCAAAGATATTAAAAGCCTAAATTTGGCGCGTGAAAATCATCAGCTACAATGTAAACGGAATTCGCGCAGCTTTCACCAAGGATTTTCTCGGCTGGCTGCAGGCAGCATCGCCGGACATCATCTGCATCCAGGAAAGCAAGGCGGGCAATGACCAGATTGATATCGCGAGTTTCGAGAAACTGGGCTACCACAGCTACTGGCATAGCGCCGTTCGCAAAGGCTACAGCGGTGTGGGCATAGCATCGAAGGTGCAGCCGCTGAATGTGGAATTGGGCTGCGGCATCGAAGATTACGACAGCGAGGGCAGAATCATCCGTGCAGATTTCCCGAATTTTTCCGTGATTTCCGTTTATGTGCCTTCGGCTTCAAATATCGAAAGGCTTGGCTTCAAGATGCGGTTCTGCGAAGATTTGCTGGTTTATGTTAAAAATCTGAAGAAGCAAATTCCCAACCTGATAATCTCTGGCGATTTCAACATTTGTCATCAGCCGATTGATATTCACGATCCGGTTCGCTTGAAAAATGTTTCCGGTTTTCTGCCGATGGAAAGGGAATGGCTGGGCCGGTTTTTGGATGAGGGTGATTTTGTGGATAGCTTCCGCCTGCTGAACGATAGACCGCACCAATATTCTTGGTGGAGCTACCGTGCATTAGCAAGGGAGCGCAACAAAGGCTGGCGGCTGGATTATCACTTGGTTTCGCGCAGCATAGCGCACCGCATTTCCCGCGCGCTCATTTTGCCGGAAGTTCGGCATTCAGATCATTGCCCTGTGCTGGTGGAGCTGAAATAAAAAAGACCGCGGTTTCCCACAGCCTCTTTTTTTTAGTTTAAAATCAAGATTTGAAATTATCCTTCGGCAAGCTCAGGATGACACTTTTTACTTTTTCTTGGCTTTTGCTTCTTGTGTCTCAAGTCTTAAATCACTTCATACTCCACCTTCATAATCCCGGATTTCAGGTTCCCAATTTCCGAGAAAGCCTTTTGGGAAAGATCCAGCTGCCTACCCTTGATGAATGGCCCACGGTCGGTAATTGTTACCACAACGCTCTTGCCGTTTTTCGGGTTGGTTACGCGTACCTTCGTTCCGAAAGGCAGCGTTTTGTGCGCAGCCGTAAGCTCATAGTTGCTGAATTTCTTTCCGCTTGCAGTCGGTTTGCCGTGGTGGCTGTTGCCGTAGTAAGAAGCTATGGTCGTCTGTTTTTCGTTATCGGCATAGTTTTGGAATGAAGATAGCGTAAGCGTGGAAAGCACCATCATTACCGTCAGCAAAAATCTTTTAATCATTTTCAATTTTTTTTGTTGATTAACGGCGCAAAATTATACCCACTTCCATTGTTGCAAAGTTTTGTTAGTTAATGTTTCTTAACGAACTGTTAAATAAATGTTAACCCATTGTACAAAATGCCTATCCAAGCCATTTTCCAATGATTCTTAAAAAGTGTTAAATCTAATAGGTAAGTGTTAAGATAATTAACATATTGGATTAGGGATTAGAATTGATATAAGGTGTAGAATATTGATAATCAGATTGTTAAAACAAAAAAGCTGAAGTTTTTCTCAGCTTAATTTTTTAGTCAACAATCTCACCATACAGATCGAATTCTTCCGCAGAGGTTATCAGTACATTGGCAAAATCTCCGGGCGAAATGTAGGCATCCTTTGCCGAAACAAGCACCGTGTTATCAACATCCGGCGAATCATATTCCGTTCTGCCCACAAAATAATTCCCTTCCTTCCGATCAAAGATGCACTTGAAAACCTTCCCGATTTTCCGCTGATTTTTCGCCCAGGAAATCTGCGCCTGTACTTCCATAATCTCTTCCACACGCCTTTCCTTCACATCCTGCGGCACATCGTCTTCCAGCGCAAAAGCCGCCGTATTTTCTTCGTGAGAGTAGGTGAAGCAGCCCAGCCTGTCGAATTGCTGCGCTTCCACCCAGGCTTTCAGTTCCTGAAATTTCTCCTCCGTTTCACCGGGATAGCCCACAATTAATGTAGTGCGGATGGCCATATCAGGCACCTTCTCGCGAAATTTCTGCAGCAGCATGTTCGTTTTTTCGTGCGTGGTTCCGCGCTTCATGGATTGTAGAATTTCCGTGTTGATGTGTTGCAGCGGAATATCGATGTAGTTGCAAATTTTTTCTTCTTCCCGAATCACATCCAGCACATCTTCTGGAAAGCCCGATGGGAAGGCATAGTGCAGCCGTATCCATTGTATGCCGTCCACTTTTGCTAGCGCTCTCAGCAGCTCTGCCAGTGCCCGTTTTCTGTAAATATCCAGGCCGTAATATGTGAGGTCCTGGGCGATCAGGATGAGTTCCTTCGTGCCTTGCCTTGCCAGGTTTTCCGCTTCCAGCACCAGTTTTTCGATGGGCGTGGAGGTGTGTTTTCCGCGCATCAAAGGTATGGCGCAAAAACTGCACGGCCTGTCACAGCCTTCGGAAATTTTCAGGTAGGCATAGTGCTTTGGCGTGGTGGTAAGCCTTTCGCCTACAAGTTCGTGGCGGTAATCTGCGCCAAGATGTTTCAGCAAAATGGGTAAATCTCTCGTGCCGAAATATTGGTCAACATTGGGAATTTCTTTTTCCAAATCCGGCTTGTATCGTTCTGAAAGACAGCCCGTTACAAATACTTTTTCAACTTCGCCGCGGTTCTTCGCTTCCACGAAATCCAGAATAGTGTTGATGGATTCTTCCTTTGCATTATCGATGAAGCCACAGGTGTTGATTACCACAATATCGCCCTTTTCTTCGTGCACCACATCCTTTCCGGAAGCCTTTAGCTGCCCCATCAAAACTTCGGAATCGTAAAGGTTTTTCGAGCAACCCAGCGTTACGATGTTGATTTTTTTCCGTCCTGTAGATTTTGTGCGCATCAGCGAAAATTTGCGGCTGCAAAATTACGAAACTTAAACACTGGTCACAAGGCTCATTGGCGGCTCCGCAAATTATCTCCATCAGTAAGCTGCAGTCTGCGGAATACCCCGGATGAAAGTACGGTGAAAATTCCTATGACGAAAAAGGTATAGCGAAAGGCGAGATGGCTGCTGCCGACGGTGACCGGAGAGTTTTGGAAAAGTTTCAAAACCACCAGTCCGAAGGCGATACCGAAGCCAATTGCGAGCTGCTGGTTTACCGCAATCAGAGAATTCCCGGGGCTGGTGAGGTTATTAGTTAAATCCGCCATAGCGATGGTATTCATAGCGGTAAACTGGATAGAATTAAAAAAGCCAAGTACTGCCACGATGGGCAGGAAAGTGTAAGTATTGGCGTGGATTCCGGGAATGCCGAGACAGCAGATCAGAAGCCCGATGATCACGGTATTAGTCATCAAAATTTTGCGGTATCCAAAGCGGTTCAGCAGTCTCACCACAGCAGATTTGCCGAGCATTGAAGTCAGCGCCATTGGTGCCACGATCCATCCAGAAACTACGGCGCTCTCCCCAAATTCCACCTGGATCATCAGGGGAACAAGCAGCGGTACCGAGCTGATACCCAGCCTGGTAGCCAGATTGCCAAGGATGCCGATCCGGAATGTGCGCAGGCTAAAGAGCGATAGCGGGAAAAGCGGGTTGCGCGCCCGCCGGGCATAGCGATAATAAAAGTAAAGCATTGCAAAGCCAAGAACGGCAACCAGGAGTACGATAGTAATTTTGCTTGAGTGTCCCAGCATCTCTAGCGACATCGAGAGCGCCAGGGACCCTGCTGCAAAGAGCAGGAATCCGGCAAAATCAAAATCCGGGCTGGTGCCGTAGTAATCTGGCATATACTTTAAACCAAAAATAATTCCCGCCACAGCGAATGGAATATTAATGAGGAATATCCAGTGCCAGCTGAGGTATACCGAGAAGTAGCCGCCTACCAGCGGCCCGAGTACCGGGCCTATGAGGGCGGGGATGGAGGCATAGTTCAAAGCACTTACAAATTCATCTTTCGGGAAGGTCTTTATCATAGCGAGCCTGCCCACCGGCGTCATCAGGCTACCCCCGATTCCTTGTATTATTCTCGCAAGCACCAGCGTATCCAGGTTCGGGGAGGCGGCGCATAGTAAAGAACCGATGCCGAACACCGCCAGCGCACCGAGGAAGACGCGCTTCGTACCGATGCGGTCAGCCAGAAAACCGCTCGCCGGCATACACACCGCGAGCGTAAGCACATAGCTGATGATGGCGTTCTGCATATTGAGCGGCGATTCTCCGATGTCTTCGGCTATCGCCGGCAGGGAGGTGTTCATAATCGTGGAATCCAGCATCTGCATAAACATCGCAGTGGCAAGAGCCCACGGCAGGAACTTTTTTTCCGGAGTGGAGCGGTCTAATTTTTTCGCCATCAGACTTAATTTTTTCTCTCCAGCAGCGCCATATAAAATCCGTCAAAACCTTCGCTTGGTAAAATTGTTTTTTCCTTTACGAGATTAAAATCTGCATTATTCTTCAAAAAAAGAGAAACCTGCTGCCCATTTTCTGAAGGGAGTACCGAGCAGGTGGCATACACCATTCTACCGCCCTTCTTCACGATTTTGGAATATTCCTGCAAAATCTGCCGCTGCTCATCCTTGATTTTTTCGATAAAGGCTTCATCGATCTTCCATTTCGTATCGGGATTTCGGCGCAGCACGCCAAGCCCAGAGCACGGCGCATCAATCAGCAGTCTGTCCGCTGAATTATGCAGCCGTTTCACCACTTTATTGTCGTCAATCAGCCGGGTTTCTATATTATGTGCACCGGCCCTTTTGGCGCGGCGTTTCAGCTCGGCAAGTTTCCAGTTGAAAATATCCAGAGCGATAATCTGCCCCTTATTCTGCATCAGCGCAGCGATGTGCAGCGTTTTTCCGCCAGCACCTGCACAGGCATCCACCACGCGCTGTCCAGGTTTTACATCCAGAAATTCCGCAATCAATTGTGAGCCGGAATCCTGCACTTCGAATAGGCCATTTTTAAATGCAGAAGTCAGGAACACATTTTTCTTCTCTTCCAGCTGAACGGCGTCAGGAATATTTTTCACGCGGAAGCTTTTCACGCCTTCGTTTTCCAGTTCGGTGATTAGGTCTTGCGCATTGGTTTTCAGCGTGTTAGCCCGAAGGATTGTGGGTGCCTGCTCGTTCATAGCCTTCATTTCCTTTTCCCAATTTTCGCCAAGTTCTTGGGTAAAGGTTTCCGCCAGCCAATCCGGTATGGAAAATTCTATCGCTTTCGTCGGCACTTTTCCTTTCTTGATTTTCGCCTGGATGTCCGCCGTTTTTATCCCGTCAAATTCATCGAAGCGTTTGAATTTCGTGTCCGTCCAAAGCAGGTAGGCAAGGATGAGTTTGTAGATGTTGCCCGGTTTTGCGCCTTCACCTATGAAATATTCCAGCCGCTTTTTCCAGCGGATGATGTCGTAGAAAATTCCAGAAACCACCGCTCTGTCGGCGCTTCCCCATTTTTTATTCGCCTTCAGCAGCCGCTCTATCACCTTGTCGGCATATTTATTTTTTTCGAAAAAAGTTTCGTTCAGCGCATCGTGAATGCCGATGAGCAAGTTCCTGTGAATGAGTTCCATCAAATAGTGAGTGAATTTGCAAAATTAGCGAAATGAAATTCAGCGCGCACCATATATATAATGTGTAAATTTGCGGAAAATTTTTTTGAGATGACGGAACTTCCGGCTTGCCCGCAATGCCAATCGGAATTTACTTATGAGCAGGATGGAATGGTGGTTTGCAGCCAGTGCTTCCACGAATTTAACCCTGATGAAGCGGGAGATTCTGAAAAAGTTTTCGACAGCAATGGCAATGAATTGCAGAACGGCGATGCTGTGGTGGTGATAAAGGATCTGCCGGTGAAAGGCGCGCCAAAGCCTGTGAAGGCGGGCACAAAGGTGAAGAACATCAGGCTTCGCCCGGATTCTGACCATAATATCGACTGCAAAATAGATGGTTTCGGTGCGATGGCGCTGAAATCGGAATTTGTGAAGAAGGCCTGAAGATTATTCCGAAAAACACACCTGCACCTTTCCTGAAACCGGCTTCAGGGAATGGAAAACAAAATCTTCACCGGCAATATTGACGCGGTTTCTGTAATAGCTTCCAGCAAAAAGGCTCTCGATGATTTCGCCGGAAATTCCCTTTTCGCAAAGCTGAATTTCGTGCGGAAAGTAGAATTTTTTCCCGAGATTAAATTGCGCTCTCTGCTCTGCTGAAATTACATTCACTTCGCCAAAAAGTTTGGCAATGTATTCGCTATCCTGCTGATTGTAAATTGTTTTCGGTGAATTTTGCGCGATGATTTTGCCGTCCTTCATCACGATAATTTCATCGATCCAGGGCAAAATTTCCTGCAGATTGTGCGTGGATATCAGCACGGAAATATTTTTCGCTTTGGCATAGTTCAGCACATTTTCGCGAAGTTCGGCACGCCGCGAAAAATCGATATTGCTGAAAGGCTCATCCAGCAAAAGCAATTTTGGAACCACGGAAAGTGCCCTTGCAATCGCAATTCTTTGCTGCTGTCCGCCGCTAAGAAACTGCGGTTTTACATCGGCAAAATCCTGCATCCCTACCACCCAAAGCAATTCTTCCACGGTAGATTTTTTCAGGGATAAATTGCTGTTGCTCAGGAATTTACCCACATTTTCCGCAGCTGTGGAATAGGGCAGGAGGTCATAATCCTGCGCTACCAGTTTCATTTCCCTTTCGCCGGGCACCAAATTTCTTTTCGGGCCGAAAAGCGGTTTTCCATCGAAGAAAATCTCGCCACTTTGCCAATCAAGAAGGCCGTAAATCAGGCTTAGTAGGGAGGTTTTTCCGCAGCCCGATTCGCCGGCTAAAGCCACGATTTTGCCCTGCCCAATTTCAATATTTAGATCCTGAAAGAGCGGTTTTTCTAGCGAATACGAAAAATGTAAGTGGCGGATTTCCAAAAGCATACAGCAAATTTAATCAAAATACAAAAGCAAAAACAAATAAAGATTGACTTTCTGAAATCTGCTGAAACGACAGGGGGCAAATTTAGAATAATGAACTTATCAATTTAAAAGATTTCGATTGATTGAAAATTTTTTATCTTTACAAAGTTTTCAATGATGTTTTTATGAAAAAAAGTATTCTTTCTGTGGCGGCTGCAGCCCTGCTGGGATCCGTGGCGAGCGCACAGCAGATTAAATTTGAGGAGTACGACCTTCCCAACGGTCTGCATGTAATTCTGCATCAGGATAATACCGTGCCGGTGGTAACTACAGGGGTGATGTACCATGTAGGCTCCAAGGATGAGGAGATTGGGCGTTCCGGTTTCGCGCATTTCTTTGAGCACCTGCTCTTCGAGGGTACGCAGAATATCGGGCGCGGAGAGTGGTTTAAGATCGTATCCAGCAACGGAGGTACCAACAACGCGAACACGACCAACGACCGCACCTACTACTACGAAACCTTCCCGAGCAACAATGAGCAGCTGGGGCTCTGGATGGAAGCGGAAAGAATGCGCAGCGGGCAGGTGGAGCAGATAGGCGTAGATACGCAGCGCGAGGTGGTGAAGGAAGAAAAACGCATGCGTATGGACAACCAGCCGTATGGTAATCTTTTCAACTCCATCCTCGCCAATACCTTTAAAAACCACCCTTACCGCTGGTCGGTGATTGGCTCTATGGAAGACCTGAATGCTGCACAGCTGGTGGAGTTCCGGAATTTTTACAAAAAATATTATGTACCGAACAATGCTGTGCTCGTAGTGGCTGGCGACATCCAGCCGGAGCAGACAAAAAGGTGGGTAGAAACCTACTTCGGCGGTATCCCGAAAGGCGTGGTTGCTGAGAAAAAATTCCCACAGGAGCAGCCGATTACCAAAGAAACGGAGGTAACGGTTACCGATGCCAACATCCAGCTGCCGGCATACATCTACAGCTACCGCACGCCATCCAACAAGTCGCGAGACGCCAGGGTGCTAGACATGATTTCCACCTATCTCAGCGGCGGGAAGTCTTCCGTGCTTTACAAAAAACTAGTGGACGAGCAGAAGAAAGCCCTGAGCGTAAGCGCCAACAGCATAGGCTTCGAGGATGCAGGTGTATTTGCATTCTTCGCAATCCCGATGGGCGCCACGCCAAAGGCAGACCTTCAAAAGGTAATAGACGAGGAAATTAAAAAAGTTCAGACGAGCCTAATTTCCGAAGAGGATTACCAAAAACTGCAGAACAAATTTGAAAATGAGTTTGTAAATGCGAACTCCACGGTGCAGGGCATAGCGAGCTCGCTGGCCACCAACTATATGCTGATGGGCGACACGAACCTAATTAACAAAGACATCGACATCTACCGCTCCATCACGCGAGAGGAAATCCGCGATGTGGCGAAGAAATATCTGAACAGCAATCAGAGAGTGATCATCAATTATGTACCGGAAAAAAAGTAACGACATGAAAAAGCTAATATACCCGCTGATTGCTGCGTCCTTATTTGCGACCGGCTGCCAAAACCAGAACAACGCTACGAAAAAAGTGGTGACAGACCAAAATATTAACACAAAAACCAAGGGCGGCATCGACATAAACAAAATGCCTGTATCCACAAAATCGCCCACTGTAAACATCACGGAGCCGAAATCCTTCCGTATGGAAAACGGCCTTACGGTGATGATTGTAGAAAACCATAAGCTGCCGCGCGTAACGGCATCCCTCTCCATAGACCGCCAGCCGGTGCTGGAGGGCAACATCGCCGGAGTGAGCGACATCCTTGCGAACCAGCTGGGCGAGGGCACGAAAACGATGAGCAAAGATGCCTTCAACAAGAGAATCGATTATCTCGGTGCTTCGCTGAATTTTACCCAGAGTGGCGCCTTTGCCAATTCATTATCCAAATATTTCCCGGAAGTTTTCGGGATGATGGCAGATGCAGTGAAGAATCCGAGATTTGACCAGAAAGAGGTAGAAAAGGCGAAAGACCGCGAGATAGAAAGCCTGAAAGTGGATGAGAAAAGCGCAGATGCCATCGCCCGCAGAACAGGGAACGCCGTGATTTATGGCAAAAATACTTCCCGCGGGGAATTCCCTACCGAGCAGAGCATCCGCAGGGTTTCGGCGCGCGATGTGGAAAATTATTTCCACAAGTACTATGCACCGGATCAGGCTTACCTCGTTATCAGCGGGGATATTAAATATGATGAGGCAAAAAAACTGGCGGAGCAGCACTTCAGCGGCTGGAAGAAATCCGGCACGGTATTCCCTGCGCTGGAGCCAGCCAATAATGTTGTCAGGACGGAGATAAACATCGTAGATGTGCCTTCCGCAGTGCAGTCAGTCATCAGCGTGGGCAACCTTACCGAGCTTAAAATGAGCGATCCAGATTATTTCGCGTCTATGGTTGCCAACTACATCCTCGGGGGCGGTGGAGAATCCCGCCTGTTTATGAACCTTCGGGAGAAAAACGGCTTTACCTACGGGGCCTACTCAGGGCTTAGCGTCAGCAAATATTCGCCGAGTTTCCGTGCAAACGCAAGTGTACGAAATGAAGTGACTGACAAGGCGGTGGTGGAATTTATGAATGAATTGAACGGTATAGGCACTGTATCCGAAAAGGAACTCGCAGATGCGAAGGCAAAGCTGAAGGGCGATTTCATCCGCTCTCTGGAAAGGCCGGAAACTCTGGCGCGCTTCGCCGTGAATCAGAGAATTTACAATCTGCCAACGAATTTTTACCAAAATTATTTAAAATCCATCGATGCCGTTACGGTAAATGATGTGAAGAAGGCCGTTCAGCGCAACATTCTTCCAGGGCAAAGCCGAATCTTCATCGCCGGCAAGGCTTCCGAAATCGGAGAGCCGCTGGAGAGACTCGGCTACGATGTGAAGTACTACGATACGAATGCCAACCCTGTGGCAAAGCCTTTGGCGAAAAAAGTGGATGCTAATGTAACGGCGGAAACTGTTGGCAAAAAGTACATCGACGCAATCGGCGGAGAAGCTAATGTGAAGAAAATAAAATCGGTAAGCACGGAGGCTTCCGCAAAGCTTCAGGGTATGGAGCTTACGATGCTGAGCACGATGGCAGAAGGCGGAAAAACCCGGACGGAAGTAAAGATGATGGGACAGACGATGCAGAAAATGGTGTTCGACGGGAAGGCTGGCTATATGGAAGCGCAAGGACAGAAAATGCCGATGCCTGCCGATGCTGCGGCAGAATTGGCAAACCGCGCGCTTTTCCCGGAGCTGGATTTTAAAGGTGCGCAGCTTTCCGGCATTGAAAACTTCAACGGTGAAGATTGCTATGTGGTGAAAAGCGGCACTACAACCTATTATTACAGCGTGAAAACCGGGTTGAAAACAGGTGAAGTGCGCACAATTGCCGGGCAAACCATCCCTACAATGTTCGCAGATTACCGCGATGTTTCCGGGGTGAAGATGCCGTTCAAGATTACGCAAACCATTGGTGGTATGAATCTTGAAATGACGGTGACTTCCCAACAAGTGAATGTGGCGAAAGACTCTGATTTTCAGTAAAATTAAAATTTGTAATACAAAAGCCGCTCAGAAAATGGGCGGCTTTTTGTTTTGGCGGAAAATCCTTACATTTGCACTCAAAATTTTTGCAGAATGAGCGGTGTTTTCGTTTTATTTATGGTACTTCTGATGATATTGAGCGTGCTGCTCATCATTATAATAATGGCGCAAAACCCTAAAGGCGGCGGCCTTTCGGCAACTTTTGGCGGCAGTTCTTCGGCGCAGTTTGGCGTGCAGCGCACCAATGATTTTATGGAGAAAGCTACCTGGATCCTTGCCTGCTCCATCGTGGTACTCGTAACCCTGAGCGTGGTAATGACTGCCACGCCGAACCAAACGCAGCCGCTGCCGACCAAGCCTAAGCAGACCGCACCTGTGAATACTCAGCCAGTAAAACCTGGGCAGCCTGCGCCTGTAGCTCCCGTGAAATAATCAATTTTAGTTATTAGAATAGCCTGCTGAGAATACAGCAGGCTTTTTAATGTAACCGTATTACGAGCATATCGTAAAGTTTGCGGATGCGTAAACCTGCCGACATCACGAGAAATTCCAGCGGATTTTTTCGGTAATATTTATTGACGAAAATTGCCATAGCACCGTAAAACCGGTCGAGGTATTTTTGATTTTTTTCCGTGCTTTGGCCTTTGTGATGCAGCAGTTCGTGCTTGCCGTAGTAGAAATTTCGGTAGCCGTTCAAAATCAAAGTGTAGCACAAATCAATATCTTCACCGTACATAAAATAGGCTTCATCGAAACCGCCAACTTGGTGAAACACAGTGCGTTGCACCAGAAGATTTGCACCAGTTATCACTTCCACTTCTGCAATGGCAGTAAGCGGAATATCGTTTCGGTAGTAATTTTTCTGCGACTTTTTCCCTTTGGAATTCAGGAAAAGTTTTTTGAAGGAATACACCAAATCGGGAACTGAGCGCTTGCTTTCTGGAAGAAAATTCCCGTCTTTATCGTGCATCCGCAAGCCAAGGCAGCCGAAATTCGGCGTGCTTTCCGCAAAGTCGATCAGCTCTGCCAAATAAAAATCCTTCAGCTCGGTATCAGGGTTCAGGAAGTAGAGAAAATCGCCC
Organism: Cruoricaptor ignavus; assembly: GCF_900141665.1. GTDB lineage: Bacteria > Bacteroidota > Bacteroidia > Flavobacteriales > Weeksellaceae > Cruoricaptor > Cruoricaptor ignavus. Next base: position 34,873 of record NZ_FQYI01000001.1, on the reverse strand, counting down.
TGTGCTTTGGCGGCAGCCTTATTGTTCGCCTTGCTGAAGCCTTCGTTTTTTTCATTAGCGAAGAATTTCACGGCAGGAAATTCCGCCTGAAGTTGCCTCCAGGAATCATCCGGCGAATTGTTATCAATCACGATAATTTCGTGCGGCACATTGGCAAAACGGACGATGGAATTCAGGCAATTCCGCAGCAGCGCAGTCACATTATAATTGACGATGATAAAACTGACCTTCATCCGCTAACTTTTTTCGTTATAAGGCTGGCGGTTTTGGATGGATCTTCCAAGCGAAATTTCGTCAGCATATTCCAGCTCATCACCCACCGAAATTCCGCGGGCTATCGTCGTAAAATTCACTGGTAAATGCCTGAATTTCTTGTAGATATAGTATGCCGTGGTATCGCCTTCCATCGTTGCGCTCAGCGCAAAAATCACTTCGCGAACCTGCCCGCTCTCAATTTTTTTCTCGATGGATGAAATATTCAGCTGGCCTGGCCCAATGCCCTCCATCGGTGAAATCCTACCGCCAAGAACCAAATATTTCCCAGAAAATTTCCCTGTATTTTCAATGGCCATCACATCGCGCACATCTTCCACAATGCACAGAGTTTCGGAAATTCGCTTTTCGCTGACGCAAATTTCACAAACTTCTGAGTCGGAAAAATTGTGGCATTCCTTGCAGTACCGAATTTCCGTGACCATTTTTTGCAAGGCATCGCCCAAGGCTATGGCCTGGCTTTCGGGCTGGCGCAGAAGATGCAGGGCAAGCCTTAGCGCTGATTTTTTGCCGATGCCCGGAAGACCGGAAATTTCTTCCACCGCCTTTGCCAAAACCTTGCTCGGAAATTCCATCGTGCAAAGATAGGGATTTAGCATTGGTAATGGATAATTAGCAATTTGTAATGATATTGCTGTAATTTAGTTTTTGTAAAATTTGTAAATTTGAAAAAAGCTTTAATTGCAAAGAAAGGCTTTTTCAGGCTTTGTCAACTGAGCGGTGCAGAGAGATAATTGACCAAACAAAAAAATTAACACAATGGATCAGGCAGCAGCTATAAACCTAGCCAGGCAGTACAAATCCTGCGTACAGAGGCTGATTGAAGATGCAGAGCTGATAATGTTTGGCTCTTTTGCAAAAGGCTCTTTCACGGATGACAGCGATATTGATATTGCCATCATCGTTGCTGAAATGCAGGGTGATTATTTTGATATTGTGCCGAAACTTTGGGAACTTCGTGGCGAAATTGACAGCAGAATTGAGCCTGTGATGATTGAAAAAAACTTTGACCCTTCTGGTTTTCTTGCCGAAGTTGAACGCACAGGGATTAGAATCTAAACAAAAAATTATGGAAGTAAAACATCTTGAGCCACAGGCCATTTGGAAAAACTTCGCGGCACTGAACGAAGTTCCGCGGCCTTCTAAAAAAGAGGAAAGAGTAATAGAATTCATCCGGAAATTCGGCGAAAATCTCGGATTGCCTACAACAGTGGATGAGGTTGGGAATGTAATCATCCGGAAACCTGCATCTTCCGGTATGGAAAATCGCAAACCCACCGTGCTGCAGTCGCATCTTGATATGGTGTGCCAAAAAAATGCGGATGTTGATTTTGATTTTGATACTCAGGGCATTCAGATGGAGACCGACGGTGAATGGGTTTGGGCGAAGGGCACCACGCTTGGTGCTGACAACGGAATTGGCGTAGCATCGATGATGGCAGTTCTGGAAAGCAGCGAATTGGCGCATCCTGAACTGGAAGCGCTTTTCACGATTGATGAAGAAACTGGAATGACCGGCGCTCTCAACCTGAAGCCTGGAACGCTGAAGGGCGAAATTCTGTTAAACCTTGATACTGAGGAAGATGACGAGATTGATATTGGCTGTGCAGGCGGTGTGGATGTGACCGCCACTACAAAATTTGAGACGGTGCAAACCTCGGTTGATGGCGTGAAAATTTCCGTGAAAGGCTTGCAGGGCGGGCATTCCGGAATGGATATCATCAAAGGGCTTGGCAATGCCAATGTGATTTTGGGCAGGCTGCTTTATGCAGGCCTTGATAGTGGTTTAAAACTCATCAGCATTGATGGCGGCGGTTTGAGAAACGCCATTCCCAGAGAGGCTGTGGCGGAAATTTCCGTGAAAACTGCCGATGATTTTTTGGCAAAGGCTGAAAAATTAAAATCCGAAATCCTGGATGAATTTGCATCGCTGGAAAAGGATTTGGAGATAAAAATCGAAAAAGGCGGCATTTCAGGAAACGCAGTATCTGACGAAGATTCCCGAAAAATCATCCTTGCGCTAAAAGCCGCACACAACGGCGTTTACCGTATGTCGCCCGATGTGGAAGGCCTTGTGGAAACTTCCAACAATATTGCTCGGGTAGAACTGAAAGACGGCAATTTCAAGGTGCTTTGCTTGTCGCGCTCTTCCGTGGAATCCACCAAAATTGCGGTGGCAGAACAGCTCAAATCTGTATTTGAACTGGCGGGAATGAGCGTGGAATTCGGTGGCTCCTATCCAGGCTGGAAACCAAAGCCCGGCTCAGAAATTGTGCAGGTGATGGAAAAAATTTACCAAGAAAAATTCGGCGCAAAACCTTCCGTAGTGGCTTGCCATGCAGGTTTGGAATGCGGCATCATCGGTGCCCACTACCCTGAAATGGAAATGGTAAGCTTCGGGCCTACAATCCGCGGCGCACACTCCCCGGACGAAAAGGCAAGCGTGAAATCCGTACAGAAATTCTGGGATTTCCTTCAGGATATTTTGAAAAATATTCCGGAAAAGTAAAGAGGAAGGTTGCTGAAACGGCAACCTTTTATCTTTATTCCTGGCTCTTACATCTTGACTTTAAAATCAAGGATACGGCGCCAATTCCACTGACAAGCCTTCCAACTCTTCCGTGATTGGAATCTGGCAGCCCAGCCTGGAATTGTCTTGCGTATGAAAGGCCTCGGCGAGCATCGCATCCTCATCGGCTTCCATCGGCTGCAGTTTTTCCGCGCCTTCCAGCACATAAATCTGGCAGGATGCACACATCGCCATACCGCCACAAACACCTATGGTGCCTTCTTCCGCAAGCTCGTGAGCGCGCACAACTTCCATCAGGTTCATCGACATATCTGTGGGCGCCGCCACCTCGTGCAGCACGCCGTTTCGGTCAGTTATTTTCAGGTTAATTTCCATATCTAAATCAGTGATAATTGATTAGCGAAGGAAGAATCGTTGCAACATCTTTCCTTAAAATTTTCACGGTCAAAATCACTCATCAATTATCATTTATAAAAAATCAGTCTATCTTCTTCACCACCGCTTTTTCGGCCTCCTTTCTTGAGCCGTCAAAGCCGTCCACACCGCTTACCGTGGTGTATTTCAGCACATATTTCTTGCCGGGATTCAGCCTTTGGTAAACGCTTTGGCACATCAGCGTGGCTTCGTGAAAACCGCAAAGAATCAGCTTCAGCTTGCCAGGATATGTGTTGATATCGCCGATAGCGTAAACGCCTTCGATGTTCGTCTGATAATCCAGCGCATTATTCACCACGATGGAATTTTTATCGATTTCCAGCCCCCAGTTCGCGATTTCGCCGAGCTTTGGCGTAAGCCCGAAAAGCGGCACGAAGAAATCCGTTTCCACATCGGTACGCTCACCTTCCCGCTCTATCGTCACGGCTTCCAGCTTTCCGTCGCCTTTCAGCGCCACGATTTCCGCCGGCGTTATCAGGTTGATTTTTCCCTGGTTTCTCAGCGCCTGCACTTTATCCACAGAATCGAGAGCGCCGCGGAATTCGTTTCTGCGGTGCACCAGCGTAACTTCTGAAGCCACATCGGCAAGGAAAATGCTCCAGTCCAGCGCAGAATCTCCACCACCTGCAATCACAACGCGCTTGTTTCGGAAATGCTCCGGGTCTTTCACGAAATATTCCACGCCTTTATCTTCGTAATCTGCAAGATTTTCCAGGACAGGCTTTCTCGGCTCGAAGGTTCCCAAACCGCCGGCAATTGCCACGGCTTTCGCACGGTGCACGGTGCCTTTGTTCGTCACCACCTCAAACCACTCATCGTCAATTTTGGTTAAAGTCTCCGCCGTTTCAGCAAGTGTGAAACCGGGCTGAAACTGCTTAATCTGCCCCATCAGATTATCCACCAATTCACCGGCACCAACCGACGGATAACCGGGAATATCGAAAATCGGTTTTTTAGGATAGAGCTCGGCGAGCTGCCCGCCAGGCTGCGGCAGCGCATCGATGATGTGGCATTTTATCTTGAGAAGCCCTGCTTCAAAAACGGCGAAAAGCCCAGTAGGCCCAGCGCCGATAATCAGCAAATCCGTTTCAATCATTAAATTTTCCTTTTAATTTACAAAATTACAAAAATTAAGGCTCAGAGAAAAAAGTGTAAAGTTGCCCGACCCAAAAAGGAAATTTAGGTTTGGCAGAAATTTTGCAAATGTCGCCACTATGAAACGAATCATTTATTTTTTCTCTCTGTTTTTATTTCTTGCCGCCAATGCTCAGCCCAGTAATGTGAGCACTAATGAAAGGCTCCATTTTCGTGTTCATTACGGGCCTATTAATGCAGGCACCGCTACGCTTACCACGCAGGCAGTGCGCTACCAGGGACAGCCCCACCTTTATGTAAGGGGTGTGGGGAAAACTACTGGCGCGGTAAAAGGTCTTTTCAAAGTGGAAGATTATTACGAAAGCTACATCAACCAGAATACTGGGCTGCCCAGCTATTATGTACGGAATGTACGCGAGGGCGGCTATACTCAGCACCTTACCGCGGCATTTAACCACCAAAGCAATACGCTTATTTTAAAGGATAAAAAAAATCCCGCCAATCCGGATAGGGCTATCAAGTTTCCTGCCGGTATGCAGGATATGCTCTCTGCATTCTATTATCTTAGGGGCTTGCCCGCCTCCCAGCTGACCGTAGGATCTGTTCATAATGTAAATGTCTGGATCGATGACGAGATGTTCCCCTTCCAGCTGAAAGTAGCAGCGGTTGAGAACCTGAAAACCCGTTTCGGCAGCATCAGCGCTCTAAAAATTTTACCGGTGGTAAAGAGCGGGCAGGTTTTTAAATCCAAAGAAAGCGTGATAATGTGGGTAAGCAACGATGCCAACCACATACCGCTAGCCATCAAGGCCGACCTCGTGGTGGGATCCATACGGGCAGATATCGAGAGTTTCTCCAATGTGAAATATCCGCTATATTTTACCAAATAACGAAAGCCTAATAAAGAGGCTTTTTTTATGCATTTTTAAGATTTGCTCATACGCTCCGGAATTGCCTTAGCATCCTCAGGTCATTTTCAAAAAACATCCTGATGTCGCCAATTTGATACAGCAGCATCACGATGCGCTCTATGCCCATACCAAAGGCGTAGCCGGAAAATTCATCCGGGTTGATATTCACATTTTTCAGAACGGCAGGGTCCACCATTCCACAGCCCATAATTTCCAGCCAGCCTGTGCCTTTCGTGATTCTGTAATCGGTCTCAGAGTTCAGGCCCCAGTAAACATCCACCTCTGCGCTTGGCTCGGTGAACGGAAAATACGACGGTCTCAGCCGAATTTTCGATTTGCCGAAAAGTTCCGTAGTAAAGAACTGCAGCGTTTGTTTCAAATCTGCAAAGCTTACATTTTGATCGATGTAGAGCCCTTCAATCTGATGGAAAATACAGTGCGACCGCGATGAAATGGCTTCGTTTCGGAACACTCTTCCCGGCGACAAAATGCGGATGGGTGGCTCGTGCGATTCCATATAGCGCACCTGTACGGATGAAGTGTGTGTGCGCAGCAGCACATCGGGATTTTGCTCGATGAAGAAGGTATCCTGCATATCTCTTGCCGGATGATATTCCGGAAGGTTCAGCGCGGTGAAGTTGTGCCAGTCGTCCTCAATTTCCGGTCCGTCAGCCACTGCAAAACCTATGGACTTGAAGATTTCAATGATGCGGTTTTTCACCAGGCTGATTGGATGGCGGCTGCCCATTTCCATCGGGAAGCCTGGCCTCGTCAGGTCTTCTTTCGCCTCCGTTTTTGCGGAAGAATTTTCAGTTTTAAAATTTTCAATGCGCTCATTTACAGCCTGTTTCAGCGCATTGATTTTCTGCCCGAATTCTTTTTTCTGCTCGTTCGGCACTTCTTTGAATTTGGCAAAAAGATCGTTCAGGATGCCCTTTTTCCCACTGAATTTAACGCGGAAATTCTCCAGGGCTTCTTTGGATTCCGGGCTGAACTTCGCCACCTCCAGCAGCAATGCGTCTATCTGCTCTAACATAAATTTGGTTTCAGGTTTACAAAAATAAAAATTTAGACCATAAGAATAGCAATTGCGCTCGACGCCTCAAATTTTCCTTATTTTTGCAAATTAAACTATTCCTGGTTTGGAAGACTATCTGAAGGGATTGAACGAGCCACAGTACGAAGCGGTAACTACCACCGAAGGACCGCTGATGGTGCTTGCAGGCGCAGGCTCCGGGAAAACGCGCGTGCTCACGATGCGCATCGCGCACCTCATCACGAACGGTGTGGACCCGTTCAACATTCTGGCGCTGACCTTTACCAATAAAGCAGCCCGCGAAATGAAGGACCGCATAGCAAAAGTGGTGGGCACAAGCAATGCGAAGAGCATCTGGATGGGGACTTTCCACTCGGTTTTCGCACGCATCCTCCGCAGCGAAGCGCATTACTTGGGCTTCCCAGCGAATTTCACGATTTATGATACGCAGGATTCGCTCAATGTGCTGAAGAAAGTTATCAAGGAAATGAACATCGACGGCGACCTCTATAAGCCGAAAAAGGTGATGTCGCGCATTTCCAATTACAAGAACAACCTCATCACGGTGAAGGCTTATTTCGAAAATCCTGAGCTGATGGAGGCTGATGAGAGGGCGAATATGAAATTCACGGGCGAAATTTACCGCCGCTATGTGGAGCAGTGCTTTCGGAACGGCGCTATGGATTTCGATGATTTATTGCTGAAAACCAACGAGCTACTTACAAGATTTCCGGAAGTTCTGGCGAAGTATCAGGACAGGTTCCGCTATATTCTGGTGGATGAGTATCAGGATACGAACCATTCCCAATACCTGATTGTGAAGGCGCTGGCTTCGAAGTTTGAAAACATTTGCGTGGTGGGGGATGATGCACAGTCCATATATTCTTTCCGCGGCGCGAATATCTACAACATACTGAATTTCAAGAAGGACTATCCGGATGCTGCCATTGTCTCGCTGGAACAGAACTACCGCTCCACGCAGAACATCGTAAATGCGGCCAATGTAGTCATCGCCAAAAATAAATCTCAGTTCAAGAAAAATGTGTTTTCCGAGAATGAGCCCGGCGAGAAAATCAAGGTTTACCGCGCTCTTTCCGATGCCGATGAGGCGGGGTTTGTAGCTACGAACATCTGGGATCTGCACAATTCTCAACAGCGGCATTTCAGCGATTTCGCAATCCTCTACCGCACCAATTCTCAGACGCGCGCCTTTGAAGATGCCCTGAGAAGGCGCAACATTCCGTATCGCGTTTTCGGCGGGCTTAGCTTTTACCAAAGGAAGGAGGTGAAAGATCTGCTGGCGTACCTACGGCTTTTGGTGAATGAAAATGATACGGAAGCCCTGCTCAGAATTATCAACTATCCTGCCCGTGGAATAGGCGAAACCACGCAGAACAAGCTCATCGCCTTTGCAGATTCTCAAGATATTTCCGTGGCGAAGGTTCTGGATAATATCGGCTTCTACTCGCAGCATTTAGCCTTAAACAATGCGGCAATTACGAAACTTGCAGATTTCTGGGCGATGATAAAGGCATTCCAGGCGATGCTGAAAACCGAGAATGTGTACACCGTGGCGATGGAAGTGGCGAAACGCAGCGGCCTCATCAAATTCCTGAAGGACGACCAGACACCAGAAGGCATTTCCCGCGTGGAAAATGTGCAGGAACTTATGAACTCTATGCAGGGCTTCATCGAAGAGCAGCAGCAGCTGGAAGACGGCGATGCATCGCTATCCGGCTTCCTGGAAAACATCGCGCTTTCCACAGATCAAGACAATAAGGATGACGGCGGCGATAAGGTTTCGCTGATGACCATCCACCTTTCCAAAGGCCTGGAATTCCCGGTGGTTCATATGGTTGGTCTGGAAGAAAATCTCTTCCCGAGCTTTATGAGCAGCAGCACTAGGGAAGAGCTGGAAGAAGAGCGGCGGCTATTTTATGTAGCGCTCACAAGGGCGGAAAAACAGGCTTTCTTCACCTATGCAGTGCAGCGTTTCCAATGGGGGAAAATCACCGATGCTGAGCCGAGCCGCTTCCTGAGCGAAGTGGATGCGGAATATCTGGAATTCATTAATCCAGCTGTAGAAAGCCGCTTCGTGAATCATTCAGGGCTAAGGTCAAGCATTTTCGATGACACGCCAAGTATGCCGCGAAGTTTCAACAAAATTCAGCCAAAAAGGAAAATTCGCGCTACAGATACGCCGCCACATCAAGCGGAAAAAATTTCACCTAAATTAACGCCGGTAGCTTCGGCGAAAATCATCAACCCGAGCGGCAAATCGAGCGACAATATTGAGGTGGGCGACAAAGTGCGGCACGACAGATTTGGCATCGGGGAAGTAAAATTCCTGGATGGTACAGATCCTGAAAACATCAAAGCGCGCGTACTCTTCCAAAATGAAGGCGAAAAAAACCTGATACTAAAGTTCGCAAAGCTGGAGAAAGTGGAATGATGAGTTTTTGAGATCATCCGAATTCATAAAACCGCCTCTGCAAACAGCCGCTCAAAAGTTTTATTCAAATCTGCTGATTTTCCTGGATGAGGACGCGAGGTTTGAATAATGGCGCTGCGCACCGCGGTAAGCCAGCGGAAGCGCTCTGGTATTTCTAAGTGGGACAATGGCGATGCAAAATTGTCGCCGTTTGCGATTTTCTTAAAATAATCTAAACTTCTTTCAATTTCTTTCAATTCTAATTCAGGGCAGAAAAGCGCGAATTTCTTCGGGCAAATTTTTGTTTCCACCCGAATGAATTTTTCTTTCTTGCTGAACATCACGACGCCGATATTAAAAAACTCTTCCCGTTCAGGTTTTGGCACGAGACGAATTACGGCGTATTCATACAGTTTATCCGCGTGCATTTTCTGCTTCTTTAACAAAAATCTGTGAATGCCTTAGCCGATTCACCAAAAAGTTAAAATACACTTCACGAATCTGCTCCGGTGTTTCCTCTGCATCCTGCCATTGCAGAAAATCGTCTGGAAGTAAATTTACGATTTCACGGAAAACAGCCTCGTTTAGTATAGATTTCGCAAAATCATCTGCATCATCCAAGTTCTTAGCTTGCGGCAGAAGGATATGGTCCTTCACATATTTGAACGGGTTTTTCGCCGCCTCATCGAAATTCTGCCAGTTGTGGTGGAAGTAGAAGGATGCGCCGTTGTCAATGATCCACAGCTCTTTGTGCCACCACAGCAGGTTGGTATTCTTAAAGGTGCGGTCGATATTCGTGATGAACGCATCCAGCCACACGATTTTGGAAGCAAGCAGCGGCTCCAACTGCACGGAGGCATCGTAGGCCAACGCACCGCTCAGGTAGTGCATCGCAAGGTTCAGGCCTTCGGAAAACTTCAGCAAATCCTGAATTTCTTCATCGGCTTCCGTTCGCCCGAAATCCTCATCCAGCTTAGCAAAAACCAGTTCCGGAATGTTCAGCCCTAAAGCCTGCGCTATTTTCCCTCCGAGCAATTCGGAGACGAGCATTTTAGTGCCGTGCCCTGCGCCGCGAAATTTTACCACATATTTAAAGTCATCATCGGCTTCGGCAAGGGCAGGCAGGCTGCCGCCCTCTCTCAGCGGCAGTATGTAGCGCTGCACTGTTACCGTGCGCAATTTCAGTTCGGGAATCATTCTGTAAAGGTAGTGTATTTTGGAATTGCTGCTGTTTTACCTTCATTTTTGTGGTCACCACACCTACAAAAGCCGGTCAGATTGTGCGTTTTTTTTATTTTTGTTCAATAATTAAATTAATAAGTTTTAATGTTTTGAAGAAAGTTTTAAGTACAGTATTATTGACGATGACAGTAATTTCATGTAATGACAATGAAAGAGAAGTTACAACTTTTGAAACTGAAGTAAATAATTTAAATAAGCCTGAGATTTTACAAGGTTTTATTAATGCTAAAGATCAAATGAAAGGTTTATCATTAAAAACAATCAACTCTTCTACTAATAAAGTAGTTTTGGACGAACAAAGTATTAAACGTAAATATGAGGAAAACTTCGCTTTAATAAATAAGGAAACGGGTTTAAAACTAAAATATGATGAAGGAGAGTTTAAGGCTATGTTATCATCTCTTGAAGCAGATTATATAAACAAGATTTTATGAGTAACTTATTTATTATCAAAAAATATTTTTTTTATGTATTATTGGTATTTACATTATGTTTAGAAATAGTATCAATAATATCTTTTTTGGATAAACATATAAGTGTAACTTCATTTCTTTTGATTTTATCATCTAATTTACTTATTATGGTAACTGCCATATTAAATATAAAGAAATTGAAAAAATGAAAGATATTTAAGACTAATTTTTTGTTTTCGCCTTGTCAATGTGAAGAGGACAAAGCGGCAACGTGAAATACCCTCACTTCACTAGACCACTTTTAAGGGTTTCTTAATTGAATTTTATGCTGCTGATTTATATATTTCTATTGGTTTTTGGAGTTTGATTCCCTGGTTATATATTTCTTAAATTTCTAAAAAAGCAAAAGATTTATCCTGGATAGATTTTTTTAGATTTTCTTCAATTTTGTGACCTTCTTTTTTAAAGTATTTTATTTCCTCAATTATTTGTAATCTTTTTGACCTGTCACCTTTTACATAAGATTTAATTAGACTTGTTTTCAGATGCTTTAAAGCATTTTTAATAGAGATTGGCCTATTTGGGTTTGATAAATTAATCAAATAGTTTCTCTTAGAAATAAATTGTTTTTGTCCATATTCCCAATTTTGTGGTCTCTGTCTATCATGATATATTTTAGTGTGCGGGACTACTCCTGCTTTTAGACCTTTAAAATATAGACGCTGGATATAATTGTTATCTTCGCCATAATGAAAAAATGTGGGACTAAAGCCCCCAACCTTCTCAATGCATTCCTTAGACAAAAGCCAACATGCTGCACAAATAAATTCAGCCTCATAAGGGCTTTCTTTTATTTTATTTAACAAAGAATCTGAAAATAAAGATGGACAGTGTTTGGGACTTATTTCTCTTAAAAATTCTCCGTCAATATTTTTCCCATTTCCATCTAAGTGTAATGGACTTAATATGCCAAATAGTGGATTTTTAATAGCACATGAAACTAATGTACTAATCGTTTCTACCTCAATTTGAGCGTCCTGATTTAATAGCAATATATAGTCGTAGTTGTTTTTAATGGCATATTCAATTCCTTTATTATTTGCTTTTCCAAATCCTAAATTAACATCTGATTGAACTAAAGTTATTTCTGGAAAATTAGTTTTAATATAATCGATTGTATTATCGTTTGATGCGTTATCAATGACATAAATATCGGTATTATAGGTAGATTTTTTTACTGATTTTAAGCATTTTTCTATCCAATCAAACCTTGTTGCGTTGTATGTAACAATAACAGTTAATATTTTCATAAACTAAGCCCTTTTACAAACTATTTATAGAAAGCATTGGTAGATGCTGGTTTTTCATAGTCTTGCAAATTTAAAAACTATATTTTTAAATGATCCTGTTTTTGGGGAAGATTACAGAAAATAATTGTTTAAATTTACGATGCAATTATTAAGTCAAGATTTACGGAGCCGCAGATATTGAAGGTGCTCCAAAGCCAGCTCCAAATATTACGGAAACAACTGCAATGTAATGGCGGAAATAGTTTTGGGCGCATTTGCAGAAGGAATCACGCGCTTTCCTGCTTCATTGGAACGCCTTGCAGAAGTGAACCCGTGCGGTTTTGATGCTTAACCCACAATTTTATTCCTATAAAATAGGCACCATTTGGACTGGCACTTTCAATGCCAATGGCAGATATATAATTGTGAATTTCCAAATCAGGTTTACCTAATCATCCAAAATAGCTAATTTTATAAAAAATTTCAAACGAATATAAAAGTTGAACGCCCCCGACAAACGCCTTTTCCTGATAGATGCCTACGCGATGATTTTCCGCGGGTATTATGCGCTGATTAGAAATCCGAGGCTGACTTCCGCAGGCTTCGATACTTCGGCAATCTTCGGCTTTACCAACTCGCTGATTGAGCTCATCCGCCGCGAAAAGCCTACGCACCTTGCCGTAGTCTTCGATGTGGGGAAAACCAATGTACGCACAAACGATTTCGCCGAATATAAAGCGAACAGAGCGGAAACGCCCGAGGCCATCCTGAACGCCGTGCCGTACATCCACAAAATCCTGGATGCTATGGGCATCCCTGTGCTGGGCGTGGAAGGTTACGAGGCCGATGATGTAATTGCCACCATTGCCAACAAAGCCGAAAAAGAAGGCTATAAAATCTTTATGGTAACGCCGGATAAGGACTTCGGGCAGCTGGTGACGGAGAATATCAAAATCTACAAGCCCGGGCTGAAAGGCAGCGAAGTGGAAATACTGGGCGTGGAAGAAATCAAGGCGAAATACGAGATTGAGCACCCAAAGCAAGTCATAGACTTCCTGGCAATGATGGGAGACAGCGTGGACAACATTCCCGGACTGGATGGGGTGGGAGAGAAGACGGCGAAGAAATTCCTGAAGGAATACGGCAGCATTGAAAATCTGCTGGAAAACACGCACGAAATCAAGGGAAAGCTGCGCGAGAAGGTGGAGGCCTGCAAAGAGCAGGGCATCCTCTCCAAAAAGCTGGCAACCATCATCTGCGATGTTCCCATTGATTTTGAAGAGGAGCAGTACAATCTGGAAACGCCTGATTTTCAGAAAGTTAAGGAAGTATTTGATGAGCTGGAATTTCGCAGGCTTTACGAGAATATGTACCGTGCCTTTGCGCCGGAAGCATCCGCGGAAACATCGGTAAATACCGACCCTAACAGGATTTCCCGATACGAAAAGGCAGAAGCGAAAGATGGCAGCGTGCAACTGGATTTGTTCGCCAACTATGAACAGCAGGAGCGGCCAGCTTCCGCGAAAAGCACCATAGCAGAAAGCAAGCACCTTTACCAGTTCATCGATACTGAAACCGGAATGAAGCTGCTGGTGCAGAACCTGATGCAGCACAAAGCCGTGGCATTCGACACGGAAACTACCTCGCTGAACGAGATGGAAGCGGAATTGGTAGGGCTTAGTTTTTCTTACAAAAAAGGCCTGGCATACTATGTACCGCTGCCAGAAAATAGGGAAGAAGCGCTGGAGATTCTAAACATTTTTAAGCCGTTTTTTGAAAAGGAAACGGTGATGAAAATAGCGCACAACCTGAAGTTTGATTATAAAATCCTAAGGCTGTACGGCATGGAATTCAAAGGTCTGCTGTTCGACACGATGATTGCGCACTACCTGCTGAATCCCGATGGAAGGCACGGGCTGGATTACCTCTCGGAAATTTACCTAAATTACAAACCCGTTTCCATTGAAACCCTCATCGGCAAAGGGAAAAAGCAGCTCAGTTTCCGCGAAGTGCCACTGAAAGAAGCTACGGAATACGCCGCGGAAGATGCGGATGTTACCTACCAACTTTACGAGGTATTCGCACCGCAGCTGGAGAAGGAAAATCTGCTGAAACTTTTCTGCGAAGTGGAAATGCCACTGATGGAGGTGCTTGCAAAAATGGAGCTGGAGGGCGTGCTGCTCGACGAAAACTGGCTGAAGCAGGAAAGCGAAGATCTGCAGAGCGACCTGCAAAATCTGGAGCAGAAAATTTTTGAACTCGCCGAAACGGATTTTAATGTGAACTCGCCAAAGCAATTGGGCGAGATTCTCTTCGAAAAACTGCAACTGGATCCAAAGGCTAAAAAGACGAAAACTGGGCAGTACCAGACTTCCGAAGATGTGCTGCAAAAGCTCTCGGCAAAGCACGACATCATCCCGCTTATTCTAGAATTCCGCACTTACCAGAAACTAAAATCTACCTATGTGGATGTGCTGCCTACGCAGATTGATGCGGATGACGGCAGGGTGCACACGAATTTTTCACAAACGACGGCGGCAACTGGCAGGCTGGCTTCCGTGAACCCCAATCTGCAGAACATACCGATACGAACCTTGCGCGGACAGCAAATCCGCGGTGCCTTTGTGGCGGGCGAAGGCAGTCAGATTATTTCCGCCGATTATTCCCAGATTGAATTGCGGCTCATCGCGGAAATTTCCGATGAAACCAATATGATCCGTGCGTTTCAGGAAGGGCAGGATATCCACGCTTCCACGGCTTCCAAACTTTTCGGCGTGCCGATTGAGGAGGTTACGAAGCTGCAGAGAAGCCAGGCAAAAACGGTGAACTTCGGCATCGTTTACGGACAGGGTGCGTTCGGACTTGCCGAGCAAACCGGGCTTTCCCGCACCGAAGCCAAGCAGATGATAGATGAGTATTACCGCAATTATCCAAGGCTGAAAGAATGGATGGCAGAGCAGGTGAGGAAAGCGCGCGAACTAGGCTTTGTGGAAACAATTCTCGGCAGAAGGCGGCACCTGAAGGACATCAACTCGAATAATTTCGTGGTGAAGGGCCACGCCGAACGAAATGCCGTGAATGCACCGATACAGGGAAGCGCTGCGGACATCATCAAGATTGCGATGATAAATATTGACCGCCAACTTGCGGAACATTCATTAACCACGAAAATGCTGCTGCAGGTGCACGATGAACTAATTTTCGAGTCGCCAAATGATGAAGTGGATGTGGCTACGCGACTGATAAAATCTGAAATGGAAAGCGCCGTGGAAACCCAGGTGCCGCTGCTTGTGGAAGTGGGCGTAGGGAAGAACTGGCTGGAAGCGCATTAATCGCTTTGGCAGTTAGCGGTAAGCGGTAGGCTTATCTGCGGCGAAGCATTGTTTCGTCTATCCACCGTTCACGGGTGTTAACATCGCTGAGGTACAGAATGTTGTTCTCGCTTTTAAGGAGCAAGGTTTTGGTAACGGGCAGGGGGATTCTTTCATTCTCCAGCCTGTCAAACCGGAATGAAAGAAAATTATCTTCCGTCCGCACTACATCACCGGTGTAGATTTGCGATGTGGTTTTCCCTGTAGTATCCTCGCTCACCCGGATGTAATTTGCCACGGCGCCGTTGATGGAAAGGAAGTTGCGAATGCTTTGCTCCGTATTTTTTTCAATCATTACAAAGCGTTTCCCCTCCAGAGAAATTTTGCTGAGGTCCTGATTGATGCCCTGCCTTGCCTCAATCTTATCCAGCAAGGCATTGATTTTAGCATATTGTGCCTTGGCAAAAAAACTGCCGATAAATATCGGCAGAAGTACTGCTATTTTTCTCATTTCTTCAAAGATTTGAAACTTTAAATCTCTCGTAAGCGGCTTTGGTAAGCGCCTCCCGATCGTCCGGGTGGGCGATGCTGATAAGGGCCTTGGCACGCTCCTTCAGCCCTTTGCCGAAGAGATTCACTGTTCCGTATTCCGTCACCACATAGTGCACATGCCCGCGGGTAGTTACCACGCCTGCCCCCGGGTTCAGCACGGGGACAATTCTCGGGATGCCTTTGTTGGTACGGGAGCTGATGGCGATGATAGGTTTGCCACCTTCAGAGTAGGCTGCGCCAGTCATAAAGTCCATCTGCCCACCGATACCGGAGAACTGGTAGGTGCCGATAGAATCTGCGCACACCTGGCCGGTGAGGTCTACTTCCACCGCGGAATTGATGGCGTGCATCCGTTTGTTTCTTAAAATCATCGCGGGGGAATTTACAAGCTCCACATTGTAAAAACTTACGATAGGGTTGTTGTGAAGGAAATCGTAAAGCTTTTTTGTGCCAAAGCTGAAGCTGGTTACGGTCTTATAATTGTTAAAACCTTTGTGGGCATTGGTAACTACGCCTTTCTCAATAAGGTCAATAACACCGTCGCTGAGCATTTCGGTGTGGATGCCCAGGCCTTTGTGGTTGCTTAGCGATTTCAGGACTGCATCCGGGATGGTGCCGATGCCCATTTGCAGGGTCGCTTTATCGTCAATAATTTCTGCTACATTCTGCCCTATTTTTCGCTCCACATCTGTAACTTTTGCTCCGTAATCCAGCGTGATCAGGGGTGCATCGTGCCACACCATTTTGGCGAAGCGGCTTTTGTGCACGGCGCTGTCGCCATAGGTACGGGGCATATTTGGGTTTACGATGGCAATGGCGGTTTTGGCGGTGTGAACTGCAGTCTGAGCACAATCGATAGAGGTACCCAGTGTGCAGTATCCGTGCTCGTCGGGTGGGGATACCGTAACTACTGCGACATCAAGGGGCAGGATGCCATTGCGGAAGAGATGCGGGATACCGCTGAGGAAAATCGGCACATAATCTCCATTCTCCCCATTCACCGCCTTGCGTACAGGCTCCGAAGTGAAGAGTGAGCGGATGTGGAAGCTGCCTGCGTACTCGGGGTTGGCGATTTCTACCGGGCCCTGCTGCGTGATGCTTACCAGCTCTACATTCTCTAGCTCCCGGGCGCGTTTTGCCAGCGCGGAGTAAAAGATATTGGGCGTGCAGGCACTGCCGTGGCCAAAGATTCTCTGCCCGCTCTGTACCAGTGCCGCTGCTTCCTCAATGCTCGAATATCCCTCCATAGTATAAGTTTTTTAATTTCCTCAAAGTTAAGGATTTACTTCAATCCAAAAATAGGACAGTTATCAGTTCTGAAGGCTTATGCCTCCAAAGTCTCCCGAGCTCATCATCAGGAAGGCACCGCTTTGTTTATCGAGCAAATCCCAATAGGCGTGGAGCTGCTGAGCATCTGTGAAGACCAACAAATCTTCCCTTTGGAATTTCTCACGGATGAAGTCCGCAGAAATCGGCTCTAATCTTTTGATTTTCAATGCTTCTTCGGAATAGAAAACTACCGCTTCGGAAAGCCCATCCATTGTTCCGGCGTATTGCTCCAGGAAAACAGGGTTGAGCGAAGAGTAGGTGTGAAGCTCCAGAAAGCCATAGGTTTTCTGACCTGCAAACTGTTCGCAAAAGGCTTTCACCGTGGCCTTCACCTTGGAAGGTGCGTGGGCGAAATCTTTGTAAACCGTGGCTGCATCGGCTCTTTCGATTTTCTCCAATCTTTTGGAAGCGCCTTTGAAATTCATTATTGCCTCATAAAATTCCTCATCCTGAATGCCAAGCTGGTTGCAGATTAACCTTGCGCCTTCCATATTGAGCAGGTTATGCGCACCAAACACGGAAACTGGCACTTCGCCGAATTCGGTTTTCAGGTACACCCTGCCGTCACGAATTTCGTATGCCGGCGTTCTGTACGGCATCGCACGGAAATAATTGTCCGCCGATTCTACCACCTTTCGCACTTCCTCATCTTCTTCATTGTACACCAAAACACCGCCTGGCGTAATGGTTTCCACGAAATTTCGGAACTGCTGCACATAATCATCAAAGGTTTTGAACACATTAATATGGTCCCAGGCAATGCCGGAAATTAGCGCAATGTTCGGCTTGTACAGCATAAATTTCGGGCGAAGATCCAGCGTGGAAGAAAGGTATTCATCGCCTTCCAGAATCATAAAATCTGTGCCGTCAGAAATTTTCACCATACAATCGAAGCCTTCCAGCTGAGCGCCCACCATATAATCCACATCTTTTTGGTGAAAATTCAGGGCATGCAAAATCATCGATGTAATCGTGGTTTTCCCGTGAGAACCGGCAATTACCACCCGCGTTTTATCCTTGCTTTGCTCGTAGAGAAATTCTGGGTAAGAGTAGATTTTCAGGCCTAATTCCTTTGCCCTTGCCAGTTCTGGATTATCAGCGTGGGCGTGCATCCCGAGAATTACCGCATCAATATCCGCCGTGATTTTTTCGGGAAACCAGCCGTTTTCTTCGGGCAGCAAGCCTTTGTTTTTCAATCGGGAAAGCGATGGCTCAAAAATAGCATCATCAGAACCTGAAACTTCGTAGCCCTTGTCCTTCAGCGCTATTGCCAAATTGTGCATCGCACTTCCACCAATTGCAATAAAATGCGTTTTCAATTATTCGTAAAAATTTTGATGATTTTTTTAAATTCAGCAAATAAAATTTCGGTAAAAATTACTGCTTTTCAGCTTCGGCAAGTTTGCGCTGTTTCAGCTGCTCTTCGTAATTATGCAGCTTGTTGAAATCGCTCGTCTGCTCAATTGCAAACATAATTTTATCCAGAATCTGCTGGGAAGTTTCGTTCTCGTAATCTATTTCCAGCGGCTTTTTAAATTCCATCGTTGGTTCTACGCCTGTTACTTTCAGCCTAAGTCCTTTCTTGTCAAATGCCCTTCGGAAACCATTGATTTTCACCGGAATTACAATCGGCCTCTGCTGCTTGATGAGTTTTGCCGTTCCCTTTCTGCCCTGCGCAAAGGCGGCGGTTGTTCCCTGCGGAAAAGTGACGACCCAGCCATTATCCAGCGCCCGCAAAATATTGTCCACTTCACCCATATCCACGATGCGGTTTACATCCTTTCCGCCGGCCCTCCAGGTGCGTTTCACGGTTACCGCCCCGGCAAGTTTGAAAAGCTTGGCAATGCCTTTGCTCATCGTTTCTTCGGCGGCTACATAATAAATATCAACCTTCGGGTTCAGCAGGTAGATTGGGTTTTTTATCGTGTTCAGGTAGCCGTTGTTTGTCGCGAAAATCACATGGTACATCGCCATCACATCGGCAAAATAAGTCTGATGGTTGGAAACCAGCAGCACATTGGATTTCGGCAGTTCTGCAATGTTTTCCGTGCCGCTGATTTTCAGCCTGTTAAAGCCGTTGAACCTTCGGTAAGAGATTACCCCCATTACGAAAATCACCAGCCTTTTCAGGATGTAAGGCGTGCCGAAAGCATCGCGGAAAATCGTTTTTTTCTTAGTCTTCGCCATTTCGAAAAATGCAGACAAATCTACAAATTTTTGAGCAACTGGCTGAACTCGCTGAGAATCATAGCGGTGGCACCCCAAATGATGTAGCCGTTGAAATTGATGACCGGCACTTCCATTCCGCGGCTTCCTGCGAAGGCCATTATTTCAGGCTCATCGTCTAGCGAAACCAGCGATTCTACGGGGAATTCTATCAGCTCCACGGCTTCAGCTTCCTGCAGATTGAACCGCGGATTTTTGCCGGTGTACGAAACGAAGGCGTAAGCATAGAAGTTGCTCGGCGGAATGTAGATGGGCGAAATTTCCCGAATGATACGCACGAAATGCTCGTCTATGCCCATTTCTTCGGAAGTTTCGCGCTTTGCCGTAGCCGCAAAATTTTCATCGCCATCCTCCCTTTTTCCACCGGGCAGGGAAATTTGTCCGCTGTGCCTGTCCTTATCGTTTTTCGCGCGAACCATCAGCGGAAAATGCCAGCGGTTGTCCTTCAGGTAAAGCAGGATGTTCACCGCCGCAAATTTTGGATTATTCTTCAGGATTTCTTCGTACGACAAAATCGGGCGTGAAGGCGGCGAGAAAATACTGTGCGCATCCTCGCCGTAAAGTTCCGCTTCTTTGATTTTTCGCAAAAGGTCTTTGCCGAAGGACATCCGTAAGTTTTTCCAAAGATAACAAATAGAATGCACATACACTTTGTTCCACTGGGAGAACATGTCCTGCATAGGTACGCGCTTGCAAGTGGAAGATTTCCGCGCTGCTGGAGGAGACGGCACGGCAGTTTCCGCCACTTTCTCCTTCCACAGTATCCGCCATCATCAAGCAAAGCGGGTGCTACGGAGGGGGAAAATGATTTTTTTCTATAAAATTTGGAATATTAGAATAAAAATTCTTACCTTTGCAGTACCAGAATTAACTGGTTGAAAGGAGACCTGCGCGGTCGCCACACCCTTAAGGAATGATTTTTATCATTCCTTATTGAATTTTAGGAGCCTGCCATTGTGGTAAAAAAATACCGAATCGAACCGGTAATATTTCCTATTTTTTTCACTAAGTATATCATTTGCTCTATTCTGTAATATTTTCTCGGTAATTTTCTTATCCAAGTGGTGTGTAGAAATTATTGCTATGGCTCCCTGTGCAGAAGCTTTATTCGCATTATGAAGTACATTCTTAATTGACCTTGGCCTTTTTAAATCATAATAAGTTCCATCTCCGTTTAAATCAGGATTTGATGTTTCAGATAATAATTTTGGAAATAATAACTGCCGGCCCACTTTGTCTCCCATATTAATTACAGGCATAAGTTCGACCCTTTTATGAATTTTCGTTAATTCTCTTCCAACCTTTAGGATTTCCAAATAATCATCTTTAGTGATATCAACGAGAATGTGCTGATACAGATTTTTTCCTAAGCCAAAAAATTGAGATTTTCGAGGCAGTTTAAGAATAACGCTGGTTATAATTCTTGTGCCATCGTTAACAACCTTTTTAAACATTCTTTGGGCGAAGCTGATGCTTTCCCTGGTAAGTTTCTCGATTAGTTCGGGAGTAAGGCCGCCCATTGTGAGATAGCCACTTCCTGAGAAAATCCTTCCGCTCACTGCAGGATTGTTCTCAAATTCAATCTTCATCTGCACGCCGCCTTTCACCTCGGTAGGCTCTTCGTCGGTCTGTACCACGGTGCAGCGGCATCCCCAGTCCAGCGGTGGCAGGTGGGTATCCCAGAACGGATCGTTGTAGGGCCGCACGGTACCATCCAGGGCGCGGTGTTCCGGGCGAACCCTGCCATCCCGCACACTCATAAATTTTACATTGGGGTACAGGTCTGTATTCCGCCCGAAATCTTTCCACATTCTCGCAGCGTTGGCATTGGCTACGGTCTGGTGGTATTCGGTTTCAAGCCAGCGGTGGTTGTAGTCGCCGCTTACCTTCCAGGCTTCCTTCTTGAACTCACTCCAAGGGCGAAGCGAGCCATCCTCGGCAACCAGCAGGCTCTCCAACACTTTGCGGAAAGATGTTTCCTTGAATGCGGAGAATTAAAATGAATACAGAAATCACTCAGGAACAAATCGAAAACTGGAAAAAGAAGTACGGGGAAGTATTCCGTTGGATGAGGACAGCCAGAGCATACGAATGCTGGATGCGCAATTGAGATTCTATATGCACATCGATCCCGACCTGCTCACAGATAGGGAATGGGCCATGCGTGTGAGGGAACTTCAGTGGTTACGGGAAAAGGAAGCGCAAGCGGCTAAAAGTTAAATCTATCCCGCTGCCGTATTTTCGCCCCATAGTACATAGGCAAACAGTTAACGAAGACTAATAGCAAAACCATAAGGATGGTATCTGGGATAAAAAGGACGGTAATAGTAGCCGCAATAGAGAGCGAAGCTACCCAGGGATGAGGGCGGAAGATTTGTGCGTAGTTCTTTATGACGGCCAGCAGAAGCCCTGCCCCCATACCGATACCTAAAACTGCGAGAAAAACCAAGATGAATCCCATGCCACAAATTTAAATAAAAAATATGGCAGGCTTCTATGAATTTACCATACACCTACGAGACCAATGGAATTTGATATAAAGGAACTTATCAATTATGTAAGCCCTATCTTTGCTCAATGGAAATCTTGGATTTGCTAATCATAGGCGGCGGACCCATCGGTTTGGCAACAGCCGTGGAAGCTGCAAGGGCAGGGCTTTCGTACCGCATCATCGAGAAGGGGACGATTGCCAACAGCATCTACAATTACCCGCTTTATATGCAGTTTTTTTCGACGGCAGACCGGCTTGAAATTGCTGAAATTCCGTTCATTACAACGAGTGTAAAGCCTGGCAGAAAAGACGCGCTGGAATATTATCACGCCGTTGCACGAACCTACAGCCTAAATATTAATCTTTATGAGAAGGTATTGAAAATCAGTAAGTTAGAAAGTATTTTTCACATCGAAACAAGCAAGGGAGTTCATTTTGCGAAAAATGTTGTAATTGCTACCGGTTTTTACGATATTCCTAATCTGATGAATATCCCTGGTGAAGAACTTCCGAAAGTGCGGCATTATTACACGGAGCCTTATCCTTATGTAGGGCAGAAGGTTGCGGTAATCGGTGCCAGCAATTCCGCTGTAGATGTGGCTTTAGAGATTTTCAGGAAGGGTGGCGAAGTTACGATGATTGTCCGCTCTAATCACATCGGTGAATCTGTAAAATACTGGGTGAAGCCGGACATTGAAAATAGAATTTTAGAAGGGAAGATCAAAGCACATTTCGGTGCTTGTGTTACAGAAATCACTGAAAATACCTTAATTTTTAGGGACAGATTTGGGAGAATGATTGAAATTGAAAACGATTTCGTCTTCGCAATGACTGGTTATTTACCAGATTTTGAATTTCTCAAAAATTCGGGCATTATTTTGAAGGGTTCACAATTGAAGCCAGTGTATAATCCTGACACGATGGAAAGCAATGTGGAGGGCCTGTATTTGGGTGGCGTAGTTTGCGGCGGCAGAGATACGCACCTTTGGTTCATCGAAAATTCACGGCAACACGCAAAATTAATCGTGAATGACATTTTGCGTAAAAATCTAAATTTCTGATAATCAATCTTTTGGCTTGTAGCCAAACTTCCAGATCCAAAGGATATAAAATATCTGCATCGGAATGCGGAACCAAAGATAGCAAATGCCGTTTCCGTCGAAATTTCCGGTTTCATAGTTGAGATTCTGCATTGCAGAATTGATGTTTGCCGGCAAAATCAGTATCAGAAAAATAATCAGAAGAATGGAAGTGATTTTCCGGGATTTTTTGAAAAGTAATCCTATTCCCGCAGCAATTTCCAGAATTCCTGTAATAATTACCCATTCTTTTTTAAAAGGGATGAAATCCGGAATCATTTGGGACATTCCTTGGAGAAATGCAAAATGTGCCACCGATGTGAAGAAAAGCATCGCAGCCATAGCAATTCTTCCGGCGCGATGCCAGTGTGGATTTTTGAATCTCAGTTGAAAAATGCCGACAGAAATAATGAAGGTGCCGAGCAAAATTAATAGTGGCTTCATTTACTCCGGCTTATAAGAATCCTTCAGCGTCACCGTTCTGTTGAAAACCGCCTTTTCATCGGTGGAATCTTCATCTTTCGTGAAATATCCGATGCGCTGAAACTGCAGCGGTTCGCCAATTTTTACATTCTTGATTTCCGGCTCAGCAAAAGCAGTTACCGTCTGCAAGGAATCAGGATTAATGAAATCCATAAAATCTGCATCTTTCTCAGCATCAGGCTGTTCCACGGTGAAAAGCCGGTCATAAACGCGAACTTCAATCGGCACAGCGTGCTTCGCCGAAACCCAGTGCAGCGTGCCCTTTACCTTGCGCAAACTGGCTTCCGTTCCGCTGCCTGATTTTGAATCTTCGTCATAAGTTGCGTAAATCGTGGTAATTTCGCCGTTCTCATCTTTCTCAACCCTGTTGGCTTTAATAATGTACGCCGATTTCAGCCGAACTTCCCCGCCAAGTTTCAGCCGGAAAAATTTATTATTGGCCTCTTCCTTAAAATCTTCCCGCTCGATGAAAAGCTCCTTTGAGAAAGGGATTTCGCGGTTTCCTGCGTTTTCATCCTCCGGATTATTTTCCGTTTCCAGCCATTCCTCCTTGTCCTCAGGATAATTTTCGATGATGAGTTTCACGGGATCCATCACCACCATCAGGCGTTTCGAAATTTTGTTTAAATCTTCGCGAACGCAGAACTCAAGTAATTGAATATCAATGAGATTCTCCCTTTTCGCAACACCAACCCGCTCAATAAAATTTCGGATGGCTTTCGGCGTAAAACCTTTTCTGCGCATCCCAGAAATCGTAGGCATTCTTGGATCATCCCAGCCTGTCACCACTTTTTCCGCAACCAGCCTCTGCAGCTTCCGCTTGGATGTAATCATATAAGTAACATTCATCCGCGCAAATTCCCGCTGCTTGTTTCTAAGTTGCTGATTATCATATACTTGGTCGATATACCAATCATAAAGCGGCCGGTGATTTTCGAATTCCAGCGAGCAAAGTGAGTGCGAAATCTGCTCAATATAATCGCTCTGTCCGTGCGCCCAATCGTACATCGGGTAGATTTTCCAATCGGTTCCCGTTCTGTGGTGCGGCCTTTTCAGGATGCGGTACATCACAGGATCCCGCATATTCATATTCGGCGAAGCCATATCGATTTTTGCACGAAGCGACATTGCTCCTTCCTCGATTTCGCCGTTCTTCATTTTCTCGAATAAAGCCAGGGATTCTTCCGCAGGCCGGTTTCTGTACGGGCTCTCGATGCCTGGCTCAGCAGGATTTTTCCGCTGTTCCGTAATTTCTTCCGACGATTGCTCATCCACATAAGCCTTGCCCTGCTTTATCATTTCCACAGCCCAATCGTACAGCTGCTGAAAGTAATCAGATGCATAGACTTCTTTATCCCATTGAAAACCAAGCCATTCCACATCTTTCTTGATGGCATCCACAAATTCCTGTTCCTCTTTTTCAGGGTTGGTATCATCGAAGCGCAGGTTTACCGGCGCATTATATTTCTCACCCAAACCAAAATTTATGCAGATGGCCTTCGTATGCCCAATGTGAAGATAGCCGTTTGGCTCCGGCGGAAAACGGAAGCGTAATTGATTGCTTTCCAATCCTTTAGCTAAATCATCTTCAATAATCTGCTCAATAAAATTCAGGGATTTTTTTTCTTCTTCCATAATAAATCGTCGCCTGCAAAAATAGCGATTTCAGAAATTTTTAGGTAAATTTTCGGAATATTTAAAGATGAAAAAGCTTGTCGCCAACTAAATTCAGGCGGCTTTCAAAATTATTTGTGAAAAGCGCACCTGTTCCCAAACCCTGCGGCATTTTCGGTTTCTTGATGAAAGTATATTGCGCAATGGCATTCAGGCCGATGTTGCTTTCCAACGCAGATGTAATCCACCATCCAATTCCTTGATTTTCAGCTAGTTCTATCCATTCATCGCTGCCGGAAAATCCGCCGCAAAGCGATGGTTTCAGGATGATAAACTGCGGCCTGATTTTTTCCAGCAATATTTTTTTTTCGGAAAAATCATTGACGCCAATTAATTCTTCATCCAAAGCGATGGCAGTTGGCGTTTCTGCACAAAGTTCCGCCATTTCATCGGCGTTTCTGGCTTTTATCGGCTGCTCTATGGAGTGAATTTTCAGCTCGGCAAGCTCCTGCAAAACGGTTATCGCTTCATTAAAACTGAAACCGCCGTTGGCATCTACTCTCAGTTCAAGTTTTTCTGCGGAAAATTCTTTGCGAAGATTTTTCAGGATTTCCTTCTCCTCATCCCAATTTACGCCGATTTTCAGCTTGATGCAATCATATCCCAAATCCAGTTTTTCCCGAATTTGCGACTTCATAAAATCAGCATCGCCCATCCAAATCAGCCCGTTGATTTTTATAAAACCTTGACCTTCAGTAAATTGTGAAGGGAAATAAACACCCTCGCCAAATTCCAGATTCCGCTTAGCCTGCTCCAATCCAAACCAAATGGATGGAAAATCGCGAAGTTCTCTTTTTATAAAAGTTTCTTCTGCATTGATGTTTTTGCAGAGCCACTCAAGTTTTTGCTCATATTCCGGGACATCATCAGAGCTCAGCCCACGGAAAACAGCACATTCACCGATGCCTTTTTTCTCTCCGTCAAAGATTTCCAGGATAAAAGTTTCCTTCTCGGTCAGAATTCCGCGAGAAGTTCCGCCCGGCCTTTTGAATTGCAGAAGGTGCCTGTAAAATTGGGCTTCCATCAAAAGCTTACAATTTTCAAATCAGTCCTGGACCTTTTGATTTTTCGCCATAAATTCTTCGGCTTTTTCTACCATATTTTTGCTTCCGCAGAAAAACGGCACACGCTGATGCAGCTCCGTAGGCTCTATTTCCATAATCCTTTGGAAACCGTCGCTCGCTTTTCCGCCGGCTTGCTCAGCCAGAAAAGCCATCGGGTTGCACTCGTAAAGCAGGCGCAGTTTGCCGTTCGGCGCCTTGGCATAAGATGGGTAAATGTAGATGCCGCCCTTTATCATATTCCGATGGAAATCCGCACACAGCGAACCGATATAGCGCGAAGTATAAGGTCTGTCATCCTCATTCATTTGGCAGTATTTTAAATAATCTTTCACGCCCTGAGGGAATTTGATGTAATTTCCTTCATTAATTGAATAAATTTTTCCCTTTTCGGGAATAGTCATATTCGGATGAGAAAGGTAAAAAGTTCCGATGGCAGGATCCAGCGTAAAGCCATTCACGCCGTTTCCTGTTGTGTACACGAGCATTGTGGAGGAGCCGTAAATAATGTATCCCGCAGCCAGCTGGTTTTCGCCCTTTTGCAGGAAATCGCGCATCTCTACCGGTGTTCCGGGCTCGGACACGCGCTGGTAGATGGAGAAAATCGTCCCTACGGAGACATTTACATCGATGTTGGAAGAGCCATCCAGCGGGTCTATCAGCACCACATACTTGCTGAGGTGGCCGCGTTTGGTGCATTTTATCTCAATAAAGTCGTCGTTTTCCTCACTTGCGATGCCGCAGACCACCTCCCGCTGAGAGAGCGCTTCGATGAAGATTTCGTTGGCGAGCACATCCAGTTTCTGCTGGTCCTCGCCCTGTATATTCGTACTGCCTGCCACGCCTGCGATGTCCACCAGCCCGGCCTTATTTACCTCGCGGTTTACCATTTTTGCAGCGAGTTTCATCGCATTGATCAGCCTGGAAAACTCTCCGGTGGAAGCTTTGAAATCTTCCTGTTTCTCAATGATAAACTCGCCGAGCGTCTGAAAATTCTGGTCTGCCATTTTCTGAAATATTTACTCACAAATTTGCAAAATTTTTACTGATATTTCACGCTTGGCTCAATAAAATTTTGCAGATAAGAATCATCATTTTAATTTTGAGGTATAAATGATGGCAGATTATGAAGGTTTTCAAATTCGGTGGAGCGTCTGTAAAAGATGCCAAAGCGGTAAGAAATGTATCGAAAGTTCTTGATACTCAGGGGTTTGGTGAATGCCTGCTTGTAGTATCGGCAATGGGAAAAACAACCAATGCGCTGGAAGCTGTGGTAAATGCTTGGGCGGCGGGAGAGGATTTTGTGCGCAAGCTTCGCGATTCGGAAAGTTTTCACCTGGATATAGCCGAGGAATTATTTCAGGTGAATCATACTATTTTTTCTGAAATAAAATTAAGGTTTTCTGAGATTTTTAAATTTTTATCAGAAAATCCTTCGGCGTCTTATGATTTTGCTTATGACCAGGTGGTAAGTGCGGGAGAAATTATTTCATCAAAAATCCTCAGCGCTTATCTGAATGATGCGGGTTTTTACAACAACTGGCTGGATGCGAGATGCGTGATAAAAACAGATAGCAATTTTCGGGAAGCCAATGTGGATTGGGACGCAACCGCCAAGAAAATCTCTGAACTGGAAATGAGTTTACCTGCTGTAACTCAGGGATTTATAGCCTCCGATGAGAAGGACGCTACTGTAACACTCGGCAGGGAAGGCTCCGATTATTCCGCAGCGATTTTTGCGTACTGCCTCGACGCGGAGTCGATGACTATCTGGAAAGATGTTCCGGGCGTGATGACCGGCGACCCACAGGTTTTTGAGAATGTGCAGCTGCTGAATAGCATCTCCTATGAGGAGGCTATTGAGCTTGCCTATTATGGTGCTTCGGTCATTCACCCGAAAACTTTACAGCCCCTGAAGCAGAAGAATATTCCTTTTTTCGTTAAATCATTTCTAGAACCGTCGGCTAGCGGTACAAAAATAGGATTAAGCCTTGATAATCAATTTGTTGAAAGCTATATTTTAAAACAGAACCAACATTTGCTGAAAATTTCAACCAAAGATTTTTCTTTCATTGCTGAGGAGCATATGAGCCACATTTTCAGACTTTTAGCTCAAAATAAAATTAACATTTCATTGATGCAGAATTCTGCCATATCACTCGCGCTGTGTCTGGAAGATAGATTCCGAAACCTGGAAGAATTAATTTCTGAATTGAGGAAAGATTACAAAGTTGACCTTGTGAAGGATGTCTCGCTTTTCACTGTCCGCCATTTTTCGCCTGGGGATCTGGAGAAATTTTACGAGGGGAAAGATGTGCTTATCGAGCAATCTAGCCCTTCTGCACTACAGATTGTGTTTCGCTAAATTTTCATAATTTAGTTTTTTGTTAAATATTTTTCGATGAGTCTTATCACTCAGGAGGATTTGATTTCCGCAGCGGGGCTTTCCAGAGCGGGTATTTTGAAAAAACCAATCGCGCGCGGCGTGATGAATCTCACAAAAATTGATGAGGTGAATGCCCTGTACGATAAGGTGAAAGACTTACAGGGTAATGAGTTTTTTGATACCTTTCTGCGGGAGCTCGGCATACAGTATGTGGTTTTTGAAGAAGATCTCGCGCGCATCCCTGCCGGCGGGGCTTTCATTGTGATGGCAAATCATCCGCTTGGGGCGATCGACGGGGTGCTGATGACGAAGATTTTCAGCGATGCGCGGCCGGATTTCAAGATAATGGGAAATTTTCTTCTGCAAAAAATTCAGCCTATGGCAGATTATGTAATCCCCGTGAACCCTTTTGAAAGCAGGAAAGATGCCTTCAGTAGCACCTCCGGGATGCGGGCAACTCTGCGGCACCTGCAGAATGGTGGCTGTGTGGGCATTTTCCCGGCGGGTGAAGTATCCAACAAAAATAATGCAGAGCGCGAGCTGCGCGACCGCGAGTGGCAGAAAGCAGTTTTAAAAATGATAAAAACTGCCGGGGTACCGGTAATTCCGATGTATTTCCACGCAGAGAACAGCCGGATATTTTACAGAATGGCGCGGCTACACCCCGATCTCCAGACCCTGATGCTGCCCGCAGAAATGATGCGGAAGCGCGGCGAACCGGTGCGCATCAGAATTGGGAGGGCCGTCTCTGCAAAAAACATTGAAGCAGCGGAATCTGCTGGGGAAATTGAGGAACTCTTGCGGAAAAAAATCTACCTTCTGAAGGCATACTACGAAAGGCGGCGAAAGATCCGCGATCTGCTGAAACTTCCGAATCTGCGTCTGAACTTTCATGACCTAAGTTCGGGCAGCGTAGTTCAGAACATTATCTCTGAAACGCCGAGGGAAGATCTTAGGCACGAGATCCAGGCGCTGAGGCGTGCGGAGAAATTGCTTTTCGCCAACGGAAGCTATGAGGTTTATTTTGCCGAGTACGGAGAAATCCCGTCGATAATGAGGGAGATTGGGCGCCAGCGCGAGCTTACCTTCCGCGAGGTAGGGGAGGGGAGCAACCTTCCTTTCGACCTGGATGAGTACGACCAGCATTACCGCCACCTTTTTCTTTGGGATAACGAAGCAGAGAAAATCGCCGGTGCCTACAGGATGGGGCTTGGCAGGGAAATAATGGCAGAGCTGGGTATCAAAGGATTCTACACGGCATCGCTGTTCGATTTCGATTCTGAACTGAAGCCTTTTTTCCATAAAACCATAGAGATGGGGAGGGCTTATATTTTAAAGGAATATCAGCAGAAACCTTTGCCGCTGTTCCTGCTGTGGCGCGGCATCGTGTATGTGTGCCTGCGCAATCCTGATCATCATTTTCTGATGGGTGGCGTAAGTATTTCGAATAAATTCTCGTCTTTCTCCAAGGCGCTGATGATTGAATTTATGCGCTCCAACTATTATGACTCTGCTCTGGCGCAGTATGTACACCCAAAAAATGAGTACCGGATAAAGATGGACAGGCGCGACAGAAACCTCTTCCTTCAGGAAATCGACACCGACCTGAACAAACTTGATAAAATAATAGACGATCTGGAGCCCGGAATGCGGATGCCGGTGCTCATCAAAAAATACATCAAGCAGAATGCGAAGGTAATCGCCTTCAATGTGGATCCCAGCTTTAGCGATGCTATAGACGGGCTGATGTACATCCGCATCAGCGACTTGCCGGAGAGCACGATAAAGCCTGTGCTGGAGGAATTGAGCAACAAGCCTGATCCGGCAATGTCAGATTACTCGTCCGGTGAGCAGTCGTCTATGAAGATTTGAAAAAAAATAAAATCAAAAAACTTGCAGGTTAAATAAAATAATATTACTTTTGCACCACTCTAATCGAGTGATGGTTTCTTAGCTCAGTTGGTAGAGCAACGGACTGAAAATCCGTGTGTCCCTGGTTCGATTCCTGGAGAAACCACAAGTTTTATTACAAAATGATGCAAACGCTGCTAAATCCTTTGATTTACCAGCGTTTTTGGTTAACTGGCAGAACGCCAGTAAAACAAAATTCTACCGCAAAAGTAGAAAATAATTTTGTCCGTTATAATGCAACGACAGATGATATTACAATAGAATGGCATGGGAGTAAGATTAGTACTATAAATAATTAAGAAAAATGAAACGATTAACTTTCTTATTAATTATTGTATTTTGCTTCACCGGTTGCCAGCGAATTATTGAGCAACATCAATTTAATAAAGAGTTAAGCAATTACACTTCTCCATACCAGGGAAACTGGTATGGAGTTTATACAGGCTCTGATAACGGACAGTTGCAAATCACGGTCTATAAAGCTGGCAATATAGAAGTGAGACGAATTTTCAATAATGTTTCAGAGACTTTCTATGGACTAGTCTATAATAATGGTATTATTATGTTCACCTATTCAAATTCTGGTTTTTATCTGTCTGGCGACTTAAATGCTAAATCAGGAACTTGGAAACAAGGATCTTTAAATGGCAGCTGGTCTGTTACAAAACAATAATCAAATTACAAAAAATGAAATATATATATATATATAATTGCTCTACTTACTATTTCTACTTTAGCACTGTCTCAAGAGAATACCACCAGTCTCGAAAAATCAATCTTCAATATTCAGACAGGCTTTGTTGGTTTTTGGGCAAACAACGAATTAAAATTGTCAAGGTCAATTGCTCTGAGATCAGAAATTGGAATTGAACCTATTTGGCTTGTAGGAGACGGCACTGTATGGCATCCAAATTTTAGACTTGAACCAAGATATTATTATAACCTTGAAAAAAGACTTGAAAAAGGCTACCCAATAAATTACAATTCAGGGAATTTTTTTGGAATTGCAATTAATTACAGGCCGGATGCTGTAGTCTTCTCTAACAATAAAAATCTAAAAACAATTGAGAGCATTTCTTTTGTTCCGAAATGGGGGATTAGAAGGAATTTAGGCAATCATTTTAATTATGAAGCTGGCTTTGGATTGGGTTTCCGCCACGAGTTTAAATATAGAAACTACGGAGAGTTTGATATTCATTTAAGGATAGGCTATTCTTTTTAAAAAGTATATGAAAAAATCTATTGTATCATTACTGATTGTTGCAAGAATTTTTTAGATGCACAAGAGAAAAAAGACTCTCTTTCCACCAAGGATATTAAAGAAGTTTTAATCAAATCTCAGAATGTGCCCGACATACTTTTGCTACCACCGTTACTCTTTCCAACAATGTCCCGATTGAGAGCGTCAGCAAAATGCTTGGGCACCGCAACATAAAGACCACGCAGCATTACGCCAAAGTCCTAGATAAAAAAGTCAGCGAAGATATGACCAGCCTGCGGACTTTACTGCAGCAGAAAAGCACCGCTGAAACTGCAAAAAAAGCCACTATCTAAAGTGGCTTTTTTATTTATAATTACAACTATTTGTTGTTGTTTACAACTATTTATTGTATTGATATTCAATTACTTATAGTCTTGAAGTTAATACTGCCTTAAGTAAATTTGTGAAAGACAATCCCAAAACTTTCACAGATATGTTTGAAAAAATACTGCAGATTTACAGCGAGATGGAAACGCACCTGAATTTTCTCGAGCTGGAAGAAGAAGCACCTTTCCCCAAAAGCAAAAGAGCCATTCCTATCATTCAAAATGCTCTGGATAAAGTGCGCCCAATTTTTTTGAAAGCCAAGCCAACTCCGGCACAAGAGATTAAGTTTTTCAAAGAAATCAAACCAAAATTCACCTCAAAATTGTTCTACCACAATGGTATTTATCGAATGGAAACAGACAAACCTTCCGGTAGCACCGAAATTCTCATTGATTATTTTCGTTCACAGCAGCAGGACATAAATAGATATTTCAACAAACACAGGGATTTTATCAAATATTACCGCACAGACCAAACCTACCTGGACCATAAATATTTCATCCGTGGCGCAATGAAATTTGATTTGGAAGTGGATAATATTTCTTTTGCTGCAGACCCCGCATTTTTCACTGACCGCAGTTTCAAAATCGGCAAAATCCGCGCTCACGAAATTTTAGAAATCTATTTAAGCCATCGCATCGCACAGCTTGAAACCCCATCGCAGCATATCGAAAATTCACAGCACCGCAAATACCCTCTTACCTGGACACTCTCAAAAACCGACATCATAGAACTGATTTATTCCCTGCAGTCCGTAGGAGCTTTCAACAATGGTACTGCAGATTTAAAAGATATTGCCGACGCCTTTGCAGATTATTTTGATGTTAATCTTTCCCAGCCATCCCGAACTTTTATAGACATCCGCCGCAGAAAGTCAAACCCCACAAAGTTTATTTCAGAACTCCAGGAAAAACTGCAGCAGAGAATTGACGAGGCTGAAGAAGATTCCTAAAAAAATCGTTACCAACCTCTTCCGTATTGTGAAATAAAACCATCCAAACCCAACAAATTTGCATCAATAAAAATCAAATTTTATGGCAGTAGATTTAATAACCAGGGAAGATTTTGAAGCCTTCAAAAAGGAAATGATGGACATCATCACCGTGCATCTCAATTCCAGGATTACCCACCAAAAACTTTGGCTTCGCTCTTCAGAAGTGAAAGAAATTTTAAAAGTCTCATCCGGCACCCTTCAAAACCTCCGCATCAAAGGCAAACTCCGTTATTCCAAAATCGGCGGCACCCTTTACTATGATTATCGGGATATTGACAGAATGCTGGAAGAATCCAAAAACCCAGGAATGATATTATGAACTACATCAGACACTTAACCGGATTTTATGAAAAAATCCTAAATGATGATAGGCTAAACCCTTCGCACATCAGCCTTTATCTTGCCCTATTTCAGTTTTGGAATCTAAACCGCTTTCAGAATCCCGTAAGCATTTCTCGCAGTGAAATGATGAAACTAAGTAAAATTTCAGCATTGAGCACCTACCACAAATGCATCAGTCAGCTGCAGGATTTTGGATATATTGAATATTCACCTTCCTTTAATCCCTTCAAGGGCAGCACTGTAAGCTTGTTAAATTTTGAAGCCTTTGCCGACAAATTTCAGCCAAGAAGCCAATCCAAAAAACAGACATCGGAAGAACAGCCTTTAGATAAGCATTGGACAACTGATAATACAGGCACTGAACAGGCATTGGAACAGCAGAACGAACATTCTATAAACTATATAAACACTATAAACAGTACAAACAATAAAAACATTACAAGAACCACACAACCCAAATATTTATCTGATAGACAAACTCCTTCAAAAAAAAATAATGCGGGAAAAACTTCAAAAAAAAATACTTTTACACCCCCAGAATTTGCTGAAGTCCAAAGATTTTTCGCCGAAAAAAACGCACCACCCGAAGAAGCAGAAAAATTTTTCAACCACTACGAAAGCAACGGATGGCTTGTCGGTGGAAAATCCAAAATGAAAAACTGGAACGCCGCCGCTCGGAATTGGCTCATCAATGTGAAAAAATTCAGCGGCACAGCGCCCATTGTTGCTAATACTGCTGGGCATCTGTCCGCTTCCACCGGAAAATCCTATCAGGAGAAACTTTAAAAAAAATGCCGCACCCTGCAGCCTATTTTTTCAGCGGTACAGCGCACTCGCCTTGATGGCATCGTGCATCTGTCCGCTTCCTCCATCATCCCCATATTCACCACAACTTTATGAAAATCCCCGATGGCATCATTCCCATATCCTACGACTACAAAAAAGCTGGGAAGTTTCTCCGTGAAATAGCCATGGAATTAACGCACCGTGAATTTCTCATACCCCAACACGAACGCGCAATGGTTTTTGCAGCTCTCGTTTATTTCCTTCGTGATGAGAAAGCCGCTGAAGCCATAGGATTGGACTTGAACAAGGGCCTGATGCTCAGCGGCCCCATTGGATGCGGTAAAACCACATTGTTCCGCATTATGCAGAAATTCCCAAAAAATCAGGCATCCTTTGGCATCGTCAGCACTCGCAAAGTAGTTTCGGAATTTATGCAGCAGGGATATGAAATATTAGAAAATTATTCTTTCGGTCAGCAATACAATTACAACCGCAAACCTATTGTATGGTGCTTTGATGACCTCGGTGCAGAAGCCAGCTCAAAATATTTCGGTAACAACTGCAATGTAATGGCGGAAATTCTGCTTTCTCGGTATGATTTATTCATTGAAAAAGGCATCCCAACCCATCTCACCACCAACCTAACTGCAGCTGAAATAGAGCAAGTTTACGGCAATCGCATTCGTTCCAGGATGCGCGAAATGTTCAACCTCATCGGCTACAGCGCAAAATCAACCGACAAAAGACTTTGAGTTGGTAAATTATAAAGTATAAACCCGTAGTGCATTATAAAATAGGTTGCTCAAGTGACTAAAAATTAGTATATTGTATTGACTACCAATCAAATACAATTATGAGCAACCTTGAGGCAAGTTACAACTTAATTTTAAATAATTTAAGAGACATTTCAGAAACTGAAGATTTTTATTTTAAACCTATAAAACCAAAACTATCTGATATAGAGTTGATTGGCTTGATTATTTTGGCTGAATTTAAGTCCATTGA
>NZ_FQYI01000017.1 GCF_900141665.1 Cruoricaptor ignavus | reverse complement strand
CTTCTTTCAATTTTTGGTTCAATTTCAAAACCTTTTATTTCTCTAAAAAGTTGATGTTCAGAATCAATGGACTTAAATTCAGCCAAAATAATCAAACCAATCAACTCTATATCAGATAGTTTTGGTTTTATAGGTTTAAAATAAAAATCTTCAGTTTCTGAAATGTCTATTAAATTATTTAAAATTAAGTTGTAACTTGCCTCAAGGTTGCTCATAATTGTATTTGATTGGTAGTCAATACAATATACTAATTTTTAGTCACTTGAGCAACCTATTTTATAATGCACTACGAGTTAAAATAATACCCAAGTACAAATCCGACTAAGTTGTGGGGTGGATATATTTGCTACGTGAAATTTAAATGAAAAAAAATACAATTCTTATTTAGAATAAGGAAAAATAATTTTTATATTTGCGGTTATTAATAATTATTCTAAATAACCCATGAAGAAAATAATCATTTTTGCAGGCACTATGTCTGTTTTTTCCTTGAATGCCCAAGAACTAGATTCAGTAAACGCGAAAAATATCGATGAAATCATTTTGAACAGAATTTCAAAGAAAGATACCGAATCCAGCAACAAAATGCCAATCAAATTTATCGAGAATTCACAAGTTTATTCTTCTGTAGATAAAAGCGTTTTGGAACACCAGAACATTTTTACGGTAGACGAGGCATTTCGAAATGTCACAGGATTGCAGAAAATGTGGAACGCCACCAACCGATCCGGAGATGGCGGTGCTTATATTAATTTGAGAGGTTTTATCGCATCCAACGGAATGAGAAACGGAATGGTTTCCCCTGTTTCCGGAACCATTGATGCAATAAATATTGAGAAATTAGAAGTTTTGAAAGGCCCATCCGGAACGATATTCGGGAGTAATGTTTCTTCTTACGGCGGAATTGTGAACAGGGTGACTAAGAAACCTTTTGATCTTTTTAAAGGAAGCGCAACAGTTGCAGGTGGAAGCTACGATTATTATCGTGCACAAGTAGACATCAACACACCGCTGAATAAATCAAAATCGCTGTTGTTCCGTATCAATACGGCATATACTACAGAAGGAAACTTCCAGAATAAGGATGTACATAATACTTATTTTGCTTTCATTCCAAGTTTAACTTGGAAAATATCCGATAATGTAGATTTGAATGTAGAATATGAAGCTTTTGAAAACCGTACCCAAGGCGAACAAGGATTATCCTTTATTTTCTCACCATCCAAATATGGCTTCAAGGACATGCAGGATTTGGAAAATGCAGGTTTAAACTATAAAGAATCTTATGTAGGAAAAGACCTTTACAATACCGGAAGAAACAGAAATCTTTTTGGACAGCTTAATTATAAAATTACTGATAAAATAAAGTCTACCACATTGGTGAGCAGTTCCTATAGCTACTCCAACGGTTTCAACCCATATTTTTATTTAACCACAGCCAGCTATACTCCGGATGGTACACCTCTTGGTCTCTACCGAGGAGACCAATCTACCCGCGACAGCAAACAAACCTACCTTCAGATACAGCAAAACTTTAATTTTGATTTCAATATAGGAACAATGAGAAACCGCCTTTTGGCTGGTGCTGATTACCTTAAAAACAAGAGCAACCAATTGTTCATTTATGGAATTCTCGATTTTGTTCCCTTTACCGGAAATTATGATTACACAGGTTTCAACGGACAAACGGTAGGAGATTACTACAACTCCGGAGCCAACGGAAACTATCCTCTTATCAGCGAGAGCAACACCTATAGTGCTTATATTTCCGATGTTCTAACGATTACTGACGGACTAAATGTAATGGCGTCATTGCGATACGAAAGCAACGATTTTCAAGGAGGAAAAAAGGGAGCAAATGAAATAAAACCTTACCGACAATCGGCTTTCTCACCAAAGTTTGGTTTAGTATATGAAATTGTAAAAAACAAGTTTTCAGCATTTGGAAATTACCAAAATAGTTTCAAGAGTAATGGATATTATATATCTGATCATTCAGAAAACATATCTCTTGCCGATCCTGAAACCGCCAACCAGTTCGAGGTCGGTTTTAAAACCAATCTACTCAACAGTCGCCTGAATGCAACACTAAGTTATTATGATATTAAAGTAAAAAATTCATTGCAAACCATTGGTTACACCGCTTCGTCTCTTGCAATACAAAACCAGGCAGGAGAACTACAAAGCAAAGGTGTGGAACTAGAAGTAAATGCTTATTTGGTAAAAGGATTCACGGTTATTGCAGGACTTAGCTATAACGACAGCAAATACACCGAAACGTCAGATGCTTCGGTATTAAATAGAAGACCCAACATCGCTTCTTCACCATGGTTGGCGAACTTCAATGCGAATTATCAGATCCTTGACGGAACATTGAAAGGATTAGGATTTGGTTTCGGTGGAAATTATGCCAGTGCCAACAGAATTTTCAACACTACGACCGATGTGTTCGAATTGCCGAAATATTTCGTGCTGAACGGAAATGCGTTCTATGATACCCCAAAATACCGAATCGCAGTAAATATTGATAATTTCACCAACGAACATTACTGGATCGGCTACCGCTCAGCAAATCCTCAGAAATTACTTAATGCGGTAGCCAGTTTCACTTACAAATTCTAGCATTGTTTTGCATTTATTCATACTCTTAATTTAAATTTTCATTCAAAAGTTGGCAGTTTCGCGCTGCCGACTTTTAAGCTTAAATAAAACCATGAAGAAACTTCATAGCAGTAGACAAGAAAAGAGAACCTCTAAAATCAAGAAATGGATTGGGAAGTTGCACCTTTGGTTTGGCTTGGGAATTGGTTTGATCGTTTTTTTTGTAAGTATTACCGGAGCATTGCATGTTTTTAAAGAAGATATCCAATACGCTCTTCGAAAGGATTTCATTTATCATAATGAACCTAACATCCAAAACAAAAAAGTGCTTCCTTTAAAAGAATTGGAAGAAAAAGTAGAAGCACAAACTTCAGAGAAATACCCTATTCATTGGGTGGAAATCCCGCTTGATAAATCCAAATCTTATAAATTTTATTACTACGAACACGATCCAAAAGCTTGGAACTTTTTTGATGAATATCCGGTTTATAAATCGGTTTACACCAATCCATTCACAGGAAAAGTACTGAAAATTCAGGACGAGAAAATAGAATTTTTCACGATTGTAAAATCCATTCACTGGAGCTTTTTGCTTAAAAGAGAATGGGGAACTTATGTCGTGGGAATTCCTGTGCTTATCTTTTTGTTCATGCTCGTATCCGGAATTATCCTTTGGTGGCCTAAAAACAAATCAGCTAAAAAACAACGCATTTGGTTTCGATGGAAAAATATTAAAAATTGGAAACGTAAAAACTATGACTTGCATAGTATTTTAGGCTTTTACAGCTCAATTGTGGCTTTAATTGTGGCAATTACAGGATTGTTTTACTCGTTTTTATGCATCCAGTCCTTTATGTATTTTGTTTTTTCCGGAGGAGAAACTACATTGCCCGATTTGTCCAAATATACAACTACAGCACCCGCATCAATGCGTAATGAAAGTACTTTGGACAAAATGGCAAGACTCGTAGAACAACATTATCCCAATGCTAGCGCTTACTCAATAGATTTTGGTCATCCTCATATAGATGATCACGAGCATGAAAACTTTACAATCTATATTCGACATCTCGAAGATCGCTATTGGAAATACAGTGAGATGATTTTTGATGAAAATTCAGGTCAATTGTTACTGAACCGCCCTTATGAAAAACGGAATTTAGGAGAAAAATATTTAGCTGCAAATTACGATATTCACGTAGGAGCAATTTTGGGATTGCCCGGGAAAATCCTTGCATTCATCGTAAGTTTAATTTGTGCATCATTGCCTGTGACAGGATTTATGGTTTGGTGGGGAAGACGGTATAAGAAATAGTGAAATTGATTAGTGCAAGATTTAATTGTAGCTGGGAATAGGGAGATGGGGGAGGATCGGTAGAATTGATTGCTATTCACTCGCCCAAATCCCTCTCTTGGCTGTAAGATCACGCTTAAGCATAATAATGTCTTTCTTATTAAAGCTTCTAAAGATCTTCCAAGCTTAGCATCGTAGTCAACCCTTAAAATAAAATTAACTTCCGAGCTTATTGGGTGAAAGAAGGCGGAGCCTAGAAATCCGCTTCCCACAAAACAGGAAAGTATGAAGTACAAGTACCACGCCGAGCGGTCTTGATTCCAGGCAAGAGTATCGACAGAGTCACTCATCCCATACTAAAAAACAAACCAGCCTAGTATAAACTTTCTAAAAGGAGTGATTGGGGATATTAAAGATGCGTTATTTGCTACTATCGAATACAAGTTGCAGATGAAATTTAACTAAATCAGATAAAATG
Organism: Cruoricaptor ignavus; assembly: GCF_900141665.1. GTDB lineage: Bacteria > Bacteroidota > Bacteroidia > Flavobacteriales > Weeksellaceae > Cruoricaptor > Cruoricaptor ignavus. Next base: position 3,855 of record NZ_FQYI01000017.1, on the reverse strand, counting down.
ATTCTCTGGTTTCAAATAATCCTGCAAATGTTTGTATGCAAATACCATTTGAAATATGAGAAATGGTTCCCTAATGAACGCCTAATTATAAGTTCCAATTACAAAAATATTTTCTGCGAATTTCTGACTTACACTTTTTTCGTTTCCGTTTATTTCAATGGTCAACTGGCCGTCGAAAGCTTCGCGCGATATAATTTTGATTTCATTGTTGATAGCCAAGCCCAGACTTACCACATATTGCAAAAAAGTTCGGGAATTGTCTTTTACTGCGACCATCCGGCACCGGGCTCCAATTTCTATCTCATTTAAAGTTTTTTTGGATTGCTGAATGAATACGCCATTTTTATCAGGTATAGGATCTCCATGAGGATCAAATTTAGGATTACCTAAAAAATCATCTAACTGATCAATTAGTTTTTTCGATTTAATATGTTCCAGCTCTTCTGCTACTTCATGCACTTCTTCCCAACTGAAAGATAGCTTTTCATATAAAAAAGTTTCCCATAATCGATGTTTCCGAATAAGGTCGACCGCACTACTCTTTCCTGTTTTAGTGAGTTCTACCTTCCCATATTTCTCATAATCTACCAGTTTCTTTTCTTTCAATCGCTTCAGCATCTCATTAACGGATGCAGGTTTCAACGATAAAGATTCTGCCAGTTCATTGATACCGCTTTTGCCGGTACCATTGGAAACGGAAATTTTAAACAATGCTTTCAGATAATTTTCTTCTGTGGAAGTAAGGCTCATACCAAAAATTTATTGGGTAAAAATACAATAATTTTCAATTATTTATTTTTAGGATGTCCTAACTTTTATATATTTGCAGTATTAAAATAATGACAATGAAAAAGTATGTATTACCTATTGTTCTTTTTTCTGTATTCCTGCATGCTCAAAGCGACAGTTTGAGTAAAAGTGCCCACATTGACGAAATAGTGATCACCGGAACGATGAAATCAGTAAGAAAAGACAAAAGCCCAGTTCCTGTTGAGATTTATTCGCAGCGTTTTTTCCAGAAAAACCCTACCCCGAGTTTAATAGAATCTGTAGGCATGATCAATGGTGTACGCCCTCAGGTCAACTGCTCGGTTTGTAACACGGGAGACATCCACATCAATGGACTTGAAGGCCCTTATACCATGATTCTTATCGATGGCATGCCGATCGTAAGTGCTCTTTCCACAGTCTATGGCCTCAGCGGAATACCCAACAGCATGATCGATCGTGTGGAGGTCGTAAAAGGCCCGGCATCTTCTCTTTACGGATCGGAAGCCATGGGCGGAATCATTAATGTAATCACGAAAAATGCCTTAACAGCGCCGAAATTTACTGCAGATCTCAGCACCTCAACCTGGGCAGAAAACAATCTGGACCTTGGGATGAAATATAAGATGGGTAACAAAGCATCTGCTTTACTCAGTTTAAGTTATTATCATTTCGACGAGCGTAAAGACCTGAATGATGACAACTTTACGGATGCCACCCTCCAAAAGAGAATATCGGTATTCAATAAATACAACTTCAAGCGTCCCCATCACAAGCAGGCGAGTTTTGCCCTGCGCTATATGTACGAAGATCGTTTTGGCGGAGAAATGCAGTATAAGCCGGAACATCGTGGCGGAGAAGATGTCTATGGCGAAAGCATCTACACCAACCGGGCAGAAGTGATCGGTTCTTACCAGCTGCCTACCACAGAAAATATTTTTGCACAGTTCTCCTACAACTATCATCATCAGGATTCTTACTATGGAACTACTTCTTATCTGGCGACACAAAATATTGGTTTCGGACAATTGTACTGGAACCGGCTCTTCGGCAAAAACGACCTGCTCATTGGAGCTTCCGTAAAATACAGCGGATACGATGATAACACGCCGGGAACGCTCTCTGCCGATGGTCTCGTCAACCAGCCTTCTAAAGACTGGACTCCCGGCGTTTTTGTGCAGGATGAAATCGCTTTTAATGATCAAAATACGCTTTTGATAGGCTATCGATTAGACCACAGCAAAAATCATGGATTCATTAACTCTCCCCGTTTTGCGTATAAATTCAGCCCAACTGAAACGGTTAATTGGCGTTTAAGTTTTGGAACCGGTTTCCGGGTGGTGAATTTATTTACCGAGGATCATGCAGCCCTTACAGGATCGCGCGAAGTAGTGATTAAAAACGAACTGCAACCGGAGCGCTCGTACAACGGTAACCTCAATTTCTCAAAAAAAGTGGTGATGGACCGCGGTTACATCAATTTCGATGCAACAGCCTTCTACACCTATTTTACCAATAAAATCCTTGGTGACTTCGAAACAGATCCCAACAAAATCATCTATGATAATCTTTCCGGTTATGCCATCAGCTCAGGTTTATCGCTAAACACTGAGATTCAGTTCCCTTTCCCGCTGACAGCTAATATCGGTGGAACCTATATGGAAGTGTACTCCAAATACGAGGATACCAAAGAACAGCAGCTTCTTGCCCCTAAATGGTCCGGAAAATATGCTCTTACCTATCATTTCACCAACAAATTTTTTGCAGACCTCACAGGAGAACTGTATGGCCCGATGAAACTTCCGGTAGTACCCAATGATTTCCGTCCCGAATGGTCTCCATGGTACCACATTATGAACTTGCAGGCCAGAAAAGAATTTAAAAACAATTTCGAACTCTATGCCGGAGTAAAAAACCTGCTAAACTTCACCCCTAAAGATCCCCTGCTGCGCCCATTCGATCCTTTCGACAAAGACGTAAACAATCCTAACAACCCTTACGGATATACTTTTGATACCACTTATGGTTACGCGCCAATGCTGGGCATCAGAGGATATCTGGGAGTAAAATATACCATAAGATAATAAATGCAGCGCAGTACATTCTTCATCATTCAATTGATATTTTTTAGTGTTTTTACTTTTAAGGCGCAGGAACTGAATCCTGTGCCTCAAAAGGTTTTTGCCGATAAAGCCCAAGCCCATCAAAGCAAAAAAACCATTATCCTATACTTCTACACCGACTGGTGTTCCGTATGCCGGATTCAGAAAAACGTATTGAAACAAAGTCCCGAACTGGTAGAGAAGCTTAAAGAAAAAGCGGAATTCATCACCATGAATGCCGAAGCTCATAAAGAAGCCGTAACGGTAATGGGAAAAACTTACGAATATATCCCAAACGGAAGTAGCGGCCTACACGAGCTGGCATATGAATTCTCTGCAGAACAGCAGGTGTATCCTCTTTGGGTTTTTATTGATCCGTCAACAGGAAAATGGAGCAGATATGAAGGACTCTTAAAAACAGAAGATCTAGAATATATTTTAAAAGCAAACCCGTAGTGCATTATCACGCGAGATTTATTTTTAGGTTGTTTATATTTCTGCCGAAAAGAAATTTATTCAGATATTGAATAGTTGTTAGTGTTGCAATTTTAGCCAAAATTCTGGTTTTAAAACCTTGAAAAGTTTTGGCATAGTTCCTTCTAATCATAAATTGGTCACAAAGTTGGGAAAATAACGTTTCGATTCTTTTCCGATATTTTTTGAATTGATAAAACTGTGGCTTGTAGTCTTTTTGATTTCTCCTTTTAGGAGTTTCTAATTCTATATTTACCTCATTGAATAAGTCTAACTGGATGGTTTGAGACAAATAGCCTTTGTCCCCAAGTAACACACAGTCAGACATTTGGAGTTTTATATCTTGCAAGTAGTGGATGTCGTGAACGGATGCGGGAGAAATATCAAAACTCTGAAAAACCCCAGAAATTGAACATACAGCATGTAGTTTATACCCATAGAAATGCAGGTTCTGCGAAGCACAAAATCCTTTGTTGGGATAAGCATAATCTACATCCTTGCAAATCCTGCT
>NZ_FQYI01000027.1 GCF_900141665.1 Cruoricaptor ignavus | reverse complement strand
GAAATTTGCACCTGCCAACCGAAACGGAATTAGGCTCTGCTGAGGAGCAACCTGAGAGGGATAGGTTGGCCGACGAAATATAGTTTTCAAGGGCACTGCTTTTTGCGGTGCTTTTTTCTGAATTATATTTCAGAAGTTCATGCCTTAAAAAAACCTTATGCTGCCTCATATTCCGATGGGGTTTTAAAGTCCAGTGCTTCGTGCGGACGTTCATAATTGTAGTCTTCTATCCAGCGTTCCGTAAGGTCTTTTACATCCTGAAGGGAGAAAAACAGGTTGGCGTCCAGCACATCTTCTCTGTAGGTTTTGTTGAAACGCTCGATAATGGCATTCTGCTGTGGCTTTCCTTTTTGGATTTTAACCCATTCAATGTTGTTTTTATCCAGCCAATCCTGGAAAAGGCCCGAGGTAAACTCCGGGCCGTTGTCCGTGCGTATTCCCTTGGGCTTGCCGTGCTTCTCAATCATGCGCTCCAAAAAATGGATGACCGCTCTGGACGGCATGGATGTACGCGCATCAATCCCCAGACATTTTCTGTTGTACTGATCAACAATATTCAGCGTTCGAAATCGGGATCCCCTCGCCAGTGCGTCACTCATAAAGTCCATTGCCCATTCCTCATTACGCTCCAAAGGTACAGCGATGGGATTGGCAGGATTGTCAAACCGTTTCCTTTTCATTCTTTTGTAAAGCGAAAAACCATACTTCTGATAGACCCTTCGGATTTGCGAAGAACCGTACCCCGGGTACTTTTTACGAAGCTTCACGATGACTTTCTTGCGTCCCAGCCTGCTGGTTCCCAATATCGAGGTGATGGCTTCTCGAAGTTTTTCATCTTTTTCGGGCATCCGTTTTTTATAATATTTTGAGGTTCTTGAGCGTCCCATTACGCGGCACACCTTAGCATAACTTATCTCCGGTCTTTTCTCCCGAATATAAGCAATACAACGCTCCTTCTGATAAGGTGTTACCACTTTTTTGAGTTGACCTCCTTTAAAATATCGATGGAAATCTGCTGGTCCGCCACAATGCGCTTGAGACGGGCATTCTCCGCTTCAAGTTCCTTGACACGCTGGAGTTCCGAAAGACTCATTCCTCCATACTTGCTCTTCCAGTTGTAAAATGTTTGTTCGGAGATACCGTATTCCCGGCAGATCTCCCACTTTCTTGCCTTCCTGCTGGCTCTGGAGCATCCTGATAATCTGAGGCTCCGTAAATCTTGATTTTTTCATTGCTTTTTTTCCAAAGTTAAAGTTAATACTCCAATTTTAACCTGTCTGAAAAAAGCAGCCATGTACC
>NZ_FQYI01000011.1 GCF_900141665.1 Cruoricaptor ignavus | reverse complement strand
AGCAGGATTTGCAAGGATGTAGATTATGCTTATCCTAACAAAGGATTTTGTGCTTCGCAGAACCTACATTTTTATGGATATAAACTACATGCTGTATGTTCAATTTCTGGGGTTTTTCGGAGTTTTGATATTTCTCCCGCATCCGTTCACGACATCCACTACTTGCAAGATATAAAACTCCAAATGTCTGACTGTGTGTTGCTTGGGGACAAAGGCTATTTGTCTCAAACCATCCAGTTAGACTTATTCAATGAGGTAAATATAGAATTAGAAACTCCTAAAAGGAGAAATCAAAAAGACTACAAGCCACAGTTTTATCAGTTCAAAAAATATCGGAAAAGAATCGAAACGTTATTTTCCCAACTTTGTGACCAATTTATGATTAGAAGGAACTATGCCAAAACTTTTCAAGGTTTTAAAACCAGAATTTTGGCTAAAATTGCAACACTAACAACTATTCAATATCTGAATAAATTTCTTTTCGGCAGAAATATAAACAACCTAAAAATAAATCTCGCGTGATAATGCACTACGGGTTTTCTAAATATGTGTATGGTATATTTCTGCAATATTTTTGAAACTTTCTATTTCGTTTTTTTGCCAAACTTCATCCTTTCCTAGTTCTTTAGCCATTACTTCGGCAACAATTGGAGCAATCCTTACAGCCTCTTTTTGGTTTAGAAGTAATAATCTTGTTCTTCTAGATAAAAAATCTTCAATTTTAATTGCCATTTCTTTTTTTACAGCCCAAACAATTTGCGCTTTAATAATGTTTTGTTCTTTGCTAATTATCTCATTTCCGTTTTCAATTTCTTTTGATAATTCTAATATTTTTTCTTTGTCTGTACCATAGTAATACATTGGATCTTTGTAATCTATGTCTTTTCTGTATCCATGAATTTTAAGATGTTCTGTATTGCTTTTTTTATGAGGAACTTTCATAATTTCTTCGGCTTTTTCTACTACATCTTCGCCCATTTTACGGTAAGTTGTCCATTTTCCACCAATAATACTTACCAATCCAGATTCTGAAGTGATTACTTTGTGGCTTCTAGATACTTCTTTGGTTTTAGCGCCTTCTTTGGTTGCCGCTAAAGGTCTTAAACCTGCGAAAACGCTCAAAATGTCTTTTCTTGTTGGTGCAGGATTCATATATCCTCTTGCTGTTTCTAAAATGAAATTAATCTCTTGCTCTGTTGGTTTTGGCTCTAGAGATTCTTGTTTTACAGGAGTGTCTGTAGTTCCTAAAATAATTTTATTGTGCCAAGGAACTGCAAAAAGAACTCTTCCGTCTGATGTTTTTGGAATCATGATTGCAGAATCTGTTGGACAGAATTTTTTATCAATCACAATATGCACACCTTGACTTGGCATAATGGTTTTGTCGTCAGTTCCGTGATCCATTTTATTAATATCGTCTGCAAAAACTCCAGTTGCATTTACGATTACTTTCGTTTTCGTTTCAAATTCTTTACCGGTTTCGGTGTCTTGAAAGATTACTCCGTTCAATTTTCCGTTGGCGTCTTTTTTAAGTTTAATAACTTTAGCATAATTTAAAACTGTAGCACCGTTTTCAATAGCGGTTTGAGCCATGTTTAGGGCAAGTCTAGAATCGTCGAATTGTCCGTCGTGATAAAGAATTCCTCCTTTTAATCCTTCTTTATTGATGGTTGGTAATCTTTTTATCGTTTCTGATTTGCTAATCGGAACAGATTTTCCTAAGCTGAGTTTACCAGCTAAAAGATCGTAAAATTTTAAACCAACTGTGTATAATAGTTTGTCCCACCAAGTGTAAATTGGGATTACGAAAGAAAGATTTTTGGTAAGATGCGGTGCGTTTTGAAGTAATAATCCTCTTTCTTTACATGCTTCTCTTACTAGGTCTACATATCCTTGAGCTAAATATCTTACACCTCCGTGTACAAGTTTTGTACTTTTACTAGATGTAGATTTTGCAAAATCACTTTGTTCTAAAAGCAAAGTTTTATATCCTCTTGTTGCAGCTTCAATTGCTGTTCCTAAGCCTGTGGCTCCTCCTCCTATTATTACGAAGTCCCATGTTGTTTGGTTTTGGTCTTCGAAGTTCTTTAAAATTTCTGTTCGTAACATTTTATTAAATTTTCTTTTACAAATCTATAAAAAAGAAATAATACGAAACAATATGATTTTCGTTATATTTTGATTTTATTTGAAAATTCTTTTGGTTTGTTTTTGTTAAAATTATAAAAATTTTATTTAAATGCTTGACTTGTAGACTTTTAAATGGTTGATTTGTTTTATTTTAATCTTTGAAATGAAACGAAAGTTGATAAAAGTCATAATAATATGTAATGTTTCGATTGAGAAACTATTTAATTTGTTTTGCTTTGTTAAGTTTGCTATATTTGAATGAATATTATTTTAGCTATGAATATCACACAAAGACATCAGGAAATTCTAGCTGTAATAAAACATGAGAAATATATTACAGTATCCGAAATATCTAAGCTACTTGGTGTATCAGAAGTTACCATTCGAAAGGATTTTAATTATCTGGAAGAGAAAAATTTAATATATAGACATCACGGTGGAGCTAGCCTCAATAATCCTTATGTGGTAGATTTGCCTGTAAGTCAAAAACAAAACATTAAGATTGAAGAAAAGAAACGAATTGCTGAGAAAGCTGTGGAGTTTATAGAAGATAATGATGTGGTGATTTTAGGCTCTGGAACTACCGTCTATAATATGGTGAACTATATTTCTAAAGAAAAAAATATCACTGTTATTACTTCATCTTTGTTAATTGCTGCAAGATTATGCGAGTTTCATAATGTTACGATTATACAATTGGGCGGAAGTGTAAGATATTCTTCGCAATCTACAGTGGGACCAAATGCACAAGAAATGATGTTGCAATTTTCTGCAAATAAATTGTTCTTAGGAGTTGACGGGATTGATGAAGATTTTGGTGTTTCTACTTCTAATATTGAAGAAGCGTATCTAAATCAAATAATGATTAAAAATACTACCAAAACATTTTTGCTTTCGGATGAATCCAAATTTGGGAAAAAGGGTTTAGGTAGAATTTGCAGTCTGAAAGATGTAGATTGTCTTATTACCAATCAAAAAGTTGAAGAAAGTTTTGAAAGTGTTTTGAAAAAATTTGGAGTTAATATTATTGTTACAGATTGATAAATCCAATTTTTTATAAATCTTCAATTGTTTTTTCTGCAAAATCTCTTAGTTGTTCCAATTCAGATTTTGCCTTTATTTGTCCAATTTTTGTAGCAAAAAAAGAAATAAGTAAAAGTATTATAGATAAAATAAATATTTATGGTTGTTTATTGAAATTAATCTATACTCCCGTCTTCGCTACAAACCGCCCGATGAATAGGGCGGTTTTTTGTTTTTATCCCCATATCCCACCCATTTTCTTATTTTTATAAAAACCATTGGCAATGGAAATTACGGATATCAATCAGCTGGATTTTGGTAAGACATACACCTATGCCGATTACCTTACCTGGAAATTCAAAGAGCGCGTGGAGCTTCTGAATGGCAGAATTTTCAGGATGAGCCCCGCGCCAAACAGGAAACATCAGCAAATTGCAGGGAATCTCTACTTTAAATTGCGTTCCACTTTTGCTAACGAGCAATGCAAGCTATATTTTGCGCCGTTTGATGTCCGGTTGCCAAGAATTTCAAAAGATAATCAGGAGATTATTACCGTTGTTCAGCCTGATATCTGTATCGTTTGCGATCCGAATAAACTGGACGGAAAAGGCTGCATCGGTGCGCCGGATTTGATTATCGAAATTCTTTCCCCGGGAAATTCTCAGAAAGAATTGAAAAATAAATTCGACCTATACGAAGAGGCCGGCGTGAAGGAATACTGGCTTGTGTACCCAAGCGAAGAAAGCGTCATCATCAATGTTCTGGAGGGTGGCGCCTACAAAACGCTCCGTCCTATCGGCGATGGCAATGTAGATTCTCCCACTTTCTCGCAGCTTAGCGTTCCGCTTTCCGAAATTTTCGCATAAAAAAATCCCTCCGCATTTCACGAAGGGATTTTGCTTATAGCTTAAAGCTTACGGCTTAAATTACATCATTCCCGGCATTCCTCCGCCCATTGGTGGCATCGCAGGCTCCGCCTTCGGAATTTCAGTTACAACGCACTCAGTAGTCAGCAGCATACCTGCTACAGAAGCCGCGTTTTCAAGTGCTACTCTCGTTACTTTAGTTGGGTCGATGATTCCCGCTTCCAGCATATTTACATACTGGTCGCGCTTTGCATCATAACCAAAATCATTCTGACCTTCGGCAACTTTCGCTACGATTACAGAGCCTTCACCACCGGCATTTGCCACGATTTGGCGAAGCGGCTCCTCTATTGCTCTTTTCACGATTTTGATACCTGTGGTTTCATCCTGATTGCTGCCTTCCAGCGCATCTAAAGATTTCACGGCGCGCACAAGCGCCACACCGCCACCAGCTACGATGCCTTCTTCCACTGCTGCACGAGTTGCGTGTAGCGCATCATCCACACGGTCTTTCTTTTCCTTCATTTCCACTTCAGAAGCGGCACCTACATAAAGCACTGCCACACCGCCTGCCAATTTGGCAAGCCTTTCCTGAAGCTTCTCACGGTCATAATCGGAAGTCGTGGTCTCCATTTGTGCCTTGATTTGATTCACACGGGCTTTGATTTGGGATTCATCACCACCACCGTTTACGATTGTAGTATTGTCTTTATCGATGCTCACTTTTTCTGCCGTGCCCAGCATTTCCATCGAAGCATTTTCCATTGTAAAGCCTCTTTCCTCAGAAATTACTTGTCCGCCGGTAAGGATGGCGATGTCCTCCAGCATTGCCTTTCTTCTGTCGCCAAAGCCAGGCGCTTTCACGGCTGCAATTTTCAGCGAGCCTCTCAGCTTGTTCACCACCAAAGTTGCTAAAGCCTCGCCCTCTACTTCTTCTGAGATGATGAGCAGCGATTTTCCGGCTTGTGCTACAGGCTCAAGAACCGGTAGCAATTCCTTCATCGAGGAGATTTTTTTCTCCACCAAAAGGATGTAAGGATTATCCATTTCTGCCACCATTTTGTCTGGATTGGTCACGAAATATGGCGACTGATAACCTCTGTCGAACTGCATACCTTCCACCACATCTACAGTGGTATCGATGCCTTTCGCTTCTTCCACGGTGATTACGCCTTCCTTGCCCACTTTTCCGAAAGCCTCGGCAATCAGGGAGCCGATGGTTTCATCGTTGTTGGCAGAAACGGAAGCCACCTGCTTAATCATTTCGTTGGAATCTCCCACCTCTTTGGATTGCGATTTCAGGTCGGCAACTACCGCAGTCACGGCTTTGTCGATACCGCGTTTCAAATCCATTGGGTTTGCACCGGCAGCCACATTTTTCAGGCCTTCACGCACCACGGCCTGTGCAAGAACGGTAGCCGTAGTAGTACCGTCTCCCGCAATGTCGTTCGTTTTGGATGCCACTTCCTTCACCATTTGTGCACCCATATTTTCCACTTTGTCTTCCAGCTCGATTTCCTTCGCTACGGAAACGCCGTCCTTCGTAACATGCGGCGCACCAAAGGATTTCTCGATGACTACATTGCGGCCTTTCGGGCCCAGCGTCACCTTCACTGCATTCGCAAGAGCATCCACACCTCTCTTCAGCGCGTCTCTTGACTCTATGTCGAATTTAATTTCTTTTGCCATTGTTTTTTAGCTTTATGCAAAAGGCTTTATGCTTTAAGCCTTGTGCGGTTTGAGTTTTTCCTTTAACTTAAAGATTTTGCTTTTTATTACATTGATTTGCTGCAGCAGAAGCTGTGATTCATCTTCTGTAAAATACTCCAAATCACCGCAAAGAATTATCAGATATTCCGTTTCTGACGCAGAGCCCAGGGCAATGTTCAGAAATTGATTAAATTCTTTGTCCGTATTTCTGCCGCATCCTTCAGCAATATTGGTTGGAATGGAGAGCGCAGCACGCCGGATTTGATGTTGTATTGCTCCTCTTTCGGAAAAGATTTGCTAAGCAGATAAATTTGTTTTATCAAAATATGGCTTTTCTGCCAAACCTCATATTTCCGAAAATCCCTCAAAAGCCTACTGCTTATTGCTTACGGCTTAAAGCCATTAGCCTATTATTCCAAACAGATCGCTTTCCTTCATTATCATATAATCCTTCCCGTCGATTTTCAGCTCCGTGCCGGAATATTTTCCATAAAGCACTCTATCGCCTTCCTTCACGGTCATCGGCTCGTCCTTTTTGCCTGGGCCTACCGCAACCACGGTGCCTTCCTGCGGTTTTTCCTGCGCAGTATCCGGGATGATGATTCCCGACGCAGTTTTCGTCTCAGCTGCCGAAGGCTCTACCAGAATCCTGTCGGCAAGCGGCTTGAAGTTTACTGACATATCATTAAAATTTTAAAAGTTTCTGCCAGCATTTTTGCGAAAACTTTGCCAAAGAAAATTTCCGTAGCAAAGTTTAATATTTAAGGTTAAAATGGCAGAGTGAAATTCTGAAAGTGAAAAATTGGCAGAGAATACTGAAGTGGATTATACCTTCACATAAATTTTCCGCCGGTTCATATATTCGGCGATGAGCCACATCACGAAAATGAAGATCAGCGCATACATCAGCGATGCATTCTTTTCATTTTCAAAAAGCGGCTGGCAAACGCTTTCGTAGAAGGCTCTGAAGGGCGTTTTGTAGGTCATTTTCCCATCCACCATTTTATCCTCAATTCTAATCAGCGATTGCAGCCTTGGAATAACGCCGCTGAGCACGAAAATAAACAGCGGATTTTTTCCGAAAGCATCGAAGAAGCGGGTAAGAAAACCCTTAAAGTCCTTAATCTCAATGAGATAAATCAGGATGCTGATGAGCACGCAGGCCAAGCCAGTGCTGAAAACTACATAGCTGCTGCTCCAGATTTTTTTGTTCAGCGGAGAAACTTCTGCCCAAAGCAAACCGAGAATCGTGATGCCGATTCCCATCAGCAAAAGCTGACGAATCATCCGCAGATTTTTCCCTTTATTTATGATGAACCACCCGGCAAAATATCCGAAAATCACCTGGACAATCGTAGGAATCGTGGTCACAAGTCCTTCAGGATCAAAGGGATAGCCTTCGCCTTTGTACATATGATTTTCGCCGAGAATCATTTTATCAATACTTGCACCGAAAGCGCTTTCCGGATTTGCGGCATCGTATCTCACACAAAACCAGGTATATACGATGAGAATCAGGGTGCTGATTATCATTGCGCCGCGGTTTTTGAAAAAGTAAATGATGAGCGCGGAAAACAGGTAGGCAATGGCGATGCGCTGCAGAACGCCCATTATGCGAACTTCCTCCCAGGCTCTGAAAACCAGCTGATCATCCTGCCATTTGAAAAACGGCAGCCAGTTCAGGCCCAGCCCGATGAGAAAGATGATCACCGAGCGTTTCAGAACTTTTTTCAGGAAAAATGCGGTTCCCTTTTCGCGCAAACCGGGCATTACGAAAGCGAAAGCGTTGCCCATCGCAAAAAGGAAGAACGGGAACACGAAATCTGCGCCCAGAAAACCGTTCCACTTGGCGTGTTCCAGCGCAGGATAAATGTGGTCCCAGGAACCGGGATTGTTCACCAGAATCATCAGTGCCACGGTCATTCCGCGGAAAACATCGAGCGAGAGAAAGCGTTCTTTTTTTGCCATATTCAGAAAATATTCGGGAAAGTTACGCTATTTTTTTTGCCAACCATTCCAGTTTTTCGCAAAATTCTCAGCGTGAAGCTGCAAATCCGGGAAGAAATTTACGAAATGCTGCCTAAGCTGCGCTTTATTTTCTGTAAACACTTCAAAAACAGGAAGTTGCGGATCCAGATATCTAGCCTTGTTCAGAACATTTTGGAAGGAATAGAAGATGCCTTTTTCCGTTTGATAATTAAAAAGCCAGTCGTTTTTTGCCATATTTTCCAAAACGGCAAGGAAATTTTTTGGCAAAACATCGCTGAAACGGAAAAGCGTGCGGTAAGTTTTTTGTGTGAATCGTTTAAAATCCCGCTGATTTTCCGCCAGTTTTTCCGCGAGAAAATAATCGAAACTCACATCCACAAAAGCACCGGCATACAGCCCGACGATTGGCTTGAAAACCTTTTTCGCCTCACGGATTTCAGCGTGCGCATCGGTATAAGAATCGATTTCGCGGTGCAGCGCAATGCCCTTCTGGATTTCCGCGGGATACAGGAAACGCTCACGGTTTCGGATGAAATCCGCCATCATATTGCCTACCAACTGCTCATCGGAAAACGACAAAAAAGCGTGGGCAAGGTGGTTCATAAATCGAGCATTGCTTTCAGCGATTCGTCCAGAATTTCCTGCTGCTTTTTGGTAATCCTTCCAAGCCGCTTTACGAAGCGGGAATTGTCGATGGCTCTGATTTGATCCACCATAATTTCACTATCAGTCAGCACACCGTCCGTATCTTCTTTCAGGAAAACCCTTACCAGCGGTGCTTTGCGCACATTTGTGGTTATCGGGCAAACTAGCGTGGAAGTGTGGCCGTGCTCATTGAGCAAATCTGTTTGAATGATGACAACCGGGCGTACTTTTCCGGCTTCCGCGCCGATTCTCGGATTTAAATCTGCAAGCCAAATCTCATTCCTGTATTTCATCTTCCAAGGCTTCGAATTCCCGCAGAACTTCCATATTATCTTCGCGCACAAGCAACGAACTTAACCTGAACTGCTCACGGAGCGCTTCCCGTTTCTTTTCCTGAAGATAAAAGGCGATAGCTTCATTAAAGAAACGGTTTCTCGGCTTTTGCCGATACTTTTCCACTTCCGTGAAAAGATCATCGTCTAATTTTAGCGAAAGTGTCTTCATACAGCAAATATAAAAATATTTACTGAAAGTATACTCTTTCAAAAAAGCCTCTCGTGGAATTCCTCAATCTTGCTGACTTCCTCGATTTTTATGGCAAATTTCCGCTTCGGAATTTTATTCAGGTTTGAAATGAAAATACTTTCGTAGCCCAGCTTTTCCGCTTCGGAAATGCGCTGCTCAATCTGCGGCACAGGTCGTATCTCTCCACTCAGCCCGATTTCTCCGGCAAAGCAGAATTTCTCCGAAATTGCCACATCTTCATTCGATGACAAAATGGATGCTACCACCGCCAAATCCAGCGCAGGATCGTCGGTTTTGATGCCACCCGTAATGTTCAGGAACACATCTTTCGCGCCAAGCTGAAAGCCCGCCCTTTTCTCCAAAACCGCAAGCAGCATATTGAGCCGTTTGCTGTCAAAACCGTTGCTGCTGCGCTGCGGCGTACCGTAAACCGCCGTGGAAACCAGTGCCTGGATTTCCAGAAGCATCGGCCTTGCGCCTTCCAAAGTTACCGCCACGGCATTGCCGGAAAGCTCCTCGAATTTTTTGGTGATGAGAATTTCCGACGGATTTTTGATTTCCTTCAGGCCCTGCGAAACCATTTCGTAAATCCCGATTTCCGCCGTGGAACCGAAGCGGTTTTTGTTCGCGCGCAAAAGCCGGAAAAGGTGGTTTCTGTCGCCATCGAAATTCAGCACCACATCCACCATATGCTCCAGAACTTTCGGGCCGGCAATCTGGCCGTCCTTCGTGATGTGCCCTACCAGAATCACCGGTGTGCTCGTTTCTTTGGCGAATTTTATCAGCTCGTTCGAACATTCCCTGATTTGCGAAACTGTGCCTGGCGAACTCTCCAACAGCCCAGACTGCAGCGTCTGTATGGAATCCACAATCATTAGGTCCGGCTGAAGTTTTTTGGCTTCGTGGATGATTTTCTCCACCGAAACTTCTGTGAAAAGGAAGCAGTTCGGGTTCTGCAAATCGGTAAGTCTGTCGGCGCGCATTTTTATCTGCGATGCGCTTTCTTCGCCCGAAACATACAGGATTTTCTTTTTCATTTTCAGCGCCAGCTGAAGCAGCAGCGTAGATTTCCCGATGCCTGGTTCGCCGCCTATCAAAATTACGGAGCCCAT
This sequence comes from Cruoricaptor ignavus, assembly GCF_900141665.1. Taxonomy (GTDB): domain Bacteria; phylum Bacteroidota; class Bacteroidia; order Flavobacteriales; family Weeksellaceae; genus Cruoricaptor; species Cruoricaptor ignavus. The sequence goes on along the minus strand of NZ_FQYI01000011.1, from coordinate 60,733 downwards.
CACAATTCCGCCGCCTAAAACCCTGTTCAGCTCTTCGGAATTCGTCCGGAGCCGCTGTTCATCGCTGGTTTCCACTTCAATGATGTTGATGATGTGGTTTTTCTTTTGGGATGATGCAGATTTCATGGAAGATTTTTCCACCACCTCTTCGGCAAGGGAATTCCAGGTGCCACAGTTTTTGCATTGCCCGTGCCATTGGGAATACTGCGTGCCGCAATTTTGGCAGAAATAAACGGTTTTCACTTTTGCCATACTGCGAATTTACGGGAAATTTCAGAGCCGGGGTTGGCACAGCGTAAGAAGCTTTGAGTTTTTTAAAATTAAACTCTCCGCGCTTTACATAAAATTACGATACAAGACAAAAAGAGCGAAGAATCCAGACTCATTAAGTGCAGAGGAATTTTCCCTAAATTTGCACAAACCGAAACCTGATGGAAAATAGGCATACGAAGTACATCTTCGTGACTGGGGGCGTTACTTCTTCGCTGGGAAAGGGCATCGTGTCCGCTTCGCTGGGCCTGCTGCTGAAAGCGCGCGGATTTAAGGTGACCATCCAAAAGCTTGACCCGTATATCAACATCGATCCTGGAACGCTGAACCCTTACGAACACGGCGAATGCTATGTGACGCAAGACGGCGCAGAAACCGACCTGGATCTTGGCCATTACGAAAGATTCCTGGATGCACCGACTTCCCGGAACAATAATGTGACCACCGGGAAAATCTACCAAACAGTAATCGAGAAAGAGAGGAAGGGCGATTTCTTGGGAAAAACGGTGCAGGTAATTCCACACATTACCAATGAAATCAAGCGGCGCATTAAGATTTTAGCAAAAGAAGATTACGACATCATCATCACGGAAATCGGCGGAACGGTGGGCGATATAGAGTCCCTGCCCTACATAGAATCCGTGCGGCAGCTGCTTTGGGAGTTGGGCGATGACAATGCTATGGTGATCCACCTTACGCTTTTGCCGTACCTTTCGGCAAGCGGCGAACTCAAGACGAAGCCTTCGCAGCATTCCGTGCGGCAGCTGATGGAGAGTGGCGTGCAGGCCGATGTGCTGGTGTGCAGAACGGAACACAAAATCCCGAAAGACCAGCGCGCAAAGCTGGCGCAGTTCTGCAATGTGCCGCCGGAAAATGTGATAGAATGTATGGATGCCGATACGATTTATCAGGTGCCGCTGGATTTGTATGCCCAGAAATTCGACGAGGTAGTGCTGAAAGCGCTGAAGCTTACGACGGAAAACAAGCCGCAGCTTGACCATTGGAAATCGTTTTTAACGAAATATAAAAACCCGAAAAAAAGCGTGGAAATTGCGCTGGTTGGCAAGTATGTTTCGCTGCAGGATTCTTACAAATCCATCACGGAAGCCTTTATTCACGCTGGTGCAGAGCTGGAAACGGAGGTGAAAATCCGTTGGGTTTACAGCGGTGAACTTACTTCGGAAAACATCGCCGAAACACTTAAAGGCGTGGACGGAATACTGATAGCGCCAGGCTTTGGTGACCGTGGAATTGACGGGAAAATCCTGGCGGCGAAATTCGGCAGGGAAAATAAAATACCAACGCTGGGAATTTGCCTAGGGATGCAGATAATGACGATAGAATTTGCGCGCAATGTGCTGGGCTGGGAAAAGGCGAACTCGATGGAATTTGATACCGCAACACCGGAACCTGTGATTTCCCTGATGGCCGATCAAAAAAATGTGGTGGATAAGGGTGGCACGATGCGCCTTGGTTCCTGGAGCTGCGAACTGAAGGAGGGCTCAAAGCTTCGCGAAATATATGGCTCGGAAAAAATTGCGGAAAGGCACCGCCACCGCTATGAATTTAATTCCGATTTCCTGGAAGAATTTGAAGCCAAGGGCCTGAAAGCGAGCGGCTACAATCCCGATACGAAACTCGTGGAAACTATAGAGCTGGAAGGGCATCCGTTCTGCATAGGTGTGCAGTACCACCCAGAATACAAGAGCACGGTGGAAACGCCACACCCATTATTTATCGCATTCGTGGAAGCCTGCTCAAAATAGTTTTCATCCGAAAAAATTTAAACCAAAAGCCGTAATTTTGTCGGCTGAAATTCGGTACATCTTCCACCGAAAAATTAAAAACAGAAATGCAAGAGAAAAACGGATTAGACCGCAGCCAACTTATCAATTTTATGATTTTTTCGCTGCTGCTGATGGGCTGTATGTTTTACTTCACAAAACGGCAGGCCGATAGGGAAATGGAAAGGCAGCAGCAAGCCGCAAAAACGGAGCAGGTACAAAGCGCCGTAAAACCGGCGGAAAGCCTAAACCATAATCCCGATGCGCAACCCGCTCAAATCCAGACACTTAAACTTGAAAACAATGAGCTAAACTTGGAGCTTTCTACTTTAGGCGGGCAGATTTCTCAGGTGGAACTGAAGCAGTACAAGGCGTACAACCATAAAACGGACAAGGCCGATCTGCCGTTGTATCTTTTTGCGAAAAACAATTCGAGCTACGGTTTTGAATTCAAGGATAAAACGGGGAAAAGCATCAGCACGAAAAACCTGATATTCAGCCCGCAGGTTAGCGGAAATTCCGTAACGATGACCGCCAATGTGAACGGGGGAATTCTGCAGTTCGTTTACACGCTTTTGCCAAATTACACCGTGGATTTCAAGGTGAAGAGCCAGGGTTTGTCGCAAATTACCACAGATTCAAAGGCGAACTTCCTGTGGAATTTTAGCAACAGAAATCTGGAAAAAGGCAGGAATCAGGAACAGACGCATTCTGAATTTGTATATGCCTTCAACAATTACAAATCTTACGACTACGACGGCAGAACGACGATGGATGAAAGCGGCGAAACGCTGAACTGGCTTGGTATAAAGCAGCAGTTTTTTGCTCCGGTGATCGAAGCGAACGGCGGTTTCACGCAGTCGAAAGGTGAACAGGTGTCGCTGGATTCTGCGGAATTTTTGAAAAAATTTGATTTTGGAGCGCAGGTTCAGATGAACGGCGGAGAACTGAATCAGGATTTTAAATGGTACTTCCTACCGCTGGATTTGCCGCTTTTGAAATCTTACGACAAAAATTTCGAGGAAATCCTTCCTTTAGGCTGGTCCTTCATCGGCACGCTGAACCGCGGGGTTTTCATCCCGATGTACAACTTTATTTCGAGCTGGGGCCTGACAGCAGGCTGGGTGATTTTCGTGATGACCATCATCGTGAAACTTGTGCTTTCGCCGATTATGTTTAAGCAACACAAACTGGGTGCGATGATGCGGGTAATAAAGCCTGAGCTGGACGAGGTGAACGAGAAATACAAAGATGCCGACCCGCTGAAAAAGCAGCAGGCAATGATGGATGTGTACAGGAAAGCCGGCGTGAACCAAATGGCTGGCTGCCTTCCGGCCTTGCTGCAAATCCCGCTGTTTTACGCTCTTTTCCGGTTTTTCCCAAATATGATAGACCTTCGCGGAAAAAGTTTCTGGTTTGCCAAAGACCTGACGGCTTATGACGATTTGATAAAATTCGGCTTCAATATTCCGCTGCTTGGCGACCACCTAAGCATTTTTGCGGTGGCCTGTACTGCGGTAGTTTTGCTATATACGATGATGACTTCCGGGCAAATGCAGCAACCCCAGCAGGAAGGAATGCCGAATATGAAGGTGCTGATGTACATCTTCCCTATTACATTCCTGTTCTTCCTAAACTCTGCAGCGTCTGGGCTTTCGTGGTATTACTTCGTTTCCAACGCCATCAACATCGTCATCATTCTGGTGATTAAGCATTTCATTTTGGACGAGAAGAAAATCCACGCGCAAATTCAAGCGAACAAAGCGCAACCGAAGAAGGAAGGGAAATTCCAAAAACGGATGCGTGAAATGATGGAGCAGGCGCAGGAACAGCAAAGGCTGCAGCAAGAACAGCTGAAGAAGCAGCAAAAACGCAAGTAAGAAAAAAGCAACTGGTTTTCAGTTGCTTTCTTTTTTGGCATTACCGGATTCCTAAATCTTCGAGGGCATCCTTCAGATGTTCTGGCTTGGATAGGATTTTATTCCTGGAATCCAGGATGAAGTAAGTAGGCGTCGCACGGATGTTGTAGATTTCGCCATAAGTGCTGTTCCAGCCACGAAGTTCGGTATCATTAATCCAAGGGAAATTACGGATGCTGTTTTCCCACGCCGTTTTGCTCGTGTCCAGAGAAAATGCCACCACTTCATAATTTTTCTTTTTAAAATCCTGATAGTGCGGAATCAGCTGCGGAACTTCTTTCTCACAATGCGAGCAGGTGGAGGACCAGAAGATGATCAGCTTTCTATCCGCCTTCACATCCGATAGGTTTTTCGCCTTGGTGTTGGTAGCCTGCACGAATTTGTAATCTGGGAAGATGGCGCCAATTTCCGTATTCTTGTTTAGCTTTATTGTAGCAGCCAGCCTATCCGTAATCGTGCATTTCAGTCCGTTAGCCTGCGCCAGAAATTTCTGTTTTAGGTTGGACATTCCATAGGCATCGAAAATATCGATAAGCTCGGAAAGAAGCATTTGTCCGCGCGGACTTTCAACATCGGCAGCATCCAGCAATTTCTGCGCGGCGCTTTCCGAATTGGCATTTCCTGCGGACTGAAGATAAGCCACTAAAACCGGCCGAACCTGCAATGAAGTTTCCAGCAAATCATCGCTTTTTACAAGGAAATTCAATAAATCTTGCTGGCTTGGCGTGTTTACCAAATTCTCGTTGAGGTAGCGGTTGTAATTGTCGAGATAAAAATGCACGAAAGGATGCTGCGCTTTATCCACGCTTACCTTTGCGGAATTCAGCCGCAGCGTTTCCTTCTGCAGTGCCTGATAAAATTCTGAGCTTGGGTTGTAATATCCCTTGATTTGCTCCAGTACCGGTAGTATCGTGCTTTGCTGGCTGTTCAGAGATTGGGCATCGTTCATTAGGCGATTGGCTTCATCGTGATAATTGATGTCCTTGATTTTTCCGTTTTCTGAAACGAAGGAAATTTTAACATCCTTATTTTCCGAAACGAAATTCAGCGTGCTATTGCTTTCCGGAAAATACGCCTTCATCATACCCACATATTTCTGCGGATGCTTGATTTGCCAGGTATTGCCGCTTTTCTGTTGCTTGGCAATGAGGATTTCCTTCGAGCCGTTTATTGTATAGACGAGCATTTCCTTTGCAGGAAACCTTTCATCTGCCGAAATCTGCACGCTGAACTGTGCACTAACGAAAGACGCTACACTCAGCGGAATAATAACCAACTTTTTCATAGCGTAAAAATAAAAAATCCCGCTGAAAGCGCGGGAAAAAATTATTTCTTAGCCGAGATGGTCATCTTTCTCGAATAGAAGAAGACCAGACAAATCGCTACGACTAATAATACAGGAATATACATCTCAATTGGAACATCTGGCTCTACCTCACCAAAACCTACACCACCAACACCACCAGGCCGGCCAGTTTCGCTTGGCATAGGGGGTTCTTCAGCGAAGGCTACTACAGAAAGTAAAACCATCAAGCAAGTTAAAATATACTTTTTCATCTTCTTAATTTTCTATGATAATTTTTTGAATGTGAGACAAGCCATCTTTTGAAGTAATCTTCACAGTATACACTCCTTCAGCTAAATTAGCAGTATTCAAATCGTAAGAACCTGAAGCTTTAACATTATTAAATGTTCTCACTATTCTTCCACTAGCATCAAATATCTCGATAATTGCATTCTTGTAATCTGCACCGAAAAGTACTTTATAAATTCCAGCGAACTGATCTCTTACAATAATCGTTCCATTATTTCCTGCCTCATTTGCTGTTGCCAACATAGCAGAAACTTCCCCATAGGATAATGTTGCTTTCTCACTTTCTGCAGGAACCACCAGGCCATTGCTAATGGCCAAAGTTCTTCCATTTTGGTTAATATAAAACTTTTTACCGCTAGTGAAATTATCCGCCTTCTGTGCATTTTCTTCAAGCTCAAATTTGTAACTCGCGATTTTATCAATTTTAGCCATCATCAGGATTGGCTTACCCTGATAATCAATTTCGTTAGCTTGGTTAATATATAGCCATTCAGCATCGTCACGAATATTGCCTTCCGCAGTTTCCTCTATAGTATAAAGGTTTTCACTGAATGCTGCTACTTGAACATTATTAAGGTCCGTATTGATACCAGTTACGAGATTTGATGAAACCACGAAATAAGTTCTTGCAACTTCTTCACCATTGCTATTAAGACCAATAACCCTTAATTGCTTTACAGAGTTACCGTTTCTTGAAGTAACGCCAGCATCTCCAGCCGTAAACGAATAAGCAAACCTTCTTAAATTATTAAAATTTATTTCAGGGGTAGCATTTGCATTTTTAAGTTTGATAACTACAGTGCCCATAGGCTTTATGTAAGCATCCTGCGTATCACCAACAGCAGTGCCACTGGCCTCATACATCAAATACTTGAAGTCACTCGATTTGGTACTGCCTCTCCCTGTAGTCGTCACACCAGTAGCTTCATATCTAATACCGTGAATGTTAGAAACAGTTGTGGGGTTAAGCTTGCTAAGGTTCAGATTCGTAAGGAAAGGATTACCAAATTGATATATATTTTTTCCAAAATTACCAGTAAAAACCGTTCCTGTTTCAAAATTATCCTGAAGGTAAGTATTGTACCTTTCGTTGTACATATTACGAGCCGCACCGTTCGCTCCAAAATCAATACCAGCACCAGCACCAGTTAATCCCACCTTCATCTCAGTAACATCTGAAAATGGAACACCCTTTACAGTATTAACTTTTTCTGGGTTCCAATTCGCTGTACCAATTGCGTAATAGCGCAGCGCATTATCATAAAGACTCGCTCTATTATCTTTCGACGCATTATCATTCGACTTAGCTGTACCAGGAAGATTATGCATTACAACGCGCTCATTTTCCCAATAACCTATTGCATTAGTATTTCTTACATTAGAAAACCCCCCAGTATTACCAAGTTCCGTCGCAAGAGAAGAGATGGTTTTTCCCTTAAAAGGGATCGACATCTGCTGCATTGTGCCATTCTTCGTAGCGGCATATTCCTTATCCACGATAGCAGTAATATTAGCCTGTGGAATTCCAGAGATATAAAGTTGCCCATATGTTGACGAAGCAAAATTGGCAGCATCATTAAGTTTCATAATGATGTTTCCACCATCTGTCTTTTCACCGCCATCTGTCGCAACAGTTTGCAATTTGGAATTGGCATCACCTACAAGCATTATATTACCCCGGTTCACCACTTTTCCGCTTCCTACGGTTTTCATACCGCCACCGTTATAGACTAGCGCACCTTTACCAATGGAAAAAGATGCATTATTTCCAACATATGATATAAATTGGGCCTTAGCAGAAAATGCTGCGGCAACCAAAGCTACCGAAAGTATTTTTTTTCTCATATTTTAAAGGTGTATTTCCTTGCTGCAAATTTATATTTTTTTTTTGATATTTTTATATGAAGAAGCAATGTTAAGAAAAATTAACTTAAAATTATCTCATCCTGCTCTCCTATATTATACATATAGTCCTCCAGCATTTTTTCCGTGGTGCCGCGTAGTCCTCTTGCACCAAGGCCTTTCTCCATCGTTTCCTCCACTATTTTTTCAATAGCGGCATCAGTGAATTCAAGAGTTATGCCATCCATCGCGAAAAGTTCAACAAACTGATTCACGATTGAATTTTTCGGCTCCTTCATTATCCGGATCATCGTTTCCTTCGTCAGCTTGTCAAGATGCGTGATGATTGGGAACCTTCCCAGAAGCTCCGGTATTAGCCCGAATTTCCGCAAATCTATAGCGGTTATCTGGCTCAGCAAATTATCCTCATCCTCCGCTTTTGCAAGTTTTTCCGCGCTGAAGCCTATCGCCTGCTTGTTCAGCCTGCGCTCGATGATTTCGGAAATCCCGTCGAAAGCTCCACCAGCAATGAACAGGATATTCTGCGTATTCACCTGGATATATTTCTGATCCGGGTGCTTCCTTCCGCCTTGTGGCGGCACATTCACGATGCTGCCCTCCAGAAGTTTCAGCAGCCCTTGCTGCACGCCCTCGCCGGAAACATCACGCGTAATGCTCGGGTTATCGGCTTTGCGCGCAATCTTGTCAATCTCATCGATGAACACGATGCCTTTCTCCGCCTTTTCCACATCATAATCCGCCACCATCAGCAACCGGGAAAGTATGCTCTCCACATCCTCACCCACATAGCCTGCCTCTGTGAGAATCGTGGCGTCCACTATGCAGAACGGCACATTCAGTTCCCGTGCGATGGTTTTTGCCAGCAGCGTTTTTCCCGTGCCGGTTTCGCCAATCATTATGATGTTCGATTTCTCAATTTCTACCTCGCGGTCTTCCCTTCCGGCGTGAAGCAGCCTTTTGTAATGATTGTAAACGGCGATGCTCAACTGCTTTTTCGCCTGATCCTGCCCGATGACATACTGATCCAGGAAGGCCTTTATTTCCTTCGGCTTTTTCAGTTCATCCACCGTGGTTTCTACCGGCTTGGCAGCGGTGCTACTTTCCAGAACGATGTGGTGTGCCTGCTCTGCACAGTTTTCGCAAATAAAGCCATTCTGCCCGGAAATCAGCATCTGCACTTCGTTCCTACTCCTTCCGCAGAACGAACATTGGTTTTTATTCATCGCGCAAAAATACGAAAATCGAAGATTTTATTTGAGATTAATATTAATTAAGGTCGAGGCTAACATTAGGATAAATATTAATTATCACTGATAATCCTCTCCTGCACCTCCTTGAACTCTGCCTCGCTCAGTTTCAGCCTTTCGTTGCCGAAGTTCAAATCCTGCATAGAATTCAGCGGTACCAGGTGAATGTGTGCGTGCGGAACCTCCAGCCCTATCACTGCAATCCCCACCCTTTCGCAAGAAATTGCTGCCTGAATTTGCTTCGCCACTTTTTGCGCAAATGCCCACAGGTTTTTGAACTCCTCGCTTTCAAGGTCGAAAATTAAATCCACCTCCCTTTTCGGTATTACCAGGGTATGCCCTTTCACCAAGGGCTGCACATCCAGGAAAGCCAGGTGCTTATCATCCTCAGCGATTTTATACGCCGGAATTTCACCCTGAACTATTTTAGTAAATACGGAACTCATTTTTTTGACTTAAGATTTTAGACACAAGATGCAAGAGCCAAGGCAAAAGTAAAATGAGCCAAGTAACTCAGCCTAAGCCTCAACCTTTTTACTTTTTACTTTTTACTTTTTACTTTTTACCTACAAAGAAATTTCCAGCACTTCAAAAGCCAGCTTATTTCCGTTCGGCAGCACAATCTCCGCCTGCTCTCCTACCGCCTTGCCCAGTAGCCCTTTGGCAATCGGCGTGTTCACGGAAATCTTCCCGCTCTTCAAATCGCTCTCATTATCAGGCACCAGCGTAAATTTCTGCTCCTGTTTCGTAGCCAAGTTTTTCAGCCTTACCGTCGTCAGGATTGAAACCTTCGATGTATCCAGCGTCGCTTCGTTGATCACTTTACTCGTGGCAATGGCATCCTTCAGCTTAGAAATCCGCATCTCCAGCATTCCCTGCGCTTCCTTCGCCGCATCGTACTCCGCATTTTCCGATAGGTCGCCCTTATCCCTTGCCTCCGCTATCTGCTGCGTTATCCGCGGTCTTTCTACGCTCTCCAGCTGCTCCAGCTCGGCCTTCATCTTGTCCAGTCCCTCCTGTGTTACATAGCTTGCCATAATCTTCTTTTTGTTTTTAAAATAAAAAAATTATCCGACGAGGCTTGCCGGACAATTTTCGCTTGTGTAAATTCGTTCTGCAAAGATATAAATTTATTTTAAATGAAAAACTACTTCCGCCAAATCTTAATCTTGAAATTGCTGATTTTCAGTTTATTAACCCTAAACAGCTGTGATGAGAGGGAGCACACCGTTAGCTGCTTCCCGAATGTTCCTGTCAATATCTCGCTGAACCTCAACCTTCCCGCATACTACCAGCTGCAGAATGCAGGCGGCTGGATTTATGTGGATGCTGCGCTGGCAGGAACCCGCGGGCTCATCGTCATTAATTCTGGTAATGCCTTCCACGCTTACGACCGCAATGCACCGCACATCTGCCCAGCGGATGATACCACCCTGCAAGTTGTGGAAAATATTAAAATCCGCTGCCCGAAAGACGGCGCAGAATGGATTTTGCTGACTGGCCAGCCCAACAACCAGGCCGCCAAAAAACCGCTGAAAACCTACCGCACAGCCTACGATGCCGCCACAAAAACGCTAAGCGTTTATTGAATGATGGGTGATAATTGACGATTGATTTGATAATTGATGATTGATTTGCTCAACCTTAACCTTCACCTCAACCTAAAATTACTTGGTTCTTTTTACTTTTGCCTTGGCTCTTTAACAACGAATTATGAAAATCGTCATCCAGCGTGTTTCGGAAGCCTCAGTGAATGTTGATGGCAAAATTGTTGGCGAAATTTCGCAAGGCTTATTGCTGCTCATCGGCGTTCATCAGGATGATGATGAAAGCGATGCCGATTGGCTCGTGCAGAAAATCCTGAGCCTGCGGATTTTCAGTGATGATGCCGGCAAGATGAATTTATCGGTAAAAGATATTTGCGGCGACATCCTCTGCGTAAGCCAGTTTACGCTGCTTGCCGATTACAAGAAAGGCCACCGCCCGAGTTTTATTTCGGCAGCAAGACCGGAAAAAGCCGTCCCACTTTTTGAATATTTCAAAAGTGAACTTGCAAAATCTGGACTGAAAATCCAGAGCGGAATTTTCGGTGCCGATATGAAGGTCTCCCTAACCAACGATGGCCCTGTGACGATTGTGATGGAATCTAAGGAAAAAGGTTGAGATTAAGGCTAAGGCTTAATTAATGTGAAACTACTTGGCTCTTTTTCCTTTTGCCTTGGCTCTTGAACTTCTATTTTTTCACTCTCAAATTCTCAATTCTGCGCCTCGCCTCGTCTTCCAATACCAGCGATGCACTCATAAAAGTGCGTTCCGGCATTATTTCGTCAAATTGCGCCGTGCCCTCCCAGCTCACCTTTTTTATCAGCGATAAAGCCTCGCCGCTTCGTCCGGCCAAGGTCTGCAGAAACGCCGCAATCTTCCCATCCATCTCAGGAATATTTTCCGAAACGGAATGGTAAATGCCGTGCTGCATCGCCCATTCTGCGCTGCGGAATTCCGCATCCAAGGCCATAGCCGTAAATTGCGAAACGCCGATTTTCCTTTGCACGAAAGGACCGATGACGAAAGGCCCGATGCCAAGATTGATTTCGGTGAGAGCTAAAGATGCATCATTCGTGGCAAAGCAATAATCCGCGGCACAAGCTATGCCCACACCACCACCAGTTACCTTGCCCTGAACCCTTACCACTACGATTTTCCCGCAGGTTCGCATCGCTGTGAGAACCTTCGCAAAGCCGCCAAAAAAGTTCCTGGATTCGGTAATATCCTGCACCGCCAAAAGCTCATCGAAACTTGCACCGGCACAGAACGCCCTTTCGCCGGCAGATTTCAGCAGGATGGCTTTCACTTCGGGCTTTGCCGCTTCTTCCAGGATGGTTTGCGCAAGTTTTTCGAGGATGTGCCCGGGGAGCGAGTTGCTTTTCGGCGTTCCGAATGTGATGACCGAAACGCCTCCGGCAACTTCTGATATTACGAAATCCTCCATACTAAAAAAGTTTTAGCAGAAAGCTAATGAAGAAGGCTTTTGCCCTGACTAAATTTAAGTTTATTTTACTGAGTTTTCCATCTTTAATAAGGATTATTTCCCGGTAAAGTTGGCTTTTCTTTTTTCCATAAACGCCTGTACGCCCTCGCGGAAGTCTGCCGTTTCAGCGGCTTTCTGCTGATACTCTGCCTCAAGCGCAAGCTGGGCATCCAGATCGTTGGTATAGGATTCGTTAAAGGCTTTCTTTATCAGGGAAATAGCTGCAGTTGGCTGATTAGCAATGACTTCCAAAACTTCTGCAGATTTTTGCTGAAATTCATTATCAGGAAAACTATCCGAGATGAGACCAAGGTTTTTGGCTTCAGCAGAGGAAATTTTCTTCCCCGTGAATGCTAGATAATTTGCCTGCTGCCTGCCCACAAGTTTCGGCAGCCAGTAGGTACCCGCGGTATCTGGGATGAGGCCAATATTTACAAATGCCTGAGAAAAATATGCGGACTCCGTGGCTAGTGTAATGTCGCAAAGCAGAGAGAGCATCGCCCCTGCGCCCACAGCGGGGCCGTTTACCAGCGCTACTACCGGCTTTTTGCTATGGTAAATACCAGAAATAAGAGGATTGTAATATTTCTCTAGGACATAAACGACAGGCTTTTCCTTGGTTGCGAGCTCGGGACTCATAAACAGCTGCAGATTCTGCCCCGAGCAGAACGCCTTGCCCCTGCCGGAAATCGCGATGCAGCGCACCTCCTCAGCTGCATTTGCTGCCTGAACGAAATCGGCAAGCTCCATAAGCATTTTAGGATTGAGGCTGTTGAAGGTTTCAGGGTTGTTCAGGAAGGCGATTCTAATCTTACCCTCCGCCTGATTTTCTACTTGAATAAATTCGTATTCCATTTTGTCGAAGATTTAGTTTTCCAAATATAAATTTTCTTTTATAAACACCAGTTGTTTTAACAAAAACTTAACAAATTCTTCTGCAGATTGGTGAGGATTTTGATAATATCACTCCGTCAACATTAAAATAAAAATTATGGCAACTAAGAAAATGGATAATTCAGAGTTTCACGAGTTCTTCGTGGATGAGCTGAAGGATGTGTACTGGGCGGAAAAAGCACTGGTAAAAGAACTGCCGAAAATGCAGAAGGCGGCGACAAGCAAAGAGCTAGCGAAGGCTTTTGAGAAACATACGAAGGAAACGGAGGGCCACATCGAAACTTTGGAGAAGGTGTTCGAATCCATCGGTGAAAAGGCTGCTGCGAAAAAATGCGAAGCGATGGCAGGCATTTTGGAAGAGGGCAAGGGCATCATAGAAGATACGGAGAAAGATACGATGACGCGGGATGCAGGCCTGATTTTGGCGGCGCAAAAAGCCGAGCACTACGAGATCGCAAACTACGGAACGCTGCGCGTTTTCGCGAAACATATGGACCACAAGGAAGCGGAAAAACTGCTAACGGAAATCCTGGAAAACGAGAAGGCTACCGATGTAGCGCTTACGAAACTTGCCGAAGACTTCATCAACGAAGAAGCAGCGGAAGAGTAAATTTTTTTCATTTAAAATAAAAAATCCCTCGGCAAAAAGTCGAGGGATTTTTTTGTTTTTGCAATGTTGCAAATTTGATTTTGATTGTCCAAAATCTTTTAAATTTAGCGCATTAAATTTTCAAATTGAAAAGGAGTTTAATTACTCAATTTCTTGATTTCTTCGGGTATCGCAGCGCTATTTTGTGGCGAAGAATTTATTATTTATTCTTCCGAAATGGAAATTCTGAGGGATTTTTTGAAATAGAATTCGATGATGGCTTTGCAAATTCAGTCGTTAAAATTCGGTTTTAATTTCCCTGACCTAATTTATGCTGAATTTCCGCAAGTTGGGAAGAAGATTTACAATGGAGTAATCCTGCTGAATGCCGCTAAACTAAAATATCCTTATAAAATCACGATACATACCGCATCTGGAAAAACGGTGCGGGAGATTCCTCAGCCAAAATTTGAAAACTTACTGAACTCTGACGAGTTTTCAGAAGTGAGCCTGAATTCGTTCAAAAGAGAACTAAATCTGAAGCGACATTTCAGGATGCCGGTACTAAATCTTTTTTCGCCGGAAGCTAAAGTTTCGCTGATATTTCCGGATTTTAATTTCAATAAAATTAAATTCGTACAACCTAATCAGCTGGAAACGAATTCATTAAAAATAGAAAAACTTAAATTCAAAAAATTTAAAACATCAGATTTCCTATGAAAACAGCAGAACTCGATTATCAGATCCCGAAGGCATCCTGGTTTCAGAAAATGCTTTGGGCTTGCGCCGGAGGAGACCGCTTCCTACTGCAGAGGGCTACCTACTCCGACCAGGTAAAGTATATGTGCCTCGGAGGAATCGTGCTGGCTACAGGTATGATGGCTGGCTTGGCAGGCGGATACGCGTTCTATACCATCTTCAGCCCGAAAGATGCCGATGTTCTGCAGCCTTCTGAACAGTCCACTACACTCATCACAATTTTATCTGTTCTGTTCGGAATAATCTGGGGTGCAATAATCCTTAACATAGACAGATTTATTGTGGCAGCAACAGGAAAAGGAGACGGTACGGAGAATATCACGAAGCAGGAGTTTTTGGGAGCCATACCACGGATAATTATGGGAACCATCATCGCCATTACAATTTCTAAGCCCATTGAAATTAGAATGTTCAAAGGTGAAATTGATGCGCAGCTTGCGAAATACCAGCTGGACAGCAAAGAAAAATCCATCGAAAAAGTAAAAAAGAATTATGATACTAAAAGGAAAGATGTGATGGCGCAAAACCAAGATCTTCAAAACCAAATTAAAAATCTTGACTCGTTAATTACAAAACAGGCCATCGATATCGATAATGAAATAATGGGCAGGAATACAGCAGGAAGAGGATATGGAAATAATGCCAGGGATCTGGAGAGGCGGCAGAATGAAACAAAAGCACGAAGGCAGAAGCTACTGGAGAGCCCGGAGTATATGGAAATACAGGAAAAATTAAAAAATCTTGAAAAAAATGAGGCAGAAGAAATCGCAAGAGAGGAAAATAAAGCAGCCGCAGAGGATGGATTGCTGAGGAGAATCCAGTTGGCAGATGAGGTAGCGTCTACAGATATCGATGGCGTGAAACATTTTCCCTGGATCACTACTTTCATCACCCTGCTCTTCCTCGCCATAGAGCTTACCCCGGTGTTTTTTAAGCTGATGCTGGTGAAATCGCCGTACGATTATATGAAGGATAACCTGGAAGATGAGATCCGGGCGAGAGACGGCATAGAAGTGAAGTACGATTATTATAAGGATAAAAAGGGCTTGGAAAGGCACTTGGTAATAAACCACGATGCTGAAAATATGATGTACGAAAAAGTAAAACTCAGCGAGATCCAAAGGGAACTTACAGAATACGCTGTGCAGAAATACAAAGAGCGCGAAATGCAGAACATAGATGAAAACCTGGACGACTACATCAGTAAAAATGTATAAAAAAGATGGGCATTTTGCATAAGCCACACCGCGGCCTGCACGCACTCTCCGGGGAAGATGTGAATCTCATCACCCAGATAAACGCGCCGAAAATCAACCGGAATTTCAACGTCATTGGTTTCCTGGTAATGCTCATTTTGATAGGCTGCATCCTCAGCGTACTGGCGTTTACCATTAATATTCTCGAGGGATCATCGAAGCTGATGTCCGTACCTGCAGCCTTGTTTTTCGGGCTTGCGGTTACCAACATTTACATCCTTCTGCTATACACCATCTCGCCGCCCTTGTTGTTCGACAAATCGATGCTGAGCAGAAAGCAAAAAAATGAGAAAAATTTCGTTTTTCAGGAAAACACGAGACGCTTCAGAGAATGGCTCACACCATCACTACTGCTGAGGGTGGGCTTTATCATCCTGTTTGCAGTGATTTTGGCGCAGCCGCTGAATGTTTTATTCTTTGAAAAGGAAATCCAGACCGAGATCGATGCCTATAAAATGCATTTAAAATCGGAAATGATTCTTTCGGCGGACAGCCTTAGAATTTTGGATGAGAAGAAATTGTTCGACGAATTTCACAACTCAGCCGTTTTTATTTCCAAAGCAGACAGTACAGAACTTGCACGCCATGCCACCACCGTGGATGAAAAGGCAGAAAAAGACTGGGCGTATCTTCAGCAGGCTTCACGATTGAAAAGGAATTTAGCGCTGCTTTCCGGAAAAACGGATATGGCCTCTCAGGTGAGAAAGGAAGGCATTCTGCGGAGCTTCAGCGAAATCACCGAACAGCAAATTGCGAGCGATGCCGAATTTCTGGAGAACCAGATCAGCGTAAATCTTTCCGATCCATTATTGCAGAAAAGGTTTGACGGCTATGCAGAAAAGCTTCGGGGAATCATTACCCAAAAACACATCAGCAATCAGCGCACAGCCACGGTGATAGACAATAATAATTTTTATATCCGGAAGATAATGCTGGTGTACGAAACTTTGCCTCAGGCAAAACTGCTGACCTTTATTTCACTGATCGTTTTTCTGGTGCCGATTATTCTGAAATTTCAAATTCGGCAGATTCGCTTTGGAAAAAATGAAAGTTTCTATACTGTAAAGCAACAGGCGGAGCACGATATCGTGCTGAAAAACTACCGGAAGTTCAAACGGCGCTTTGGCGAAATCTTTACTGAAAATCAGCAGGTTTATCACGGCAGAGCCTTGGCTGTTTTGCATAAAGACCTGACGATTCTGGAAAAAATAAAACCTGAAAAAGCGAGGGCAATCCGTGAAGAAATCGGCGGAAGATACAGTGCAGTGCCGGAATTTTATGAGAAATATGCCGATCCGCCGTTCAATCTTATAGAGCGGAAAAAGACAATAAGGGAAAGGTCTCAGAAAGATTTTCTGGCAGAATTATACAGGGAGGAATAGATGGCGGAAGAGATTTATTACGAGCTTAGCGGAAGAGCGTACCGCAAGGAATTTTTCACCAAAAAAATTCCGGTGCCGCACTATGTACACGGAAAATTCAGCGGGAAATTTCATTCAGACAAGGTAGAGACGGCAAACGAAAAAAACGACTTCTATGAATTTAAAATCTACGAAGCGGAAGTAGAAATCCTTGCAAAAAGCAGGGCACCGCTGGAGATTCCACCAGAAAGTACGGCAGCCATAGTCATTGCGAAGGAACAGCTTCCCGAGAAAACTTATTATTTTGAAAAAACCGGGAACGAGAAAATTTATTACGACATCAGCCTGCAGCAGCAGGAATTCCGGAATTTTCATTTTGTGCGGATGCTTCAGCAGAATGAGGACACCGAGGCTTTTGGGACGGTGGAAGGTGATGTGTATGGCATCTTGTATACTTTTCGGGAAGAAATTGATTTCAGAAAAAATTATCTAAATAAACAGACTGAAAATCCGGATATTGTACCTCCGCCAAAACCAAAAAAAGAAGCAGAGAAGACGGCTGATGAAAGAAAAAAAGTGGGCGGAAAAGTTGAATTTGATAATGTTCATCCAACCGAAAAAAATGCGCTTTCAGCCTGCCAAAAGAATCTGCTTTATTCCTTGGCACTCCTCTCGTTATCGCTGATTTTCGGCTTCGTGCCAGGCGTTTTCGCCGGGTTTCTCTGGCTGGTTTACACGGTTTTCAAATGCTATTTCCGCTGGGTATTGTATTTGTTCTACGCCTTCCTTCTGCTGTTTTTCGCAGGGCTTTTGTTTGCGCTTTTCACTATAGATTTCAACAGAAGGGCGAAGACCTATGTCCCGCCAAAAGAACAGGGCAAACCCCGGCTGGTAAAAGTGATAACCTACATCGATAAAAACCAGAATGAAGACTTGCTGATTTCTCATAACATTAGGTGGAAAGGCTACCACGGAGAGGAATATGCCGGTGAGTATTCCATTAAAAAAAGTGACCTGGATGCCTCGCGGAATTTTAAAAACAACCTCAGCTCAGAACTTTCATTCCCGAATATTTATTACAATCTCAGCAGAAATGATGATGAAAAGCTGGAGGGTGTTTACCGAATGTTTGACGAAATCCGCGCCGGGCGGAAGCTCAGCGACAGGAAGTTTGCGGAGATGATTGTAAGTTTTGCTCAGCATTTTCCTTATCATCTCATAGTAAACCAGAGCTGCAACCCGCAACTGTACTCCCCACAGATTCAGGAAGTAATGCGAGAGCATCCTCAAAACTGCGTGCCTTATCAGAAATTTGGAATCACTTCACCCGCAGAATTTATGGCGACGGGGCAGGGAGACTGCGATTCCCGCACTGTGCTGCTGTACACGATTCTGAAACATTATGGCTATGATGTTGCTATTTTTACAAGCGAATATTATGCGCATTCCATCCTTGGTGTAGCACTGCCATATCAGGGAATAAACTACAGCAGCGGCGGCAGGCATTATGCGCTCTGGGAAACCACTTCAAAATGGCCGCCCGGCGTTCTACCTCCCGAAATTACGAACCTGAATTACTGGACATTAACATTAAAATAACGATTTATGAATACTTTAAAAATCCTCTCCATCATGCTCTTCGCATTCTGCGCGTTTGCTGTGAGTTTTGGTATCGCGAAGCGCACATTGTTCAAAAATAAAGATGAAAACCGGCAGCCTTATGAAAATCTGGTGAGAATGAGCGGAATTTTTATTGCCATTAGCATCACGATGAACCTGCTTTTTCAAAAAATATCTTATCTGTACGATGTTATCGATCAGTATGGTTTTGATTTTCAAAAAATTTTCACGAGCGGAAAAGCGGAATATGGCTACAGCCCAGAAATGCTGAGGGCATCGTGCATCTATATGGCGATAGGTTTTTTATGGATATGGTTTTCCGGGCGGTTTGCCAATGTGATGGGCAGCAGGTATTCGGAGAACAGTCCGTTTTCGAAAACCATACTCTCGGCCATAATTTTTATTGCACTCTCCGTAGCCTTCTACCCTGTTCTGGATTTTATCCTGGATAATTTCTACACCGTATTAGCACAACCGGAAATCAATTAATATGAAAAAATTTATCATTTATTCAGCCGCATTCTGCACCTTATCCTCCTGTTTCAAAAAAGAAATCGCGGAAACCGACAGCGTAATTGCTGATACGGCATTTGTGGAAGTAGATTCTGCTCAGGTTCCGTTGGAAGTTACGGATCCTATAACAGTTAATTTGCCGCCAAATTTAATGGATTACGAAACTGCACAGCGCCTGAACACTTCGGATGGGTGGAAAAAATTCCTTGCCGACAATCCGAACTATGAGAATAAAAAGGAAATTGAGGAGAGAATCATCCGCGCGGAAGTGGATGAAATCATCCGTTCCGGGGATACAGGGGAAATTCCACAGTCAGAAGCGTTGCGTGGCGGCGATCAGGAAGTATCCACAATGATTGTGGAGAACAACACCTCCTGCGAACTCACCCTGCTCTACAGCGGAACAGACGCGTTGAGGATATCAATAGCGCCGAACAGCAAGCAGAAGTTCAGCATGCGCAGCGGAAATTACCGTGTGGCGGCGCAAGCCTGCGGCTATAACTACGCCGGCGCCGAAAACCTTGCCGGAGACTACTCTGTAGTTTACTACATTACAACAACAAGATATTAAATATGCCAAACAACTTACTCAAAACTTTATCGGTTATACTTGCTGCGATGCTGTTTCTCTGCCTGGCACCGTTGCCTTACGGCTACTACCAGCTTTTGCGGGTTTTCGCGATGGTGGTTTTCATTATGCTTGCATTTTACCGTTCTCAGGAAAAGGACATCCATTTTTGGATATTCATTTTTCTCACCCTTCTCTTTCAGCCATTTTTTAAAATTGCTTTGGGCAGAAGTCTCTGGAACATCGTGGATGTCTTGGTTGGAATCTATCTGCTGTGGCTGAATTTGGGAAGGAAAAATTCTTAGTGATAACTAATCTAGAAAAATATGTCATAAAACTGGTAATTTTTCTCCTTAATCCACATCAATTCACTTTAAAAACCTGTCATTTTGTCCTAATTTTCAAGAGATTAAGTTTCTGAATGTTTTTTGCTGATAGCTGGTTGATAATTTTTAAACACCGAATTTTAAATATGAATCTTAACCAATTTACAGTAAAATCTCAGGAAGCAATCCAGGCGGCGCAGCAAACTGCGATGGAATTCAGCAACCAGAGCATCGAGCCACAGCACATCCTGGAAGGCATTTTCCAGGTGGATGAAACGATTTCCAATTTTCTTCTGAAAAAATCTGAAGCCGATGCCCAGCTTGTGCGAAGCAGAAACCGCGAAAGCATCGAGGCCTTGCCGAAAGTACAGGGCGGGAATTTTTACCTTAGCCAAAGTGCCAACAAAGTGCTGCTGGATGCGCCAAACATTGCCAAAAAAATGGGCGATGAATTCGTAACCATCGAGCATCTCTGGCTTTCGCTCATCGATGTGGATTCGCCAGTTTCCAAGATGCTGAAAGATATGGGCGTTACGAAATCGCTTTTGGAAGGCGGCATCAAAGAACTGCGCAAAGGTGCGAAGGCTACTTCTGCAAGCTCGGAGGAAACTTACCAATCGCTGAACAAATATGCGAAGAATTTCAACGAGCTGGCTGCCGATGGAAAGCTGGACCCTGTGATCGGAAGGGATGAGGAAATCCGCCGCGTTCTTCAGATTTTGTCGAGAAGAACGAAGAACAACCCGATTCTTATCGGTGAACCAGGCGTCGGAAAAACGGCGATTGCAGAGGGTATCGCACACCGGATAATTTCTGGCGATGTGCCTGAAAACCTGATGGATAAAACGCTTTACTCGCTGGATATGGGTGCACTAATTGCCGGCGCAAAATACAAGGGTGAATTTGAAGAACGCCTGAAATCCGTGGTGAACGAGGTGATAAAATCCGACGGGCAAATTATACTTTTCATTGATGAAATCCACACCCTGGTTGGTGCTGGTGGAGGTGAAGGGGCGATGGATGCGGCGAACATCCTGAAACCTGCTTTGGCAAGAGGTGAACTTCGTGCAATTGGGGCAACAACGCTGAACGAATATCAGAAATACTTTGAAAAGGATAAGGCTCTGGAACGCCGCTTCCAAAAGGTGATGGTGGAAGAACCGGATACAGAATCGGCGATTTCCATACTGCGCGGCATCAAGGATAAATACGAGGCGCATCACAAGGTGCGCATCAAGGATGAGGCGATAATTGCCGCTGTGGAAATGTCTCAGCGCTATATTTCTGACCGTTTTCTTCCGGACAAAGCCATCGATTTGATTGATGAGGCTTCCGCAAAACTTCGGATGGAAATCAACTCAAAACCTGAGGAGCTGGATGTTCTTGACAGAAGATTAATGCAGATGGAAATCGAGCTTGCAGCAATTTCGCGGGAAGGCAATCAAACGAAAATCGACCATCTGAAAGAAGACATCGCCAAGGTTCAGGAAGAGCGCAATGAACTGAATGCCAAATGGTTAAGCGAAAAGCAGAAGTCTGAGGATTTAACCAATGTTAAAAAAGAAATCGAGGCACTGAAACTTGAGGCAGAGCGCGCTTCAAGAGTGGGAGATTATGCGAAAGTTGCTGAAATACAATACGGTAAACTTCGCGAAAAAGAGGACGAACTACAGCAGCTGGAGCTGGCAATGCAGAATGAGCAGAACGAGCTGATACAGGAGGAGGTAACTTCTGAAAATATTTCCGAAGTGATTTCCAAATGGACGGGAATCCCCGTAACGAAGCTGATGCAGACCGAACGCGAAAAACTGCTGAACCTGGAGGACGAGCTTCACAAAAGAGTAGTTGGGCAGGATAAGGCGATAGAAGCCGTGGCGAACGCCATCCGAAGAAACCGCGCAGGATTGAGCGATGAGAAAAAGCCGATTGGCTCTTTTCTATTCCTTGGAACTACCGGAGTCGGAAAAACCGAGCTGGCAAAGGCTTTGGCAGAATTCCTCTTCGATGATGAAAATAATATGACGCGGATTGATATGAGCGAATATCAGGAAAGGCACTCGGTTTCGCGGCTTGTAGGTGCGCCGCCTGGATATGTGGGCTACGATGAGGGCGGCCAGCTGACGGAGGCTGTGCGCAGAAGGCCTTATTCCGTGGTGCTTCTGGACGAAATCGAGAAAGCGCACCCAGATGTTTTCAATACGCTGCTGCAGGTGCTGGATGACGGCAGGCTCACCGACAATAAAGGCCGCTTGGTGAACTTCAAGAACAGCATCATCATTATGACTTCCAACCTGGGCTCGCCCATTATTCAGGAAAGATTTGACGAGGCAAACCAAAAGTATGCGGATGAAATTCCGCAGGAAGTGGTGGAGCAGACGAAGGATGAGGTTTTCGAACTGCTGAAGCAAACGCTTCGCCCAGAATTCCTGAACAGGATAGATGAGGTGGTGCTTTTCCAGCCGCTGAACAAGAAGGAAATCGGGAAAATCGTGCAGTTTCAACTTCGCGGCTTCAACGAAATGCTGCAACGCAGAGGCATCATCCTGACTGCCACGGAAGACGCCGTGAACTACATTATGGAGAAGGGCTACGATCCGGCTTTCGGCGCAAGGCCTTTGAAGCGGGTGCTACAGCAGGAAGTGCTGAACAGACTTTCGAAAGAATTGCTCGCCGGAAACATCGAGGAGAACCAACGCATCACGCTGGATTATTTCGAGGAAAGCGGCCTGGTTTTTCGGCCTACGGAGTAAAGGATTGATGATGTGATTGATATATTTGAAAAAAGACCGCAAAATCCGCGGTCTTTTTCTTTTTAAAATTACTTGCTGCCCTTGATTTGAGCTTCCAGAGCGTCCCACATCTCCGCAGGAATGTGCTCCAGCATATTGAATTCGCCCGCGCCCTGAAGCCACTCACCACCATCGATTGTCACCACTTCTCCATTTATATAGGCTGAAAAATCAGAAACGAGGAAAGCCGCAAGGTTGGCAAGCTCCTGATGATCTCCCACGCGGCGCAGAGGTACTTTTTTGCTCATATCAAATTTCTCCTGAAGGTTGCCCGGTAAAAGTCTGTCCCAGGCACCCTTAGTCGGGAAAGGTCCCGGGGCTATCGCATTGAAACGGATGCCGTATTTCGCCCACTCCACCGCGAGGCTGCGTGTCATCGCAAGGACGCCCGCCTTAGCACACGCTGACGGAACCACATATGCTGAGCCAGTCCAGGAATAAGTAGTCACAATGTTCAGCACGGTCGCAGGACTTTTCTGCTCAATCCAATGCTTGCCGAGCGCTAGCGTGCAGTTTTTGGTTCCCTTCAGCACGATGTCCAAAATCGTGTCAAAAGCTGAATGAGAAAGTCTTTCGGTCGGCGAGATAAAGTTTCCCGCAGCATTGTTCAGGAGGATATCCACTTTGCCAAATTCCTCCAACACAGCGTCTTTCATTGCCACTACCTCATCCCAGTTGCGCACATCGCACTGTACGGCGAGTACTTTTCCGCCGGTTTCCGCTTCGAGTTCCCTGGCTGTATTCTGTAGTTTTTCCAAATTCCGGGAAGTGATAGCCACCTTTGCCCCCAGCTGAAGAAAATACCTCGTCATTGCCTTACCGAGGCCGCTGCCGCCCCCTGTCACTATTGCCACTTTACCAGCCAGCGCATCCTCGCGCAGCATTCCTTCTGTGTATTTCATTTTAAATTATTTTTGGCTTAAAGATATCAATTTTGTGTAAACATCAAAAATTTCTTTCAAATCTAAGCCTTTCGCCGAACTTTTTATCGCTGAATTTCCCGTTTTCGCAGGCTAAATTTCCGTTCACGAAAGTGTGCGTGATTTGTGAATGGAAAGTCTCGCCTTCCAGCGGACTCCAGCCGCATTTGTAAAGAATATTGTCCTTGCCCACGGTAAATTCCGCACCTAAATCTACCAGAACTAAATCGGCAAAGTAGCCTTCCCTGATGAAGCCGCGCCTTTCCACCTGAAATAAGATTGCAGGATTGTGGCACATTTTCTCCACAATCTTTTCCAGCGAAATTTTTCCCTGGCGATGATATTCCAGCATCACATTCAGCGAATGCTGCACCAAAGGTGCGCCGGAAGGGCATTTGGTGTAGGGCTGCTGCTTTTCTTCAAAGGTGTGCGGTGCGTGGTCTGTAGCGATGATGTCGATGCGGTCGTCCAAAAGTGCCTGCCACAGCGCTTCACGGTCAGCCTTCGTTTTCACGGCAGGGTTCCACTTGATGAGCGTGCCTTTTTCCGAATAATCTTCATCACAGAAATGAAGGTGATGCACGCAGACTTCCGTCGTTATTCTCTTGTCTTTCAGCGGAATATCATTGCGGAAAAGCTCGGTTTCCTTCGCTGTTGAAATATGGTAGATGTGAAGTTTAGCGCCGGTTTTTTCGGCGAGTTCCACGGCTTTTGAGGAAGAAATGTAGCAGGCTTCGGCGCTTCGGATTTCTGGATGAAACTTCACCGGAATATCATCCCCAAATTCTGCCTTAAACCTATCGGTATTTTCCCGGATTGTGGCTTCGTCTTCGCAATGCACGCAAATTGGCATCGCCACTTTTGAGAAAATTTCCTCCAAAACTTCGGGATTATCCACCAGCATATTTCCAGTGGAAGAGCCGAGAAACAGCTTTACAGCAGGCGTTTTCAGCGGATTGGTTTTCAGGATTTCGTCAAGATTATCATTGGTACCGCCCATTGAAAATCCGAAATTGGCGTAGGAATTTCCTTCCGCCAGCTGATTTTTTTCTTCCAATAATTCCTGCGAAACCGTATTGGGAACGGTGTTCGGCTGATCGAAAAAACTCGTGACGCCGCCTGCAACAGCAGCCCTGGATTCGCTTTCGATATCGCCCTTGTGCGTTAATCCTGGTTCACGGAAATGCACCTGGTCATCAATGATTCCTGGGATTAGCATCTTTCCCGAAGCATCGATGATTTTATCCGAATCAACTTCGGCGATATTTTTGGCAATCTTTGCAATCAGGCCATTTTCAATCAGCAAATCGCTTTCGAAAATCCTGCCTTCGTTTACAATTCTCGCATTCTTTATCAGCGTTCTCATTGAAGCAAATTTAGGAAAAAATTAGATTGAGGTTGAGGTTAATGTTGAGTAGAATTTCCAAGATGATTACTTAGTCTGCTAAAAATTCACCTCAATGTCAAACTCAATCTCAACCTTAACCTCAACCTTTATAATTACCTTTGCCAAAATTTCAATTTTGAAGAAGCTTCTCGGCGAAACGATAATTTACGGCATCGGTGCAATTTTGCCGCGGGTTATTACCTTCTTGCTTAATCCGCTGTATATCAATTATATAGATAAGGAATCCTTTGCGCAATTTGGAAATCTTTACGCCTGGATTGCTTATGTGAATATCCTGCTGACTTTCGGTTTTGAGACTTCATTTTTCCGTTTTTCCGCAGAAGATGAAAACCGTAAAAAAGCCTTCAACACTTCGTACTGGTTCATCTTCGGTCTTGCCGCTTCATTCCTTGTGATGGTGCTGCTTTTCAGCAATCCGCTTTCCGTGATGATGGACTACGCCGATAATCCGGAATTCATTCGGTGGTGCGCCATCATTGCATTTTTCGATGCCATTTGCACCATCCCATTTGCCTGGCTGCGCTTCCACAATATGCCGGTGCGCTACTCTGCAATTAGGCTGTTATCCATTGTAATTCAGACAGTTATCGTAATTGCGCTGTTCCGTTTCATCCCCAAAGAAACCAGCGAGCTACTCGGGATGAAAACCCAGGTGGCCTACCCATTTTTCAGCAATATGGTGGCAAGCATCGCCACATTTCTGATGCTGCTGCCCATTGCACTAAAAGTAAAATTGGAATTTTCCCGGGAACTTTTCGGCAGGATGTTCCGGTATTCCTGGCCTGTGATGATTGCAGGGCTGGCTTTTATGTTTAACGAAAATTTCGATAAACTCATCCAATATTACAAAATCCCTAAAGCTGATGCCGGCGCTTATTCGGGCTGCTACAAGCTTGCCGTGCTGATGACGCTATTTGTAACTGCCTACAGAATGGGCATCGAGCCATTTTTCTTCAAGCAGATGAAGAACGACAATGCAAAAATCACTTATGCAAAAATCACGGAATATTTTGCATTTTTCGCAAGCATAGTGGCTATGGGAATTATTGCCAATATTTCCTGGCTGAAAAGGCTTTTCATCCCGGACAGCTCTTACTGGACGGCGATTGACATCGTGCCGATTATCGTGATTGCCAACCTGTTTTTCGGGATTTATTACAACCTTTCCACCTGGTACAAGGTGACCGACCAAACGAAGTACGGCACCGTGATTTCCTGGCTTGGCGCCCTGATAACCATTGCGTTACACTTTTTGTTCCTGGAAAAATACGGCTTTATGGCATCAGCCTGGATTACGCTTTTCGCCTATTTTGTAATGATGCTCACCTCCTACTTCCTTGGGCAGAAGCACTACCCGATACCTTACCGCAGCCGCAAAATTTCAGCATTTTTAATTTTGCTTACAATTTTCGCCTTCATCAGCGTCAAAATCTTCAATTACAACTTCTGGATTGGCAACCTGCTCTTCCTGCTATACACCGCCATCCTAATTTTCAGCGAGAAAGATTTCATTTTGAGCCGGTTGAAAATTAAGAATTAAAAAAAAATTAATTGAAAACTTTTTCTCTAAATTTGCCAGTGTTTATGAAACTGAGTTGAGATTATGAAAATCATCGTTCCTATGGCTGGCCGAGGTTCCAGGCTGCGCCCACACACGCTTACCGTGCCAAAACCGCTTATACCTATCGCCGGAAAACCCATCGTGCAAAGACTTGTGGAAGACATCGCAAAAGTTGCGGGTGAAAAAATTGACGAAATAGCCTTCATCATCGGTGATTTCGGAACGGAAGTGGAAGAATCGCTGGTGAAAATCGCGGAAAGCCTTGGGGCAAAAGGTTCGGTGTATATGCAGAACGAGCCGCTGGGAACGGCGCACGCCATAAAATGCGCAGAAGATTCTATGCAGGGCGATGTGGTAGTGGCTTTTGCCGATACGCTTTTCCGCGCAGATTTTTCGCTGGACAAAAATTCTGACGGCGTAATCTGGGTAAAGAAGGTGGAAAATCCTTCGGCTTTCGGCGTAGTGAAGCTGGATGATTATGGCTTCATCACAGATTTTGTGGAAAAGCCAAAGCAGTTCGTTTCAGACCTGGCAATCATCGGGATTTACTATTTTCAATCGGCGGAAAAGCTGATGTCGGAAATCAACTACCTCATCGACAATGATATTAAGGAAGGCGGTGAATATCAGCTGACTACAGCGCTGGAAAACCTTCGGCAGAAGGGCGCGAAATTCTCGCTCGGAAAGGTGGATGACTGGATGGACTGTGGCAACAAAAATGCTACCGTAGAAACCAACGGGAAAATTTTGGAATACGAGAAGGATGAATTTTCCAACCTGCCGGAAAACGCAAAGATTGAAAATTCGCTGATTATTCCACCGTGCTTCATTGGGGAAGGCGTGGAAATCACGAATTCTAAAATCGGGCCGTATGTTTCGCTGGGCAAAGGCACGAAGGTCATCAATTCAAACATCGATAACTCCCTGATTCAGGATAAAACGGTGATAGACCACGGCAACCTATCGAACTCGATGATTGGCAACAATGCCCAATACTACGGCGTTGCAAGGGAAATTTCGCTGGGCGACTATTCCGTGCTGGATTTCCTTTCCAAATAATTTAAAACGAAAAATTCAGGAAAAGCCGCGCAATTTACAGCGTGGCTTTCCGTTATTTTCACAAGATTTTTACCAATGAAAAAATTAGCGCTCATCATTGCAACCGCTTCGCTTTTAGCCGCCTGCAATTCCGTACCGAAATCTCATCCGCAAGAAACGCCTACTGTTTCTGTAAATTCCAAAGCTGAACTGTTCAGCGCTGCGAACCGAAAGAAAAATTTCGGCCAGGTGAAAATCAGTAGCAAAATAAATGTGGAGACCGATAGAACCGTGCCAAGGCTGAACGGCACGATTTACATTGAAGAAGGGCAGAAAATATGGGTAAATGTTTCGGCGGCGTTCATCAATGTGGCAAGGGCACTCATCACAAACCAGGGTGTAAAGGCCTATGAATCAATCAACAAGGAATTTGTGGATGAAGATTTCAGCTACCTGAACAAGCTGCTGAGCACGAATTTCATCAACTATCAATCCTTCCAGGATTTGCTTCTGGGAAGAACTTTCATCGATGTGAACGCCCGTGAATTCAGCGTGGCGGAAACATCGCAAGGCTACATTTTTTCATCCACCAAACCCAACAAAATAAGTGCGGACGGCAAAACTTTCGAGTACACCGCCAAACTTGTTTACAATAAAAATTTCGAGCTTAACTCGGTGGAAATCAACGAGAAAAACTACGGCGAAAGCGTATTCATCCAATATGGAAACCGGATGGAAACTTCTGCCGGAAGCCTCCCAAAAAATGTTAAAATAATCACAAAAGGAAAGAAACCGGTAGAGATTTCTTTGGAAAATACGAAATTTGACTTCGCTAAAATGAACGCGCCGTTTTCCGTGCCGCAAAATTACAAGAAAAAAGAAATCAGATGATGTGGAAAAAAATCTGCTTGCTTGTCTTCACCGCTGCGTTTACGCTTTCCTTCGGGCAGGAAAAGGAAAAACTACAGCGGCAGAATAATGAACTGAAGAAGCAGATTGCCGAAATAAATGCCAACCTTGCGAAAACGAAAAACGAAGCGAAGCTTTCGGTGGCTTACTTGGCAGAAGTTGGTAAAAAAATTGAACTTCGGGAAAAGGTTTACCGCAACACTCAGAAAGAAAAGGTTTTCATTGAGGACGATATTTACCTGAAGCAAAAGGAAATCAACAGGCAGAAAAAAGAGCTGGAAGCGCTCAGGAAAAACTACGCCGAAGTCCTGGTAAATGCCTATAAAAACAAGGGCATACAGAATAAGGTGACCTTCATCCTTTCCGCTCAGAATTTAGGGCAGGCCATCCGAAGGGTACAGTATCTGAGGACCTATTCCGATTATCAGAAAAAAAAATCGGACGAGATAATGCAGGCTGCAGCAAACATTCAGCGAAGCATAGACCAAAGGCAGAAATCCGTAAAGGAAAAGGAAAACCTGCTGGCATCTCAGCAGCGCGATTTGAAGGTGATAGAGGCGGAAAAAGCGCAGAAGGAAATTCTGCTGAAAGAATTCCGCCAAAATGAAGCGAAGCTTACCGTTGAACTTAAGCAGAAACAGCAGGAATCCAAGGCCTTGGAAGCGAAAATCCGCGCGATAATTGCGGAAGAAATTCGCATCGCCAAGGAAAAAGAAGCGAGAGAAAGAGCCGAAAGACTGGAAAAAGAACGGCAGGCAAAAATAGCGGCAGAGCGCGAAAAAGCAAGGATAGAGGCGGAAAACCGTGCGAGAATTGCAGCGGCTGCAGAAGCCAAACGAAAGGCCGACGAGGAAGCGAGAAAGCTGAAAGAAATAGCCGATAAAAGAGCCGCTGAAGAAGCAGAACGGGCAAGGC
This sequence comes from Cruoricaptor ignavus, assembly GCF_900141665.1. Classification (GTDB taxonomy): domain Bacteria; phylum Bacteroidota; class Bacteroidia; order Flavobacteriales; family Weeksellaceae; genus Cruoricaptor; species Cruoricaptor ignavus. The sequence goes on along the minus strand of NZ_FQYI01000011.1, from coordinate 31,602 downwards.
TTGCGGAAGAAGCCGCACGGAAAAGCGCGGAAGATGCGCGAAAAGCAGCCGAAGCCGAAAAAGCGGAAGCCAAGAGAATAGCGGCAGCAAGGCAGGCCGCAGAAGCAGCGGCAAAAGCGAAGGCTGCGGAGGAAAAAGCAGCGGCAGCAAAAGCCGCAGAAGCAGAACTGGCGCGCAAAAACGAGGAGGCCAAAAAAGCGGCCGAAGCCAAAACGATGACGGCCTATGGCGTAGGCGCAGTTTCCGGAAGCAATTTTGCGGAAAACCGTGGCAGGATAGGCTTCCCAGTTGCCAAAGGCCACATCACGCACCGCTTTGGTAGGCAGCCGCACCCTGTTTTCAAAAACATCGTGGAAGAAAACAACGGAATTAAAATTTCCGTATCGCCGGGAACTCAGGCAAGGTGCGTATTTCCTGGCGTGGTTTCCCGCGTGTTTGTAGATGGCGGCACGAAAACCGTAATCGTACGGCACGGTGGCTACTTCACGATTTATTCCAACCTGGAAAGCACTTCTGTGGCAGCAAATCAGCAGGTTTCCGCAGGAACAAATCTAGGAACCATCGGTACGGATTTTGACGGCAGCTACACACTGGATTTCCAAATCTGGAACGGCACAACGCCCGTGGATCCGCTGGGCTGGATTTCATATTAAAATTTAAGTCTTAACTTTACCAAAAATTTTCAAAAAATGTTCACACTCACAATACTTGCGCTTTCCTGGCAGCACATCCTAATAGTTGCGCTGATTGTGCTATTACTTTTTGGCGGTAAAAAAATTCCTGAAATGATGCGTGGTATGGGTTCCGGAATCAAGGAATTCAAAGATGCGATGAAGGAAGATGAAAAGATGCCGAAAAACACGATGAATACTACAGTTTCCGAGCCTACTAAAACTACGGAAACTACTTCATCGAACCCAAATGCTTAAATTTTGAGTTTCACGGCGAAGGCTTGGGAAATCTTCAATCGGGCGGTTGAAGATTACCATCAATGGGACGACATCAACGCTGAAGAAAAAAATCCATTTGCAGAAGGCAGTTTGGAACGGCTTTTGTATGCGAAAAACTGGATTGATACGGTTCAGTGGCATCTGGAAGATGAAATCCGGGCAAAGGACATTGCTCCGGGATTTGCCATAGAATTGAAGCGAAGAATCGATGCATCCAACCAAAAACGAACGGATTTGGTAGAACAGTTGGACGACTGGTTTTTTGCAAAATTCAGCAAAAGCCAGCTGAACGAAGATGCACGAATCAATACGGAAACACCTGCTTGGGCAATAGATCGCCTTTCAATTCTGGCTTTGAAAATCTTCCATATGAAGGCAGAAGTTGAGCGGGAAAGTGCAGATGAGCAGCACCGTGAAAAATGCAGGGCAAAATTGGAAACGCTGGAAATACAGCACCAAGATTTAAGCCTAGCAATTGACGAGCTTCTTGCCGATATTGAGGCCGGAAAGGTGGAAATGAAACTCTACCGCCAAATGAAGATGTACAACGATGAGGCGCTGAACCCAGTCCTTTACCAAAACAAAACATGATGAAAAGGCTTCTGATGCTGGCAGCTGCAGGATTGTTCGGGATTTCGTGCTCGTCGGAAAAAGTTTCGCTTTCGCCAATTTATGATCTGAATACTGATACTGGAGACCCCCGCCCGGAGAGCTTTGGGATTGTTCTGGACGAGATTTTCTATGCTTCTGAAATTACCGGACAGGTTTCCTCTTTCCCAAAATTTGAAAATCACGCCATCAATAAGGAAATTGGCGTACTGAAAAGCAATCTCAAAGACTATGTGGTGGCTGTGAGATCTTATGACGCACGGGAACGGAAATCTGCGCTAAAAAAGGTTCAAAAATCTTACTACAATATAGAAGGGCTTAGGAATTATATGCAGGGAGACGACAGCGCCGTGATAAGCCGGTATCTGGTAAGGATCAAGGGGAATATTTCCCAGATAGAACATATCTCATCTGAAAACACGATTCACAACTAACTGATGATTAGGCGGCAGGCAGAGGCAAATGTTCCGACCGATTTTGGTAAATTCAGCATTCTGGCATATTCCGAAAAACCAGATGACTGGATGCCGCACCTCGCCCTGATCTCGGAAGGGACTGACCTGAGCAAAACAGTGAATGTGCGCATCCACTCCGAATGCATTACAGGCGAAGTTTTCCATTCAAGGAAGTGCGAATGCGGACCGCAGCTGGATGCCGCTATAAAATTCATTCACGAAAATGGCGGCGTTATTATTTATCTTCGGCAGGAAGGCCGGAATATAGGGATTATTAACAAACTAAAAGCCTACGCACTACAGGAAAAAGGTTTCGATACCGTACAGGCAAATGTTGAGCTTGGACTTTTACCTGATGCCCGAGATTTCGGAATTGCGGTGGAAATACTTGATGACTTGGGCGTTACCTCCATCAACCTTCTGACGAACAACCCTGAAAAACTCCGTTTCATAGAAGAAAGCTCTATTGAATTAAAATCAAGAATTCCGCTGATTATTGAGCCAAATGAAGATGATGCCAATTATCTTGAGGTGAAAAAAAACTATTTCGGGCATTTTTTTGGCAATCTATGAAAATTGTCCGATACATAATTTCTCAATAAAATTATTTTTCGCCAGCATACTGCCGTGAAGGGCAAAGTTGTAAATTTGCTTATCAAGCATTCTTCCGATGAAACGACTGCCCATCATTCTCGCAATATTTTTCTCACAAATCCCCCAGTTTTCAGCGGCTCAATTTTTGCCAACAAACCTTTCTTCAAAGGAAAACCGCGCCGCAAAAAAATGGGTGAACAAAACTTACCGCTCGCTTTCTCAGGATGAGAAACTTGGCCAGCTTTTCATCGTGGCACTTTACACCAACAAAGGTGAGGAGCATATTCAAAGCGTAAGGCAAATCATTGAAAATGAGCAAATTGGCGGCCTGATCCTGATGCAGGATGATGCTGGGCGGCACATTAATCTGGTAAATGAATTTCAGCGAAAATCGAAAGTAAAAATGCTGATCGGGATGGATGCAGAATGGGGGCTTTTCCAAAGGATTCCTGCGGCGCACAAATTGCCGTGGGCCATTACGCTGGGCGCTGTTCAGGATAAAAGTTTGATTTACGAAATGTCCTCAAAAATTGCGGAAGATGCGAAGAAAATCGGCGTGAACTGGGATTTTGCACCGGTTGTAGATGTGAATACCAATCCGCAAAACCCGATAATTGGCAACCGAAGCTTCGGCTCGGAAGTTGGGAATGTCACGGCTTCTGCGCTGGCCTACGCCAAAGGTTTGCAGGATAATGGCGTGCTGGCGGCCATCAAGCATTTCCCTGGGCACGGCGATACGGATACCGATTCTCACCTGGAATTGCCGGTGGTTTCGCACGATATTCAGCGGCTGGAAAATGTGGAAATGGCGCCGTTCCGAAATTTGATGAATGAGAAAATCGGCGGTGTGATGGTGGCGCACCTTTATGTGCCTGCGCTGGAAAATCGGCAGGGTGTTCCGGCATCAGTTTCAGAAAAAATAGTGACGGGAATTCTGAAAAACCAACTGAAATATAATGGCCTGATCATCACCGATGCGCTGAATATGAATGCGGTGGCTGACCGCTACAAAGCTGGCGAGCTGGATGCTTTAGCCTTTAAGGCGGGAAATGATATAATGCTTTTTTCCCAAGATGTAAAGAAAGGTAAGAAGCTGATTCAGAATGAGTTAGACAAAAACGAAATCCCAAAATGGCGATTGAAAGAGAGCGTGAAAAAAATTCTTCTGACGAAGTATTATTTGGGATTAAATGACCTTCAGCCAAGAAATTCCGGAAATATTTTGGCGGAAATCAACAATAATTCTCATCGGAAACTGGCGCAGAAAATTTATGCCAATGCTTTAACTTTAATCAAAAATGAAGGCAAGCTTTTACCGCTGAAAACCTCGGAAACTTATTATTTCGTGCCTTTGGAAGAAGCGGATTACAACACATTTTACAGCGAGCTTGAAAAGCGCGGCGCAAAAATTATTCTGAAAAAACCGTCCGAAATCGGCAGCATTCCTCACAATTCAAAAGTGCTGGTGTGTTTCCACAAGGACAATTCCACGGCGTACAAACCTTACAAAATCTCAGACGAAAGCCAAGCAATTCTGAAAGAAATGGCGAAAAATCATCAGGTAATTCTCAATGTTTTCGGTAGTCCTTACGCTTTGCGCGATATTGACATCGGCAGAATTCCGGCAGTTGCCGTGGCTTACGAAAACAACGATGATTCGATGATTGCCGCAGCAAAGGCTTTCCTTGGCAAAACAAAAATTCACGGCAGGCTTCCAGTCTTGGTGGACGACAGCCTGAAAGCTGGAACAGGAATAGATTTGGAAGAGGAATAACAAATTAATTAAATGTAGGACAATGAGAGAGATAACGACAGATTTAATTTTAGGTGACTGTGCTGAAGAACTAAGGGGAATTCCGAGTAACTCGATTGACCTGATTGTAACTTCGCCGCCATATGCTGACCAGCGGAAAAACACTTATGGCGGAATTTCTCCGGCGAAATATGTACAATGGTTTTTGCCGATTTCAAAAGAACTTTTACGCGTGCTGAAACCTTCGGGAACCTTCATTCTAAACATCAAAGAAAAAGTGGTTGACGGCGAAAGAAGCACATATGTTCTTGAATTAATTTTGGAAATGAGAAAGCAGGGATGGCTTTGGACGGAAGAATTCATCTGGCATAAAAAGAATTCTTTTCCGGGGAAATGGCCCAACAGATTTCGTGATAGCTGGGAAAGATTGCTGCAATTCAATAAGAGTAAGAACTTTAATATGTATCAGGATGCGGTGAAGATTCCGATTGGTGATTGGGCGAAAAGCAGATTGAAAAACCTGAGCGATACCGATAAAATCCGTGACAATGCAAAGAACGGCAGCGGCTTTGGAAAAAATGTTTCCAACTGGCTTGGAAAGGACACTGTCTATCCTACAAATGTTCTACATTTAGCCACCGAATGCAACAATAAAAATCACAGTGCGGCGTTTCCCGAAGAATTACCGGAATGGTTTATAAAACTTTTTACAAAGGAAGGCGATATGGTTCTGGATCCTTTTGCAGGCTCTGGTACCACGCTGTTTGTAGCCAAAAGAATGGCGCGGAAATCAATCGGCATAGAGATTCTTCCAGAATATTATGAGATGGTGAAGGAACAGCTTTTTCCTGTGGAATTATTACTTTTTGAAGACAGAGCAAAGTATGGAAAAGATTGACATTCAAAAAGTTACAGAATATGTGGAATTAAATATCGGGAAATTCCACGAAAACCGAATTGCAAGCCTGAAAAGACTCAAGCTTAAGGATGTTCTCAAGCGAAAAAATCCCTATCTTTTCAAGGCAAAAAATGTATTGACAGCCGGCGAAATCGTAAAAACTATTACTGATGCTCATATTTCTTCCAGTGAAGAAACTATTTTTGGAAACTGGCTAGAAGGCTTGGCAATCTTCATCAATGAACAAGTTTTCGGCGGACGAAAATCCGGAATAAACGGCATTGATTTGGAATTTGATAAGGATAATACCAGGTACATTGTAACGATAAAATCTGGACCTAACTGGGGAAATTCATCTCAAATCAAAAAGATGCTTTCGGACTTTTCATCGGCAAAAAAGGTGCTGAGAACCAGCGGCTCGAATATTAATGTAACTGCAGTAAATGGCTGCTGCACTGGCAGGGACAGCAGACCTGATAAAGGCACCCACTTCAAATTTTGCGGACAAAGATTCTGGGAATTTATTTCAAATGATGAAAACCTTTATTTGGAAATTATCAAACCTTTGGGTGCGAGCGCAAAAGAAAGAAACGAAGATTTTCAAAACTCTTATGTGCAGGCCATCAATAAATTTACGAAAGAATTTCTAGAAGAATTTTGTGATGAAAAGGGGAATATAAATTGGGAAAAAATTTTGCATTTAAATTCCGGTAAGTAACCCAAAAAACACCAAATAATGAAACGATTGAAAAAAATCCTGCTGCCTTTTTTGCTGCTATTTTCTGTGGTGGCCTTCGCGCAAAACTGGTCGGATTACTGGACGGCTGATGGTGGTAAAATTCACTGGGGGCATTTCAGCGGAAAGCCCGACCCTAAGGCCAATTTCGCCGCCTACATCTACACAAACGTGTACTACCAATACGATGTGGCGTACTACGACCGCAATATCGTAAAAGTGCGGATGAAAACCACGCCGCTTGTTTCGAAAAGATCCTGGGTAAAGCCCAACCAAAAAACGGCGGAACTTCTGCGGCATGAACAGGGGCACTTCAACATCTGCCAGATTTTTGCGGATGACTTCCGGCGAAAAGCCGAGGCCGCCACATTTTCCCGTGCAAATTACCACAACGAAATAAAGAAGATGTACATTGAATTTCAGCGCTACTACAATGCTATGGATAAAAAGTATGATAACCAAACCAACCACGGTTTGCACAAAGGCTGGCAGAAATCCTGGAATGATTGGTTTCGCCAACAGGGATATTGAGTAATTTCTAAAATAAAGCACATATTTTTACGAAAATGAAAATAGGAATCATCTGCTATCCTACTTACGGTGGCAGCGGAATTGTGGCAACAGAACTGGGAATGTCTCTCGCAAAAAAAGGCTACGAAATTCATTTTATTTCGGGAAATCTTCCTGCAAGATTGGACATTACTAACCCTAATATCTTCTTTCATCGTGTTGATTTACAGTCATATCCGCTGTTCAAATATCAGCCGTACGAGATTGCGCTCTCATCGATGATATACCGTGTGGTGAAGCTTTACAAGCTGGATTTGCTTCACGCCCATTATGCCGTGCCCTACGCCTACGCTGCGTACACCGCGAAGCAAATGCTGAAGGATGAAGGGCTGGATGTTCCGCTGGTTACCACGCTTCACGGCACGGACATTACGCTGGTTGGCCAACATCCGTCCTACAAGCACGCTGTGGAATTTTCCATCAACAAAAGCGATACAATTACCACAGTATCAGAGAGTTTGAAGGCTGATACCCTGAAGTTTTTTAACATTAAAAAAGACATCCAGGTTATTTATAATTTCATTGACAATGGTGATTTTGCTCAGGCGGAAAATCCTTGCCAAAGGAAGCAGTTTGCCAATCCTGATGAGAAGATTTTAATCCATGTCTCAAATTTAAGACCTGTTAAAAGAATTGCCGATGTCTTGAGAATTTTCAAAAATGTAGAAGCCAAGATAAAATCCAAACTAATCATCATTGGTGAAGGTCCTGAAATGGAGCGCATCAATCTTTTTCTGGAGGAAAATCCACACCTGATTGACAAAATCCGGCTACTTGGAAAAGTGAACGATCTTTACAGAATCCTGGAATTGTCGGATGTTTTTCTGTTGCCATCAGAGCAGGAAAGTTTCGGGCTTGCAGCGCTGGAAGCGATGGCAGCGGGAACAGCGGTGGTAAGCTCCAACGCTGGCGGAATTTCGGAGGTGAATATTCAGGGTGAGACCGGATTTCTCGCGGAAACCGGAAATGTGGAAGCGATGAGCAACTACTGCATCAAACTTCTGCAGGATGAAAACCTGCTTTCGCAAATGAAACAGAATGCACTAAAACAAGCGCAACGCTTTGATATTCAAAATATTATACCAAAGTACGAAGCGATGTATCAGAGGACGATTGAAGATTTTAAAAAGTAGTATTTCGTGCAGCTTTAAACTTTAAACTTTAAATTAATAAAGTGACCGAAAAACACCTGCAATACATCTGGAATTTCAAGATTTTCGAAAATTTTGATTTTCGCGATGTGGAAGGCCATGCGCTGGAAATTCTGGATTTCGGGAAGTGGAACCACGATTCCGGACCAGATTTTTCTATGGGCAAAATTCGGCAAAATGGCGTGGAAATCGTTGGAAATATTGAACTGCACCTTCGCTCTTCCGACTGGATTTTGCACAATCACGATGACGATTCGGCTTATCAGAATGTGATTCTGCACGCCGTCTTCCTTCACGATGCAGAAGTTGAAAGCCTTATTAACAAAGGGATTCCAACGATTGAACTGAAAAATTACATCTCTGCGGAAACGCTTCGGAAATTTCAGAAATTCGATGCGGCAACGCAATTTATTCCCTGCGAAAAAATTTTCAAGCCGGAAAAAATCCCGTTCGGTTTTGCAGAAAATTCATTACTGAAAAAGCTTTCAGAAAAATCTCAACTGCTTTCCGAAAGGCTTCAGAACAACGGCAATAATTATGAAGCGCTGATGTTGCAGGAAATTGCCGCAGCATTTGGCTTGAAGATCAATTCGGAAATTTTCCGTCAGTTAGCGGAAAATATTCCATTTTCAGTCATTCGGAAAGTTAGGCAAAATGCGGTGCAGCTGGAAGCGCTGCTCTTCGGGAAAGCCGGTTGGCTGGAAAATCCGACTGATGAACAAACGAAAATCTGGCAGAAAGAATACAATTTTCTGCAGACGAAATTCCAACTCTCCGGCGAAAAAATTCCACCAAAATTTCTACGGCTTCGACCGCCAAACTTCCCTACAATCCGGCTTTCTCAATTGGCGCAGCTTTATCATCGTGAACCGAATTTATTTTCAAAAATAACCGAAGCGGAAAGCATCACCGAACTTTATAGAATTTTTGACGGCATCGCAGCATCAGAATATTGGGACGACAAGTTTAACTTCGGAAAGGCCTCTTCTTTTTCGCCGAAAAATCTCAGCAAAAGCTTCATCGATTTGGTTCTGATAAATTCCGTTCTCCCGGTGAAATTTTTCTACAATCTCAATTTTCGGGAGGACATTGCAGACAGCATTGTGGATTTTTATGCGCAGCTTCAGCCCGAGAAAAATTCGGTGATTGGCAACTGGAAGTCATTGAAAATCAGCGTGAAAACCGCGCTGGAAAGCCAAGCATACAATTACCACTACAAGACGATGTGCCTTTCGAAAAATTGCCTAAATTGCAGCATCGGATTTCAACTTTTGAAACAATGAGAGAGCCCAAAATCTTCGCAGAAATTCGGCACCGCGCCGAAAGACAATGGTTTGGCGTGCTTACAAGGTACGGCGCAAAGCTCGGCATTCCGGTTTCCAAGCTGCGTATCTTCTTCATTTACAGCACTTTCGCTACGGCAGGCATCTTTTTTCTCGTATATTTGGCGCTCGCTTTTATGCTTTGGGTAAAGGATATTTTCATCACAAGAAGGCCAAGCGTTTTCGATTTGTAACTGATGGATTTTCAGAAAGTTAAGCCGGAAAACCCAGCACTGATACTGGAAATTTTTTCGGCTTATTCCAAAACATTTCCGGAAGAAGAGCGAAGAGACGAAGCGCAGTTTTCCGCGATTTTGCAAAATGAAAAAGCGGCGGTTTTCAGCATTCAGGGAGATTTTGAAAACATCGGCTACATCGTGATTTGGAAGCTTTCCGATTTTTATTTCATAGAACATTTTGAGGTTTATGAAAAATTTCGAAGCAAAGGCTTCGGCAGTAAAATCCTTGCAAAAATTTCTGATATCTTCCCAAAAATAATTTTGGAATCTGAACCTTCTCACTTGAATAAAATTGCAGAAAACCGCATCAAATTTTACGAGAAAAACGGCTTCAAGATCATTGATAAACATTATCTGCAACCATCCTACCGAAATGATAATCACCAAGTTCTGTTATTTTTAATGGCTAATTTTTCGACAGAAAATTTAGACGAAATCAAGGATGAGATTTTCCGAACGGTTTACTCCAAAACAACTTAGCTGAAAATTCGCGCCAAATTATTATCTTTACAATAAATTCAGGCAAAAATGAAAAATATCGCAACTTACTTTTTCGCGGGAAGCCTTGCTTTTTCGGCGCTTTCCTGCGAATCTCAGAAAACTGTAAAAAACACTGAAACCACTATGAATACGGCGCAGAACGCTGATGCGAAAATCCCGGCACATTTGGCGGATAATCCTTTGATGTATAAAAGCCCGCTGCAATACGAAACGCCGCAGTTTGACAAAATTCGGGACGAGCATTACAGGCCGGCTTTTGAATACGGGCTAAAAATTCACCAGCAGGAAATCGAGCAGATTGCCAACAATCCTGAAACGCCGAGCTTCAGCAACACGATAGTTGCACTGGAAAAATCCGGCGAGATTTTGGGCAGGGCACAGTCGGTTTTTTACAACCTGAACGGTTCGGATACCAACCCTACGATGCAGAAAATCAGTCAGGATTTCGCACCAATTTTCGCCGAGCATTCAGACAGAATCTATCTGAACGATTTACTCTACAAAAGAATTCTGGTGATAAAGGCGGACAACCTGGATGCCGAAGGGAAAAGGCTTCTGCAGCATTACCGTGAAAATTTCGAGAAGGCTGGTGCTGCGCTTCCACCAGCAAAAAAGGCCGAGCTGAAAAAGATTAACAAAGAGCTGGCGGCGCTTTCCACGAAATTCGGCAATCAATTGCTGGAAGCGCGGAAAAATGCGGCACTCATCATCACCGATGTTCGTGAGCTGGACGGGCTCACGGAAGACCAGATTGCAGCGGCGGCAGCTGCAGCGGAAAAGGCCGGGCAGAATGGCAAGTACCTGATTTCTCTGCAAAATACAACGCAGCAGCCTTTGCTGGCAAGCCTGAAAAACCGCGCTACAAGGGAAAAACTCTTCAAGGCATCCTGGTACCGCGCGGAAAAAGGCGATGCCAATGATACGAGGAAAACCGTGGAACAGCTGGCAAAACTTCGGCTGAAAAAGGCACAGATTTTAGGCAAGAAAAATTTTGCAGAATGGAAACTTCAGGATCAGATGGCGAAAAATCCTGAAGCGGCGATGAATTTGATGAAGCAATTGGCGCAGCCTGCCATCGAAACTGCGAAAAGAGAACAAGCTGATATTCAGGCACTTATCAATCAGCAGGGCGGCAATTTCAAGGTGGAGCCTTGGGATTGGGATTTTTATGCAGAGCAGGTACGGAAGGCGAAATTTGATTTGGATGAAAATGAAATCAAGCCGTATTTCGAGCTGACAACCGTATTGGAAAAGGGCGTGTTCTACGCTGCGGAAAAATTTTACGGCATCACCTTCAAGCGAAGAACGGACATCCCGGTTTATCATCCTGATGTGATGGTTTACGAAGTTTTCGATTGGGATGGCAAATCGCTGGCGCTTTACTTCCTGGATTTTTACACGAGAGATAGCAAACAAGGCGGTGCCTGGATGAATAATTTCGTAGAACAGTCTCATCTACTGGGCAAAAAACCTGTGGTGGTGAACTGCTACAATTACCAAAAACCTGCACCAGGAAAGCCTTCGCTGATAAGCTATGACAATGTGGAGACGATGTTTCACGAATTTGGGCATAGCATCCACGGAATTTTTGCCGACCAAAAATATGCGACGCTTTCCGGAACAGCGGTGCCACGAGACTTCGTGGAATTCCCTTCGCAAATCAACGAGCATTTTGCGCTTGAGCCGGAAATTCTGAAAAACTACGCCATCCATTACCAAACGAAAAAGCCGATCCCTCAGGATTTGGTGGATAAAATCAAGCGGGCAAGCACCTTCAACCAAGGCTACCGCACTACGGAACTGGTTTCTGCAGCGATGGTGGATATGGACTGGCACACTGTGACTTCCGAAAGCCAGCTGAAACCAGTGCTGGAATTTGAGAAGGCATCGCTCGCGAAAAATGGCTTTACGCTTAGCGCTGTTCCGCCGAGATACCATTCTCCGTACTTCTCGCACATTTTTGGCGGCGGATATTCGGCTGGCTACTACGCCTACATTTGGTCGGAAACTTTGGATGCCGATGCTTGGGAATGGATAAAGGCGAACGGTGGCATTACTCGTGAAAACGGGGACAGATTCCGGAAATACATCCTTTCCGTAGGCAATTCCAAGGATTTGAACGAAGCCTACCGTGATTTTGCCGGAAGAAATCCGGATATTAAACCGCTGCTGAGAAACAGAGGCTTTATTAAATAAGAGCCGAGATTCAAGATACCAGACACAAAAGCAAGCAGCAAAAGCCAATTGCTGCTTGTTTTTTTATGCTTCCAGCTGAAGATTCAGCGCCTCCCAATCTTCCATTACTTTCTCGAGTTCCGCTTTCAGTTTTTCGTAGTTGGCCAGTTTTTCGGGCGAAGGATTTTCTTTGGTAAAATCTGCTTCCAGGTCGGCAATTTTTTGCTCAAAATCTTCAATCTGCTCTTCTGCTTTTTTGATTTTGTTCTGAAGATTTTTTTGTTCTTTACTCTGAGGTTGAGGTTGAGGTTGAGGTTCAGGTTTAGATTCCTGAGAATGTTTCTGCTCGAGTTTTGCTTTTTCTAAAGACACTTCGCGCAAACTTTCTTTCTGCCGGTATTCCAGGTATTCATCGATGTTTCCGAGGAATTCCTTCATCTTTCCGTTGCGGAATTCAAAGATTTTATCGCTGAGGCCCTGCAGGAATTCCCTGTCGTGCGAAATCACAATCAGCGTGCCGTCAAATTTCTGCAGCGCCAGCTTTATAATTTCCTTCGACTGGATATCCAAATGGTTCGTAGGCTCGTCCATTATCAGCACATTGAACGGCTGCAGCAGCAGTTTGCACAGCGCAAGCCTGTTCCGTTCACCGCCAGAAAGCACCTTCGTTTTCTTATTCACGGCCTCACCCTGAAAAAGAAAACTGCCTAGCAAATCCCGCACCCTTGGCCTCGTTTCCTCGGTTGCCGCATCTTCCGCTTCCTGCTGCACGGTTTTCTCCGGATCCAGTACTTCCTCCTGATTTTGGGCGAAATAGCCAATTCGAACATTATGCCCATCCTCCAAATTTCCGCTGAAATCTTTGGTGACGCCGGCTAAAATTTTCGCAAGCGTAGTCTTGCCCTGGCCATTCTGCCCAAGAAGCGCAATTCTGTCGCCTCTTTCCACGAAGAAATCTACACCATCGAAAACTAATTTTTCGCCATAGCTTTTGCCCAGATTTTCAGCCTTGAAGATTACTTTTCCAGGAACGATGCTCTGAACGAACCGGATGTTGAACTTTGAAACATCTTCATTATCAAGCTCAATTCTTTCAATTTTTTCTAATTTTTTGATTAATGATTGCGCAAAACTTGCCTTCGTTGCAGAAGCGCGGAACCTGTTGATATTGTCCTCCATCTGCTTGATTTCCGCATCCTGATTCTTTTTTGCCTGCTCCAGTTTTTCACGCCTTTCTTTGCGAAGTTCCAAATATTTCGAATAATTCGCCTTATAATCGTCAATTTTTTTATTGTTGACATCAAAAGTTCTGTTGCAAACCGCCGTCATAAACTGCTTGTCGTGGCTTACCAGAACGATGGCACCTGGATAATCTTTCAGGAAATTCTCCAGCCACATTATAGATTCCATATCAAGGTGGTTCGTGGGCTCGTCCAGCAGCATCAGGTCGTTTTTCTGCAGAAGAAGTTTCGCCAGTTCAATTCTCATCCGCCAACCTCCGGAAAATTCATCGGTGATTTTATCGAAATCCTCCGCCTTGAAACCCAGCCCAAGAAGCACTTTTTCCATATCGCCCTCCAGGTTGTAGGCATCGTGGTGGAACAGCAGGTCGTTCAGCTCCGTAAGCCTGTCGATGAGTTTTGCATAATCGTCGCTTTCGTAGTCCGTTCTTGTAGCCAGCTGGTTTTCAACATCTTCTAGTTCGTTTTTCCAGAGATTAATCTGCTCGAAGGCCTGCATCGTTTCATCCCACACTGTGCGGCCTTTCACGAAATCCAGGTCCTGCTTCAGAACGCCGATGGAAATATTGCCTTCCGGCACCACATTGCCTTCGTAGAAATTAATCTCGTTGGAAAGGATTTTCAGCAGCGTAGATTTTCCTGCGCCGTTCTTCCCGACCAGCCCGATTTTATCATCTTTTTTAATCGTAAAATTCACATCCCGGAAAAGATAATTCCCGGAATGATGCAGCCCAAGGCCCTGAACTGAAAGCATACTTCAAGCGTATTTAATCCGCAAAAATAGGGAAATTTGCAGGGAAAGATTTTCTTACTTTTGTAAAAAAATTGGCTATGGAAAACATCTTGGTAATGCCGAAAAATGAAAGCGAACTTGAAAAAATAAAGGCTTTTTTGAAGGAAATCCACATTGCATTCAAGCCGGTGAAAAGTGGTGAAATCTCTGAAGAACTTTCAAATAAAGTGGAAGAAGCAAGAGCTGATTATGAAGCCGGACGAACTGTGAGAATTGACCGTAAGAACCTATGGGACAATACTTTATAGAATATTCAAAGCGCGCTGCAAAAGATTTAAAGAGCCTCTCCACATCCAGTTCACCGGCAATTAAGAAAAAAATTGAAAACCTTCTGGAAGAACTTGAAAACCACCCGAGAAAAGGAATTGGTTCGCCTGAGCGCTTAAAGTATTACAACGGCGAAATTTATAGCCGAACAATTAACAAGAAAGATAGGCTGGTTTATGAAATCTTAGAGAGCGAGAAAGTTATTATTGTCGTCCAATTTCTTGGACATTATGATGACAAATAAATCCTCACGCCTCAATATTCTCCGTATTTTCCGAAACCACCGCATCGAAGCCGATTTTCTTGCGGGATTCTGAAATTTTTTCGGGATTTTCCAAAACGAAGTGGTTGCTGCGCACAAGTTCCGTGAGCATCGTCTGCATCTGCTCTGCCGCAATTCTTGGCAGGTCTGAATTTTTCGCGGCCTCTATCACCTGCTTTTTGCCGTTTTCCTGAATTTTCGCCAGATCATCCTTGCTGAAAAGGTTGAATGGCTGCTCCTCGATGTTGTAATATTTGTAATCGGTTTCCGTGGAAAGTATTTCCGGCGCAGGAAATTCCAGCAGGCGGATTTTCCGGCTCTCCTCATCCACAGCCCATTTGAATTTCTCGAAATCGTAACCTACGAGAACTTTCGCCTTCACGATCACCAGCGCTTTTTTCGTCTGCGGAATTACGCGGAGAAGTTTCGACTGCTCTTCGTAATTATAAATCTCGTTGAACTGCCCTTCCGCCGAAACAATCTTGAAAACCTTCCGCATACTTTCAATCACGGTGTGCGAACTTTCCAGCACTACAGGTGGTTCGGATTTCTTCCCGGAAATCAGGAAAACAATCAGGCCGCCCAGCAAAAGCCCGATGAGCAGCATTATTAAAATAGTAAGGTTCTGGTTGCCCTGCCCCATCTGATAAATAAAGTAGCCCAGCACAAGCACCGCTGCAATGCCCAAGCCCCAAACCCAGTATTTCGCGTTTTTCACTTCTATTTTTTTTGCAAAGATAATCAGCGGAAAACTTTCGGCATCATTTCCGCTTCAGTTCCGAAGGATTTGGCAAAATCAATTCTTCCGCCCTGCCTTTCAGCTCCAGCTTTTTGGCTAAAAGATTTTGCGCTAATTTCCTGATAAACAAATCTTTATCCACCAATTTCCAGTAAGGATCTTCGTGCAGGAGTTTCGCTTCGCGCACATTGAAAAATTCCGTTTTCCAGGAATCAGGATTGTGGTAAAATTCGATGATGCCGCAATGTTCCGGGATTTCAGACTGCGGCACCAAGCCCATCGGCAAAAGGAAACTGAAGCGGTTGCACACAAAATCGCCACAGCAGATTTTATCGTGCTTCAGGAATTTCTCGCCGGTTTTTTGGTGGGTATAGAATTTTTTAAAATCATTGCGGAAATCCGATTTTGAAAGTTTAATCTCGATTTCGTGGCTGAAGCCATCCCTGCCAATTCTCAGAATATCGGCTTCCCAATCGCCGTGGAAAAAATTCGTCAGCAGAATTTCTTCCGCAAAATCGCACTGAGAATGCAGGAAGTTGTAAACGATTTCGTCAATGTTTATACGCTTTTTCATCAGCTCACCAGCAAACTGCAACCACGGATATCAGAGTGGTCTATCCTTCCGGCAACAGAAAATTTCGGGTGAAGGCCTGCGGAATTTTCGTGCAGAATGCCCAAATCCTGCGTGGCTATGAACGCGCAGGAATGGCGGTTCGCCAAATCGATAATGCTGATGGCGCCGTTTTTTCCGGGCGGCATATATGCCATGGGGTCTTCCAGGCTGCGCACCAGAATCCTCATCCAGTTCGGCGTTTCGTAAATGTTTCCGCCCAAAGAATACGCCTGGGAAAGCAGCTCCGTCATTGAATATTCCGAAAAAATCCGCTCGGTTTGGAAGCCGCTCTTTAGCGAATCCAGCAGCTCATCCTTCGTCATTTCTTCCTTCCTGCCCTTCATTCCGCCGGTTTCTATCACGGTTAAATTTTCCGAAAAGCTAATTTTCTTTTGCGATAAATTTAAAAAATCCAGAAAATCCAGCAATGCAAAAGAAACGCCAAACAGTATAACTTTTTGATTATCAATGCTTTGCAATAAATTAAAAAGTTCTTGGTGATTATATAGGAAATAGCCGTTTTCTTTTCTGCCGGATTTTTTCATCAGAAAATCTACCATATAAATCAGCGAAGAATGCGGATTTTCCGAATAATTTGGCAGCAATCCTACAAAAATAAAATCTTCCGGATTGCCGATGAAATGGCGGAAACTTCGTTCAATGCTCTCTTCGTAAAGCTGAAAATCTGCGACAAAGTGGCGGGATTTCGTTTGAATATTCGTAGTCCCAGAACTTTGGAAATAATGTTTCGGCGAAAAATTTTTATCGATAATCTGATGCTTCTTGAAGGCTTCGATCGGCAGAAATGGAATTTGTTCCAAGCTGCGAACTTCAGTTGGATTAATATTTAGCAACTCCACAAACCGCCTATAAATAGGCACATTTTCATACTGAAACCTGAAAGTTTCCAGGCAGGCTTCCAGAAATCCCGACTGATTTTTGATTGAGAAAATATTTTTCAAGTTTTTATTTTTTTCTTTAACACTGAGACACGGATTGTTTGTCAATTATTTTGGTTAAAAACACCGAGACACGGATTCTGGTGAGTTTTTCTCTAACACTGAGACACGGATTTTTTTCAATTATATCGATAAAACACTGAGACACGGATTCTGGTGAAAATCTCTTTGACAAAGAGGCACGGGATTCTGTAAAGAAGTTCCTATCACGGTGCTTCTATAACGCTACATCGCCGTGAATTACCCTTTTGTAACCAGTTTTGAAATACGAGACATTGAAGTTGATGAGCAAGCCTAAACGGCATTTGCTGAGCTTCAAGTATGTGAGAACTTGCGCCAAGTGCAAATTGTGCAATGCATCGCAGGCCTTCACCTCGACAATCACCTTTCCGTTCAACAGCAAATCCACACGATAGAAATGTTCCATCGTTCTACCTTTGTAAACCACGGGCAACGCTTTTTGTCTTTCAACAAACAGACCGCTTTCGCTCAGCTCATAAAAAAGACATTCTTCATAAATGCTTTCCAACAGCCCTGGCCCAAGCTCGCGGTGCATACGAAGCCCGCAATCGAAAACTATTTGTGAAATTTCATTCTCGTGCAAATCCATTTTCCAATAATTTGTTTAAATCAAAAGGCCTGTGTTTCCGTGTCTTTTTCACAACATTAAAAAAATTCCGTGCCTCCGTGTTAATCATTCTCAAATTCCAGCAATTCAAATTTATCTGTGAAAACGCCGTAAGTGAAATACGAAATCCAGTCGCCAAGGTTGATGTATTTGGACTTTCCGCCGTCCAAATCCAGCTCCATCGGTAAATGGCGGTGGCCGAAAATAAAATAATCGAAGTGCTGCGTTTTCAGTTTTTCTTTGGCGTAAAGTATTAAAAATTCATTCTCTTCGCCGAGAAATTTTAAATCTTCCGCGCCGGAAATCAGCTTGTTTTTCTGTGAAAGATGCGTGGCAATCTTCACCGAAATATCCGGGTGAATCCAGCGGAAAGCCAGCTGTGCCAAGGGATTCGTGAAAAGCCTCTTCATCCTTTTGTAGCCTTTGTCGCCAGGCCCTAATCCATCACCGTGCGCAATCAGGAATTTTTTCCCGCCGATTTCAAATTCCTGCTTTTCGAAAAAAACCGTGATGCCCAGCTCTTTTTCGAAATAATCCGTCATCCACAAATCGTGGTTGCCCACGAAGAAATACATTTCTACGCCGCTGTCTTTCAGCTCTGCCAGTTTTCCCAGAACGCGCACAAAACCTCTGGGCACCACGGTTTCCCACTCGTGCCAGAAATCAAACAAATCGCCGAGCAGAAATAGCGCCTGGGCATCTGGCTTTATCATTTCCAGCCAGCGTACGAACTTTGCTTCCCGCTTTTTGCTCGACTGAAAATCCGGCGCTCCAAAATGCTGATCGGAACAGAAGTAAATTTTCTTACCAGGCTGTAAATCAATGCGTTTCATTTCAATTTTCTTCTGCAAACCATTCTCCGTAGGAATTTTCCGTCTCGTGAAGCTTCAGGTAGGCAAGCTGCACGGTTTCCGGCAAATTCCGCCGCAAAATAGCAGCGATGGCATACAGCATATTTTCACAGGTTGGCTGAAAGTTGCAGTAGATCACGCGGTGCCCCTGCTCTTCCAGGTTTTTGCCCAAATCTTTGTGCGGCGATTGTGCATTCAGCAGAACGGCGTGGTCCCATACCTTTACGATGTGCTCATCCACGATGGATTTAATGTCGGCAAAATCCACCACCATACCGTTTTTCGGGTGGTCTAAATCCTGTATCGGCTCACCTTTCACGGTCACGAAAAGCTTGTAGGAATGGCCATGCATATTTTTGCACTTGCCGTCGTAATTAAAAAGGATGTGTGCAGTTTCGAAGGAAAAAATTTTGGTAACGCGTATCATCCCGCAAATTTACGATGATAATGGGAAACGCGGAGAAATGGAAATCAATAAAATTTCTATAAAATTTTTTGATAAATTTCGCTCATCAATTAAAGCCAAAACCTAGCTCAAGAATATGCTTCTCGATTTGCTGCTACCGAACCGCTGCCTGCATTGCAACCGCATCATCCCTGCTGCAATGCCGGTTTGCGAAGCCTGCGAAGCGCAAATCCATTACACCCACTGGAATTTCGACGGTAAAAATCCGCTGGCACAAAAATGCCGGATGCTCTTCCCTACCGAAAAAGCCTTCGCGCTAATGCATTTCGGCAAGGAAGGATTGAGCCGCGAACTCATCCACAGCCTGAAATACAGGCAGCGCGAAATTCTTGGTAAAATGCTTGCCGAGCGCGTTGCCGAGCGAATTGTTTTTGATGACGATAAACCGCAGCTGATAGCATCGGTGCCACTTCATCCTAAAAAACTCCGCCAGCGTGGCTACAATCAGCTGCATCTTTTTGCGGATGCTTTGTCGGAAAAATGGAAAATTCCGCACGATAAAAATTTGCTGAAAAGAAACATCCACAAAAAATCCCAAGCCACAAGTAAATTTGACGAGAGATTTAAAACACAAAACCTTTTTAGCCTCACCAAAACAATTGAAAATCAGCACATTATGGTTGTAGATGATGTATTCACCACGGGCAATACGATGGCAAGCATTGCGTGGGAATTCCTGAAATCAGAGGGCAACAGGGTGAGCGTTTTGGTAATGGCAATGGATTAGCGCTGTAGTTTTTCTCCGAAAGATAAATCGCCGGCATCGCCAAGGCCAGGCGTGATGTAGCCTTTCGCCGTCAGGTTTTGGTCTAATGCACCTATCCAAAGCTTGGCCTTTGGAAAGGCTTCCTGCAATGCATCCACACCCTGCTGCGCTGCAATTGCCGCCACGATGTGAATTTGCGACGGCGTACCGTGATTGAGCAAATCCTTCAGCGCTTCGATTAAGCTTGCACCTGTTGCCAACATTGGATCGGCAACGATTAGAGGCCTGCCGTCAATATTCGGGCAGGTGAGATAATCCTGCTTGATGGAGAAATAATCGTTGGCATCGTGCTTTCGGTATGCCGCCACAAAACCGCAATCCGCTTTGTCGAAATAATTCAGTACGCCCTGAAACAGCGGTACACCAGCACGAAGAATAGTGACGATCACAGGCTGCACTGCGATTTCCTTCACCGTGATTTTGTCCAAAGGCGTCTGGATCTTCTTTTCCGAAAAATCCAGCGTTTTAGAAATTTCGTAGGCCGCAACTTCGCCGATGCGTTCTAGATTTCTGCGGAAGCGAAGTCTGTCTTGCTGCACGCCCACATCACGTAGTTCGTTCACCCAGGAATTTACCAGCGAAAAATTTTGGGAAAGGATGGTCATACTTTTCAATTTTATTTCTGCCTGAAATACACCTCAAGCGGAACTCCGGTGAAGCCAAAATTTTTCCGCAGCTGATTCTCCGTGAAGCGTTTATAAGGCTCCTTCACATACTGCGGCAGGTTGCAGAAAAATACAAACTGTGGCGATGGCGTTCCCAGCTGCACGCAATATTTTATTTTGATGTATTTGCCCTTCAAAGCTGGTGGTGGATTTTCCTCAAATATTGGCAGCATCACCTCGTTCAGCTGGGATGTTTTGATTTTTTTGCTGCGGTTTTCGTAAACTTCCATTGCCGTTTCCACGGCTTTCAGGATGCGCTGCTTGTTTTTTGCCGACACGAAAAGTATCGGGATGTCCTGAAACTGCCCGAGTTTTTCGCGGATGCCTTTCTCAAAATCGCGCATCGTATTGGTTTCCTTTTCCACCAGATCCCATTTGTTCACCAGGATTACGATGCCCTTTCTGTTGCGTTGCGCAATGCCGAAAATATTCATATCCTGGCTTTCCCAGCCTTGCGTGGCATCCACCATTATTATCACCACATCAGAATGCTCGATCGCCCTCACACTGCGCATCACGGAGTAGAATTCCAGGTCCTCCTTCACCCTGGCTTTGCGGCGCATTCCCGCAGTATCCACCAGCACAAATTCGTGGCCGAACTTGTTGTAAAGCGTTTCGATGGAATCCCTCGTTGTGCCGGCAATATCCGTTACGATGTTTCTTTCCGCATCCAGCAAAGCGTTGGTCAGGGTAGATTTCCCGACATTCGGTCTGCCTGCTATCGTGATTCTTGGCAGGCCTTCGAACGGATCGGTGTAATCTGTGGTCGGGAAATCCTTCACAATATCGTCCAGCAGTTCTCCGGTTCCAGAACCTGTGGCGGAAGAAATGGTATAATATTTTTCGATGCCCAGCTGATAAAATTCCGTGGCAGGCAATTCTTCCTTGGCGGAATCTACTTTGTTCACCACGGTATAGAAGGGTTTTCCGCTCTGCCGCAGCATCCGGAACATTTCCTTATCGGTTTCGGTAAGGCCTTCCTCCACATTTACGAGGAAGATGATGGATGTGGCCTCATCCACAGCAAGCTCCACCTGCTTATCGATTTCCTCCTGAAAAATATCACCCGTATTCACTTCGTAGCCACCGGTATCAATCACGGTAAACTCCACGCCGTTCCAGTCGGATTTTCCGTAATGCCGGTCTCTCGTCACACCAGAAGTGCTGTCCACAATGGCTTCCCGCCTTTCCAGCAGTCTGTTGAACAGGGTAGATTTCCCGACATTCGGCCGGCCGACAATTGCCACAATATTGCTCATAAGTTTCAGTAAAAAATAAACGCTGATAAATATAGTAATTTACCAGCGTCTTTCCCGTTTAATTTCTTGTGGTTTCTCCAGGAAGATGCCACCACCCCATTAAATCAGTAATATTAACAGTTGCTTTAAGTTAAACAAAACAGGTATCCGAATCGGTAACCTTTTCCACTTTCTGAATTTTTTCGTCAGCAGATGCGACAAAGGTAATAAATAAACTGATACCTGTATGAATTTTGAACAGGTTAATTTTTAAGAATTTGGCGAACTTCTTCGTAATTGAGGCCTGCCCAACTGCAGAACTCCCGGACACTTATAAACTGATGCTCATTCTTGCCTAAATCCGTGCGGATTTTCTGCAATAATTCGCGGCTGTATCGCTCACTTCTGCCAGTGATTTGCATAATGTCCTTTGGGTAAATGCACATTCTTTTCATATTAATACTATACACTATCCATACTTAGGCTATACTTTATATAGGGGTGGATTATAAGGCATTACAAAGGTAAACCTATGCAATAGAGGGCGATAGGATATAATGCGGAAAAAACGGCATTTTCTGCCGTGTGCGGCGGTGCTGTGGTGGCTGGCGTTGATATTATTTGAAATTTTGCGGTGTGGTATCACAGTGTGTTTGGGATTGGGCGCAGAATCCCGATGAATTTTAACATTAAAAAAACTTAAAAAAATGGCAAGACAAAAAAGTATTATCAAGCTGGATGGGACGATTGGAGATATTACCTTCTACAAATCCCAGGATGGTTATTTGGCAAGAGAAAAAGGTGGCGTTTCCGCGGAAAGGATTAAAAATGACCCGAAGTTTCAAAGAACGAGAGAGAACGGAAATGAATTTGGCCGTGCAGGAAAAGCTGGTAAGGCTCTGAGGAATTCCATCAGGCCGCAATTGCAGAAGGCAAGCGATTCCCGAATGGTGAGCCGATTAACAAAGGATATGGTAACGGTAATCCAGGCGGACACGACCAACCCAAGAGGCGAAAGAACGGTGAAGGATGGCGATCCTAAAATTTTGATTGGTTTTGACTTCAATATTAACGGTAAATTGGGGACTACGCTTTATATGCCGTGGAATAAAGCACTGGATAAAGCGGCAGGAACTGCTTCTGTAAGCATCCCTGACTTCTCTCCTACTACGATGGTGAACGCACCGGGCGGAACTACGCACTTCCGAATCCTGGCGGCAGCTGCAGCGGTGGATTTTGATGAAGAAACTTATGAGGTATCCTCCCAGGAAACTGCGATAATGCCGTGGGAAGCTTCTACTGTGCAGGGGCTTAACCTGGATTTGACTTTACCTGCAGGAACGCCAAATACTGCCTTCCTGGTGCTTGGCGTGGAATTCCTGCAAGAGGTGAACAATGAGATGTACCCACTAAAAAACGGTGCATTTAACAGTTTGCAGATTGTTGAGGTGGTGTAGAAAGAGCCAAGAGCCAAGGAAAAAGTAAAAAGTAAAAAGGCAAAAGGCAAAAGGCAAAAGGCAAAAGGCAAAAGGGCTGGAAATAATGGTGCGGGATATGGAACTTATTTTAGAGCGGCGGTATTATAAAGGCGGAACGAACGGAACGCTGTATTTATCAGCGGAAGAAATCTGCAAAACGATTGAGTTGCCGTGGCGTGACAATATGCGTGGCAAATCCTGCATTCCGGAAGGAAGTTATCGTTTAAAAAAGCGATATACCGAAAAAAGAGGTTACCATTTGCTGGTGAGTGATGTTCCAGGCAGGGCTCTTATTTTGTTTCATCCTGCAAATAATGCCTTAAAGGAACTGCACGGCTGCATAGCGCCGGTTTCTGAACTTGTTGGTGAAGGCGTGGGACTACGATCCCGCGTTGCCAACGAGAAGGTGAAAAAGATGGTTTTTCCGCTGCTGGAAGCCAAAAAAGATGTGATTTTAACGATAAGGAAAGCGCGATGAAAGCAAATTTAATTGAACGGCTGAAAGAGCCGACACCAAAATTTTTCAAGCGTTTGCGAAATATTGGACTTGGGCTTACTGCAGCTGGGAGTGTAGTTTTATCTGCAGAAATTGGACTTCCAGCGTTAATAGTTAAAATAGCTGGATATCTGGCTGTTGCCGGTGGCATTGCATCCGCTGTAAGCCAGGCGGCAGTATATGAAGATGAGTAGGCAAAAATGCAAGAGCCAAGTAAAAAGGAAAAAGGCAAAAGGCAAAAGGCAAAAAGCAAAAATGCCAAGAGCCAAGTAAAAAGGAAAAGGCAAAAGAGCCAAGAAACAAGAGAGGTTGTGGATAATTCAATGAAAATAAGCACAGCGTTTGGCGCACTTTTAACTATCTTTGTAAACATAAACAGCGAGGATATAATAAAAACCGCGGTTTTGGCTTCGCTGGGCGGAATATGCAGTTTTACCGCAACGGTTTTGTGGCGGATAATGATAAAATTTTTTAAAAATCTTTGTTCCAGGTATAAGTTGTGGTGACTTTTAGGGAACATTTTTAGGCCTTCCGATATGGAGGGCTTTTTTTTTGGGCAAAATTAAAGCTGGCGGTTGGTTTTTGGGAAATTTTTGTGCGGAAGGCGAAAATTTTTCAAAAGAAAAAAGAAAAAAACGGAAAAAAAAGAAAAAAGAAAGCCAATTTTCAGACGGTGTGGGAAGTGCTGTCAAGGTTTTTTTGAAAAATACTATCCGCAGGATGCAGATTTTATTGAAAAACCCGGAGGGCTTGACCTTTACAGCACGGAAGGAAAGGAAAAAGGGAACCGTCTAAATTGCTTTCCTTTTTTTGAATTTTAGACTTCCGCTGAAAAAGAAGGTTGGGAACAAGTTGGGAAAAAACAGTGGGACAAAAATGGCGCGCGGTGAATGCTGCACCGCTGACTTTAGCGGCTGGCGGTGTGGCGGCTGCCTAAACTGCTGTGAAGGCATACGGCACACCAGGTGCAGACCTACACCGGCGTGTAGTGCTGCACCGATAGCGCCGCGATACTATCAGGGAGCAGCATAACCGCGCACCTATAAACGGGTGGGTGGGAAACCGAAATTAGATTTCAGATATTAGATATAAGAGCCAAGAGCCAAGTCAAAAGGAAAAAGGCGAAAGGAAAAAGTATATAGTGTGGTGCTAAAATGAGAGGGTAAATAAATCCGCGAAAGAAGGCTGCTGACCAAAAACGGCGGAGGGAAAAATAGCTGCCTGATGCAGCGAATGGAGCGGTAGCGGTAAGGCGGCCGGCAGACCAACAAAACAAACCTTTAGCCGCTGAAAAAAAAGGATGCCTGACTGCCTGACCGATATTTAGCGACGGAAGCAAGGAAGGCTGGTATGCGCGTGTGCGAGGCTGGTGGATGAGGTGCAGAAACCGCATCAGACCACTAAAATTCTGATGCACCGAAGAAACCTGGCGCAGCACGAAGGGAAATAGAAAAGAACAGCAGCCTGAAAGAGCTCCGCTGGAATGGGTGGGTGGGAAATTAAGAGGTGCTACGATAAAGCGGGACAAAAAATCCGCGGAAAAAATGCCGGGATGTCCGCTGAAAAATAGGTGGCTGAGTGGCGGAAGCCGGAACTGCTGTGAAGGCTATCGGCACCGGAGGATGCAAGACCGCACTCCCCTGCGGAATAGCAGCTGTAAGCCACCGAAAAAATCAGTATTCAGCACGGCATTTTTTCCGCAACCGCTGAAATGGGTGGGTGGGAAATTAGCGATGGCAAGGCGGATGAGGAATGAGGGCTGCGCCCGAATGGTGGGAAAGTATTTAACATAATCCCAAATTATAGGAATAGGCTGGCTGACGATGTAGCCTAGCGGAAACGGCCGTTTGCCGGTGGACAATTTCTATAATTTCGATTATGTTACTTGACTGTGGCAGTGAGGCTATTTATGTTCTAAGAGGAATTTTTTTTCTTTTCGACCTAATAATTTACTTGAAGTGATACATTTCAAAAATCTTTTCAATTCGTCATTCTTTAGTGTAGCAAGTAAATTTATTCTATCGGGATAGTAATTTAAAATTTTTGCATATGGAATAATTTTAACATTGTCTCTAAAAAAAACAAAAGTATTAAGATCGAAGGAAAAATCATTACCATCTTTATCAACACCAACAATTCTGTTTCCTAAGAAAAGATAAAAAGAAAAAATATCATTGGTGGTACAACCGTGATTTAACATTGAATCAGGAACCTTCTGTTGTGAAGTAGTAAGAGCCCTTAAAATCAAAGAATTTTCAGAATCAATGCAGACGACGATTAACAATTTATCAGAAGGAGCACCACCATCTTCATATTCATACTTTTTAATAAAATAGATACTTCCAGGTGTAAACACTTTTATATAGAAAATTCTGAAAAAATATCATTTGAATCAAAAGCCGATGCGTAAGCCATCTGTTTTAATTCGTCATCTTTAAGCAGGTCAGTGAAAGGAATTGTAAAATTGCTCTTATTCTGCATTAAACGAAATTGATATTCCAAATTATTATCCTGCACAACTTTATCCCATAAGGAACCTTTTTCGTGAAGCATCCGTATAATATCAGAAGCGGATTTATCACCATATTCATTAAGAATCCTATCCATTAATTCTATCTCGTAATCTGAAAATTCATCATCACAAAACTCGCTAACACTTTCAATTGGATAAAGGAGATCTGATTCATAGTGAGGTGGCGCAGAAATTTTCTTTACATCAACAAATTTTGATAAAACACTATCACTTTCGCCTGCCGGGATTTTATACTGTAATTCATCATATAATTCACTAGGCACTGGTCCCATCTTCCAAGCCTTGTAGTCCATCCAAGTGAAAGGTACTCCAGTTTCTTTAATAGAAGTTTCGTCAAGAATATACAGAAGTTTAAGAGCCTTAGTTAAATACAGTTCTGGTAATCTATTTCTTAAATAAATTAACGTATTACCAACCTTAATGTTATTGACCTGTATTGACATAATTATTTTGCAAAGATAAAAATTTTGTAAATATTAAATTGCTAACTATAGTATGTTGATTTGCCAATGCTTTTGATTGTAGATTTGAATACTCAAGTTAGCAGAATGAGAAGTGAAATATTAATTCAGTTTGGCAGCAGAGTTAGGGAATTGCGAAAAACCGAAGGGCTGTCGCAAGAAGATTTGGCGGATAAAGCAGATTTGCATCGTACTTATATCGGAATGATTGAACGCGGAGAGAAAAATATAACTCTGCAAAATATCTATCGAATTGCCCAAGCTCTAAACATTGATATAATGAAGCTGTTTGCGTTTGAGGAGGAAACTAAAAAAAATTAAAATAAATCTTTTACTTATGAGCTCGACATTAGGTTTCAATAAAAAATTAAAAAAAAGAATCGATAAAACCAAAGAAGCAAGACAGGGAGATCCACTTATTAAGAGGCGAAACAACCGAAATAATAGGTCGCTTATGAGGTTAAATACCTATCTCAAATTACTTGGAGAGAATTTAGATTACATTTCTTTCCTACATCCTTTCAAAAACTAAAAAAAAGTCCGGGAAATTGCTTCCCGGACGAACAAACAAACTATAAAGAAATGAAAACTTTATATTTCTTGCGGTGTTGAGCCGTTTTCTTTGAGGTTATTTTCTGATTCTGTAATTTCATCGAAATCATCGCTTTCATCATCTTCTGAAATATGGTACTTTTTGTAAAGTGAATTGATTTTAATTTTAAGCGCAATCCAGCCTAATACAAAATACACTAACGCCAAAATTAAAAGATGGATGAAGTATTTTTGGGTTAAATAATCTGAACCACGCCCCACAACCATGATTTTCAATGCCTCCAGATAAGGAGTCAAGGGAATAATGGAATTGAAATACTGCACAAACTGAGGCATCGCCGATGTTGGCCACGTAAATCCACTTACAATGAACGCCGGAGAAGCAATCACCATCAGATATTGTGTCGCCTTCAGCGCATCAGGAACCAAAATACTGAACAGCACGCCCAAATTGGTTGATGCCAGCACGAAAATTGCGGTCAGAAGGAAGAAGTTGGGCACATTTACCGGTGACGGAATTTTAAAATAAAGGCTGCACAGGTAGAAAAACAGGATGTTGAAATTGGCGAAAATCCACACCGGAAGGCATTTTATAGCCATCACCAGCACCGCATATTTGTGTTTACCGACAAAATCACGTTTAAAACTGTCGCGCTTGAACTCCTCGGCAAAAGTTACGGCCATTGCCATCAAAATGACCTGCTGCAGTACCACCGCCATCATCGGAGGCCACATAAAAATCAGGTAATTACTCGTGGTGTTGAATAGCGTGATGTAATTGGCTTTAAACGGTTCGTACTGGGTTTTCGCAATTTCTGCATTCATGCCTTTTTTCTGCAGCGCCTGGATCTCTGCACCTGCCGAAAATGTTCCCAAGATCTGCTGAATCGCTTTCGAAGCAAAATTCGCGGTGAGGACATTGGACGTGTTGATGTAAACCGTAATTTCCGGATATTTTTTCTGGAGCATCAGCGCTTCAAACCGCTCCGGAATGATGACAACAGCCGCAGCTTCGGTCTTGATGACCTCGTCTTTCAGGGGAGCCGACTCATCGATATAATTCAGGACTTTGATGGTGTGGTTGTCCTCAAACATTTGGGTTACCTGGTCGGAAAGAGGTGTTTTATCGTGGTTGATGAGGATTACCGGAATATTTTCAACCTTACCTTCTTTATAAGTGAACCCAATAAGCAATGCGTAGAATGCCGGCGCCATAAAGAACACCGATAGCATGGTTTTATTGGTAAAAAAGAGCCGAAATTCTCTTTTCAGTAAGTATCTTAACTGTTTCATTTTAATAGAATAAAAATTCCGTCACTTATTTTAAAACCACATTGGAGTTCACCAGAATATTGCCCAACTGGGCCCGATTGTCTGGAATCACTTTAATCTCATAAACCGCATCTTCAGGATTATAATCCGGAAAAGCCGCCGTGATATCGGCGTATCTTGCCAGTTGTTTGATGGAAACGATGCGGCCGGTAATTTCTTTTTGGTTGTAATTCACCACCACTTTTACGGTTTTCCCTTTTTGATAAGATGAAATTTTACTTTCCGGAACGGTGAATCTGAAATAAGTCGTGTCCGGAATATAGCCTGAAAAGAGCGCAAAACCGGCAGTCGCGAGTTCGCCTTTGTTCAAAGAAATGGTTTCGATTTCCATATCGTTTGTAGCGATCACATATCTTTCAGAATAAGCCACATTCGCTTCCTGCAGCGCACCCATCGCCTGATTAGCCTGTCCTTCCGCCATTTCTATTTTTTCGTATCGCGTACCGATCTGCACATCGCGAAGTTCGGCATTTGCAGCGTCCAACTGTGCTTTGGCGCCCTGGTATTTCGCAAAGGCTTCATCATAATTTTGTGGCGAAAGCACGCTGTCACGGTACATATTTCTAGCCCTGTTGTAGGCTTTCTGCGCATACTGGTACTGCTCCTGCAGCCCTTTTTGTTTGGCTCTCAACTGTCGCAACTGGTCGGCGGTAGCACCGTTTCTTGCCATTTGAGCCTGTGCCCTGGCTGCGGAAGTCGCCCCCTTTGCCTGTGCAATTTTTGCGGAAACTTCAGGTACATCTAGCTTTGCCAGCGTATCACCGGCTTTTACAGTTTGCCCTTCTTCCACATAAATTTCCAGGATTCGCCCGGTTACTTTTGGTGAAAAAGTAACGAGTTCTTTTCTCGTTTTACCTTCAATGGCACGTTCTGTGGGCTTTTGGTTGCAATTAACTAAAGTTAACAGGGTAAGAACAGAAAGTATTTTTGATGTAGATTTCATTTCGTTTGCTTGTTTTTTAATTTTTTTTTAATAATTAAAGATTTTCAGGATTAAGGTTTTGGGTAGATTTCATCAGTTCAATAGCGGAAACTCTCTGATTGAAAATCGCGGTCTGCAGTTCCAGTTCGGCATTCTGTAAATCCGTTTCTGCTTCGATAAGCGCGGCGGAGGTTTTGGTGCCGTATCTGAATTCCTTTTCCACCTGTTCCAAACCTTTGGCGGCGATTTGTCTTGCCTTTTCTTTCAGTTTGATTTGTGCGTTCGCGATGTTGTAATTGGTTTGGTTGTTGGCGAGATTTAAGTTCAATTTTTTAATTGCGTCTTTCTGTTTGCTCTCCAGAATTTCTTTATCTATTTTGGCTTTTTCGATGGCGTGTTTGCCTTCATTACCGTCGAAAACCTCCCATTTGAAGCCAATTCCTGCGGTAAACATGGGAAATACGTTTATGGCACTGGGATGCAAATCGAGTTTTTTTCCAGTGCCGGGAAAAATTTCATCCGAGGTTGAAATGCGGTTGTTGTAAAGCCCGAAATACGACAGCGAAGTTTGCGCCTGCACTTTCGGAACCCACCATCTCTCTTCGGCTTTAATTTTATAATCTGTCGCGTTAATGCCGTGTTGAAGCGCTTTCACCTCTGCCCTGTTTTCTACGGATTCGTTCAGAACTTCGTAGTTTATCGGCTGAAGATCGTGTTCAATCAGGGCAATACGCTCCCTTTCAATGCCGGTCAACAGATGGATCTGAGTGATCAGAAGATCCTTTTTACCTTCATATTCCACCATTTTAGAATCCAAAGTGGCCTGTGCAAGTTCGATTTTTTTGTGGTCGTAAGGCGTAATCAGACCGTAACCCAAGGCTTTGTCGGCCGTTTTTTTATTGATTTCCAAACGTTTTTTGGACTGATCGAGAACTTTTTTGGATTCGTAAACCAGCGACAATTGGTCGTATGCTTTGGAAATTTCGGTGATGACGTCGTCCTTGGTTTTCTGCATCATCACTTCTTCCGAAAGATTTTTCTCGCGGTTGGCTTCCTTCAGATATTTCACCTTTCCGCCGGAATAAATCACCATACTGGCTTCGGCTTTTGCAGAGGCAGAAAGACCGGAAATATTGAATGTATTGCTCAGTTGTCCTTCAGGCACCACCGCTCCCGGAAAAACCGGTGGAACTGCCGGAACTTTAATTTCCGGTGAATTGATATGCGCCGAGGTGTACATGTAACCTGTTTTCCCGGTAATCTCCACTTTTGGGAGAAACACATCATTCAGTTTTTCGTCGTCGAGTTTCGTATACTTATTTTCTAAAACCTGCTGGTTCAGCGTTTCATTATTCTGCAGCGCACTGCTGATGAGTTCCTGCAGCGTAGGTGCCTGCTGCGCATAAAGCGTGAGCGGCAACGAAAAAGCTGCGCCCATAAGGAATTTGTGTATAGTTTTCATTTTCTGTTTGTTTGTAAAATTGAACGTGCAAATTTGCGACCGCTGCAAATAAATTCCTTTGACAAATTTCAAAAAAAAAACCGGAACCCCAAATGTTCCGGTCAAAGTAGTAAAATTTAAAATTATGAGATTGTTTTGGGTTAAACATTATCCGATTTTTGAAGCCAGGCATCAATGATTTCAAATGCCTTTTTTTCATCTTCGAGGCTTACCATTATTTTCAAAGTATTCGCCGTCGGCGTCCTGGTGAAGGTCATATATTTATTTATTTTCGACCGTGTTTTCAATACCGGCATCGGCCAGTTTAGATTTTACCAGCTGTATTTCCTGCGGTACTTCGCTTTCAAATACTGAAACTTTAGTTGTTTTAACCCGTAGTGCATTATCACGCGAGATTTATTTTCAGGTTGTTTATATTTCTGCCGAAAAGAAATTTATTCAGATATTGAATAGTTGTTAGTGTTGCAATTTTAGCCAAAATTCTGGTTTTAAAACCTTGAAAAGTTTTGGCATAGTTCCTTCTAATCATAAATTGGTCACAAAGTTGGGAAAATAACGTTTCGATTCTTTTCCGATATTTTTTGAATTGATAAAACTGTGGCTTGTAGTCTTTTTGATTTCTCCTTTTAGGAGTTTCTAATTCTATATTTACCTCATTGAATAAGTCTAACTGGATGGTTTGGGACAAATAGCCTTTGTCCCCAAGCAACACACAGTCAGACATTTGGAGTTTTATATCTTGCAAGTAGTGGATGTCGTGAACGGATGCAGGAGAAATATCAAAACTCTGAAAAACCCCAGAAATGGAACAGACAGCATGTAGTTTATATCCATAGAAATGCAGGTTCTGCGAAGCACAAAATCCTTTGTTGGGATAAGCATAATCTACATCCTTGCAAATCCTGCTTCTGGAGGAACGAGATAG
>NZ_FQYI01000009.1 GCF_900141665.1 Cruoricaptor ignavus | reverse complement strand
AGAAGTAAGAAAAAACGGCTAAAACCCGTTGTGGGAAAGGCTTTAGCCGTTGTGAGCTCGACAGGATTCAAACCTGTAACCTTCTGAGCCGTAATCAGATGCGCTATTCAGTTGCGCCACGAGCCCGAATTTTGGTTTGCAAATATAGCACTTTTTACTTTACTTTGGCAAATGAAAATCAGATTTTTTTTCCTTTTTATTCTCATTCTATTATCAGGCTGCAAAAAAAAACAGTCCGAGCCCAATAATTATTCACTGCAAATTTCTGAAAATCTGTATTTTACTGAAACGGATACTAAGCTCGTCATACATTCTGGAAAATTTAAAACTGAAATAAAAAAGTCCGATCTGCCGCTCAAAAAAATCGTGCTCCTCAGTTCCAGCCTTACAGGGTATATCGTCGAGCTTGGCGGCGAAAGCAGAGTTACAGCAATCGCGAGTCCAGAATACATTTACTCGGAGAAAATTACCGGAATGTTGAATTCGGGAAAAATACAGGTGGTGGGCAACGAACAGAAATATGATCTGGAGAAGATAATTGCGCTGAAGCCGGACGCGGTTATTACTAATTATATTGAAATTTTTGAGAATTCTTACCGAATCCTTCGAGAAAACGGTATAAGAATAATTTTCCTTGATGAATATCGGGAGAGCGATCCGCTTATAAAAAGCGCGTATTTAAAGGTTTTTGGTAAATTATTCAGCCAGGAAAAGTTGGCAGATTCTGTGTTTGCGGAGGTGAGAAAAAACTATGCTATTTATAAAAATGCTGCTTCTAAGGCAAATAATAAACCGAAGATCATCGCCAATGAAATGTATGGGAATCAGTGGTTTATGCCAGGCGGAAAAACTTTTGCTGCAAAATATTTTAAGGATGCCAATGCTGATTATTTTTTGAAAAATAATGACGAGACCCGCAGCATTCCGCTCAGTTTCGAGCAGGTGTTTTCAGAGGGCAGCAATGCAGAAGTATGGGTAAATGCTGGGAATCACAGGAATAAAAAGGAATTGCTGGCTGCAAATCCCAACTATGCGCGGCTGGAAGTCTTCCAGCGGGGCAGAGTATATACGATAGGGAAGAGGCAAAGAGCTAAGGCGAATGACTATTTCGAGAGTGGGGCGGTAAGGGCGGATCTGGTGCTTCGGGACTATGTGAAGATTTTCCATCCTGAACTTTTTCCCAACGACTCGCTGGTGTATATGCAG
This sequence comes from Cruoricaptor ignavus, assembly GCF_900141665.1. Classification (GTDB taxonomy): domain Bacteria; phylum Bacteroidota; class Bacteroidia; order Flavobacteriales; family Weeksellaceae; genus Cruoricaptor; species Cruoricaptor ignavus. The sequence goes on along the minus strand of NZ_FQYI01000009.1, from coordinate 81,453 downwards.
AAAATCTCAGACTAAGCCAAAGCTGCAAGAGTTTTATATTTGCACCTATGTTCAGGTTTATAAGAAGAATAATTTGGTTACTGATCATTCTCAATGCTCTGGCGGTAGTGCTCGGGAGGTACTTCAACCCGCCCATTACCATTACCCAGATCAGCGCTTTTGCGGAGTACGGCAGGCTGCAGCGCGAATACATCCCGCTTTCCGAGATGGGAACCAATGTGCAGAAGGCTGTGCTGGCTTCCGAAGACCAGTCTTTTTTTCATCATAATGGTTTCGACCGCAGGGAAATTCAGGCGGCGATAGAGCACAACCGAAAAGGCGGGAGCCTACGCGGCGGCAGCACGATCTCCCAGCAGACGGCAAAGAATGTCTTTCTTTGGCAGAAGCGAAGCTGGATCCGGAAGGGGCTGGAAACTTTTTACACCTTTATCATAGAAAAATTCTGGGGCAAGGAGGTGATCCTGGAGCGCTACCTGAACTGCATTGAAATGGGGCGTGGCGTATTCGGCGTGGAGGCTGCGGCAAAATATTATTTTGGAAAAAACTCGAAAGACCTCGACAGAAGCGAGGCGGCGTGGATAGCCGCGGTGCTCCCGAATCCCAGAAATTACGACCCCAAAAACCCCGACGGGAAACTCGCCTGGAAACACCGCTGGATCTTGCGGCAGATGCAGACCGTCAGCTTGAAATAATTTACCTTTGCCAAATGGCCAGCCGGAATATTTTTCGCCCTGATTTTGACGCAGTTTTGCGTAGGTACTTCAGTTTTGGGAATGAGTCCCAGAATTTAGAACCGCTTTCGCAGGTGCTTAGGGCTGTCAAGCGTGCGGATTTTCAGGATGTGGTTTCTTTTCTTCGCGATAATGAAGATATCGCCGAGAATTTTTCTGCCTATCTTCATAATATCTTCGGAGGGAAACCATTCACACTCTCGCTTACGGAGGCGAATATTCTTTCGGAAACTGCATTTATCAGTGAATTCAAAAAACGCCTGCTAAACACCTTCATCCCGCCGGTGGAGGATGAGGAAACCGTGTGGCATGTGGTGGATACGGTTTCTGTACGCCCGAAGCAGGACCTGGCCTATTTCAGGGCAATTTCCAGAGAGCAGGCGGATGATTTTTTTAAGCTGTTAAAAATTGATAAGATTATTTCCCGCCCCGAAGTAAAGCAGCAGATACTTTTTTCTATGGAAGTACTTGCCTGGCGGGCGATAGGCTCAGCACTCGATCAGGAAATTTTCCATATGGTACCGGAGTACCGCAGCTTTGATAATCCCTTCATCGCCCTGCAGGACGAGCTTTCAAAACTGGTGAAAATTTTTGAAGAAGACCCCGGTTTAGAATTAAGTTCACAGGATGAGAACCTGAAGCAGATAAAAGTGTATCTCACACAGTGTGAGGAGTTTGTAGATAATGCTTTCAAGAATGCCTCAGTCTACGGCATTTCCGGGAAAATCAACCAGTCCCTGCTGAAAATCCGCCAGATGCTGAAGCGCATTTCCGAATGTCTGGATTTACTGGTGATAGATTCTGAGGAAGATGTCTTAAGAAAATCTCAAGACCTGGTGATGAACATCATGGAATACAAATCTCACAGGAACAACCTTCGGGAGCTGGCCAACGACAGCACCCGCCTCATTTCCCACCTTATTACCAACCACACCGCGGAAACCGGCTCGCATTACATCACTGCCACTGCCGGTGATTATTTGAAAATGTTCTGGAAGGCGAGCGGAGGCGGCGTTATCGTCGGCGCGCTCTGTATCCTGAAGCTGCTCTATGGATTCGCGGAAACCAGCGAGTTTGGCCACGCCTTTTTGTACTCGCTAAACTATTCTATGGGTTTCATAATGATTAATCTTCTAGGGTTTACGCTTGCGACCAAGCAGCCGGCGATGACGGCCGCCGCCCTGGCTAGGGAGCTTTCCGAGGGCAACAATACGGAGAAGAACTTCCGTGGTTTTGCGCATACGGTGGCGCGGCTGGTGCGAAGTCAGTTCATTGCATTCGTGGGCAATGTGCTGTGGGCATTCCCCGCGGCGCTGCTGCTAATCTACGGGCTGGATGTACTTTTTACCCTGAATTTTGCTGCGCCAAAGGCTGAAAAGCTCCTGGCAGACCTGAATCCTCGGGAAACGAAGGTGGTGCTGCATTCCTGCATCGCCGGGGTGTTTCTATTTATTTCAGGAATTATTGCGGGGAATGTTGGCAATAATTCTGTGTATTACCAGATGCCGAAGCGGCTTGCCAATAACCGCATTTTGATCACCCTGTTCGGGAAGCCTTTTGCTGAAGGGGTTTCAAGATATTACGCAAAAAACTGGGCTGGGATAATGTCTAATTTCTGGTTCGGTATTTTCATGGGCATCACGGCGCCGGTAGGGCATTTCCTTGGGCTTGATCTGGATATCAGGCACATCACCTTTGCAGCGGGCAACCTTGCGCTAGGGCTCTACGGACATGATTTTATTGTGGAAAATAGCACTCTTTGGATCAGTATTTTTACTGTATTCCTGATAGGATTTCTAAATTTCGCTGTAAGTTTTGGCCTGTCAATGATTTTGGCGATGCGCTCCAGGAAAATCGATGCGGCAGATTTTGGCGAAATTAACTCGGAAATTTTTAAATACTTCATAAAAAAACCTGCCCTGTTCTTCCTCCCGATCCAGACCGAAATGGATAATAAAACCGGCGCCGCTGCAGATGAATTTTCAAAAAATTAATAATTCGGCAATTTTTTCTTTGCCATATTTTTCCTGAAGAATTCCCAGGTATTGAGATTTTCGCATCCGAAGCTCGTGTCGCAAGAGGGGCGATCTTAGCTTCAGCAGAAGGCTACCTTCCCGTATGCTGATCCTTTCAATCTCGCCCTGCAAACCGCTGCGGGGCAAGCTTTGAAGAAAATCCTTGATTTCAAATGCAAATAATTTATCTTCAAACTGGTGGTTCTGCGCGAAGGTTTTCACCAGCTCAGACGCTACGAATTCTCTTTTCTTTTTTCGCATTAAAAACTGGAATTAACTACCGATTTCGAAAATGACAGATTGATCACTTATTTTCCTGACCATCTTTTCTGTGCGCTCTCTGTGCGTATCGGTGATGAAAATCTGGCCGAAATTTTCCTGGTTTACCAGCTCGATTAACTGTGAAACTCTTCCGTCGTCCAACTTGTCGAAAATATCGTCGAGCAGAAGTATCGGCGTTTTTCCAGTGAGCGATTTTATCGAGTTCATCTGGGCTAATTTCAGCGCAATCAGGAAGGATTTTTGCTGTCCCTGCGAACCGATTTTCTTGATTAATTGCCCATTCATTTCGAAAAGCAAATCATCTTTGTGGATGCCTTTTGAAGTGTGCGTCAAAATCCGGTCTTTCTCAAGATTTTCATTTATTAATTGCTGGAAAAATTCTTTCGCATCGCCGTTATTCTCCGTTAAATCCGAACTGTAAGTGATTGATATTCTTTCCTTTCCGCCCGAAATGATGTCGTAATAATTCTGAATAATCGGCAGAAGATTTTCGATGAAAATTTTTCTTTTGGTAAAAATTTCAGCACCGTGATTCATTAAAGGTTCATTGTAGATTTCTAAAGAATCCGCATCAAAAAAACGATTTTTCGCAAAAGACTTTAGCAGGGCATTTCTCTGCTGTAGCGTTCTTTGATACTGGATTAGATGGTGGAGATAATTTCTGTCGGTTTGAGAAATAACTGCATCCAAAAATTTTCTTCTGCTTTCACCGGAATCGGAAATCAGGTTGGAATCATAGGGTGAGATGAGAACGCTGGGCAAAAATCCAATGTGATCGGCAATTCTGTCGTAGACTTTGTCGTTTTTTTTGATGGTTTTCCGTGAAGAATTTGGCTGCTGAATTTTGATAATGTTGTCTTTTTCATCATCAAACACCATTGCATCAATCGTAAAAAAATCCGTTTTTTCTTGAATATTATGTAAATCAGAATTATTGAGAAAGCTTTTTCCCATCGAAACATAATGCAGCGCATCCAGAATGTTCGTTTTTCCGGCGCCGTTGTTTCCCACGAAACAATTAATCTGCGGTGAAAACTCAAACGATTTTTCCGAATGATTTTTGAAATTAATTAAAGAAAGTTTGCGGATGATCATTAGATTTTCAGCATTCAAGCAGTTTTTCGGGATCCTGTCTTTGATCCCAAAATGCGAGAATTCTTACCTGATTTGTTTTCAATTGATAAACTAAACCGAAGTTTTCAATATGCAGCATTCTTGCATCGAAATTTTCTATCAAAGTTCCGATTTTTGGATGAAGTTTTACTGTATTTAACTTTTTGTTAATCAGTCTGTTAAGTCTATTTGAATAGTTAGAATTTCCATTTCGTTTATTCCAATATTTAACAATGTCTTTTCGCTGATTAATTGCAATTTCCGACCAGAAAATTTCTATTTCAGCCATTCTTCAGCCATTTTCCTTACTTCGTCGTCTGTTGAAAATCTCTCATTTTTAAAATCTTCTTCAGCAAGTTTTAGTAATGAGATTTGTGCATCATCAAGTTTAATCTGTTGCGAATTTTCTAATTCTGATTCCAACAAGTCATCCATCTTTTTTAATTTCTCAACATCGGATGTTCGAGAAATTTTCTCGACAATTCTCTTTCGTAATGTCAGCAAATCTTCCATCGCAATTTTTTGTAAAGATAGCAATCCAAAATCGAAATGCGGCACAGATTTTACTTCTAACTTTAGCACAGCGGTTTTTCCGCGAAAAATTGCCGGTAATGAAAAAATATCTCCTAATCTTTATACTATTTTTCGGAATGATGCCAGTTTTCGGACAGAATTTCTACGAACAACAATGGAAAAAAATCGAGAGCAATTACAGGGAAGGCCGCTACAAAAGTAACCTTCCGCTGATTTTGGAAATTCAGGAAAGAGCCCTGAGAGAAAGCAATTCGGCGGAATTAATCCGTTCGCTGAAATCAGAATTCAGCATCGTGAACAATACTTATGATGACGAGAAAAATGATGTGGCTACGCAGTTTTTCACGAAACTTAGCACTGTGGAAAAGCAGCTGAAAAATCAGGACCGGTTGCTTTACAAAGTGTTGCTTGGCTCTTTTTTCTACGAATATTACCAGCAAAATAGTTGGAGCATCAATCAACGGACAAGTATTGATAATCAGGATGTTACGCAGATTGAAACTTGGACAAAACTGGATTTTAAGAATTATCTTCTGAAATTTTTCAATGAATTGGAGGCTGAAAAGCCACAGTTGCAGAAGGTGAGTTTGAAACCTTATCAGAAAATTTTTCAGAATGATTTTGATTTAGAATTCACGCCAACTTTAGCCGATTGGGTTGCAATTCAGCAGATAGAATTTTTGGATGACGATCCACTTTTCACAGCGAATGAAATTAAGGCTAATCATCAGAAAATCAATGAGATATATGATGAAAGGGTTGCCGTAAATTCAGGAAATACTAAGCTGAGATTCCAGCATTTGAAGTTGAAATTTAATTGTGATAAGTCGAAATGCAAGAATGAGATTTCGCAGCTTGAGCGGCTTTATAATTCGGCTGACAAAAACGATTACAAAATTTTTATCGCAGAAGATATTGCCAATCTTTATCGGAGAAAAGGAGAAAATATAAAGGCACTTGAAATTTTGGAAAATGCAAAAAATAGCTATAAAAATTCAAAATTCATCAATGTCATAATTAATGAGGTAAATGAAATTATCCAATCGACCTTAACGCTTGATTATGAGCTTGTTACGCAAAGTGACAAGCCAATTCATCTGGTTGCAGAACATAAAAATATTGAAAAATTTACGCTGAATATTTTTCAGGTAGCTGATGCAGAAAGTTTTAAGAATCATCTATTTCATAGTTACAAATTCCCTATTTCTTCCGTAAAGAAAAAACTTTTTACAACAGAAAATTTTACACTTCCTTCGAAGAATGATTATAAATCCTACAAAACTTCAGTGGAAATTCCAGCATTGCCTTCAGGGATTTATATTATTGAATATCAATTAGATAAAGATAAAGAGCAGTTTTATTTCATTGCTTCGGAATACAGAATTATTGAAATCGCACCAAGCGAAAATCAGCATTCGAAAATTTATCAACTTGTAAATCGTGAAAATGGAAAGCCGGTTCCAAATATTCCGGTCGAAATTTTTAGAGATGAAAAAGTAGGGAAATTTTCCACGATGACGGATGAACAGGGAAGGTTTTCTTTTGTAGGTGGAAACGACTACAATTATAAAAGATTCGTAAAACTTCGTGGCAATAATTTTGAATTGTTTAATTTCAATAATCGCGAATTTTTCCACAGAGATCATCCTAATTCGCGCTCTCAGATTTTTTTAGACAGAGCGATTTACCGCCCTGGGCAAACTGTTTATTTTAAAGTAATAAACACAAAACTGAACGGCGAAAAAGAGATGGTGAATGCTGGAATTTCTCAGTCGGTTTCGCTGCTTGATGCCAATCGTGAAATTCTTCAAACTAAGGAATTTACGGCGAATGAATTCGGTTCTTACAGCGGTAATTTCGTTCTGCCCCACGGAAAGTTGAACGGATATTTTTCCATAAAAATCGGTAATGAATACAAAAGTTTCAGGGTTGAAGAATATAAGCGGCCGAAATTTGAGGTGGCTTTTGAGCCGCTGAAAAACGATTACAAATACGGCGAAACCATTGAACTGAAGGGCAAAGCAGCGAGTTTTTCAGGCGTTCCGCTTAGCAATACTGCCGTAAATTTTGAGATAAAAAAGCGGAATATGCGCTGGCGTTATTTCCCGTGGTTTGAGCCAAGGGAAGATAACGAAAATTCAATTCTTGGCGAAACGAAAACCAATGAGCGCGGTGAATTTACAATAAAAATTGACCTGAAAAAAGATGAAACACAGGAAGGAATTCAGGTGGATAATTTTGAAATTTCAGCGGATGTAACGGACATCAACGGAGAAACGCAGAGCGCAACGAAAACGATAACCGTAGCAAGCGTTTCGCATTACATTTCGTCGGAAAATATCGGGAAAATTTTCAGCGGTGAAGAGGCAAAAATAAAAGTAGAAACAAAAAACTACAGCGGTGAAAATTTACAGAAACCTTACCAAATCAGGCTGGAAAAACTGAGAGAACCGCAGCAGATTTTCCGCAAAAATTTCCGCAGTGAAATTCAGGATTTGCCAAAAATGAGCAGGGAGGAATTCGTAAGAAAATTCCCGAACGACCGCTTCAGCAAGGAAGATTTGACGGAAAACTGGCCCACTGAAAAGTTAATTTTAAACAAAACCCAGCAGCCGTCCGGCAATGCGGAAATCTCGCTGGGTAAGTTGGAAGCCGGAACTTACCGCCTGGAATTTTTCAATGTGGAGGGCAATGATACCATCCGCACAACGCAATATTTGACAGTTTGGGATAAATCCGGGAAAAATTTCCCGCGCACAATGCTGGAAGTTTTGCCCGAGAAAAAATCCTTTAACCGCGGCGAAAAAGCACGCATCTTCGTTTATTCTTCGGTGCCAGATGCACAGCTGAAAATATTTCTACAAAACGGCGACGGAAATGTAAAACCGCACGAGATTGCGATGAAAAACGGGCTTTATGAATATGCGGTGGAAATTCCGAAAGATGAGAAAATTGAAACGCTACAGCTTGATTTTCAAATCATTGCGTTTAATGATTTTCAAACAAAAACCCTAACGCTGCCGATAAATCAGGAAGATAAATCGCTGAAAATTGAGACGGTAACTTTCCGAGATAAAATCGAGCCGAACTCGAAAGAAAAATGGACGGTGAAAATTTCCGGACGGAATTCCGAGAAAATAAATGCCGAAGTTTTGGCTACGATGTACGATAAATCGCTGGATAATTTTGCGGCAAACCGTTTCCCTTGGCAAAAGCTTTACCGAAACCCTTCGAGGTTTCACCGCTATGACAATTATCGGGAAGGTTTGGAAAGCATCTATTGGAGGAAAAAATTCAAATACCTGGAAACTTACAGAATTTCCGAGCCGAAATTCAATTGGTTTAATGAAGGCCTGGAGTACGGAAATGCTGTGGCTTACAGTGCCAATGTAATGTATGATGCGGCGCCTGCTGCAATGAGTGTCGGCAAAAACAGGACGGCAAAAACGATGGCTTACGCAGAATCAGCGAGAGATCTGGCGGAAACTAAGAAAACGGATTTTGCCGAAAAACATGCTGATTTAGAGAAAGTTAAGGCACGGCAAAATTTGCAGGAAACGGCGTTTTTCTACCCAAATCTTCTTACCGATCAGGATAGCAATGTGCATTTTGAATTCACTTCGCCGGAAGCTTTGACGAAATGGAAGCTGATGTTCTTGGCGCATACCAAAGATGCCCGTGCTGCCACGCTGGAAAAGGATGTGATAACGCAGAAGGAATTTTCCGTGGCGCCGAATTTCCCAAGATTTTTGCGGGAAAATGATGAGATTCAAATTCAGGCGAGGATTTCAAATCTTTCGGCGAAGGCCTTGAGCGGAAGTGCGCAGCTGCAGGTTCTGGATGCCTTTACCAATGAAAATATCACGGAAAAATTCGGACAAAATTTTACACAAAACTTTTCGGTGAATGCCGCGGAAAACAGCGTGGCAAGCTGGATTTTAAAAGTGCCTTACGGCGTAGAATCCGTGATTTTAAAGGTGGTGGCAAAAGCCGGAAACTTTTCGGACGGCGAACAGAATGCCGTGGCAATTTTGCCGAACAGAATGCTAATCACCGATGCTCAGCCGATTTTCGTGAAGCAGGGTGAGACGAAAACTTTTACTCTGAAAAATTTAGCGGAAAACCAATCTGCCACCGCTTCAAACTATGCGAACACGCTGGAACTTACCACCAATCCAATTTGGGAAGTAATTTTAGCGCTGCCGAGCTTGAAAGAAGATGCAAATATTTCGGCAGATGTTCAGTTCAACAAATGGTTTGCCGATGTTCTGGCAAGTGAAATTTTCAGGCAAAATCCAAGGCTGCAGAAGGTTTTCGAAGAATATCAGTCGAAAGATTTGCTGAAATCCAACCTGGAAAAAAATCAGGAACTGAAACAGCTGCTCTTGCAGGAAACGCCGTGGGTGTTCCGCAGCAAGCACGAAGCGCAGCAAAAGCAGGATTTGGCGAGGCTTTTCGATGCCAATACGATGCGGCAATCCATCAAAACCGACTGGGATGATCTGAAGGAGTGGCAGAATTCTGACGGTGGATTTTCATGGATGAAAGGTTCGCCGAGCTCGTATTATGTATCGGTTTACATCCTGAAAAATTTGGGCAGAATTAGTGAATGGCTTGGCGGAAATCTGGCGGAATATCAGGCTGGAAGTCAGCAAAAAATGGTAGAAAAACTGGTGAAATATGTTGATAATGAAGCGCTTAGGTACTACGATTTAGAAAAGAAAAATGTTTGGAATAATTTCGTGCTGAATTATCTGGATGCACGGCATTATTGGGAAAAGGAATTTCCGCTGAAAGGGAAGGGAGCGCAGCTGAAAGCGCTGATTATTCAGAAGGCACCAAAAGCAGAAATCCGCGATTTTACTTTTTATGGCTTGCACCGTGCTGCGCTGCTTTTCGATTTTTACGGGCTGAAAACGCAGTCGGACAAATTGCTGACTTACCTGAAGGAAACCTCGGTGGAAACGAAAACACAAGGCGTTTACTGGAAGGAAAATATGAACAGCTGGGGTTGGTATTCATCTAAAATCGTGAATCATTCGGGCGCGTTGGAAGCCTTCCAGAAACTTCGCCCGAAGGATGAGAATTTCATCGAAGAGCTGAAAATCTGGCTGATAACACAGAAGGAAGTTTCGAGCTGGGATACCTCGAGAAGCACTGCAGAAGTGATTTTCACCATTGTGAACAGCGGCAAATCCTGGACATCGGCGGAAAGTGACAGCGCTACAATAATCTGGGGCGGCAAGCCATTAGCAAATCCTGACGCGAAAGCTACGGGCTACATCAAAACCACGGTGAAACCTGAGGAAATCGATAAGTCTTTGGCGGAAGTTACCGTTACAAAACCAGGTGCAGGAATAATGCAGGGCGGCGTTTTCTGGCAGTATTATGAGGATTTGGAAAAGGTAAAATCGAGCGAGAATTATATTTCAATCACGAAGGAAATTTACCGTAAAATCAATACGGAAAATGGCGAGCAGTTGCAGAAAATCTCTGAGCAGACACCGCTGAAAATAGGCGACAGGGTATCCGTACGATTGATCCTGAATACCGACAGAAACCTGGAATTTGTGCACCTGAAAGATATGAGGGCGGCAGGTTTTGAGCCGGTGGATGTGCTTTCCGGCTATCAGTGGAAAAATTCGCTGGGCTATTATCAGAGCACGAAGGATGCGAGCACGAATTTCTACATCCAGTATATGCCGAAAGGCCGCTATGTATTTGAGTATGAATTAGTTTGCAACGCGGCAGGCCGTTTCAGCAACGGTTTCAGCACGCTGCAAAATTACTACGCACCACAGATGAATGCAAGATCGAAAGGCGAAAGGATTTTTATAAGTGATAAATGACGATTGATAACTAATATGAATGCTTGATGCTGAAGCACAGATGTAATTCACTAGTAATCAATCAATTATAATTAATCATCCATTAAAGCCTTCCGGAAAGGCTTCCTTCGGTTGCATCTTCACCACATTCAGAAGGAACCAGGTTTTCAGGAAGCCATAGCCATACGAAAAATGCTGGATGTAGGTGGCGATTACGGCGATTCCAGCGATGCTGATGTTCATCGTGGTGAGCATTGCGTGGAAAAATACGAGCAGCGTGTAAAGGCCGTAAAGCGCCAATACGAAGCCCTGTTTCAGCACGAAGTATTCGATGAAGGCGAGGAAGTAGCCAATCAAAAACAGCGATGGAAATGCAAAGCTGAGCTTCACGAATTTTGGATGTCTTTGGTTGAGAATCGGTCTTGCGCAGCCAAACTGATACACCTGTTTTGAGAATTTTCCCAAATCCACACGCCTTTTGTGGTAAACCGCGATGCCATCGAAAAACGCCGTAGTGAAGCCGTTTTCCCAAAGTTTCATCGATAAATCTGGGTCTTCGCCTACACGCATTTCCGAAAAACCGCCCACTTCCAGAAACGCCGATTTTTTCACGCCCATATTGAAACTTCGCGGCTGAAATTTCGTCACTGCTTTTTTGCTTCCGCGAATTCCGCCGGTTGTCAGCACGGAAGTCATCGCGTACGAAATCCCTTTCTGCATCAGGTTGAAACCTTTGTGCGCTCGGTCTGCACCGCCAAAGGCATCGCACGGAATTTCCGCGATATTTCGTCGCACATTAGCAATGTAATCCTTTTCCAGAATCACATCAGAATCCAGGAAAATCAGCCATTCACCGTTGGATTTTCTCGCACCGAAATTTCTCGACAAACCAGGGCCAGAATTTTCTTTGCGAAAAAACTGAATTGCCAATCTTTCATTAAAAAGCTCAATTGTTGGTAAAAGTGAAATTTGAGAACCATCGTCCACAACGATGACTTCGAAATCCTTATCCGTCTGAAAAGCCAGCGAATTTAGCAGTTCGAAAAGTTCATCCTTCCGGTTGAATATTGTAATGACGATGGAAAAAGTAGGTTTCACAAATTATTGATTATCAGTATATTTCTGTTTCTTCGACCCTTCATACATTTCGTATTGCAGGAATCTTGTTTCCAATTTTCCGTTGAAAAGTTTGATTTTTCGTGAAGGCCTAAGTCCGATTTTTTTCGCAGCGTCAAGGTCAGAAGTGATGATCCAGGCCAAAGTATTAGGATATTGATTTTTGAAGGTATCGCCTATTTTTTTGTAAAAATCGTAATCCTGAATTTTCATCCGTTCATCATACGGTGGATTGAAAACCATCAGCAAAGGAAAATGTTCTTTTTTCGTATCGAAGAAATTTCTCTGCTCTATTTCAATTACATCCTCAAGTTCTGCCGCTGCAATATTTTTCCTCGCATTTTCAATTGCCTCATTTTCAGCATCGTAGCCAATGATTTTCCCGCTGAATTCCTGAATTTTATTCAGTCGGAAATTCTTGATTTTCGTGAAAAGTTCGTCGTCATAATTTTTCCAGTTTTGGAAACCGAAGGATTCCCGGAAAATCTGCGCCGGAAGTTCCATCGCCATCATTGCCGCTTCGATGAGCAGGGTTCCGCTGCCACACATTGGGTCCAAGAAGTTGCCTTTGCCATCCCAGCCTGCGATTTGAAGCATTCCTGCTGCCAGAACTTCATTCAGCGGCGCTTTGCCCTGCGCTTTTCGGTAGCCTCTTTTGTAGAGCGGTTCGCCGGAAGAATCAAGCGAGATGGTCACCAAGTCTCTGTCGATATGCAGGTGAAATTTGATGTCCGGATTTCTCGTGTCTATGTCCGGTCTTCTGTGGAATTTTTCCTGAAAAAAATCCACGATGGCATCCTTCATTTTCAGCGTCATAAAGCGGGAATGCGTGAAGAGGTTGGAATTTACCGTGGCATCTATGGCGAAGGTTTGGGACACATCCATAAATTCCGACCAGTCAAAACGCGCCAATTTGTCATAATATTTTTGCTCATTTAAGGCCTTGAACGAAAATATCGGAACCAGGATTTTCACCGCTGTTCTTGCGGAATAATTGATTTTGTAAAGAAATCCCAAATCGCCGGTGCAGCTTACAGCGCGGTTTTTCGCCGCCACATTTCTGCCGCCCAACTTTTGGATTTCCGCTGCCAGCACTTCTTCCAGCCCGAAAAATGTTTTGATTTGAATTTCCAGATTTTCTGTGTCCACAATTTTACTTTTCGCAAAGACAAATTTACTCTAAATTTGCAGAATTGTGGTTGAAGTTCTGTTGATTCTCAGCGTGGTTGTCGGCGCTTTAGTGGGTGCGAAGTTTGGCCGCCAGAAAGTTTTGGCGAAAAACCTGCTCGTTTTTGCGGCGGGCTTTCTCATCGCCATTTGCCTGAACGAAGTGTTTCCAGCCGTATATTCATCGGGAATCCACGGTATTGGGATTTTCGTGGTAGCCGGCGTTTTGCTGCAGCTGGTTTTGGAAAGTTTAACCAAAGGCTTCGAGCACGGTCACATTCATCAGCGCGATTCCCAGGGCATTCTGCCGCTTTCGCTGATTATTGGGCTCGTTGTACACGCCTTTATCGAAGGCATACCTTTGGCGGAAAATCCGCGCGAAATTTCGCCCTACCTGCTCGGAATTTTGTTCCACAACCTGCCCAGTTCCTTTGTGTTGGGCGCCTTCCTTTTCGGTTCGAAAAAAATCAATTTCGGCGGAATGCTCACCGTGGCGCTTTTTGCAATCGCTTCGCCGCTTGGTATGTGGCTTGGCCGCTTTTTCGATGCATCGCTTCAGCCGTACTTTTTGGCGGTAGTTGGCGGAATCTTCCTGCACATCGCATCCGTCATCATTTTTGAATCGAATAAAAATCATAATATCGATTGGCAGAAAATTCTGCTCGTGGTTTCCGGCATAGCCTTAGCCTTGCTCAGCCACAATTTCCATTACCATTAACAAAAAAAACTTCGGATTTTCGCCCGAAGTTATTCGCTAAATTCTCATAAAATATTAAAATCTCCAGCCGAGCGTTACTGTAAAGTTGTTTTGGGTATTCTTCACCTCGGATACTACGGATCCGTCGTTCCCGAAATAGCCGTTTGGATTAGAATAATTTGTGGAAAAATATTGCGTGCCTGCCAGGTCATTTCCATACAGGAAAGGGTTGGAAAATTTAGAGCTGATATTCTGGTAAGCCGCATCCACATAAAATGACTTGAAATCATAGCCCAGCCCGAAGCCAAAAGTGTTGCGCGTGCCAGCGTAGAGATTGTCGTACTTCAACTGGCTTGCCGTGTTGTTTTGCGCCACGGTGTAAAGGTTTCTGTCGCCAAAAGGATTGGATGCAAATCCATAGCCGCCACGAATTCTGAACTGATTAATGCGGTATTCCGCTCCTACGCGCACCTCCGTGCTGTTTTTTCCGTCCTCGAAAAAGCTGTTCAGTTCATCCTCCAGGTCCTTATCTCCAGTGGTGAATTTCGGTTTGCTGACGCCTTGGATTAAATCCACATTGAAGGCAAAATTTTTCGAAGGCACAATTGCCGCACTTGCCGAAAGCTTCATCGGGGTGCGTAAATCGCGTGATTCAGTATAAAGTCCATCGTCATTGGAGTTTACAGGGCTGTAGTAATAATAGCTTCTGTCGATATTCCACCAGGTGGGAGTTTCCAGCGCCAGCCCCAGGCGGATTTGGTTATTGATTTTACCAATCACGCCTATGTTGGCAGAAAATCCGGTTCCGTCTTCCCCGTAGGGCGTGTATTGTTTGAAGTAGCTGTCAGTTAAATTTTCTGCCACGGAGCGCATAGACGCAGTATCGTATTGGTCGATGCTCGCATTATGAAGGTTCAAACCGATACCAAAATAGAGTCTGTGATCGTAATTCGCACCCGCAGCCAGGGTAGTTTTAGCCACATTTCCCGTTCTGTCATACGCGTGACGCACAAATTGGAGCTGATCCTCTGGGAATTGGAAGGTAATGCTGTTCTGCCCACGGCTCTCGAGATATTCTTCCGCAGATTTCGAGGAAAAACTAAATCCGAGATTCACATTTTTAATCTTCGTGTTGCCGCCCTCCGTGTTGAAAACAAGGATGCCACCAGCCTGCCCGACATTAGCATTGTTAATTTTAAAGCTGTTGCCCTCACCGAAGAGGGTGCTTTCATTTTTATTACTCTGAATGAGTAGCGACGCCGATACATCGCTGGCGATGGCCACTCCCACACCGGCAGGGTTCACATTTACGGAGCTTATATCCCCACCAAGGGCGCCCATAGCTCCAGCCATTGCATTGTATTTTGCGGAGCCCTGGGGTGTGGTATCATAGACTTCCACCGCATTCCTGACGGTAGAGACATCCTGCGCCCAAGCAGTGCTGAATGCAGCGGTAAGGAATGCTGCTGCTATACTTTTTTTTAACATTTTTGAAGTTGTAAAGTTATTTTAAAATTATCTGCTGCCCCCGGTACGGAAACCTCCGGTACGGCTTCCGCCTGTACTGCCGCCACCATAGTTCCCGTTGTAGCCGCCGGTTTGATAGCTGCCGGAGGAACGGTAAGAGTTATCCCGGTAGGTGTCGCTGCGCTGCTGCGAAGGAGTTTCTCGGTAAATACTTCTATTACCCATCCCGTCGGATCTGCTCCTATCCGCGCCATTATATGTGCGCTGCCCCTGCGGGTAGCTGGTGCGGAATCCTGCATCCCTACCGGAGTATGCCGGCTGAGATGCTGAGGAACTTCTCCCGTTATTGCCGGCAGTTGGATAGCTGTTTGGCCCGACATTTCTGCGCGGAACACTATAGCGGTAAGGTACGCCATACCCATAATAATCATAATAGTATGGGCCATAATATGGCGAATAGTAGTAAGGAGAATAATAATAAGGTCGATAGCCATAGAACCCTCCGTAAAATGGATCACCATACCAATATGGATTTACACCATAGCCATAATATCCACTATACCACGGGCTACCCCAGCCAAAACTCATCCCGAACCTGCCGCCATAATAAGGGTGCCCCCAGCCGTAGCCAAAGCTACCATACCACGGCGCATAGGCGCTTCCCCAGCCGCTATATAGGGTCTCGCTTCCCGCATATTCTCCCCAGTCGGAGTCGGATTTTTTCTCGTTCCAGTTGCGCCTATAGCCCTTTCTGCCATAGCGGGCTATATCTTCCTCGGTTTCCGGCCTTGCGCTGTAGTCATAATTTTCATCCACCCTATTGCCGGCGTAGCCCTTGTATGTGCCTTGGGGTACGGTATCCCGGCTCGGGTCGTAATACACACCGTCGGTCTCGCTATATCCATTCATATAGGATCCGCAGGATGCGAGGAGTAGGCCGGCGGAAAATGCCAGAAAAGAATTTTTCAGATTTCTTTTTAAAAATTTATCAAAGATATTTTTTTCCATGATGTCAGAAAAATGTATTTCAATTATCTTTGCACAAAAGCCAAAACTGTACCATATTTATTATATGTCAGTTTGCAATTCGCTTCTGGCTTTTGATTTAAAATTAAAGGAAAAGTTAAATTTTATGACAAAATTAACGACCCGTGCGGAAGATTATAGCAAATGGTATAACGAACTGGTGGTAAAAGCCGACCTGGCGGAAAATTCCGGTGTGCGTGGGTGTATGGTCATCAAGCCCTACGGCTACGCCATCTGGGAAAAAATGCGGGATGAGCTGGACAGGAGGTTTAAGGAAACCGGACACCAGAATGCTTACTTTCCGCTGTTTGTGCCGAAAAGCCTTTTCGAAGCGGAAGAGAAAAATGCCGAAGGCTTCGCAAAGGAATGTGCCGTAGTCACGCATTACCGTCTGAAAAATGATGCCGAAAATCCAGGGAAATTAATCGTGGATCCGGAAGCCAGGCTGGAAGAAGAGCTCATCGTGCGCCCAACTTCCGAAGCCATCATCTGGAACACTTACAAAAACTGGATTCAGAGCTACAGGGATTTGCCGATACTCATCAATCAGTGGGCGAATGTTGTTCGCTGGGAAATGCGGACAAGGCTGTTCCTTCGCACCGCAGAATTCCTATGGCAGGAAGGGCACACGGCGCATTCCACCAGGGAAGAAGCGATGGAAGAAACCGAGAAAATGCTGGAAGTGTACGCCGATGTTGCGGAAAATGTGCTTGCCGTACCGGTAATTCGCGGCGTGAAAACGCCGAGCGAAAGATTTGCCGGCGCCGATGAAACCTACTGCATAGAAGCGATGATGCAAGACGGCAAAGCGCTTCAGGCTGGGACATCGCATTTCCTCGGGCAGAATTTTGCCAAAGCCTTCGATGTGAAATTTACGAACAAAGAAGGTCAGCTGGAATATGCGTGGGCAACTTCCTGGGGCGTTTCCACAAGGCTGATGGGCGCTTTGATAATGGCACATTCCGATGATAATGGCCTGGTGCTTCCGCCAAAACTTGCGCCAATTCAGGTGGTAATAGTGCCGATTTTTAAGGGTGAAGAGCAATTAAACCTAATCCGTAAAGTGGCGGATAAAATCGTGGCAGAGCTAAAACAGAAAGGCATCAGCGTGAAATTTGATGATGACGACCAAAACAAGCCCGGCTGGAAATTCGCGGAATACGAGCTTAAAGGCGTGCCGGTAAGAATTGCGATGGGTGCAAGGGATCTGGAGAACCAAACCGTGGAAGTTGCACGCCGCGATACATTGACGAAAGAAGTAAAACCGCTGGAAAACATTGCGGAATATATTTCGCAGCTTCTGGACGAAATTCAGGACAATATATTTAGGAAGGCTCTGAAATTCCGCGACGAAAATATTACCGAGGTGGATACCTACGAAGAATTTAAAAAAGTGCTGGAAGAGAAGGGCGGTTTTATTTCCGCGCATTGGGACGGCACAGCGGAAGAAGAGGAGCAAATCAAGGAAGAAACGAAGGCTACCATCCGCTGCATTCCTTTGGATAATGATTTGGAGGAAGGCGTTTCCTTAATCAGCGGAAAACCATCGAACCAACGGGTTATTTTCGCGAAAGCGTATTAAATTAACATAAACTTAATATAAATTTCGAAAGAAAATATGACATTTTTCAGTTTTTGGAATAATAATTGCTAAAGTTCACCAGAAAAACAAACTATTATGTCAGTAAATTTAATTGATCTAATCAAAGGACAACTTGGTCCTGCCCTGATTACTCAGGCATCAACGCAATTTGGCGAAAGTGAATCCGGAATCAGCAAAGCGATCAGCGGACTGCTTCCTGCAGTGGTTGGCGGTATGGCTAGAAATGCATCAAACCCTACGCTTCTTGATGCAATTTTTGGTTCTGCAAGCCAGGGCTATCTAAACAACCTAATCGGAGGCACTTCTGATAACTCCGTAATCTCAGCAGTACTGAATACGATTTTCGGCGGCAGAGCTAGTGATTTATTTTCATCTGTAGCATCTTTTGCAGGTGTAAATAACTCTACTGTGAATTCCCTTGCAAATATGGTGACAGGCGCTACGCTGGGTACTGTAAGCAAGTATGCATCTGATCAAAATCTTGACAGAGCGGGCGTTTCCAGACTGCTAGAGCAGCAGAAATCTCATGTTTCCGCACTGCTTCCTACTGGCCTTTCACTTGCTAGCCTTGGTCTAGGTGATTTTACAACCTCCACAACAAACAACAATCTAAATGATAAAACTATGAACTCAAACAACCAAGGCAATCCTGATGTAAACAGAGCAGGCAACACGCATGTAAATGTGGACAGAAAGGATAACAATTCAATCTGGAAGTGGCTTCTTCCGCTTCTTCTGCTTCTTCTCGCAGGATGGTTCCTTTGGAAGCAGTGCGATAAGAAAAATCCTGAAACCCCTATGCAGCCGGCTGATTCCACAGTTGTTGTAGAAGATTCTACTATGGTAGATACAGCAGCCGTTACAGCTCCTGCTAACCGTGGAGAACTTCAGGACATTGACCTAAACGGTACCGCTCTCAGAGGCTATCCTAATGGTCTTGAACAGAGAATGATTTCTTACCTTCAGAGCGGTCAATACGCAAATGCCAACGAAGAAGGTCTGAAAGCTGTATGGTATGATTTTGATAATGTAAACTTCGTACACGGCTCTAAAGATCAGCTAGAGGCTGGTTCTGAAGCTCAAATTGAAAACCTTGCTAAAATCCTGAAGGCGTATCCTGATGCTAAAGTTAAAATTGGAGGCTACACTGATAAAACAGGTAATGAAGCCGTAAACAAAGAAATTTCTCAAGGAAGAGCGAACTTTATTAAGTCTCAGCTTGAAAAATATGGTGTAGGTTCACAAGTAACTGGTGCTGAAGGTTACGGATCAGAATTTGCTACTGTTGATGCTTCTGCTTCTGACGCTGAAAGAGCTAAAGACAGAAAGATGGCTATAAGATTCTCAAAATAATTAATTTCACACTATACACAACTCCCGGCCTTGGTCGGGAGTTTTTTTGTGACTAATTGTCCACATACAAAATTTGGCAGATTCTTTGTCATATTCTTGTTATAAAATTTAAATTATGAATGAATATCAAGAATTGCCAGAAGAGCAAATAGATATTAACCAAGCGGATCCTGCAACGAAAGAGGCAAGAGAAGAACCATCTACGGAAGAGAATCAAAAATCTGTAGAAGATTTACTTTCCGAGGAAAAAGAGAAGTATGTAAGACTATATGCTGAATTTGAAAATTACAAAAAGCGAACTGCAAAGGAGAAACTCGAATTTTTCCAATTTGCTAATCAGGATATGATGGTTTCTATGCTCGCGATTTTGGATGATTTTGAGCGGGCACTAAAGGAGATCTCAAAAACTGACAATGAAGATCTGGTGAAGGGTGTAGAACTCATCTACCAAAAATTTAAAAATAAACTTACAGAAAAAGGCTTGCAGACAATGGAGGTAAAACCCGGGGATGATTTTGATGTGGAGCACCACGAAGCTATTACGCAAATTCCCGCCCCATCCGAAGAGTTGAAAGGCAAGATTGTAGATGTGGTAGAAACTGGCTACATCCTGAACGGTAGGGTAGTCCGTTTTGCGAAGGTAGTAATCGGGCAGTAATTTTTCTAAAACAGTGGGATGGCAAAAAGAGATTATTACGAAATTTTAGAAGTACCGAAAACTGCGACGGCCGAAGAGATAAAAAAAGCTTACCGGAAGCAGGCGGTAAGGTACCACCCGGATAAAAACCCAGGCGATGCCGTGGCAGAGGAAAAGTTTAAGGAGGCTGCGGAAGCCTATGAAATCCTCAGCGATCCAAATAAGCGTGCTCGCTATGATCAGTACGGCCATGCCGGCGTAGGTGGTGCAGGAGGCTTCGGCGGGGGCTTCGGCGGCGGTATGAGTATGGAAGATATTTTCAGCCAGTTTGGGGATATTTTCGGCGGGCATTTTGGTTTCGGTGGTGCTGGTGGTGGAAGGCCTCAGCAGGTGCGCGGCTCCAATTTGCGGGTACGCATCAAGCTTAATCTTGAGGAAATGATGGGTGGCGCGCAGAAAGTTATCAAAGTAAAACGCTTGAAAATGGCTGATGGGGCCACTTCCAAAACTTGCCCTGCTTGTGGTGGTTCGGGAGTTCAGCTCAAAGTTGTCAATACAATGTTCGGGCAGATGCAGAGCCAGCAGACTTGTGCTACTTGCCAGGGAGTAGGGAAAGTTGCTGATTATATCCCGGCGGGAGCGGATGCCCAAGGTCTTATTAAAGAAGATGAGGAAGTTACAATCAGCATACCGCCAGGTGCCCGGGAAGGGGTTCAGCTTAGCGTGCGAGGTAAAGGAAATGATGCGCCGTTTGGCGGTATTCCCGGCGATCTACTTGTTTTGATAGAAGAGGAGGAACACGAGAGTATTAAGCGGGAGGGGGATAATCTGCATCAGGAAGTTTACATCTCCTTTGCAGAGGCAGCTCTCGGAACTTCGAAGGAAATACCGACAGTGGGTGGAAAGGCGAAAGTAAAAATAGATCCTGGCACGCAGTCAGGAAAAATTCTCCGATTGAACGGGAAAGGCTTGCCAAGTTTGGAGAGCTATGGCAAAGGCGATATGTTTGTGCATATTAATGTATGGACGCCGCAGCACCTTACCCCCGAACAAAAAGAATTCTTCGAACGCCAGCTGAAAGAGGGCGAGATGAAGGCAGAACCCTCAGGAAAGGAGAGAACATTTTTCGATAAAGTAAAAGATTTATTCAGCTAAAACAAAATCCCGCAAACTTGCTGCGGGATTTTGTTATAATCCTTCAAAATGGCTAAGCTCCTCCCTTAGCCAGTCAGGAATGGTTTCAGATTTTTTTGTAGTCATATCGATATAGACATTTACATTTTTGCCGATAGCGTGCAGTACCTGCTCTCCATCTTTACCAGTACTCACGATCGCATATTCCATATCAAAACTTTTATTGGAAATGCCGGATACCCTGGTTTTTATTAACGGATCCTTGGTGAAGGGATTTATTTCTTTAAAATAATCGCACTCAATGTGGGCGATTACAAACATATGCTTAGTCCAGTCCCAGGATTTGCTCGCTGTATTCATATACTCACCTCTTGCGATTTGAAAATATTCAAAATACAGAACATTATTAATATGGCCCAGCGCATCCATATCATTCCAGCGAATGGGAACGGGCATAGAAAATTTAAAATTAGACAGGTCGGTAGATTGAGATGCCATAAATAATTTTTCGTAAAAATAAAAAAACCGCCTGAATTTCAAGCGGAATTTTTTACAAAATATTTAAATATATCAGTCTCTTTTTCTTTCAAGCACTTCATCTACCATACCCATTTCCTTTGCTTCCTGAGAGGTCATCCAATAATCACGGTCGGAGGCCTTTTCCACCCAATCGTAGCTTTGCCCAGAGTGTTGGGAGATGATTTCGTATAGTTCCTTTTTCAGCTTCAGCATTTCGCGCAAATTAATTTCCATATCCGAGGCTACACCCTGTGCCCCGCCAGAAGGCTGATGGATCATCACCCTTGAATGCTTCAGCGCGCTGCGTTTCCCTTTTTCGCCGGCTACCAGCAGAACGGCGCCCATCGAGGCTGCCATCCCGGTACAAATCGTCGCTACATCAGGCTTGATGATTTGCATCGTGTCATAAATGCCCAGCCCTGCATAAACGCTACCACCAGGCGAATTGATGTAAATCTGGATATCCTTCGCGGAATCCGCACTTTCAAGGAACAGAAGCTGCGCCGTCACAATATTTGCCACCTGATCATCAATACCCGTCCCCAGAAAGATGATGCGATCCATCATCAGGCGGGAAAATACATCCATCTGTGCCACATTCATCCGGCGCTCTTCAATAATGTAGGGCGTCAAATTCGTCGGGCCATACATTCCTAAATATTGGTCAGTCGCCAAACCGCTGTTGCCAAGATGCTTTACCGAGAAATCTCTAAACTCTTTTCTAATGTCCATTTGTCTAAAATCTGTTGCCTGTTCTGTCGCAAATTTTATTCCTAATCTATTTTATGTCATTTTGTCATAATATTCGATGGAGTTCAGCGTCCATCGTGCGGCGAAGCCCATTTAGCCTCATTATTTTTGAGTAAATATCCTCTTGATTTTCCGTCTCAGACGCAGATATGGAATTTTTAAGCTTTTCAATGAGCTCCAGTACGAAGGCTCTTTTGTGACGGATTAATACATCAGAGACAAGTTTTGGCACCACCTCGTTTTCTTTGCTGAAATAAATGTCGTATTTTTTCCAGTTGCTAGTTTCATAAGGCTCAATTAATGAATCCGCAACCTTTTCGCTAAGGCCTTCTTCCATCAGTGATAGAAAGAATTTCCCAGTTCTCAGCTCGCCATTTTCCACGCCTGCGGCTATTTCGCCGATAATTTTCTTGTTGAGTTCCGACTGAATTTCGTAGCCGTCTTCATCAAAGTGCGCCAGGATTTTTTCAATTACGGTAATCTGGAAACTCTCGCCGTTTTCATCTTTTTCGGTCAAAAGATAATCCCCGTATTTCAGCATCAGTTCCACCAGTTTTTCTTCAAGAATCAGCAATGGATTTACCGTTGGCGTTTCTGGAACGATTGCTAATTTTTCCGGTTTTTCATTTCTTGGCTGAGCTGTATTTTGCTGATTTTTAATGCTTTGCAATGCTTTCAGCTCATTGAATAATGCGCGCTCTGTAAGGTCGAATTTCTGCGCAACTTCCTTCAGGTAAATTTCCTGCTTTAGCGAATTTTTCACAAAAGCGATGGATTTCACGATGTCCCTTATCGCTGCCGCTTTTTTTATCGGGTCATCATTCGCTTCGCTCAGCAGAATTTCCGCCTTGAAATTGATAAAATCTTGCGCTGAGGAATTGATAAAATTTTCGACAAATTCTTGCGAATTCTTTTTTGCGAAAGAATCTGGGTCTTCGCCTTCAGGGAAGAGCAAAACGCGGATGTTCATCCCTTCGGAAAGTAGCATATCTATGCTTCGGAAGCTTGCTTTTATCCCGGCTTTATCACTGTCGAAAAGTATCGTTACATTTTCCGTGAGCCGCCTGATTAGCTTGATTTGCTCGGTTGTTAGGGATGTTCCGGAGCTTGCTACCACATTTTCAATTCCGGACTGATGCAACGAAACCACATCCATATAGCCTTCTACCAGAAGGCACAAATCCTGCCGGGAAATCGCCTGCTTGCTTTGGTTTAATCCATATAGAACATTGGATTTGTGGTAAATTTCCGTTTCCGGCGAATTGAGATATTTCGCAGTTTTGGTGTTATTTTTTAAGATTCTTGCACCGAAGCCTAAGACCCTTCCGCTGAAACTGTGGATTGGAAAAATCACCCTTTCCCGAAATCTGTCGATGCCGTTTTCATTGTAATCTGGAAAAATCGAAAGCCCGGATTTTTCGAGAATTTCTTTGGAATAGCCTTTGTTCAGGGCAAATTCCGTGAAGGCATTTTTCCGTTCCGGCGAATATCCCAGCTGAAATTTTCTGATGGTGGCATCGTTCAGGCCGCGCTCACGAAAATACGAAAGCCCTATGCTGCGGCCTTCTTCCGTATCGTGCATCTGGCTTTGGAAAAATTCGTTCGCCACTTCGTGAATTTTGTACAGCAAATCCCGGTTGGTTTGTGCCTGCCGTTCTTCGTCCGTCATTTCGCGGCGGTCTTCCTCCACCTCAATGCCGTATTTTTTCGCGGCGTAGCGCAGTGCTTCAGGATAGGTGAAATTTTCAATTTCCATCAGGAAGGAAATCGCCGTGCCGCCTTTTCCGGTGGAGAAATCTTTCCAGATTTGCTTGCTTGGCGAGACCACGAAGCTTGGCGTTTTCTCGTCCTGAAAAGGGCTCAGGCCTTTCAGGTTGGAGCCCGCCCTTTTCAGCTGCACATATTCACCCACGATTTCTTCCACACGAATCGCGCTGAAAATCTTATCAATCGTCTGCTTGGAAATCACGGGATAAATTTAGGAATTAAGGCTGAGATTTGGTTTTGTGGTTAGGAAGTTATTGTGCTGATGAAGGTTATGATGTTAGGAAGCTTGCCGAAGGGCAATCCTAAATCTAAAATCTAAATTCTAACTTTGCGGAATGAAATCCATTCAGATAAAGGCCGAGCCGTTTTTCGATTTACTGAAACAGAAAGACGCATCAATGTGGGAAATATTTTCACAAATGATTGAAAATGAAGAAGTTGAAATCATGTTTTTGGATAATGATGAGAAGATTCTCTTCACCTACATACTGCCAAACAATCCCGAAAAATTAGAAGCGGACCGAAAACTTTTCGCTGAAGAATTCGCACAAAAAATCGCCCAGCAGAACTGAGCGATTTTTCATATTTTTTGATAGTATTTTGATTAATTGCTAAATCTCTGAATTTCTTAATTCCTTAATTCTTTTTCGGCGGATAATTCGCCATAATTTCCGCTACAATTTGTGGAATTTCCTTCTGCTTGGATTTTGGCGAATCCACATTAATTCCCGAGCCAATGCCCTGCCAAACCAGCTTCTGAGTTTGCGCATCAATCATATCAATCACCAGGGCACCACGGTTATAAGAATTCGTCCAGGTTCTGCCGAAGCCCACGCCAAAACCGTACGGGTAGCCGTAGCCATACACACCGTAGTACGGTGCAGATTGCACATCGTTCACCAGTTTGTGGCTCGCCTTAATGTTGATAATCACATCAGGGTTTTCCGCCGGCATAAACCCTTTGGATTGCAGCTGGCGCGAAAGCTCGTTCAGCACCCGGTCCTTATCTATGTCATTGATGTTCAGGTCGTCTATCCGTAGTTTGTAGGATTTGTACTGGTTGAAATTCGCAGTTTGCGCATAATCTGAACGCACCTGGAAAGGGCTGCAGGAAGCCAGCAAAAGCGTGGCCGCAGCAATGATGAAGAGCAAGTATTTTTTCATAAGTTTAAATTATTGATTTTTCCGAAAACTGTCCGTTTTTTTGTCATATCCATAAGGGCAGTGCTTGCAGCCGCTTTTGCAGCAGTAGCCGCGTTTCAGGTGGTAGGCTTCCGTGAAAACCTTGTAGCCCTGCTCATTATAGTAAAAATCTTCACCTTCTTTGATTGGCAATTGTTTCATAGGTTAAAATTAGCAAAGAAAATTTAAATTTGCCTGATGATCATCGTGCTTACCAAAATTCTCAAAAACTCCCGGATCAACGGGATTACGCTGTTCCCGTTCATTTTCATCAAAAACCGTGCAGATTTGAGAAACGCCGTGCTCATCAACCACGAAAAAATTCACCTGAGACAGCAGGCAGAATTGCTCATCGTCCCGTTCTACATCTGGTATGTTCTGGAGTATTACTATCTCTGCTACAAGCTGAAAGACAACTACTTAGCCTACAAAAGCATCAGCTTTGAAAGGGAGGCTTTCGCCAAGGAAGATGATTTGAACTACCTGAATAAACGCAAAGTTTTTTCCTTCTGGAAATACCGGCTTTAGCGCAGCTTTTTGCGGAAGGGATGGCTTTCGGCAAGCGAAAAACGCTATATTTGCAAAGTTTTAGGCTATGAAAAGAAGGACGATAAAGGATCTGCTGCAGGATTACAAAAAGCAGCTGCACCACGAAGTTTCTGTGAGTGGATGGGTGCGCACTTTCCGCTCGAACCGCTTTATTGCGCTGAACGACGGCTCTACGATGGAGAATATCCAAATCGTGGTGGATTTTGAAGTCTTCGGCGAAGAGCTGATTAAGAACATCAAAACCGCATCTTCGCTGGAAATTTCCGGCGAACTGGTAGAAAGCCAGGGTGCTGGGCAAAGCGTGGAAATCCTGGCGAAAAAAATTAAAATCCTGGGAGATAATTTTTCGGAAGAGATGGAGAAAACCGTGCTCCAGCCGAAAAAGCACTCGCTGGAAATTCTGCGGGAGCAGGCTCATCTTCGCTTCCGCACCAATCTTTTCGGCGCAGTTTTCCGCGTGAGAAGCGCCATCAGCTTTGCCATTCATCAGTTCTTCCACCAGAACCATTTCTTCTACATCCATACCCCTTTGATTACAGGTGCAGATGCGGAAGGTGCGGGGGAAATGTTCCGCGTTACCAATTTTGATTTGGAAAATATTCCGCGGACTGAAAACGGCGAGATCGATTTTTCCGAAGATTTTTTCGGGAAGAAAACTTCGCTTACAGTGAGCGGTCAACTGAATGTGGAAACCGCAATGATGGGCCTTGGCAGGGTTTATACTTTTGGGCCTACTTTCCGTGCGGAAAATTCTAACACGGCAAGGCACCTTGCGGAATTCTGGATGGTAGAGCCGGAAGTTGCGTTCAATAATCTGGAGGATAATATTGATTTGGCGGAGGATTTCCTGAAATTCGTCATCAGGTATGTTCTGGAAAATTGCCGTGCGGATTTGGAATTTTTGGACAAGAGGTTTGCCGATGAACAAAAGCAGAAACCGGAAAAGGACAGGGCGAAGCAAGGCCTGATAGAAAAGCTGGAAAGTGTAACCAGCAAGCGTTTCCGCAGGGTTTCTTATACGGAAGCCATCGATATTTTGCTGAATTCTAAGGAGAATAAGAAAGGAAAATTCCAATTCCCGATTGAAAGCTGGGGTGCAGATTTGCAGAGCGAGCACGAAAGATTTTTGGTGGAAAAGCACTTCGAAAGCCCGGTGGTTCTGTTCGATTACCCGAAAGAAATCAAGGCATTTTATATGCGCCTGAACGAGGACGGAAAAACCGTGGCTGCTATGGATGTGCTGTTCCCAGGAATCGGCGAAATCATCGGAGGTTCCCAAAGGGAAGAGCGGCTGGAAATTTTGCAAAAGAAAATGCACGAAATGCAGGTGGACGAGGAGGAGCTGTGGTGGTACTTGGATACCAGAAAGTTCGGCTCTGTACCGCATTCCGGCTTCGGTCTTGGGCTGGAAAGGCTGGTGCTATTCGTAACGGGGATGAGCAACATCCGTGATGTAATTCCTTTCCCAAGAACACCAAAAAGTGCGGAATTTTAACAGAAGAAAAATTTACCGGAAATCTTCCGGGCGATAATACTGATGCTGAAACAAAATTTACAACTCAAACTCGGGCAGAAATTAGCGCCGCAGCAAATACAGCTGATGAAGCTGATACAGCTGCACACCCTGGAATTTGAGGAAGAACTCGAAAGAGAGCTGGAGGAAAATCCTGCGCTGGAAAAAGTGAGCGAGGACGAAGGGAAGGAAGAGAACTACGATGAACTGGGCGATGAATACGAGGACGAAGGCTCGGAAAGCATCGAGACAGATTTCGATGTGGATGAGTACCTTTTCGATGATGAGCCAAGCTACAAAACCGCATCAAGCAATTATTCGCCGGACGATGAGGAATACGATAATGAGAGCTTTCTGACGGAGGGCCAAACGATGTACGATTACCTGATAGAGCAAATCCGCTTGGTAAACATTGAGGACGAGGATTTGCAAATCGCGGAATATCTCATCGGGAACCTGGATAACGATGGCTATTTAAGGCGGGACATCAAGGCTGTGACGGACGATTTGGCGTTTTCGCAGGGCATCTACACCACGAAGGAAAAGGTGCAGGATATTCTGGAAAATTATGTCCAAAAACTGGATCCGCCTGGTGTAGGCGCAAGAAATCTGCAGGAATGCTTGCTGCTGCAAATCGAGAAAAAAGTGAGCGCAGATAAGGCTGTAACGCTGGCTGCCAACATTCTTCGCAACCAATTTGATGCGCTGACCAACAAGCATTACAACAAGATAATGCAGAAGTACGATGTGGACGAGGATGACCTTCGTGATGCGCTGGATGAGATTTCCAAACTATCGCCGAAAGTGGGCGGAAATTTTGATACTCAGACGATTACGATCAACCAGGAAATTATTCCGGACTTCGTGATTCAGGTGAAAGACGGCGAGGTAATTCCGCTGCTGAACAGTAAAAACGCACCTACCTTGCGAGTTTCTGAAGAGTATAAGGAAGTGCTGCAAACCTATTCTCACGACAAGAAATCGCCAGAACACAAGCAGGCCGCACTATTCATCAAGCAAAAGCTGGACGCTGCGAAATGGTACATAGATGCCATAAATCAGCGGCAAAATACGCTGATGCAGACGATAACTGCCATCGTGAAACTACAGAAGGAATACTTTCTGACCGGCGATGAAAAAACGCTGAAACCGATGATTCTGAAGGATGTAGCGGATATTACGGGTTTTGATATCTCTACGATTTCCCGTGTTGTGAAAAGTAAATATGCCGATACGCCGAACGGAATCCTTTATCTAAAAGATTTATTTTCCGATAGTTTGACGAATGATGACGGTGAGGAAGTTTCCACGAAGGAAATCAAGACGCACCTTCAGGAAGCCATAGACAATGAAAACAAGCGAAAGCCTTATACAGACGATGCTTTGGTGGCAATTCTGAAGGAGAAAGGTTTCAATATCGCACGGCGCACCATCGCAAAATACCGCGAGCAAATGAACATTCCTGTGGCAAGATTGCGGAAGGAATTGTAATTATGGATTTTTCAATATTTGAGCGAAAAAATTGCGAAATTCAATTTCAGGAAGTTCTGGCACTGAACGGTGTCAGAATTTTTATTAAAAGGGAAGACCAGGTTCATCCTCAGATTTCTGGGAACAAATTTTGGAAACTTTATTTCAACCTGAAAAACTACCTTGAAACAAAACCGGAAAATCCAATGGTGATTTCCTTTGGAGGTGCTTTTTCCAACCATATTTCTGCGCTCAGTTTTGCAGCGAAGAATTTGAGTATCAAAAGTTTAGGATTAATTCGTGGTGAAGAATTGTCAGCAAAATTTCAGGAAAATCCAACACTGAAATTTGCGGAAGAAAACGGAATGCAGCTCAGATTTGCCTCACGGGAAATTTACCGCCGCAAAGATATTTTATCCGAAAAACTTCAGCGTGAATTTCCAGATGCACTGATAATTCCGGAAGGCGGAACGAACGAAGCCGCAGTTTTGGGCGTGAAAATGATGCTGGATGAGCGGACGAAACATTTTGATTATCTTTGCTGTGCGGTAGGAACCGGCGGAACTTTAGCCGGCATTTCACGGTTTGCGGAAACGCATCAGAAGGTGCTGGGTTTTCCCGTGGTGAAGGACGATTCCTTGAAACGAAAAATAGCAGAACTTTCGGGCAGGGAAAACTTTAAAATGATTCCTGCAGATTTCGGCGGTTACGGTAAAATCAGCGATGAGGTGGTGAACTTTATTAACGATTTTTACCAAAGAACGAAAATTCCGCTGGAACCGGTTTACACTGGAAAAATGCTGCTGAAAATTTTCCAACTTGCGGAAGAAAATTATTTCCCGAAAGGCTCGGAAATTCTGGCGTTTCATACCGGCGGTTTGCAGGGAATTTCCGGTGCCAATGCCTTTCTGCAAAGGAAAAACCGACCGCAGATAAAATTTTGTCAATGAAAAAATTCTGTTTGGCGTCAGCGATTTTTTTTATGGCGCAGCTTTCGGCGCAAACCTGGAAAACCGAAGACCAGTACATCCAAAAATTCGCGCAGTTTGCCGTGGAAGAAATGGAAAAATACAAAATCCCGGCATCCATAAAACTGGCGCAAGGCCTCATAGAAACGGGCGGCGGACAAAGCAGGCTGGCACAGCAGGCCAACAATCATTTCGGGATAAAATGCAAAACGGAATGGACGGGCAGAACGATTTCGCACAATGATGATGCGCCGAATGAATGCTTCCGTGTGTATGACAGTGCGAGGCAATCTTACGAAGACCATTCCAAATTTCTTGCCGAAAGGCCTTATTACAAAGGGCTTTTTCTGCTGAATATGAAGGATTACAAAGCCTGGGCATACGGACTGAAAAAGGCTGGCTACGCCACAAATCCGCGGTATCCACAGATGCTGATTGACAAAATTGAGAAATACAGGCTTTACGAGTTTGACAATTATTCGGCGGAGGAAGTTTTTGCAGCGCTCGTTCAACGCTATCCAGAATTAAAAAACGATCAGGCTTTCATCGCACAAAATGAGCCGCCGAAACCAAAGCAGGAAGCCGTAACGCTGAAGGTGCCATACCAGCAGACTTCCTATGCCAAGCATCAGCAAACCGTGAAAGAAATGCGTGATGATAAGGCTTTGCTGAATTCTATCCTGGTGAAATCTCATCCGAACGGCGGCAAAAAATTCATCATCATTCCGGCAAAAACCGATGTGGGATTCATTGCCCAAAAATTTGGAATTCGGGAAGCTCAGTTGATGAAGTGGAACGAAATTACTTCAACGGAACTTGCTGAAAATGAGATACTTTTCCTCGAAGGAAAATCAGTTAAAGGCACTGTGCCAACTTATCAGGCGAAAAATGGCGATACGATGCACAGCATTTCGCAGAAATTTGGCGTGAAAGTTTCGAACCTTTACTCGCTGAACAGAATGAAACCTGGTGATCAGCCGAAAATTGGACAAATCATTTATCTTCAGAACCGCAAACCGCGTTCTTAACTTAAACAAAATCAATGCTTTACCAAAGAAGTTCTGCCTTGTTTAGCGAGGCTCAAAAGTATATTCCAGGCGGCGTGAATTCGCCAGTTCGTGCGTTCAAATCGGTGGGCGGTGTCCCAGTTTTTATGCAATCGGCAAAGGGTGCGTATCTGACAGATGCTGACGGACGGCAATACATCGACTACATCAATTCCTGGGGGCCAGCGATTTTAGGGCATACCCACCCGAAAGTTTTGGAGGATGTTCAGAAGCAGGCGGAGAACGGATTTTCCTTCGGAACGCCTACCGAACTGGAAACGGAAATCGCGAAACTTATCGTGGAAAATGTTCCGAACATCGATGAAATCCGGATGGTAAATTCCGGCACAGAAGCTTGTATGAGTGCGGTTCGTTTGGCGAGAGGTTTTACCGGTAGGGATAAAATCATCAAGTTTGAAGGCTGTTATCACGGGCATTCTGACGCATTTCTTATAAAGGCTGGAAGCGGTGCTGCAACTTTCGGAAATCCAAGTTCGCCCGGTGTTACTCAGGGAACGGCAATGGATACTCTGCTGGCGCAATTCAATGATATTGAGCAAGTTAGGGATTTATTCCGCCTGAACGAAGGTGAAATTGCTGCCGTGATCGTGGAGCCTGTGGCAGGAAATATGGGCTGCGTTTTGCCGGAAAATGATTTCCTGAAACACCTTCGGAAAATCTGCGATGAAAACGGCGCACTTTTAATTTTCGATGAGGTGATGACCGGCTTTCGTCTGGCTTTTGGCGGCGCTCAGGAAGTTTTCGGCGTGGGTGCAGATTTGGTAACTTACGGCAAAGTGATTGGCGGCGGTTTGCCTGTGGGTGCGTTTGCTGGCCGCCGTGAAATTATGGAGCATCTTGCGCCGAATGGTGGTGTGTATCAGGCAGGTACGCTCAGCGGAAATCCTTTGGCGATGCGTGCCGGACTTTCAACTTTGGAGCTGATAAAATCGGATGAAAAAATTTACAGCCGAATCAATAAAACGACTGAAACGCTGGACTTTGAAATCGGTAAAATACTGAATTCCAAAGGGATACAGCACCGCATTAATCGTAAAGGCTCGATGATGAGCATTTTCTTCCACATCAAATCTGTGGCGAATTTTGCGGAAGCTGCGGCAGCCAATCATCCGCTGTTCAACAACTTTTTCCATCAGCTTCTGGAGCAGGGCATCTACCTTCCGCCAAGCGGTTTTGAAACCTGGTTCATTTCCGATGCCATCAGGGAAGTTGAAATCGAGAAAACGCTGGAAGCTGTGCAGAAATTCGAGTATTAAAAGGCGCTAGAAAACAATTTAAGGAAATATGTCGCCAAAATAATCACCACATTTAGCACCGTTAAAACGGTGAGCGGTAATTTATAGGTATGCTTCCCATCAAAGTAAGCGATGACTGCTAAAATGCTGAAAATCAACATTGTATAAATTGCAGGCCAGGCTTGGAAGGCTTCGGAAAATTCGCCGTTCAGCAAAAGCCAAAATGAGCGCTGTGCGCCACAACCAGGGCAATCAAAACCGGTGATGGCTTTGATAAGGCAGGGAATCATAAACTCTTCTGCGGTCATTGCGTTTTTCTTGATGCAATTTTATGACTTTTTGCCTGAAAATTTACTGTTTATTAGCAACTGATTTTTGATAATTTTTTCGAATTAACATCGATTACAAACTTTCTGGAACTGGTTGTTGGAAAAAGGGAAAATGCAGCAGTAGCGTTTTGGGTAGGTGCGCTCTTCCACAATCTTTTTTTGTCTAATTATCTAATTCAGCAATGCAATACCTCTGGAAAAATTAGTGAGCTGCTCGCTATCCTCTATTATACCTGCTGAAATCAGTTCATCAAGAAATTGTTTATTTTTTAAATCTTCAAAAGTAATATCACTGTATTGCACAGAGATTTTCATATCTTCGAACAACTTATCTGCCTTTGGAAACCTCACTTTATCAAGTAATCTGCTTACCTCCCACCTCACTTCATTGCCATTCGTAAGCCTCCCGGAATTTATTACAAATGCCCTCAGTTCATCCTCAACTATAATTTTTGCTTTATTAATATTGTCGGTTATTTCTTGCAGGGATTCAAACTTGATTATTTCAAGCTTCCTCCTTAACTCATCAACTTTCTGATTGAATTTAAGTTTATCGGTTTTCTTCAGGATACTTTCCTCTCTTGATTTTACTTTTTTCAGCAACTGCTCGCGAAGCTTTTCTATATCTAATTTCAAAGCATCGATTTTTCTCAAAATATCAATGTTGTTCCCCTCGCTGAAAATTTCCAATTTTGTAGTAAGGCGCTCTTTCAATTCGATACTATTCACAGGCAAAATGCTGGAAGGTATAGTAATTTTACGATTTTCAATGTTTGCGCCTTCAAAACGCAGCCTCACATACTGGAACTGGTTGTTGTAGTATTCTACAATTCTTTTGAAATCGGGATGAAGCGGTGGGTTTTCGTGAAGATCCTTAAACACAAAATCTTTTTCCTCTTCTGTAATTTCCATAACTCCTGCCGTATTTTCGTTTAACAACTCCTTGGCATCTTCGAGATTTTTACTCTCTTCAATAATTGCATTGGCAAGCTCATTTTCAATATCTAAATTTAAATGGCTTTCTGCAAAAAAGTATTTTTTTAGTCGCACTACGCTCACAGGATCAATCTGTACTGCATTTATAGTTTTTTTTTCTGCATCAATGAGAGTTCTTGATTCAATAAATAGATAGTAGCCGACATCATCAGAAATGATGAAAGAAATACGGTTATTGTGGAGATTCTTTATTTCGAGACCTTCTTTCATTAACCTTTCCACGGAATCCTTATCGCCGTAACCGTTTCTAAAAGTTTCGGGATCGAAATCCATAAGAAGAGATATTTGCAATTCGTCTGAATTCTCAAATCTTAAATTTAGTATTGCTGTACTGATTTCCTGATGAAAAGACGGTAACGAAAGTAGGAGTTGCCTTTCGGTTCCGTATATTATTGAGATAATTTCAGATTCGCTGAGAGAATGGAAGTAGGGCATAAGGCAGTATTTTTAATTTCTCGGTTTTTATAAAAATAGTCAATTGCTAAATTAACTGAAATTATCATAGCCAAGTCAAATTTATTAGCTCTTTTTTGCAATAAATTTCTATCTTTGCAGGACTTTCGGAAAAGGGAATCGCGTGGAAATCGCGAGCTGTCCCCGCAACTGTAAATCACGATTGAGGATTTCTCAAAGTTTGCCGCAATTTTTTGCCACTGTTGTAAAATGGGAAGGCGCGGCAAAGTGAAAGCCAGGAGACCTTGCTGAAAGTGCTCTAATAAAAAAAGGTTTCGGTGGAAAGCCTGTGATTATGAACATCGGGAAACTGCATTTTTTCGCTGCGGCTTTGTTGCCTTGTGTTTCTGCTGCGCAGGAACGCATTATTGATACGGTGCAAATCATTGACCGTCAATTATTTAGCTCTGAAAAAACTCAGCGGCTTTTCAGGATTTCCGATGAAGAAATTTCTAGGAACGCTTCCAATCTTTCGGAAGTTTTAAGATTTCAGTCGCCGATTTACATCAAAGAAAATGGCAGAGGGATGAGTTCTTCGCCGTCATTTCGTGGGACTACAGCGCAACAAACGGCATTTCTGTGGAACGGCATCAGCATCAATTCCATTTTTCTTGGGCAGGGCGATATTAACAATCTCGGGCTTTTGAGTTTTGATAATCTGGCGGTGAAACCTGGTGGCGGCAGCGTGATTTACGGTAGCGGTGCAATTGGCGGCACCGTTCATCTCAACAATGTTTTGAAGTACGATGAAGGCTGGGTGGGCAAGCTTTTCCTGGAATACGGCTCATTTTCTACATTGAATTCTCTGGCGAAAATCAGTTTCGGTGATGAAGATTTCAGCGTGAATTTTTCGGCGGCGTACAATGAAAGTGCGAATGACTATGAGGTGCCGGAAAAGCGTTTCGTGATGCGGAATGCAGCGTATCGTAATACAAGTTTTGACTTTGGTGCTGGGAAAAAATTGGGAGGCTTTAATGAGGTCTTCTGGCAGACTCATTTTTTTGATGGTGAGCAGAATTTCCCGTTGCCTTCGGAAACATCGACGCCGACGAAATATGAAACCTATAATTTCCGCACAATGCTGGGCTGGAATTTTAGAAACAGAAAATTCACAAATCAGTTAGCAACGGCCTTTCTGGAAGAAAACTTCGATTATTTTTCGGATTCTACTCAACCGAAAACCAGCGGCGGAAAAGGGAAAACTTATCTGATAAAAGATGATTTTAATTTTCTTTTGACAAAAAAAATGGCATTAAGTTTTTTGGGCGAATTCCGGAAAACCGAGGGTGAAGGTTTTAGTTCTGGAATTTCAAATCCGCAAAGAAATTCGGGAAATATTGCGTTTTTGATAAAATGGAATTCTCTGCAAAATCTTTATTGGGAAGCAGGCGTAAAGAAAGAATGGGTGCAGCAACTTGAAACACCGTTGCTTTATTCATCGGGATTGCGATGGAAAGCTGCAGATTTCTATACGGTGAAAATTAATGCTTCAAAAAACTTTCGCTACCCAACTTTCAATGATCTGTATTGGCAGCCCGGCGGAAATTTAGACCTGAAATCCGAAATTGCTCATCAGGCTGAGATACCCAATGAATTCCGGTTCGGAAATTTTGAAATTTCGGCAACGCCATATTATATGGACATCCGGAATTTGATACAATGGGTGCCAACTTCGGTGGGATATTGGTCGCCGCAAAATGTTTTCCGGGTAAAATCTTTCGGCTTGGAATCTCAAGTTTTTTATCACCAAAGTATTGATAATCATTACTTTAAAACCTCGGTGATTTATTCTTACACCAATTCGAAAAATAAGGAAACGGGAAGGCAACTGACCTATGTTCCCAAGCATAAGGCTACCGGAAATCTGGATTATTCCTACAAAAATTTCGGGATGTTTCTACAGGGAATGTTTAATGGATTAACTTTTACAACCACCGATGAAAGCAGGGAAGAAGCGATTAATCCTTACTTTGTGATGAATTTAGGTGGCTTTGTGAAATTGATAAAAAAATACCAGTTTTGTTTTAAAATCCATAATTTAACAAATCAAGTTTATCAGTCCGTAAGCGAATATTATTTACCAAAAAGAAATTACAGTATTAATCTTAACTTAACTTTTTAAAAATCAATAAATTATGAACACAAACAAAATTCTGAAGTGGGTATTTGCTGCAAGTT
Organism: Cruoricaptor ignavus; assembly: GCF_900141665.1. Lineage (GTDB taxonomy): Bacteria > Bacteroidota > Bacteroidia > Flavobacteriales > Weeksellaceae > Cruoricaptor > Cruoricaptor ignavus. Next base: position 45,774 of record NZ_FQYI01000009.1, on the reverse strand, counting down.
TGGCAGTGACGGTTTCCTGTTCCGATGACAATGATCCAATCGTTCCGAAAGGCGCTTACGAAAACGGAATTCTGGTGGTGAATGAAGGGAATTTCGGCAAAGGAAATTCTTCCGTTTCGTTTCTGGATAGCAACGGAAAAATTTCCAACGACATTTACTCCGCGGAAAATAATGGCGAGAAAATCGGTGATATCCTCCAATCCATCAGCTTTAGCGGCGATGATGCTTATTTTGTGGTGAATAATTCCAACAAGATTAATGTGGTGAACCGCTACACTTTAAAGAAGAAAACGGAAATTAAAAATGAGATGAAACAGCCGAGGTATGCGGCCTTTTCTAATAAGAATTTGTATGTAACAAGCAATGGCTATAATTCCACGAGTTTCGTTTACATATATAATAAAAATGACCACGCTTTTTTGAAGAAAATTGAATTTCCAAGGTATGCAGAAAAAATTGCGGAAGCCGGTGGAAATATTTTCGTGCAGACCGATGGCATCGCTTATTCGCCGACAACCTGGCAGCCTGTAGCTACAGGGCACACGATTTCGCGCATCAATGCCAATAGCAATGCGGTGGACAAGACGATTGAGCTGACTGACACTGGGATTATCCGGGATATGATTTCTGCGAGCGGTGCACTGTATGTGCTGAGCTCCGATAGTTCGGGAAGTTTCGTGTACCGCATCAACGGGCAAAGTGCGGCGTTTGAGAAAATTTCGCTGGGAATTCCGAACGCCCAGGATTTGGCTGCTGACGGCGGAAAACTCTACATCCGTGCGAGCGAAAAAGTTTACAATATGCCGCTGCAATCGAATACGGCGCCTTCTTCAAGCGTGAGCATCCCTGCACAGTCGGTGTACGGTTTCAATGTGATTGACGGGAAAATCTACATTGCATCGTCCACCTTCACGGAAAATTCCACGGTGTATGTGTATGATTTGGCTGGAAAGGAAATTCTTCAAACCAAGGCTGGAATGGGTGCTAATGGCTTTTATAAGAATTAAAAGCTGATAAACTTAGGCTTAAAATTTCCCTGCCGCTATATTTAGTTTGCAGGGATTTTTTAACTTTGTATCCAAATGAATACGAAATGTTCATAATTGAGAAAACAGCTGAGTTTGACCGCTGGTTTCGGAAGCTGAAGGATTTAACTGCAAAAGCAAAAATTTTGTTCAGAATACAGAAGCTGGAGAATGAAGGACATTTCGGTGACTGCAAACCTGTGGGCAACGGAATTAGTGAAATGCGCATCAATTTTGCAAAAGGCTATAGGGTTTATTTCAGAGAAACCAGTGGAAAGATTATTATTTTGCTAATTGGTGGTGATAAATCAAGTCAGCAAAAAGATGTTGAGAAAGCCAAGAAAATTTGGGAAAAAATTAAAAAATAGTATGGAAGTTTCAAGATTTGACATTGCGGATTATCTGGACAGCAATGAAATGATTGCTGAATATCTGAATGTAGTTCTGGAAGAAGGTGAGGATTCCGATGTTGTAATCGCTATTGGAAATGTGGCGAAAGCTATCGGAATGACGAAGATTGCGGAAGAAACCGGTATGAGCAGACCGAGTTTATACAAGGCTTTTTCTGACGGTGCAAAACCGCAGTTTTCTACCGTGATGAAAGTGCTGAAAGCAGTTGGCGGACAGATAAAAGTGGAACCGATTACCGCTTGATTTATTGTTTCAAAACCAGCCCGATTTTCTCCGCTTCTTCGACGACGAATTTTGTGGCGGCGGGTTTTTCGTTGGGAATCTCGCCTTCAAGTATGGCTTCCTTCACCTTCTCTTTCAGGATGCCAATTTCCTTTGATGGCGGTATGCCGAACATTGCCATAATTTCTTCGCCGGAAACTGGCGGCTGAAAATTCCGGATTTGGTCGCGCTCTTCCACCTCGCGGATTTTTTCCAGCACATAGTCGAAATTTTTTCGGTAGCGTTTCTGCTTCGCCGCATTTTTCGTAGTGATGTCGCTTTTACAAAGGGTGAACAGGCTCTCCAAATCTTCGCCGGCATCGAAAACAAGCCTGCGCACCGCAGAATCCGTAACGCCGTCATCCACCAGGGCAATAGGCCTGGCGTGCATTTTTACCATTTTTTCCACGAACTTCAGCTCGTTTCCCATCGGTAATTTCAGTCGGCGGAAAATTTTCTTGACATACTTTGAGCCCTGAAATTCGTGGCCGTGAAAGGTCCAGCCGGTGCCTTCCACAAATTTTTTCGTCCAGGCTTTACCGATGTCGTGAAGCAAGGCAGCCCACCTAAGCCACAGATTTTCAGTGTGTTGCGAAATGTTATCCACCACTTCCAAAGTGTGGTAGAAATTATCTTTGTGCGAATGGCCTTCCACATATTCCACGCCTTTCAGAGCGGTAAGTTCTGGCAGGATGATTTGCAGAAGCCCGGTTTCTTCCATCAGTTTCAGGCCTTTTGATGGTTTTTCGCTCATCAGAATTTTGTGAAATTCCACCATAATTCTTTCCATCGAAACAATCCTGATGCGCTCGGCTTCTTCGGAAATTGCCCGAAGAGAATTTTCCTCAATTTCAAAATCCAAAGTGCTGGCAAAGCGGATGGCACGCATCATTCTCAGCGGGTCATCGCTGTAGGTTTGCTTCGGCTCCAAAGGCGTTCGGATGATTTTCCGCTCCAGATCCTGAAGTCCGCCAAAAGGGTCAATCAGCTCGCCGAAATCATTTTGGTTTAAGGAAATCGCCATCGCATTCACGGTGAAATCGCGGCGTTTTTGGTCGTCTTCCAAAGTGCCTGCCTGCACGCTGGGATTTCTGGAATCTTCGGAATAGCTTTCCTTCCTGGCGCCCACAAATTCCAGCTCCAAATTCTGGTGGCGAAACATCGCGGTGCCGTAGGTTTTGAATACGGCAACTTTGGCATTTGGGTTAATGCCTTTCGCCACGGCGTTTGCCAAAGCTATGCCGCTCTGCTCCGTTACGAAATCAATATCAGTGGGCGCTTTGCGCTTCATCAGCAAATCCCGCACGAAACCGCCCACGATGAAAACGGACATCCCTTCTTCCGCTGCCACCTGGGAAATCTGCTTGAAAAGCCGGAAGTTTTTATTCTGCGCAAGGCTGATTTTCATTAAAAATCTTCGTTTAATCTGCAAAGATACGCATTACGGTAGGCACGAAAAATTTTTCAGGTATGGATAAACACTGCAGAGTTTTTATCTTTGCATACTCGATTTATGCGAAAATCAGCAGTATTAGCAATTGCGGCATTTATACCAGCCTGCTTTTTTTCTCAGGAAATTCCACGGGATACCCTGAGCGTACCTGTGCGTGATTCCCTCTATCAGAAGATTGAGGATTTTTCAGAAAGGAACAAAACTTCCAGATTCTTTTATAAATTACTATTCCGGAATGTATCCGATAAGAAAGGAGCAAAGGACCTTATTCCGGAAAATCCTGAATTGTTCCGAGGGAAGCACATCCGGAAGATTAACATAGAAACAAACGACCCGCTCGGCTTCGGCATTCCCGATGAAAATCAGCGCTGGTACGACCGATTGGGAAACCGCCTGCATGTGAAAACCCGTCCGGGTACGGTACGCAACTATCTGCTCTTCCGCCCTGGTGACGAGTACAGCCAGCAGGCACTCTACGAATCGGAGCGCTTGCTCCGTGCCACCCGTTTTGTACACCGGGTATCCATCCGCGCTGTGGACAGCACTGCGACGCGCGATTCGGTGGATGTAAATATCAGCCTGCGCGACAGCTGGAGCCTCCGCCCGATGGGCAGCGCGTCCGGAAGCAAAATCGGGTTCGGGCTGGAGGAGATGAATTTCCTCGGTCTCGGGCACGAGCTATCTGTCTACTACCGCAGGAATTTTAAGGAAAAAGAAGATTTCACAAGGACATATTATAAGGCTAATAATCTCTTCGGTACTTTTGTGAATTCAACAGCTTTCTGGGAGAGGGATATGGATGAAAATGAGTATGCCTACCTCTATGCTGGGAGAAATTTTATCTCCCCGCTGATGCGCTGGGCTGGCGGGGGCGGGCTTTATTTTTACAATTACTTTAAACGCATCCCTCCAGACTACCAAACGGCGCCGGAAAATATGCCGCTGGAGCCCATAAAATTCCACGCGCAGGAAGTCTGGGCCGGTTATCAGTTCCGCCTTTTTGCCCAGAATTCCAATACCGTGCGCAGCAACATCACGCTGGCGGCGCGCTTCCGCAATATGGCCTATGTAGATACGCCCGAAGAGTGGCTGGATCCGGAGGCGTATTTCAGTTCGCACCAGCTATACCTTGCGTCGGTAGGCTATACGCGCAGGAAATATCAGGTGTCTAAGAATATTTTTAATTTTAATCTTCCGGAAGATTTGCCATACGGATTGAAATATTCTGTGACAGCAGGCGCGATGAATGTAAAGGGCGGTAAGCTATTGCCCTATTTCGGCGGAGATCTAGGCTACGGCGCGCTGCTGGACTGGGGGATGCTGAATCAGAGGCTGCAGTATGGCACCTTTCTGCGAGATGGCGAAATGCACCGATCCACCTTCCGCTGGGACGGCACATTCTTCACGCCACTCAGGGATTACGGTAAGCTCAACCTGCGGCACTTTTTCTCGCATACCCTCGTGATGGGGGATAGGCGCAGCGCCACGCTTGCCGACCGCCTGAACATCAACAACCGGGAGGAATTTCCCAACTTCGATGAAGCCGTGGTGGGGCTGGATAAGCTGCTGCTGCGCTACCAGGCGCAGGTATTTATCAATAAACCTTGGAAAAATTTTTACCTGAATCCTTACTTCAACGCGACTCTGGGATTCCTTGGCACAGATAAAAATCTATTCAAAAACCCGCCTAACTATAAATTTGCGGTGGGGATATTGCTGTACAACCCATATCTTGCCTTCAACCGCTTCCAGCTATCGCTGGCGTATTATCCTCGCAGGCCGTTTGAGGAAAAAGGGGATTTCAGGTTCAACGGCTACCGGAATTATTACATCCCGCTGAACACATTTGAAATCAATGCGCCAAGCATCGTGCGCTACAGCGATATGCCGTACGGGTACTGATTGATAATTGGTAAACGATAATGGATAATTGATTTTCTCTTAGGTTATTACCTATTTTCCATCACAAATCTTTACTCCCTCAGCACCTTCACTTTGCCATCCTGCCAAATCTGTATAACGGATGAGCCGCTGTATTGCGAAATCTTGTCGTGATGCTCCGGCACAATATAGTCCACCGCGTTTTTTATTTCATCGGAAATATCCGCAAACTTCATTGGCGATTTTTGTCCGCTAAGGTTTGCCGATGTGGAAACCAAGGGTCTGTTCAGTTTGGAAATCAGTTTTTTACATAAATCATCCTTCGTTAATCGTATGCCGATGCTGCCGTCTTCCGCAAGGATTTCCTTGGGTAAATTTCGTGCCGCTTCGTAAACGAAGGTTACAGGTTTTTCGGAAAGGTCGATAATCTGCCACGCCATTTCAGGCACATCCACCAAATCCTGCAGGCGTCTTTCGCTTTCCACAAGGATAATCATCGCCTTGCTTTGCTCGCGCTTTTTTATGTCGAAAATTTTCGCAATCGCTTCAGGATTCGTGGCATCGCAGCCAATGCCCCACACCGTATCGGTAGGGTAGAGGATCGTGCCGCCGGACTTTAATACGCTGATGCTTTCGTCCACTTTTTTTAGGATTGATGATATTGATAATTGATAGAGCGGCTCAATCAGTTAAAGCCTATTTTGTTGCAAAATTACTCGCTAAATTTCCATACTCAGCCGTCTCCACACCTCATCCTTCAGCGCTTCGATGCCTTCGCCTGTAACTGCGGAAAAGAACAGCGGCTTTTGGTTTTCGGGAAATTCCCTAGCGATTTCAATTTTCAAATCGTCGTCCAGCAGATCAGCTTTGGAAACCGAAAGGATAAATTCCTTGTCCAGAAGTTCGGGATTGTACTTTCTCAGCTCGTTTTCCAGAATTTTAAATTCGTTCCAATGATTATCGGAATCCGCAGGAATGAGGAAAAGCAAAATCGAGTTCCGCTCAATATGCCGCAAAAATCGGTGTCCCAGGCCTTTGCCTTCCGCCGCACCCTCGATGATTCCGGGAATATCTGCCATTACGAAGGAGCGGTAGTTGCGGTAATTCACAATGCCGAGATTTGGCGTGAGCGTAGTGAAAGCATAATCTGCAATCTTCGGTTTTGCCGCAGAAACTGCCGCCAGAAGTGTAGATTTCCCTGCGTTCGGAAAGCCCACCAAACCCACATCTGCAAGCACTTTCAGCTCGAAGGTTACATAGCCCTCTTCACCTGGTGTTCCAGGCTGTGCGTAGCGCGGTGTCTGGTTTGTAGCCGATTTGAAGTGCTCGTTTCCAAGACCGCCCAAACCACCTTTCTTTACCACAATTTCCTGCCCGTGCTCCAGAATTTCACCGATGATTTCGCCCTCCTCATCCTTCGCAATCGTCCCAATCGGCACCTCGATGAAAACATCCTGTCCGGCAGCACCGGTCAGCTGATTTTTGCCACCGTTCTCACCTCTGCCAGCCTTCAGGTGCCTCGTATAGCGCAGCGGCAGCAGCGTCCATTCGTGCGAATTTCCCTTCATAATGATGTTGCCTCCTCTGCCGCCATCACCACCATCTGGCCCGCCTTTCGGGATGTACTTTTCCCTGCGGAGATGCGCCGAGCCTGCGCCGCCGTGGCCTGCCGCACAATGGATTTTCACATGATCTACAAAGTTGTTCACGGAGTAAAATTGAAAGATTTAGAGATTTAGATAGGAAAACAGCAACAAATTTTTATTCTGATTTTAAACTTTTCGCAAATATTGAACATAATCTGCAACTTTTCTTACAAGGATTTTATGTTCCAAATCCGAAACTACAATTTCGACAATTAAATCATCCAAACCAAGATTTGGCAAAAGTTCCACCCCCTGTAAAGCTAAAAAAGTCAACATTGTGGAAACGGCAGTTCTTTTGTTTCCGTCAACAAAAGCGTGACTTTTAGAAATGGCAACCGCATACCACGCTGCGATTTCAAAAACATCGGTTACATTCTCGTAATAAATGTTCTGCTCAATACGCGATAAAGCACCGGCCAATTTGTTTCTGTCAATACCGACAGCCCCACCTGTTTCAGCAATTATATTATCGTGGATAAGAATGATGGATTCAAGTTCAACGAAAGTCATTATCTGTCTTTCAGTGCTTCAATTTCAGTGCGGTGATCTCGAAGAATCCTTTTTGCGGTATTCAGTATCAGCCTCTGCGTTCCAGGATTTTTCGGATCAAGGTTCATAGGCACCACAGGTTCCGGCGGAAAGGCGCGCTTTTCCCCATCGTAAGTTTCAAGAAACTCACGGAAAGTCGGAATCTTTCTTTCAGGTTTATTCCCTACCTCTTCCATTTTCATTGCTTTGAAGCCTTAAACCTTGAGTATCAAACCTTAACCTTCAATGCTTTCCACCGCCCTGTAAAGGTTTTCCGCAATCGCATCAATTTCGCCCACGCCGTTTACTTCCACATATTTGTTCTGCTCTTTGTAAATATCGGCAACCTCCGCAGTTTTCGCATAATATTCCTTGATTCTGTTGCGGATGATCAGCTCATCGCTGTCGTCTGTTCTCCCGCTTGTTGCGCCACGCTCTATCAGCCTTTCCACCAGTACTTCATCTTCCACGATGAGCGATAGGCACACGGAAATTTCCGCAGCCAGGTGCTGCCGCACGATGTCATCTAGCGCAATGGCCTGCTGCCTTGTCCTCGGAAAGCCATCAAAAATAAAGCCCTGTGTATCAGTAGGTTTCTTCAGTTCATCAATCAGCATATCAATGGTGATGTGGTCCGGCACAAGCTGACCGACATCGATGAAGGATTTCGCCAAAAGCCCAAGCTCCGTTTCGTTGCTCATATTCTCGCGGAAAAGTTCGCCCGTTGAGATTTGCTTCAGGTTAAATTTCTGCACCAGGTTCTTCGCCTGCGTTCCTTTGCCGCTTCCAGGAGGGCCGAAAAGTACGATATTAATCATCTGATAATCAATGGTTTATTGTAAATTAGTCATTTATTTTCCCTTCGGAAAGTTGGTAAAGCTCTGGTAGGTTTCTGCCGAGTTCATCATAATCCAGACCGTAGCCTACCACAAATTTATTCGGGATTTCCCAGCCTACATAGTCCAGTTTGAAATCCTTTTTATAAACTTCCGGCTTCAGCAAAAATGTGGCGAGCTTCACGGATTTTGGCCGCTGTGTCTGCTCGAAATATTTGAACAGGTTTTCCACGGTATTGCCCGTATCCACGATGTCTTCCACGATGATGATGTGCCTGTCCCTGATGTCTTTCGTGAGTTCCATTTTTTGGTAAACGATGCCGGTGGACTGTGTGCCGATGTACGAACTCATCTGTAGGAAGGCGATTTCGCAAGGCCCAGGATAATGCCGTATCAAATCTGAGAAAAACATCACTACGCCGTTCAGAACGCCGATGAATACGGGCGTTTCATCTTTAAAATCTTCAAAAATTCTCAATGCCACATCCTTCACGATATCCTGGATTTCGGCGGAACTGATGAAGGGCACAAAATGCTTGTCGTGAACTTGTATCGCAGCCATCTTCTGAAGATTAGGAAGCAAATTTAGGGAAATAAAAAATGTTGTAATAAAAAAAGGCGAGTTGCCCCGCCTTAAATGTTTTCACAACGGAATAATCCTTATTGTGAATTGCAAATCAGATTTTTCTGTAGCAAATTTATAACATTTTTTTCATATTGACAATTTTATTAAATTAGAGAAAAATTTTAATATGAGCAAAACTATACTTGGACTGGATTTGGGGGTAACTTCAATTGGGTGGGCTTTAATAGAAGTTTGTGAAGAAAAGTTTCCAATACGGATTACCGCAATGGGCTCCCGAATTATTCCTTTAACAACTGATGAAAAAACAGAATTTCAGAGAGGGCAGTCCATCAGCAAAAATCAAAATAGGACGACTAACCGAACACAGCGTAAAGGATATGATAGGAAACAAGACAGAAAAGAAAATCTGAAAAAAATTTTAGAAAACCTAGACATCTTTCCTTCAGAAAATTTAATGAAACTGCCTTCTCTCGAGCTTTGGAAGCTGAGAAGTGATGCTGCAAGCAGCGACAAAATTCTTACTGATGAAGAACTCGGAAGAGTGTTCTATATGATGAATCAAAAAAGGGGGTATAAGTCGGCAAGAAGCGAAGCTAATATGGATAAAAAAGACACTGAATATGTAGCAGATGTAAAGTCCAGGCACGCTCAACTGAAAGAAAGTAATCAAACTATAGGGCAATATTTTTACGGGGAACTTTTGAGAGCTAAAGAAAATTCTGAATATTTCCAAGTAAAAAAGAAAGTATATCCGAGAGAAGCCTACATAGAAGAATTTGACAAAATAATTGAAGTACAGAAGGAGAAGCACAAATTTCTAACAGACGATGTAGTTGATGAAATTAGAAATAAAATTATTTTTTATCAAAGGCATCTGAAATCACAAAAGGGTTTGGTGAGTTTTTGTGATTTTGAACTTGTAAAAAAAGAAGTGATAAATGAAAACGGAAAAATAATAACTAAGATACTTGGACCTAAGATTGCGCCAAAATCATCACCATTAAATCAACTTTGTAAAATTTGGGAAACTGTAAATAATATTTCCTTGAAAATTAAAAATCCGGAGGGCTCAAAATATAAATGGAGTGACTGGACTCCCACATTGGAAAATAAAATTGAAATTGCTAACTATCTAAATACTCACGATTCTTTAACATTTTCAGAACTTTTAAAAATAGTAAATTTAAAGAAGGAAGAAGTTTATACCAACAAGCAAATACTAAAAGGGCTTCAAGGAAATAAAACATTCTCAGCAATTGCAAAAATTTTAGGAGAAAAGCATCCGCTTTTGAATTTTGAAATAGATATAAAGCCACAAGAAAAACAAGCATTTTTAGTAGATAGGAAAACCGGTGAAATTTTAGAAGAGCACGCTTCTTATATAGTCGATGAAAATATTGAAAAAGAGCCATTATATAGACTGTGGCATACAATCTATTCAATCAAAGATTCTGAAGAATGCAAAAACGCGCTGATAAAAAAATTTGGACATTATATTGAGGAGGAAAAGGCAGAAAAACTTTCAAAATTAGACTTCACTAGTTCCGGATATGCAAACAAATCGCACAAAGCAATGCGGAAAATTCTGCCCTATCTTTTGAAAGGATACAATTATTCACAGGCTTGCAGTCTTGCCGGTTACAACCATTCTAACAGTTTAACAAGAGTTGAAAATTCCGAAAGGTTTTTAAAGGACAAGCTTAAACTTCTTAAAAAGAACGAACTTCGGCAGCCGGTTGTTGAAAAAATTCTTAATCAGACGATACACATTGTAAATGCTATAATTGAAAAATACGGAAGGCCTGCAGAGATCAGAGTAGAATTGGCAAGGGAGCTGAAGCAAAGCAAAGATGAAAGAAATGATGCAGACATTCAAATCTCGAAAAATAATAAACTTAATCAGGAAATTGCGAAGAGGTTACAGGAATTAGGATTGCCGAGCACTAAAAAGAACATACAGAAATACAAATTCATATTTCCTGTAAGGGATAAAAAAATAACCGAAGGCAAGGTATTTAATCAGTGTATTTATTGCGGAAAAAGTTTCAGTCTTTCTGATGCGATGCGTGGTGATAATTTTGATATAGACCATATTGTTCCTAAAGCATTGCTGTTTGATGATTCTCAGATGAATAAAGTTTTAGTGCACAGAGAATGCAATGATAATAAGGGCAAGCTTACCGCTTATGATTATATTGCATCAAAAGGCGAAGATGAATTGAAGAAATATTTGGACAGAGTTGACACTTGGTATAACCAAAATATAATTTCTTATGGGAAAATGCTGAGGTTAAAAGTATCGCACAAAGAATACTTAGAAAGGAAAAGTAAAAACAAGCAAACAGAAGCCGATAAAAGACTTTGGGAAAATTTCATCGATAGACAGCTTAGAGAATCTTCCTATATATCAAGAAAAGCAACAGAAATTTTAAAAAATGTGTGCAGAAATGTGAGCACAACAGAAGGCGGTGTAACTGCAAAATTACGAAAACTTTGGGGATGGGATAATGTTTTGATGAATTTAAATATTGAAAAGTATAGGAAACTTGGCCAAACTGAAATTGTAGAATGGACAAGCAATTTCGGAAAAGAGCAGCACAAAGAAGAAAGAATAAAAAATTGGACAAAAAGAGATGATCATAGGCATCACGCTATCGATGCACTTGTTGTTGCTTGTACAAAACAGGGATATATTCAAAGGCTTAACACTTTGAATGCTAGTGATACACGAAATAAAATGCTAAGAGAAATTTCTGACGCTGCAGTTAAGTATAATGAAAGGTTGACATTACTTGAAAACTATTTGATTGCTCAAAAGCCCTTTACAACTAGGGATGTTGAAGAAGCTGCAAGTCAAATTCTTGTATCTTTCAAGACCGGGAAAAAAGTCGCAACGATCAGCAAATACAAAGCGCAGGGCAAAAATAAGTCTATTGGTGTCTTAACGCCGCGGGGAGCTTTACACGAACAGTTTGTTTATGGAAAAATTAAGACTATAGATTCAGACAAGCCATTAAAATTTCTTTTCGAAAATGTAGATCTCATAAAAGATGAAAAAATAAAGACTTTGATTGAAGCGAGAATAGCAAAATACAATGGCGATGGGAAAAAAGCCTTAGCTTCTGTAAAAAAGTCGCCTATTTATGTAGACATTGAGACAAAAAAAACACTTGACAAAGCGGACTGCTATAAGGACGAATATGTTATCAAATATAAAATCCAGGATTTAAAGAAAAAAGACTTACAGTTTATTGTCGATGATAAAATAAGGGCAATTCTTTCTGCTAAGATTGGTGAACATAATGGAAATGAAAAAGAAGCTTTCAAAGAAACAGTGTGGTTCAACAAGGAAAAAGGAATCCCGATAAAGACAGTACGGTGCAGGACAGGTCTTTCAGCAGTGCAACCAGTGAAGCAGGATGGAAACGGTAAAAATATTGGCTTTGCAAAAACAGGCAACAATCATCATATCGCATTGTATTACGATAATGAGCAGAATATTCATCAGCATATATGCAGCTTTTGGCATGCCGTTGAAAGGAAAAAATATAAATTTCCTGTAATTATTAAGAATTCTGCGGAGCTGTGGAATACTGTTTTAGAAGGTGCATATCCAGAAGATTTTTTAAAACAATTACCTGATAACAATCTCACATTAAAATTTTCATTACAGCAAAATGAAATGTTCATTTTAGGTCTAGAAGATGAAGATTTTGAATATGCTATAAGGAATAATGACAATGAGTTAATTAGTGAGCATTTATACTTAACTTGGAGTATTGCCGATAATGACTACTGGTTCAGACATCATTTAGAAACTAAAAATTCTGACCTGAAAAAAATAGAAGGTGCTAAAGAATCCAAAAGATTTTATCGGTTGACAAGTGTTGGCTCTTTCCTAAAACTAAATCCAAAAAAGGTTAAAGTTAATCATTTAGGAGAGATTATAAAAATTGGTGAAAATTAATGCGAATGCTCTACCGCTCTATCTATATCGGCAATCCAGCTTACCTGAAGCTGAAAGATTTTCAGATGAAGATTATTTGCCCCGAAACGAAGGCGGAAAAAGGAAGCGTGCCAATTGAAGACCTCGGTTTGCTAATGCTTGATCATTGGCAAATCACCATATCTCACCAGCTCATCCAGCATTTGATGGGCAATAATGTGGTGGTCATTTCCTGCGATGCATCCCACCTTCCGCACGGCATTATGCTGCCGATGTACGGCCATACAGAACATTCCGAAAGAGTAAAATACCAGCTGGAAGCAAGCGAGCCTTTGAAAAAACAGCTGTGGAAACAAACCGTGGAAGCCAAGATTCAGAATCAGGCAGAGCTTCTGAAAAGGCTGGGAAATTATTACGAGCCGATGCTTGCCTACCGCAGCAGCGTAAAGAGCGGCGATGCTACCAATATGGAAGGCATTGCGGCGCAGCATTACTGGAAGCACCTCATCTCGTATAATTTTCTGCGCCATCGTTTTGGCAGTTCGCCCAACCAGTTTTTCAATTTCGCCTACTCGGTATTACGCAGCATCGTGGCAAGGGCTATCGTGGAAACGGGGCTTTTGCCGGTGCTCGGAATTTTCCACCGAAACAAGTACAATCCCTATTGCCTTGCCGATGATTTGATGGAGCCTTACAGGCCTTTCGCCGATGCATTGGTGATGGACTGGCTCACGAAAAATCCAGAAGGAGAGGAGCTAACGAAGGAATTCAAGGCACACATCTTGAACATCGCAACCAAGGATGTAAGTATAGAAGGTTTAAGAAGGCCACTGATTGTGGCAGTGAAATCCACCGCAACTTCTGTTTACAAATGTTTCACCGCCGAAAAGCGGCTGATTTCCTATCCTGAATTTTGTGCAAATGACTGCCGATGAATTCCGACAGATTCAATGCCTACCGCATTATGTGGGTGCTCGTGTTATATGATTTGCCCGTGGATACGAAGGCCAATATGAAGGCGGCGAACCTTTTCCGGAAAAGGCTTGTGGACGATGGCTTTGCGCTGTTTCAGTTCTCGATGTACATACGGCATTGCCCAAGCAGGGAAAATGCGGAGGTGCACATCAGGAGGGTAAAATCCATTCTGCCGAAAGCAGGGAAGGTGGCGATACTCTGCATTACGGACAAGCAGTTTGGCGACATTGAAATTTTTGAATCCAGGAAGGAAGAACTTCCGCCGCCCACATATCAGCAGCTGGAATTATTCTGAAAATTTCAATTCTAAAAACAAAAGCAACCCGCTGATTTTTAGCGGGTTATCTTTTGAGGTTGTGAATAATCACAAAAATAAAAAATCTGAAAGCAATTCACAACTGTTTTTACTTAGTTCCGGAGTGTTCTCCAGTTGTGAATAATCACAAAAATAAAAAATCTGAAAGCATTACTAACAATATAATCCGTAACTCAGAAAAAAATTATTAGGAACATTTTTTCTACTTTAGCCGGGAAAAAGCATTAATTTTAAGCAAATGAATAACCCGAAAAATCCAATCACCCAGCTCTTCGGGATTCGCTATCCCATCATTCAGGGGGGGATGATTTGGCATTCCGGATGGCGTTTGGCTTCCGCGGTTTCAAACTGCGGCGGTCTCGGTTTGCTTGGCGCTGGAAGTATGTATCCCGATATTTTGCGGGAAAATATTCAGAAATGCAAGAAGGCTACGGATAAGCCTTTCGGCGTGAATGTGCCGATGCTTTACCCAAACCTTGAGGAAATCATCCAGATTATTTTGGAAGAAGGCGTGAAAATCGTGTTCACTTCTGCAGGAAACCCGAAAACTTACACGGAAACATTGAAGAAGGAAGGGCTGAAAGTAGCCCACGCAGTTTCATCCACAAAATTTGCGCTGAAGTGCGAAGAAGCCGGTGTAGATGCGATTGTTGCCGAAGGCTTTGAAGCGGGCGGGCACAATGGCAGGGATGAAACCACCACGCTTTGCCTGATACCGAATGTGCGGCGCAATGTTTCCACACCGCTGATTGCAGCAGGCGGAATTGCAACTGGTGCACAGATGAAAGCGGTGATGATGCTGGGTGCTGATGCCGTGCAAATCGGTTCGCGTTTTGCGGCGACTGATGAAGCGAGCGCGCACGATAATTGGAAGCAGAAAATTACCGAGATTGGTGAAGGCGATACATTCCTCACACTGAAGGAATTAGCACCAGTTCGGCTGGTAAAAAATCAGTTTTTCAGTGAGCTGGAAGAAATTTACAACAGCGGAAGAAATGCGGAAATCCTTCGCGAAAAACTGGGAAGGGCAAGGGCAAAGCGCGGAATGTTCGAGGGCGATTTGGAAAACGGCGAGCTTGAAATAGGGCAGGTTTCAGCATTGATAGATGAAATTTTGCCTGTGGAAAAAGTATTCGAAAATCTGCTGAGAGAATTTCGAGAAACCGAAGATATTTCCATCTGATGGAAGACCGCGCATTGCTGGATTTGATTGAAGCGGCGAAGAATAAAGATCGCAAAGCGCAGACGAAACTCATCAACCAGTATTGGCTACCGGTTTTTTCTTTTGTGCTGAACAAGGTGCAGGATGAAACCTTGGCAGATGAAATTACCGTAGCGGTTTTTTCAAAAGTTCTCAACAAACTGGATCTTTATGATCCAAATTTTCATTTTAAAACCTGGATTCTTACGATTGCGCAAAATTCCGTAATTGATTTTTGGCGAAAGCAAAACCGCAATCAGAATGAAGAGAGCTTCAGTGATTTGAACGGCATCAAAAACGATTTTGCGCGCTCACCGGAAGAGCTTTTAATTTCCGATGAAGAGCAGGAAAGAATTTTGCGTGCCGTGGAAAGTTTGGATGCTAATTACCAGGAAATCATTAGGTTACGGTTTTATGATGAGAAAAGCATCAAGGAAATCGCTGAAGAATTGGGCATCTCCGTTTCCAACACGAAAGTTCGGATAATGCGCGGGAAAAAAATCCTGAGCGATTTGCTGAGAAGTTCCGAGGAAATTTAGCATAAAAAAACCGCCAGTCTTCGGCGGTTTATTTTTCATTTTTACCAGATTTTCACGCGGTCTTCAGGTTTCCGGTAGAGCTTGTCGCCAGGCTTAATGTCGAAAGCTTTGTAAAAAGCATCGATGTTGGTAAGCGGCGCAAAAGCCCTGTAATAGCCTGGTGAATGCGGATCCGTCTTCACCTGATTTACCACATATTGGTCGGTAGATTTGGTGCGCCAAACCGTAGCCCAGCTCATAAAAAATCTCTGATCCTGGGTAAAGCCATTGATTTTCCCAGGGTTGCCGTGGTCCTTCAGGTAAAGCTGCAGGGCATCGTACGCAACGCTTGCACCACCCAAATCGCCAATGTTTTCGCCACTCGTAAATTTCCCGTTGATGAAGCTGCCTTTCACCGGCTCATATTTGCTGAACTGCTCTGCCAGTGCTTCTACCTTGGCATCAAAGTTTTTCCGGTCGGTATCTGTCCACCAGTTATTCAAATTTCCGTCGCCATCAAACCGTGAACCGCCGTCATCAAAGCCGTGCGAAATTTCGTGCCCAATTACCGCGCCAATTCCACCGAAATTCACGGCAGGATCTGCCTTGAAATTGAAGAACGGCGGCTGAAGAATAGCGGCAGGGAAAACAATTTCATTATAACTGCTTGAGTAGTAAGCGTTTACAGTTTGCGGCGTCATACCCCATTCGGTTTTGTCCACTGGTTTTCCTACCTTGTCCAGCTTGCGCTGATAATGCCAGCGCGAAATATTTTCCATATTGTCATAAAGGCTTGCACCGTCTTTCGGCGAATTGATGGTAAGCGCAGAATAATCCTTCCATTTGTCTGGATATGCCACTTTCACCGTAAATTTCGAGAGCTTTTCCAGCGCCTTAGTTTTCGTTTCGGGCGACATCCAGTCCAGTTCCTTTATGTGCATTTCGTAGCTCTTCATCAGGTAGCTTATCAGTTCTTCCATTTTTTCCTTGGCTTCCGCAGGGAAGTACTGTTCCACATAAAGTTTCCCGAAAGCTTCGCCCAAAGAGCCGTTCACCATCGAAAGCGCCCGCTTATTCATCGCCCGTTGCTCTTTCTGGCCCTGTAGATATTTCGCGTAGAAATTAAAATTCACATCGTCCGTTCTCTTGTCCAGGTAACTTGCATTGCTCGCCAAAAGCCTGTATTTCATATAGTTTTTCATCAATGGCAGATTCTGCTGATTGATGAACTGGTCAAGGTTTTGGTAATATTTCAGCTCACCGATTATCACCCTGTCCGTTTGAACGCCCACTGTTTTCAGATATTTTGGCAGATTGACATTTTTAGCCAAAGTCCCAAGCTCTGCCACAGTTTTCGGATTGTAGCGCCTGTTGGCATCACGGCCTTCTTCCAAAGTAAGCAGGCTTTTCGCCATTCTTTTTTCAAAATCTACGATTTGCTTTGCAGCATTGGCATCGCTAATCTGCAGAATATCAAGCATTTGCCCTACAAATTTCTGATATTCGGCCAGCGTTTTAGCATTAGCCTCATTCTCTTTTTGGTAATAATCTTTACCTAAACCAAGGCTCGGCCCACCAAGATAAACGGCGTTCATATTGGAATCTTTCATATCCGCCGAAGCGTACCAATTGTAGAACGGATTATCGCCAGTCAATGTCGCTTTGTTGATATATGATTGAAATTCAG
Organism: Cruoricaptor ignavus; assembly: GCF_900141665.1. GTDB lineage: Bacteria > Bacteroidota > Bacteroidia > Flavobacteriales > Weeksellaceae > Cruoricaptor > Cruoricaptor ignavus. Next base: position 28,504 of record NZ_FQYI01000009.1, on the reverse strand, counting down.
CAAGATTCTTGATGTTGTCGATTTCCGCTAACTGATTTCTCAGCGGAGAAATTCCAAGAGCGTTGCGCTTATTCAAATCCATATAGGTGGCATACAGATCTTGAATTTTTTGGCCTTCGCTACCCTTCGCATAAGTTTTGGAATTGATGTCTTCCAAAATCTTAAGTGATTGATTGTCAGTATTTTCCCTAAGTTCGTTGAAGGAACCCCAACTTGATTTATCTGCCGGAATTTCCGCCTGCTTATACCAACCGCCGTTTACAAACGAAAAGAAATCATCCTGCGGACGAACGCTTCTGTCCATATATTCCAAGTTCAGCCCAACATCCTGAATGTTTTCATTTGATTGATTTTCAGCGTGTTCCGCTTTTGAAATTTTAGTATTTTGGTTGGTAGCGCAGGAATTCAGCGCCAGCATTCCGGAAAAAGCCAGTGCAGCCATCGAAAGTTTTTTCATCTCAAAATCATTTTAACTTCCAAAGTTAGTAAAAAGAGACAAGAGCCAAGTAAAAGGCAAAAGAAAAGTAAATGTTGTCACGCTGGGCTAGTCCAAGCGTCACAGTTTTTAAAACGCAACGCTCTGTATTTCAGTGTTTTAATAAAAAATAATCACCGTGCCGCTGTGTTTTATTTTTCGCAGAAAATCCTTTTGTAACTCACTGATTCTCAGTGTTTTTAACAGATTAAACTAAAAATATGCCGTGCCGTTGTGTTTAAATAAAATCTTACCGATTTTTACCAAGCGTCAAAATTTCCACTAAATCCTGCAGGGTTTTTTGCGCTACGAATGCCATAAAATCTTTCCGTTCATAGTGCGGCAGGAAAAGTTTTTTAGTGATTTCAAAATCCTTCACCCTGATGGAATAAAAAACCGTCCCGATTTCGTTGCCGTCCTCATCGCTCATCGGGCCTGCAACACCTGTTGTTGAAATCGCAATATCGGTGTCAAAAATTTGGCGGCAGCCTTCGCTCATTTCCTGCGCAACCTGCTGAGAAACAACGCTGTAGGTGTCAATCGTTTGCTGACTGACTTTTAAAATCTCAACTTTTTTCGCGGTTTCGTACGCCACAATTCCGCCCTTGAAAAATGGTGAAATCCCAGGAATACTTGTGATTAATTTCGCAATTTCGCCGCCTGTGCAGCTTTCCGCCGTGGAAAGCGTGAGCCCTGAATTGAAAACTGCCGTCGCAAAAATTTCCGTGATGCTTTCGCCATTCCAGGAAATTACATTTTCAGAAATCAGCGGGTGAAGTTTTTCCACTTCATCGCTTATTTGCGTTTTTACTTCGCGTCCATTTTCTCCTAAGCCTGTGATTTTCAGCTTGATGCGATTGCCAATCGGTAAGTAAGAAAGGCTGAGATTTTTGGGCAAAGCCAATTCCCAAGCTTCGATTTTTTCTGCCAGCAAACTTTCGGGAATGTTCACAAGTGTAAGCGTTCGGGAAATGATGAAGTTCAGCTGATGCTCGTTTTTCAGGTGTGGAATAATTTTGGTGCGCATCAAAGCCTTCATTTCAGAAGGAATTCCCGGAAGGCAAATCGCAGTTTTACCATCTTTCTGCATCAGCAGGGAAGGCGCTGTGCCGTAGTCATTTAGAAAAATGTGCGCAGATTTCGGAATTTCGGCTTGCGGTCTGTTCAGTTCGAGCAAATGTTCGCGGTTTCTTTGCTTGAAAATTTGGCGGAGATTTTCGAAAGTGGCTTCATCGAAAACTAGTTCATCACCGAAAAATTCGACAAAAGCCATCTTGGTTTTGTCGTCTCTTGTAGGGCCAAGTCCACCGGTTGTGATGATGAGGTCATTCTTTTGAAAGCCTTGCTGCAAAGCATTTTTGATGACTTCCATATCATCGGAAATCGTGCGGATTTCAGAAACTGCGATGCCGATGGATTTCAGCTTCTGCGCTATAAAATTCGAGTTGGTATCCACGGTGCTTCCGGAGAGAATCTCATCGCCGATGCTTAGGATGCAAGCCTTCATCATATTTTTGGAATGTAGGACTAAGTTAGCGAAAATTTATAATTTTGTATTTAGAAGGTTATGAAGTTTTGAGGTGGCAATTAATTCTTCGGTTAATTTTACTGTCAATTTTAACCCATTAACCTCAGCGAAAAAAATCAATTAAAAAACTGTTCGGAATTTCTGATGACGGAGAATGTGACGGAAAATGCGGTGCAGAAACCGAAGTGGATTCGCGTGAAACTTCCCACGGGAAAAAATTACCGCGAACTGCGAAGCCTGGTGGATAAATACAAGCTGAACACGATTTGCCAAAGCGGAAGCTGCCCAAATATGGGGGAATGCTGGGGCGAAGGCACGGCTACATTTATGATTCTGGGGAACATCTGCACCAGGAGCTGCGGTTTCTGCGGCGTGAAAACTGGAAGGCCGTTGGATGTGAACTGGGATGAGCCGGAGAAAGTAGCCCGCTCGATAAAGCTGATGAAGATAAAGCACGCGGTGCTGACTTCCGTGGACAGGGATGACCTGAAGGATATGGGCTCGATTCTTTGGGCGGAAACTGTAAATGCCGTGCGGAGAATTTCGCCGGGAACTACGATGGAAACGCTGATACCGGATTTCCAGGGCATACATAAGCATCTGGATAGAGTGGTGGAAGTGGCACCGGAAGTGATTTCGCACAATATGGAAACCGTGAAGAGACTGACGCGTGAAGTGCGGATTCAGGCAAAATATGAGCGAAGCCTGGAAGTGCTGAAGTACCTGAAAAGCGCAGGGCAACGCCGCACGAAAACCGGCGTGATGCTGGGTCTTGGCGAAGAAAAACACGAGGTTTTCCAAACGATAGAGGACATCCGCAGTGCTGATGTGGATGTGATAACGCTGGGGCAATACCTGCAACCTACGAAGAAACATCTACCGGTGAAGAAGTTCATAACGCCTGAAGAGTTCGATGAATACGGAGATTTCGCGAGAAGCCTTGGCTTCAGACACGTGGAAAGTTCACCTTTGGTGAGAAGTTCTTACCACGCTGAGAAACATATACATTAGTTCAATGTTTTAGGTTTAAAGTTTTAAAAAACCGCGCTGAGAATTTCAGCGCGGCGTTTTTATTTTACAATTTTCATCTCATCGAGAAGCCATTTCGAATCAGCAAATTTATCCACGATGAAGAGAATGTACTTGGTATCCACCATTATGTTCCGGCTAAATTTCGGATCATAGTTGATGTCACTCATCGTGCCTTCCCACTGTCTGTCGAAATTTAAACCAATCAAATTTCCGTAGGCATCAAGTGCCGGGCTTCCGGAATTTCCGCCGGTTGTATGGTTGGTAGCGGTAAATGCCAGCGGAACATCGCCGGTTTTATCCTTATAGATTCCGAAATCCTTACGGTTGTAAAGGTCGATAAGTTTTGCCGGCACATCAAATTCATAATCGCCCGGGATGTACTTTTCCATCACACCAGACAAATGCGTTTGGTAGTTGTAATGCACGGCATCGCGCGGATTTGAACCCTTCACCTGACCATAGGTAACGCGCAAAGTGGAATTAGCATCCGGGAAGAACTGCCGCTCTTTATCTGTCGCCATTTGCTCAGCCATAAATTTTTTCTGAAGTGCATCTATCTCGTTTTGCAGTGCGGCAAATTTCAGCTCGGTGGTTTGTAAATAATTATTCTTAATTTCTGCCGAAAGCTTAATCAGCGGGTCGTTTTGCAGATTTTGCAGCAGGGAAGGGTTCGCTAAAAATTTATCCAAATCTGCCGTTGCAGAAATGCCGTTCAGCGAAGTTCTTCCGGTAATTAGCGAGTTTTTAGACATTTCTTCAATCGCCTGAAGATTGCGGTTTTCATCCTTGTACTGTGCAAAATTTTGCGGCAAGAACTGCTGCGGAATTTGGTTGGCATACAGCGCCAGAAGTTTCGCCGTAACCTTGGCATCCAGCTCTGCATCGTAGTTTCGGTAGATTCTTTTAAGCCGGCTCTTCAGGTTGTTCAGCGTTTCTGCATCCAACTTTCCGCTTTGCGAAAGATTGAGATAAGTGCTGTAAAGATCAGCAATCGCCAAAGTTTCGGCATTGCGCAAAAGCTCACCGTAATAGGCGCGGTGCAAGGCGTAGGGTGCCTGTTCGTTGTATGCCTTGTTCAGCCCGTCAATCGTGGTTTTCATTGCCGGATTTTTGGAAATCAATTTCTGCTCGTAAACCAATTTCTTCCCAACTGCGTTTGATTTCTTCAGGCCTTCTGCTTCGCCAATCCACTTTTTCCAGTAGTTGGCTACGGATGCATATTTCGAAGCGTATTTAATTCTCGTGGCATCGTCCGCCCGCATTTTTTCGTTCAGCGTTTTCAGCGCCACATCCCGTACGGAAATCATCGCAGGGTTTATTTCCGTCATTATCTTCTGCACCGCAATTGCCGGCAGGTATTCCTGCGTTCTTCCTGGGAAGCCGAAAACGAAGGTGAAGTCGTCCTCGTTTTTATCCTTGATGGAAACCGGCAGAAAATGCTTCGGCACATATGGCACATTATCCTTGCTGAATTCCGCAGGCTTGTTGTTCTTATCGGCGTAGATTCGGAAGAATGCAAAATCGCCGGTATGCCTTGGCCAAACCCAGTTATCCGTATCACTGCCGAACTTTCCGATGCTTTCCGGTGGTGCACCTACGAGCCTTACATCCTTGAAAGTTTCTATGATGTAGGCGTAATATTTATTGCCGTAGTACATCGGCTTCACGGAAACCTTTTGGTACGGCTCGGTTCTGAAAGATTGCGAAACGCGCTGGATATTAGCGTTAATTTCATTTTCCGTCAAATTTGTAGTCGGCAGAATTTGCGCTGTCACATCAATGATATCCACGATGAAATCCACTATTACGCCAGGGTTTGGCAATTCGCCCGCCATATTTTTCGCCCAGAAACCGTTTCGCAAATAATCATTCTGAACGGATGAATGCGACTGAATTTGGCCGTAACCGCAGTGATGATTGGTGAGCAGAAGGCCCTTCGGCGATACAATTTCCGCCGTGCATCCACCGTTGAACTGCACCACTGCATCCTTTATCGAAGGCTTGTCCCGGCTGAAGATGTCCTTCGCCGAAATTTTCATGCCAAGCTGCTTCATTTCCTTTTCATTCAGTTCGGTGGGAATCCACATCCCGCCGTATTGCTGCGCGAAAGCAAGCGCCGCCGCAAAAATGGCCGGTGCGGAAAACCATTTCATTTTCGTCATAAAATTCAATTTTGCATAAAAATACGGAATAATTTTTGAAGCATAATTCCCACAAAAATTTTACCCAAAAAATTGGAACTTCACCATCAGATTCTCTACCTGCTTTTGCTCGCGATTCCGGTAGCCTGCGTTTCCTGGACGGTAACTAATGAACGGATTTTCCAAGAGTTTCGCGAGAAATGCCAATACCGCTCGGAAAACTGTGACAACCTGCCCGGCAAACTTTTTTATTATTTGCCTACCTGCCATTATTGTTTCAGCCATTATGTTGCGATTTTTTTCTTAATTTTAACGAAGTTTAAAATGCTCACCGAAAATTGGACGGGATACCTGATTTCAGGCTTTGCAGTGGTTTTCGTGGCAAATTTTTACATCACGGTATATGCCATTTTACGGCAAATGCTGAAGGTGGAAAGACTGGAAGGCAACCTGAAAGATAATGAATGGCGCGAAGTAAAGGAAGAAATTAACGATTAAAATTTATAATAAAATGGAAAACGAAGAAAGGAAATTGCAAGAATACGGCTACGATGATTATAAAATCGTAACGAATTTCGCAAATTTTGAAGAAGCTGAAAATTATGCCAGAGAGAAAAACGGCGAGCTGATTGAGGTGGGCTTCACTGATGGTTCGGACAATCCTATGCCGAACGACCACGCTAAACTTATCGAAAACCGCAAGGTTTTCCGTGTAGCGCTGGACCCTGAGTACGATGTGATATATTCCGACGAAGAAGGCTTCCAGGAAAGGGCGCAGGACTTGTTGGAAGATATGAAAAAATTGGAAAACGATGTGGCGCCGGAAGATTGGCTTGCCGACCAGAACATTGCAACTGGCGACAGAATTATGATTTTCAAAGACGGCGAAATCAATACGATTACCACGCGTGAAAGAATTAAGTTTTTGATGCGTGGCGATCTTTACGAACTTGCGGTGAAGGTGAACGATCCTGAACTTAGCGAATAACGCAAAACCGTTGAAACTGCCGGGCTTTCCGGCAGTTTTTACTTCAGCAAATCCAGGAATTGCTGTTCATCCAGAATTTCCACTGTCCCTATTTCCTGCGCCTTTTTCAGTTTGCTGCCCGCTTTTTCGCCGGCCACTAAATAATTCAGGTTTTTGGAAACCGCGGAAATATTCTTGCCGCCGTGCCTTTCCACCATTTCTTCCGCCTGCTCTCTCGTGAAAAGCGAAAGCTTTCCGGTGAATAGAAAAGTTTTCCCGGCTAAAACATCGCTTATCGTATCTGTTTGATTTTCAGTTTTTTGTAATTGAACGCCGTATTGTTTCAGCCGTTCAACCATCAGTAAATTTTCCGGCTGTTCAAACCAGGCAATGATGCTCAGCGCAATTTTTTCGCCGATGTCATCTACCTGGGTTAATTCATCAAGTGAAGCACTTTTCAGCTCATCGATTGATGGGAAATTCTTCGCCAGTTTTTTTGCCACCGTTTCACCGATATGCCTGATTCCCAGTGCAAAAAGCACTTTTTCATAAGGAATTTCTTTCGATTTCTCGATGCCGTTAATGATATTCTGCGCTGATTTTTCCGCCATTCTTTCCAGCGGCAAAAGTTGCTCTTTCGTTAATGCGTAGAAATCCGCCGGATTCTCTATCAGCTTTTCGCGGTTCAGCTGTTGGATGGTTTCCTGTCCCAAACTTTCAATGTTCATCGCTTTCCGCGAAACAAAGTGGATCATTTTCCCGACGACTTGTGGCGGACAATGCGCTTCGTTCGGGCAGAAGTGTATTGCCTGTTCTTCAATTTTTACAAGTTCCGTTCCACATTCTGGACAATGCGTAATGTATTGAATTTCAGAACTTTGCGTATCTCTTTTTTCTAAATTTATGCCAGTGATTTTTGGGATAATTTCGCCGCCTTTTTCCACGAACACAAAATCATTTGCGTGCAAGCCAAGTTTTTTGATGATGTCTTCGTTGTGCAATGAAGCCCGCTTTACCACGGTTCCTGCCAGCAAAACCGGCTTCAGGTTGGCCACCGGTGTTATGGCGCCGGTTCGCCCAACTTGGTAGGAAACGCTCAGCAGTTCGGTTTCTGCTTTTTCCGCCTTGAATTTGTACGCCATTGCCCATCGTGGTGATTTTGCGGTGTAGCCCAACTGTTGCTGTTGCTTTAACGAATTGACTTTCAATACGATACCATCAATTTCAAAGGGTAATTTATGGCGTTCTTCATCCCAAAAATTGATGAAATCTTTCACATCCTGCAGCGTTCTGCAAAGCCTGGAATTTTCCGAAATCGAAACACCCCAGGATTTTGCTTTCTGCAGAATTTCCCAATGCGTTTCCGCAGGAAAATCTTCGCCAATAAATTGATAAAAAACCGCTGATAGCCGGCGTTTCCGTACTTCCGAAGAATCCTGAAGTTTCAGGCTTCCGGACGCTGTGTTCCGCGGATTCATATAAAGGTCAAGGCCATCTTCAGCGCGCTGAGCATTGATGCGGTCAAAGTTTTTTCGGCTCAGGAAAATTTCGCCACGCATAAAAAACCGCTGCGGAAAATCGCCGGTAAGTTTCAGCGGCACATCTTGAATTGTGCGCACATTTCCGGTAATTTCATCGCCTTGGAAACCGTCACCTCTTGTCACAGCTTCGCTCAGGATTCCGTTTTCGTACAGCAGCGAAATGGAAGCGCCGTCATATTTCAGCTCTGCCACAAATTCCACAGGCTCATCCAAAGTGCGCATTATGCGGCGTTCCCAATCTTCTAAGTCGTTGAAATCGTAGGAGTTATCCAGCGAATACATTCTATATTGATGCCGAACGGTCGGGAAGTTTTTCGTGATTTCGCCGCCAACACGAAACGTAGGCGAATTGGCATCGTAAAATTCTGGGTGCTGCTGTTCCAGCGTTTGCAGCTCCTTCAGTTTGGCGTCGAACTCAAAATCCGAAATCGTGGGCTCATCCAACACATAATAACTGTAGTTGTGCTGCTGCAGTTCTTCCCTTAGGCTTTCGATTTTCTGCTGAATTTCCGCGGACATCCGATTTTGTTTTGAACAAAAATAAGGTTTTTAGCCAAGCAATAAATCATCGGCGGCAGAATATAATCGTATAAATATAGATTGATACAAAAATATAATTATATAATAATTCAAAATAAAAAACCGGAACTTTCGTCCGGCTTTTTGCAGATTTTAAAGCGTTTTTTCGCGTTCCCAATAGCGGTGTTTTTTCACAGCATTCAGGAAGTTCTCCAAGTCATCTTTCAAAATCGCTTCATCATTTTTAATGATGGTTTTGTCTATAAATTTCTGAGCATCAGCATCATAGCCTATCGCTTTACAATGCTTGAACGCATCGTTTGCAAATTCACTGGCATTCTTTTCATTCAGCAAAAACTTCACATTTTTCTCGCCGCCAATCACATAAAGCGCATCAAACAAAACCGATGCAGAATTGAAATAAGTGAATTCCTTGTTCTCGATTTCGCTGCCGTCATCAGCTTTTATCATACCAAGCATTGGTGCAACTGTCGCACATTTTCCGCCTTCTTTTTCAATGGCAGATTTCACTTTGTCGAAGGATTTTCTGTCAAAACCATCGCTGATGAACACGGCAATTTTCCGCGATTTCATCGTGTCTTTCGCAGTATTCGCCATACTCAGCGCTTCAGACTTGGATACAGATGGTTCTTTAATAACGCTTGCAGCATCCTCTGCGGTTTCATCTGCATTCCGCACAAAATTCTCTACCGGTTTGGCTTCTTTCGGTTCATCGATGCCGAGTTTTTTCGCCACATATTGAGCAAGATCGAGATCGATGTTGGTAAGCATCTGCACCACTCTTTCCCGAATTTCCGGCGTTTTCACTTTGGAAAGTTCAAACGAAAGTGCATCCTTAATGTGCTGCTGCTCGTACTCTGCCTGGCTGTTGTAGAAAAGTTTCGCCTGGCTGTAGTGATCCAGGAAGCTTTTGCTCCTTGCGCGGACCTTGTGCGCATCCACTCTCTCTCCGTGGGATACGAAACCGCCCTGAGTCGCCATTGCTAGGAATGGGCAGCCCCCGCCCGTGGAGTTCGGGGTGTAGGATGCTTTCCCTTTGTGGATAAAATGCTGAGACGCACCCTCGCGCAGCGTATTTTGTACCTGCTCCAGGGGCCGATTGATAGGCAGCTGTTGGTGGTTTACGCCAAGTCGGTACATCTGCGTGTCCGAGTAGGAGAACAGCCTTCCCTGCAGCAGCGGATCGTCGGAGAAGTCGATTCCTGGTACGATGTTGCCTGGGTGAAATGCCGATTGCTCTACCTCCGCGAAGAAGTTTGTCGGGTTTTTCGTCAAAGTCATTCTCCCGATGATCTCTACCGGCACCAGTTCTTCAGGGATCAGCTTGGTAGGGTCGAGGATGTCGAAATCAAATTTGTGCTCATCCTCCTGCGGGATGATCTGCACGCCGAAATCCCATTCTGGAAAATCGCCGTCTTCTATCGCCTGCCAAAGGTCTTCACGGTGGAAGTCGCTGTTCTTCCCGCTGATTTTCTGCGCCTCGTCCCAGGCTACGGAATGCACGCCCAGCACGGGCTTCCAGTGGAATTTCACGAAATGCGCCTTGCCTTCTTTATTTACAAGTTTAAAGGTGTGCACCCCGAAGCCTTCCATCATCCGCAGGCTGCGCGGAATGGCGCGGTCGCTCATAGTCCACATTATCATATGTGCCGTCTCGGGGGAAAGCGATACGAAATCCCAGAAAGTATCGTGTGCGGAGGCAGCCTGCGGCATCTGATTGTCCTGCTCCGGCTTTACGGCGTGCACCACATCGGGAAACTTCATCGCATCCTGAATGAAGAACACGGGGATGTTGTTTCCTACAAGGTCAAAATTCCCCTGCTGAGTGTAAAATTTTACGGAAAAACCCCGAACATCCCTCGGAAGATCTGTGGAGCCGCGGAAGCCCGCCACCGTGGAAAGCCGCACGAACACTGGGGTTTCCTTGCCAACGCCGTTTAAGAAATCTGCGCTGGAGTATTGGCTCATATCCTTTGTAAGCCTGAAAACGCCGTGCGCACCGCTTGCTCTGGCGTGCACTACGCGCTCTGGAATACGCTCCCTGTCGAAATGTGCGAGTTTTTCGCGGAAGATGAAATCCTCTATCAAAGACGGACCACGCTCACCAAGTTTTAGTGTATTATGGCTGTCATTTACCGGAACTCCGGTGTTTGTGGTAAAGGTTTTCCCTTGTTGATTAATGGTTTCGTGCTGCAGGTCATCGGTCTTTGCAGTCGGTTTCTCGTGGTTTTTCATTTGGGTAAAAATATTTTAACCAAAGATAAAGAGAAACGCCGCCGCAAAAATCCATCGGTGAAAATTTATTCAAATATGGAAGGGTTCTAAATAGCAAGTCTCGGCTGTGCGGCTTTCGAAAATTTTCACTGCGTTTTTGCGTGCAGATGTGTGCCATCTTTTTTCCGTAATTTTGGTAACTTTTTCTTCGATAAATTTTTCATAGAATGTACTTGATTTTCGATACGGAAACTACCGGATTGCCGATTAATTATAATGCGCCTCTTTCTGATTCTGCGAATTGGCCAAGAATGGTGCAGATCAGTTGGCAATTGCACGATGAACTTGGGAATCTCATTGAAAATCAGGACTTTATAATAAAGCCGGAAGGCTACGATATTCCTTACAATGCTTCCAGGATCCATGGCATTACCACGAAAATTGCAAACGAAGAAGGCCGTGATTTGGCAGAGATTTTAGCCCAGTTTTCCGCCGTGCTGAAGCGCGCGAAAGTTGTGGTAGGGCACAATGTGGAATTCGATTACAAAATCGTGGGCGCGGAATTTTTCCGGAAAAATCTGGAAGACCATCTGCAGAAAATTCCGATGGCAGATACGATGATTCTAGGCACGGAATACACGGCGATTCCTTCGGGAAAAGGAAAATACAAGTCGCCCAAACTTGAGGAAATTTACGAGAAACTTTACGGCGAAAAGTTTGACGAGGCGCACAATTCCGCTGCCGATGTGAACGCCACAGCACAGGTGTTTTTCGAAATGTGGCGGCAAGGTGTAATTTCGGTAGAGCAGGTTTTTTCAGATTCTCAAAATTATCAGGATTTTCGTGAGAAAAATGTAAAACCGATTTCGCCGTTTGAAATCAAAATAAGAAGGCAGGTAGCGGCAATTAAGAAGCGGAAAACTGTAGATTTTGGCGACACCGCGGAAATTGAAATCGGGGATTATTTCAACTTTCACAACCACAGCATTTACTCTGCCTTGCAATCGAATACGCACCTTAACGATTTGGTAGCCAAAGCATTAGCTGATAATTTTCCGGCTGTTGGTCTAGTAGATTTGGGCAATATGATGGGCGCTTTCAAATTCGTTTCCGAAGTGGAAGAAGCGAATAAAAACATCAGCAGCAATTACCAAAATTACATCGAGCAAAAAGAAAAAGCCAAGAACGAAGGCACGGATTTCAACGAAGCAGAACCACGGCAACTGCCTTTAATCCCAATCATCGGCTGTGAATTCTATATTTCCGAAAGGCCGGAACAGAAGCAGTTTACGAAGGATGATCCGGACAGAAGAACGCTGATGGTATTGCTGGCGAAGAATTTCACTGGGTATAAAAATCTGGCAAAACTTTCAAGCCTTGGCTTTCTGCATGGCTTTTATTTCGGCGTTCCGCGAATTTCACGGGATATGGTGGCGCAGCATAAGGAAGGCCTCGTCGCTGTTACTGGTGGAACTTTAGGAGATGTGCCGAACACAATTTTGGAATTTGGCGAGCAGAAAGGCGAAGAAATTTTCAAATGGTGGAAAAATGAATTTGGCAATGATTTCTATGTTCAGTTGCAAAATCATCAAATTGAGGAGGAAGAATATGTGAACGAAGTTCTGCTGAGTTTCGCCGATAAATATGGCGTGAAAATTCTGGCGCAGAATGAAACTTTCTATACCGAGAGAAATGATGCACAGATTCAGGATATCCTGTTCTGCATAAAGGATGGCGAGAAACTTTCATCGCCTGTTGGAAAGGGTTTCGGGAAAAGGCGCGGGCTTCCGTCTCAGGAATTTTACATCAAAAATTCCGAGGAAATAAAGCAGGCGTTCCGCAATTATCCCGATGCATTTGAAGCCTACACGGAGTTTCTCGCCAAATTTAAACCCTATAAACTAAAGCGCGATGTACTGCTGCCGAAGTTTGAAATTCCTGTAGAATTCCACAGCGAAGAAGATTTGAAGGACGGCGGAAAACGCGGCGAAAACGCTTACCTAAGGCATTTAACCTACAAGGGTGCGCAGGAAAAGTACGGCGAAATAACGCCCGAAATTTCCGAGCGACTGGATTTTGAACTGGAGGTCATTGCGAACACCGGATATCCCGGTTACTTCCTTATCGTGCAGGATTTCTGCAACGAAGCGCGGAAAATGGGTGTGTGGGTTGGTCCGGGCAGAGGCTCTGCAGCCGGTTCTGCGGTGGCCTACTGCATCGGCATTACGAATGTGGACCCGATAAAATACGACCTGCTTTTCGAGAGATTCCTTAATCCTGAGCGGATTTCGATGCCGGATATTGACATTGATTTCGATGATGAAGGCCGCGATAAAATCATCAGATGGGTGGTGGAAAAGTACGGCAAAATGAATGTGGCACAAATCATCACCTACTCTGTTCTCGGCGGAAAATCTGCGATAAAGGATGCAGGCCGTGTGCTGGAGCTGCCAATTCCCGAGACGAACAACATCGCGAAACTTGTGCCTTCCGTGCCAGGTATGAACATCGGCAAAGCCTTCAAAAAATACGAAAAACTTTCGCCGGAAGACAAGGTGCTTGCCGATGAAATGAAATCCATTCTGGATAACCCTGAAGATGCGAGGTACCCTGTGCTGGACGCAGCGAAAAAGATGGAAGGTGCGGTGCGAAATACCGGAATTCACGCCTGCGGTGTCATCATCACGCCGGAAGATATTTCCAACCTGGTGCCGATAACTACGGCAGCGAAGGATGCGGAAATTTTGGTCTCCCAGTTCGATAATTCCGTGGCGGAAAGTGCCGGGCTTCTGAAGATGGACTTCCTGGGCCTCAGGACTTTAACTATCATTAAACACGCCATTCAGCTCATCAAGGAAAGGCACGGCATCGAGATTAATCCAGATGAAATTCCGCTGGATGATGCCAATACCTACCGGCTTTTTCAGGAAGGAAGAACGATTGGAATCTTCCAGTACGAAAGCCCAGGAATGCAGAAATATATGCGTGAGCTGAAGCCCACGGTATTTGCCGACCTGATTGCGATGAATGCGCTGTACAGGCCTGGCCCGATAAAGTACATCCCGAATTTTATTAACCGGAAGCACGGCCTGGAAGAAATCGTGTATGATTTGCCGGAAAACGAAGAGTACCTGGCTGAAACCTACGGCATTACGGTTTATCAGGAACAGGTGATGCTGCTTTCGCAAAAACTGGCGAATTTTACCAGGGGTGAAGCCGATACGCTGCGCAAAGCGATGGGTAAAAAGCAGAAAGATGTGCTTGATAAGATGTATCCGAAATTCATCGAGGGTGGAAAAGCGAACAACCTGGACGAAGAAAAACTCAACAAAATCTGGAAAGACTGGGAAGCTTTTGCAGAGTACGCTTTCAACAAATCGCACTCCACCTGCTATGCCTTGATTGCCTATCACACGGCTTACCTGAAGGCCAATTTTCCGGCGGAATATATGGCCAGCGTAATGAGCAACAACATTAACAATACCAAGCAAATCACGATGTTTATGGAGGACTGCCAAAGTATGGGTGTGGATGTACTTGGCCCTGATGTGAACGAGAGCCAGTACGGCTTTGCGGTGAATGAAAAAGGGCAGATCCGTTTCGGTTTGGGTGCGATAAAGGGCATTGGTGAAGGGCCCAGCGAAAGCATCGTGGAAGCAAGGAAGGATGGGAAATTCAAGAATATTTACGATTTCTTCGAGCGGATTCCTTCGGCGCAAATCAACAAAAGGGTGGTGGAAAGCCTGGTAATTGCCGGCGCTTTCGATGAGGTGGACGATTATCACCGCGCGCAGTATTTCGCTGTGGATTCTCAGGGCAGAACCAATGTGGAAAGGCTTTTGAAATACGGCTTCAATTTTCAGAACGGGAAAACGCAGCTGGAAAATTCGCTCTTCGCAGAATTTGCGGAAGGACTGGATGTGGAACAGCCAATAATAGAGCCTGCACAGGAATGGCCAAATATGCACAAGCTGAACAGGGAAAAGGAAATCATCGGCTTCTACCTTTCGGCGCACCCTTTGGACGAATTTCGGTACCAGTATCAGTTTATCCAGGGAAATTTCGGCAGAAAGCAAGTGCTTGAAAAACAGGAGGTTACGGAAGATAATTTAGCAGGAAATTTTTCCGATGAGATTTTACCTGAAGAAATATCGGCAGAAGCCGTGGAAATAGAGCTGAATGAAGACGGCGAAATTTCCGAAGGGCCGGTGAAAAAAGATGTGGAACCGAAGGGAAGTTTCAATTTCCTGAACCTGGATGAAATAGATGTTTTCCGCGAGAAAGCCTTTGGTGCTGAGCAAATAAAGCTGTTTGAAGAAACGAAGGACTACCGCGAAAAGCAGAAGATGAAGGCGACCTTCCGGGAATATACGGTGGCTGGGCTGGTGACGGAATTTCTCGTTCGGGACGGCAGAAACAGCGGCGAAAAGGTGGCGTTCGTAACGCTTGAAGATTACACCGGAAGTTACCAGTTCAGGCTTGGCGACAAGGATTATATGAGACTTCGCGAAAAAATCGATCTGCAGCGCTTCCTGATTTTGAAAATAAAATTCACTATAGGGAGCGACGGCAGAATTTTCCTGAATGTGAACGATGTGTTGGAACTGAAGGAAGCCTTCGACCAGTTTGCAAAAAGCCTAACTGTGGTGCTGGATGTGAAGGAAATCCGAAAAACCGACCTGGAATTCTTCCGCAATTCACTGATGAAAAAGGATGGCAAACAGAAGGTGAGCATCCTCATAAAAAACTCAGACGACGGAACTCAGCTGGAAATGCCGTCACGGAAAGGCTTCGTTGATCTGGACGCAGCACTGATGACGGAAATTGCGGAAGAAAAAAGGTATGAGATATTTTTGAATTGAAATCTGTGTCTTTGTGTATAAAAGTTAGGAAAAAAATAACCCAGTGTCTCTGTGTTCTAATATAAATTTCTTTGCCCCCTCAATGTTATTTTTTTGAAAACTTGAAAACTTTTTTGGTTTTTTAGTTTCCATTGCTTTATCTTTGCCGCCGTATTCAGAAATATGGAGAAGGAATTTCTAGATAAAGTGCTAAACCTTTTTGCAGAAAACGGCGCAAAAACCGTTACTATGGACGATATAGCCAAGGAAATGGGCATATCCAAGCGCACGCTTTACCAAAAATATAAAAATAAGGAAGCCCTGCTGGAGGATGTGATAGCTTATAAACTTGATGAAGGCTTGAAAGAAATGCATGAAATCAATCAAAGAATTGAGAATCCTTTAGAAGTATATTTCTACAAGCACGAAAACTTCCAGCAGCAGGTAAAGAGCAACAAATCAGTTTTCGTGCGCCAGCTCATAAAATATTATCCTTCCATTTTTGAAAAATATATTGCCAATTTTTCAGATCAATTTATAAAATTTACCGTTGAAAATGTGAAAAAAGGCAGGGAAATGGGCTTGTACAGGGAGGATTTTGATGAAGAAGTATATGCAGATTTCGTTTTTCGTCTGTTTATTTCCTATGATTTCAATCCCGATCAGTGCGATACCTTCGCGTCGCGGTACGATTTTAATTTTAAAGTGATTGACTTTTACCTGAACGCCATTACTACGGATGCCGGTAGACATATTGTGAAAAAATACACCCAAAATTTATGAAAAAAATAATATTAACAACCTTGCTTGCCGCAGGCCTGATGCACGCCCAGGAGGCGCGGCTGCTCACGCTGCAGGATGCCGTCAATTATGCCTTGGAAAACAAGGCAGACGCGCTGAAAGCCCGCAAGGATATCGAAAGAGCGGAGGCTAAAATCCGCGAAGTCCGGGGGAATGTATTCCCACAGATCTCGGTGAATAGCGCTACCAACTACAATCCCCTGCTGCAGGAGTCGCTGCTGCCAGGCGAGCTTGCCGGTATGCCGGGGCAGAAGGTGCCGGTAACTTTTGGCACGAAGTGGAACTCCACCAATGTGGCGCAGATGCAGCAGCTGATTTTCAACGAGCAGGTCTTCACGGGGCTGAAAGCCGCAAGATCCACTAGGGAATTTTACCAGCTGAATGCCCAACTTACGGATGAAAACCTCATAGAGCGTGTGGCAAACGCCTACTATCAGGTGTACAAAACCGACCAGATGATGAAGAATATGCAGGAGAACCTCTCCCTCACGCAGCAGACCTCCAAAGTCATCAAAGGTTTGCTGGATGCCGGGCTGGCACGCAAGATCGATTATGACCGGATCGTAGTGGCGGAAAACAACATCGCTTCCACGGTAAAAACGCTGGAAAATGCAACCCAACTCGCAGAGAACGCCCTGAAATTCTACATGGGGATGGATATCGCCCAGCCCATTCGCCTGCCGCAGGATACCTTTGAACCAAAATACCTCCCGGGAGAGCAAACCCAGTACGATGAAAGATCGGAAATAAAACTGGCAAAAAAGCAGATAGAGCTGCTGCAATGGCAAAAGAGAGCCTCAGAATCAGAATACTACCCGGTGGTGGCTCTTACAGCAAACTACGGCTGGATGGGGCAGGGTGCCAAATTCCCCTGGTGGCACGGCGAGAAGGACGGGGTTTACTGGAACGATTTTTCCCAGATAGGGCTCAATATCAATATCCCCGTCTTCCGCGGGTTTTCCGTAAAATCAAGAATTGAGCAAAACCAAATCGATATTGAAAAGGCCCAGCTGGATTTGAAGGACACCAAGATGGGACTGGATATGCAATATCAAAACGCAATTACCAAACTGCAGAATAATATGACACAAATTGAGATCCAACAAGGCAATGTAAAGCTGGCAGAGGATGTGATGAACAACACCCGCAGCAACTATCAGTACGGCCTTGCCACTATGAACGATATCGTAGATGCCGAAAGCGATCTGGCAGAAGCGAAGAACAACTATACCAATGCACTGCTAGAGTACAAAATGGCAGAGGTAGAGCTTTTAAAATCTCAGGGCAGACTCCGGACTTTAACCCAATAAAATCATGAAAAAGAATACAATAATTACCATCCTCATCCTGCTGGCTATCGGCGCAGGAATCTACTTCATCCTTCAGAAAAATAAGGAAAAAAACGAGGCAAATGTAGCCGTAGTGGCACAGAAGAACAGCAATGTAGCCGTGCGCACAGAAGTCGTAAAACGCGAAAGCCTAAGTAGGGAATTCTCCGCCAACGGTACCTTCAAACCCAATAAACAGGCGAATATCTCCCCGGAAATCGGCGGGCAGCTGGTTGCGCTCTATGTACGCGAAGGCAGCTATGTAAGGGCAGGGCAGAGCATCGGCAGGCTCGGGGGAGAGAAAATCAATGTGAATGTGAGCAATGCAAAAGCCAATCTGGACAATGCCCAGGCTGCGCTGAACCGCTACGAAATGGCATACAAGACAGGTGGGGTTACGGCCCTGCAGCTGGATCAGGCAAGGCTTGCCGTGAAAAATGCCAAAGCCCAGATGCAGTCTGCAAACCTAACTTCCGGCGATACCAACATTATCTCCAAAGTCAGCGGCATCGTAAACCAGAAGTTTGTTGAAGTAGGCAGCGTGGTAGGAGCCGGCACTCCACTTGTGGAAATAGTGGATATCTCCGTGGTAAAGCTTAAGGTAGATGTAGATCAGTCCGTGGTGAGCCACCTGCACAATGGGGATATCGTGAAAATAAAACCAGATGTTCTGGATTCCGAGATGGAAGGCCGCATCAGCTTCATTGCGCCTACTGCCTCCGGGGCGCTTCAGTTCCCCGTGGAAATCGCGGTAAACAACTCCGGAAACACGCTAAAAGCCGGCATGTACGGTACCGCGTACTTCAACCGCTCCGGCGCATCGGATGCGCTCACCGTACCGAGGAGTGCCTTCGTAGGCAGCGTGAGCGACGGGCAGGTGTTCATTGTAAAAGATAATGTGGCGTACCTGAAAAAAATACAGATAGGAGCCAACCTAGGCGATAGGGTAGAGGTTGCCGGCGGCCTCTCTGCCGGCGATGTAGTGGTGACCAGCGGCCAGATAAACCTTCAGGACAAAACAAAAGTGCAAGTGCTGAAGTAATCTAGAAAACAGGAAAAATGAAATTAGCAGAAATATCGATAAAAAGACCAAGCATAGTCATCGTAGTGCTCGCGCTGATGCTTATCGGCGGCCTTTTCAGCTATACCAGGCTGAATTACGAGCTCATTCCGAAATTTGAGGTAAAGGTAGTTACCATTGCTACAATTTACCCCGGCGCTGCACCATCCGAGGTGGAAAACACCGTGACGCGGAAGGTGGAAGATGCGATAGCCTCGTTGGAGGGCATTAAAAAAATTCAGAGTAAATCGTATGAGAGCCTTTCGGTGGTGATGATTCAGTTCACGGATGATGTGGATGTGGATTATGCGCTGAATGACGCTCAGAGGAAGATAAACGCCATTCGTTCAGATCTCCCAGAGGATGCGGAAGAGCCTTCGCTCAGCAAATTTTCCCTCTCCGATCTTCCAATCATCACGATGGGAATTACTGCTAACCTTACCGAGGCAGAGCTCTATGACCTTGTGGATCAGCGCATCCAGCCGGAGCTTTCGCGGATATCGGGCGTGGCGCAGGTGAATATTATCGGTGGGCAGGAGCGGGAAATACGGGTGAACCTCAATCGTGAGAAGCTGGAAGGATACGGCCTCACCGTGCCGCAGGTACAGCAGATGATCGCCGCATCCAATCTGGATTTCCCGACGGGGAACCTACAGTCCCGCCAAACCTCCACTATCATTAGGCTTTCCGGAAAGCTTGCCACCGTGGATGAACTGAGGCACCTCGTCATCTCCTCTGTAAATGGGCAGGTGATCCGTCTTTCCGACATAGGGGAGGTGGAAGATACCCAGAAGAAAACGGAAAAACTGGCGAGAATAGACCAGCAGAATACGCTGCTGCTGCAGGTGCAGAAGCAGACGGATGCCAACGCCGTAGAGGTAAGCCGGCTGGTGAAAGAAAAAATTGTACAGATCCAGAATCAGTACAAAGCTCAAAATGTGCAGCTTACGGTAGCCAACGACACTTCGGAATTTACGCTGGAGGCTGCAGACCATGTGTTGAAAGACCTTATGATAGCCATCGCGCTTGTAGCTTTCGTGATGCTTTTCTTCCTGCACAGCCTCCGCAATGCGCTGATAGTGATGGTGGCAATCCCGGCGTCTCTCATCGCCACATTTATCGGGATGCTGCTTTTCGGCTATTCATTAAACCTGATGAGCTTGCTCGGCCTCTCCCTGGTGGTGGGGATCCTGGTGGATGACGCGATAGTCGTGATTGAAAACATCCACCGCCATATGGAGATGGGGAAAAATAAAGTGCGTGCCGCTTATGACGGCGCCTCGGAAA
The DNA here is from genome assembly GCF_900141665.1 of Cruoricaptor ignavus. Classification (GTDB taxonomy): domain Bacteria; phylum Bacteroidota; class Bacteroidia; order Flavobacteriales; family Weeksellaceae; genus Cruoricaptor; species Cruoricaptor ignavus. The sequence goes on along the minus strand of NZ_FQYI01000009.1, from coordinate 8,749 downwards.
TTGGCTTTACCGTAGTTGCCATCACGATGGTGATTGTAGTGGTGTTCCTCCCCATTGCGCTCTCCACGGGTATGGTTTCGAACATTATAAAGCAATTCTGCGTCACCGTGGTTATCGCGACACTGCTTTCCCTCATCGTGTCTTTCTCAGTAGTGCCGTGGCTTTTCTCCAGATTCGGTAAGCTGGAGCACATCAGCAGAAACAATATTTTTGGTAAGATAATTTACAAATTCGAGGACGGGCTGAAGTGGTTTACCTTAAAAATGGAAAACATCCTGAAGTGGAGCCTTCACCATAAAATTGCCACCTTTGCCGTTGTTACAGTACTATTCATCAGCTCCTTAGCCCTTCCTGCCTTAGGGTACATCGGTTCAGATTTCTTTCCGGGTAACGACAGAAGCCAGTTCCTCCTGCAGCTGGAAATGCCCAAAGATGCCTCCATCGAAGAGACCAACTTTATGACCCGCCGCGCAGAGCAATACCTGGCGAAAAGGCCGGAGGTAGTGCGGCAGATCACGATGGTGGGGCAGTCCAGCACGGGCTTCGGGGCATCTCAATCCACCGCATACAAATCGGAGATAAGCGTTTTCCTCACGGATAAAACGGAACGGAATAACGAGCCTACAAAAGTATACGGCGCAAAACTGAAACGAGAGCTGGAGAAGATACTCATCGGTCCGAAAATCAGCGTGATACCCATTGGTTTTATGGGAGCGGAAGAAGCTCCCCTGCAGATGACAATTACCGGTCCCACAACCAAGGATGCGATGGAATATGCCGAAACAGCTATGAAAATCCTGCAATCCATCGATGGATCTACCGAGGTGAAAACCACTGTGGAGGAAGGAAACCCGGAGGTTGAAGTAAGCATTGACAGAGACAAAATGTCTATGCTGGGGCTGAATATAGCTACCGTAGGGCAAACTATGCGCACCGCCTTCGCAGGAAATACGGATAATAAATTCCGCACCGGCAGTACTGAGTACGACATAAATATCATTATGGATGAGGGCAACCGCTCCACCATAGACGATATCCGGAACCTCTCCTTCATTAACCCCATGGGGCAGAAGGTTTTCCTTTCCCAGTTTGCCGATGTTTCCTATGGCTCCGGACCTACGCTCCTGGAGCGCTACGACCGCGCGCCATCCGTTACCGTACAGTCACAAGTCGTGGGTAAAACTACCGGTACGCTGGCCTCCGAATGGGAAGAAAAGCTATCCGCGGTGCAGAAGCCATCCGGCGTGGAATGGCGGTGGGGAGGCAATAGGGAAAATCAGAGCGAAGGCTTCGGGACGCTCGGCTACGCGCTACTGGCGGCTATTATGCTCGTTTATATGATTATGGTGGTGCTGTATGATGATTTCGTAAAACCCTTCATCGTACTCTTCTCCATCCCGCTCTCTTTCATCGGGGCACTCTGGGCGCTGGCGCTCACCAACGAGTCACTTAATATTTTCACCATCCTCGGTATCATTATGCTCATCGGTCTCGTGGCGAAAAACGCGATCCTTCTTGTAGATTTCGTAAACCACCGTATGGAAGCCGGCGAAGATATCGAAACTGCACTCGTACAGGCGAACCACGCCCGGCTACGGCCGATCCTTATGACTACCATCGCCATGGTGTTCGGGATGATACCCATTGCAACGGCTACCGGTGGTGCGGCGGAGACCAACAAAGGCCTCGCGATTGTAATTATTGGCGGGTTGCTCTCCTCTCTCTTCCTTACCCTCGTCATAGTGCCGGTGGTGTACTACATCATTGTGAAGCTGGAAAACCGCTTCAGTAAGCACGACAAGATAAACTATGAAGAAGCAATGGTGGAAGACTATGAGCCCATCAAAATAAAGGAAGAGTACGAAATATAATTTTTTAGCTCAAATAAAAACGCGGCGCAGTACTTCTGAGCCGCGTTTATTTTTAAGGAGAGACTTATGAATATCCTCCCATCGTATATTCCGCAAAGGCTTCCTCCAGCGAGCGGAATCTTCCCTTGAAATCCTGCACGGCACAATCCTGCACAATGCTCCCTTTGTTTATGAGGATTACGCGTGTGCACAGCGCCTCCACCTCCTGCATAATGTGTGTGGAGAGTATCACGGATTTCTCGCTGCCCACATTGCGGATCACCTCCCGTATCTCCAGGATCTGGTTGGGATCCAGCCCGTTGGTAGGCTCGTCCAGGATCAGGAGTTCCGGCTCGTGCAGTATGCTCGCCGCCAAGCCCACCCGCTGCCTATAGCCCTTGGAAAGCTGTCCCGTTTTTTTCGATTTTTCCGGCGTGATCCCGGTAAGCGCTATTACCTCATTTATTCTTTTTCTTGAAACCTTCCGCACATCTGCCACGAAATCCAGGTACTCCCTTACGAACATATCATTGTACAGCGGATTATTCTCGGGGAGAAATCCCATTTTCGCCTTGGTTTCCAGGGGAAATTCTGCAATATTTTTCCCGTTAAAAAATATCTCGCCGTCATCCGGAGTCAGCGCTCCGGTGATAGATTTCATCAGGGTGGATTTTCCTGCACCGTTCGGTCCCAGCAATCCTACGATCTCGTTAGCGCCAATTTCCAGACTGATGGCATTCAGCGCAGTCTGGCTGCCGTATTTTTTGGTAAGGTTTAATATTTTTAAAGACAAAATAATCAGCTTTCGGTGGGCAAATTTAAACAAAAAAATCACCGGAGACTCCGATGATTTCTGTAATATTTTTTAAGATTATCTCGCCTCCAGCGCGGCTTTCACATCTTCATACCCGCCCCCGTTGTACACTTCCGTCAGGCCTTGCTCTTTGAAGTAATCTGCCGCCTTCTGGCTGCGCTGCCCGCTTTTGCAGAAGAAAATCTTCGGGCCCGCCAGATTCTCGATTTCCTGTTTGCGCACCTCAATCTCGTCTAGCGGAATGTTTGTTGCGCCCTCCACGGAGCCGTCCACATCGAGCTCCATCGGCTCGCGCACATCTATCAGGTGATAATTGTCACCACTCAAAAGTTCTTTCAGATCCATAATTGTATTATTTACACTTCCAAATATAATCAAAATATTAGTTTTGCAAAGCCAATGCACGCAAAAACACAATATTTTTCTCAAATAATCAAATCTACTGCTCGGCGTTTCGGCTTCCAGAGTTGCGGTATTTCCCGGGCAGAATTTCTGGAAGATGAGGCACCGCGCCTGGAGAGGTGGCTGCGCGAGGGCATGCACGGGGAGATGCGATATATGGAGAATTATTTTGATAAGCGGCTGGATCCAAGGCTGCTGGTGGAAGGTGCCAGGTCCGTGATCTCATTATCTTACAATTATTTTCCGGAAGAAATTTTGCCGGAGGAAGGGAATTACAAAATTGCAAAGTATGCCTATGGCGAGGATTATCACGAGGTAATAAAAGCCATCCTTCGGGAGATGTGTGAGCATTTGCTGGAGGAGATCGGGGATTTCCATTTCAGAATTTTTACGGATTCTGCGCCGGTTTTGGAGCGTGCCTGGGCGAAGCGGGGTGGCATTGGCTGGGTAGGAAAAAATTCGAATCTCATCACTAAAAAGCACGGCTCGTTTTACTTTCTCGCGGAAATCATCTGCGATCTGGAACTGGAACCGGACCCGCCGACAACTGACCATTGCGGCAATTGCCGTCGCTGCATTGATGCCTGCCCTACGGGCGCCATTGTTTCGGAAAAAGTGGTGGACGGCAGTAAGTGTATCTCCTATGCGACCATCGAACTTAAAGATCAGATCCCGGATTTTTTTCAGGATAAGATGGAAGACTGGATGTTCGGCTGCGATATTTGCCAAGATGTTTGCCCCTGGAACCGGTTTTCCCAACCGCACAGTCAGCCGAAATTCTACCTGAATGAAAAACTTACAGCAATGCGGAAGGAGGATTGGAAGGAGCTTACCGAGGAAGTTTATGCCGAGATTTTCAGAAAGTCTCCCGTGAAGAGGGCTAAATTTTCCGGACTAATGAAAAACATTAAAAATCTTCCTTAAGTTTTAAACAAAACAGGCTGCCAATCGGCAGCCTGTTTGAAAAAAGTTTTATGGGATTAGAAACCATAATTAACACTCAAACCAAGTTTATAGTTATAAGTGGTTTTATCGTGCGGGGTGTTGTCATACATTTTTGTAAAGCCATGATCGTAGCGGAGCATCAGCTGCCAGTGGTTATCGAACGCGTAGCCTAAGCCGCCCACTACGCCGAAATCAAACTTATTAAACTCATCGTTGTCATTAAAATGGAGATCGATATAATTGATGCCGGTTGTTGGGTCATTAATGCTGTCTCCTGAGACTTTCTGGTTCACGATGAAGCCTACTTTAGGCCCTACGGTTAGAAACCAGCTGGAATTTAAGCCGCTGTTCGCTTTTGCACCGAAATAATATTTCAAAAGAATAGGCAGATTTATGAAATCTGCGAAGAATTTTTGCTTGCCGCCAGGATATTTATTGTATTCACCCTGCATAGAATATTCCACTTGAGGAGCAAAGAACAAACCGCCGCTACGGCTGAGCTCCGAAGTAGATCTCTGGCTGATAGGCGCCTCGAAAAAAACACCTACAGATGGGGCTACACGCGCTTCGGAATCCTGGTGGATGCCGTGGATGTGCGAGCCGTGTACTCCGGCTGTGATACCAAATTGGGAACGCTTTTCAACATATTGTGAAAATGCAGTTGCACTCGCAGCTAGAGCTGAGAAGATGAATAATTTTTTCATAAATCTATGAGTTTTTAATTTGCAGCAAATATAAAAAAATCATTTACAATATGGTGCTTTTTCTTCAGCAATTTTTTTAGCGCTGATGCATAAATTTATTATATCAAAAAAATGGATTCGGTAAAAATTGATAGCCATTTTCCTTTTTTTCTGCAAAAATGTGGGATTGGCCATTGCTGAGGACAATCATCCGGCAGCCGATTTCAGAGTTGTAGCGTGCCGTTTGGTCAAAGGTCTTCTCAGATAGCCTTATGTGCGGAGCTTTGCACTCGATTAGAATTACAGGTTTGGCCTTTTCTGTGAGGATGATATCGCTTCTTTTCGTCAAGGTATTGATTGTCAGTTTTTTTTCTATTAAAAACGCCGATGTTGCATAGCCCCTGCCGGTAATGAAGTACTGAATCCAATGCTGGCGCACCCATTCCTCAGGCGTAAGCAGCAGCCAGATCTTTCGGCACACATCATAAATAAAAAATTTATCTTTGTACTTACGGATTTTAAAATCATAAGGATCCGGAAAATTTAGCCTTGGGATTTCCAAACAATGAAGGATTTAGAAATACTGCTCAAAAATATTAAAAATAAAGAACTTCTGCCGCTGTATTTTCTGCACGGCGAAGAGCCTTTTTTCATCGACCAAGTTACCGATGCTTTGGAGCAAATTTTGCCGGAAGAAGAGCGCGATTTCGGGCTGACGGTTGTGTACGGAAAAGACACGAACATTGCGGAAATTGTGGCACAGGCACAGCAATTCCCGATGTTTGGCGATACGAATATGATTATCGTAAAGGAAGCTCAGGATTTGAAATTCAGCGATGAGGAAAAAAAGATTCTCGAGAATTTTGCGCAAAACCCTGTGCCCACCAGCGTTCTCGCTTTCGCTCACAAACACAAAAAATTGGCCGGAAATACGAGGACTGCCAAAGTTTTAAAATCGGCAGGATTTTTGTTCGAAAGCCCTGCAGTAAAGGATTATCAAGTACCGCAATGGATTAGCGAGGAAGCGGCACGGCTGCAAATCAAGATGGCGCCGAATATTTCGCTAATGCTCGCCGAATATCTGGGCAGCGATTTATCAAGAATTTCCAACGAACTTTCTAAGGTGAAAATGCTGATGAAGGATGGCGAAATTCTGGATGCTAAAATGGTGGAAAAACACATCGGGATAAGTAAGGAATTCAATGTGTTTGAACTGCAGAAAGCGCTTGGGCAAAGGGATTCAGCAAGGGCGATGAAAATTGCGCACTACATTGCGAAGAACCCGAAAAGCAGTCCGTTTCCGATGATGCTGGGCAATCTGTACAACTTTTTTTCCAACATCATCATTTACCAAACGATGAAGGGCGTGGATTCTAAAACCGTGGCTGCAGAAATGGGCGTAAATCCTTATTTCGTAAAAGATTTTGCGCAAGCCGCCAATTTTTATCCGTTCAAATTGGCAACGCGGGTGATTTCCATTTTGCGGGAATATGACTTGAAAAGCAAAGGCTTGGGCGTACAGCAAACGCCGCACGAAGAACTTCTGGTGGAAATGGTTTACAAAATCTTGAATGTGGACAAGGTGAAGGTTGCTGTTTGACCGAATTAAATAATCGATAATAATTAAACGAAATTTTTGAGAATATGGAAATTAGCGATAATGTTTTAAACTGCGTAATTGTAGGTTCCGGGCCTGCAGGTTTTACGGCGGCAATCTACGCTGCAAGAGCCGATTTGAAGCCGGAACTGTACACAGGTTTAGAGCCTGGCGGCCAACTGACCACAACAAGCGATGTGGAGAACTTCCCAGGATATCCCGATGGAATTACCGGGCCACAGATGATGCTGGATTTGCAGAAACAGGCGGAAAGATTTGACACGAAAATTCATTACGAGCTCATCACCAAAGTGGAATTTTCAAAAGATGGCGGCGTGCATAAACTGTATGCCGGCACGAAGGAAATTTTGGCAAAAACGGTGATAATTGCAACCGGCGCTACGGCGAAATATCTTGGGCTGGAAGACGAGAAAAAATATTCTGGCGGCGGTGTTTCGGCGTGTGCAACCTGCGATGGATTTTTCTACAAAGGCCGTGAGGTGATAGTGGTGGGTGCCGGTGATACGGCGGCCGAAGAGGCCACCTACCTGGCAAACCTTGCGTCGAAAGTTACGATGCTTGTGCGCAGGGATGAGTTTCGCGCGTCCAAATTTATGGCGAATAAAGTGATGAGCACGCCGAACATCGAAGTGAAATTTAACCACGAGCTGATAGGCATTGAAGGTGAGAATAATTTGGTGGAAAGGGCGGTGATTATCAATAACTTAACGAAGGAAATTTCCACGCAAAATGTGGACGGAATTTTTATTGCGATAGGCCACAAACCGAATACGGAAGTTTTTGCAGGGCAGGTAAATCTGGATGAAAACGGCTACATCCTTACAAATCCTGGCACTACGGTTACTAATATTCCGGGCGTTTTTGCGGCAGGAGATGTTCAGGATCATGTATACAGGCAAGCCATTACTGCTGCCGGAACAGGTTGTATGGCAGCCATGGATGCGGAAAAATATCTGGCAGAATTGCAGTAGGAGTGAAGGACTAATTATGGTGAATGGTAAATTTTTAATTTACAATTTAAAACTTTAACCTCTAAACATCAGAGAGTGTCATCTTGGGCCTGCCGAAGGGTTTATCTCGGAAGAACTTGAGCTAAAATTGAAACAAATTCTCTACATATTTCTTGGTGGCGGACTGGGGAGCGTCCTGCGCTTCCTCATTTCAAAACATACCCAGAAACTGTGGAATATCAGCAGTTTTCCGGTGGGCACTTTTGTAGTGAATATAATTGGTTGTTTCCTCATCGGATTATTCTCTGCGTATTTTTTTAAAACTGACAGCCAGCTGAAGTTCTTTATGATTGCAGGTTTTTGTGGCGGCTTTACCACATTTTCTACTTTTTCTGCAGAAAATTATTCATTATGGCAAAGCGGCAACAGCTTTGTGCTTGTTGCCTATGTACTTTTGAGTGTATTCGTGGGGCTCGCAGCTGTTTTTGTGGGTTCCCATTTAATGAAAAGCTAATTTTTTATCCTGAAAACAAAGGCTTTAAAAGAATTTTGCTAAAATAATTTGCTCAAAATACAAAAGCACCTTATATTTGCACCACCAAAAACCGGAAGGTTTTGGAGAGATGGCAGAGTGGTCGATTGCGGCGGTCTTGAAAACCGTTGAGGGTAACACCTCCGGGGGTTCGAATCCCTCTCTCTCCGCATTTAACACTGATAATTAATGGTTTACAGTAGTTACACCCAAAAATACACCCACTTTTAAAGTAGGTGTAATTTTTTTGGACTTAATTCAATTGATTTTAAGTGAACTTTTGGGATTAATTCATAAATAGCTCATCAAAGTCAGAATTACATCATTAATTTTAAGTTTGGATGCCATTTTTTAAACTTGTGTGGTGAAATATTTTTTTCCGTATATAAACAGTAAATAGTATCCACATTGTAAATTAACCCGTAGTGCATTATCACGCGAGATTTATTTTTAGCTTGTTTATATTTCTGCCGAAAAGAAATTTATTCAGATATTGAATAGTTGTTAGTGTTGCAATTTTAGCCAAAATTCTGGTTTTAAAACCTTGAAAAGTTTTGGCATAGTTCCTTCTAATCATAAATTGGTCACAAAGTTGGGAAAATAACGTTTCGATTCTTTTCCGATATTTTTTGAATTGATAAAACTGTGGCTTGTAGTCTTTTTGATTTCTCCTTTTAGGAGTTTCTAATTCTATATTTACCTCATTGAATAAGTCTAACTGGATGGTTTGAGACAAATAGCCTTTGTCCCCAAGTAACACACAGTCAGACATTTGGAGTTTTATATCTTGCAAGTAGTGGATGTCGTGAACGGATGCGGGAGAAATATCAAAACTCTGAAAAACCCCAGAAATTGAACATACAGCATGTAGTTTATACCCATAGAAATGCAGGTTCTGCGAAGCACAAAATCCTTTGTTGGGATAAGCATAATCTACATCCTTGCAAATCCTGCT
>NZ_FQYI01000002.1 GCF_900141665.1 Cruoricaptor ignavus | reverse complement strand
TCAAACTCCAAAAACCAATAGAAATATATAAATCAGCAGCATAAAATTCAATTAAGAAACCCTTAAAAGTGGTCTAGTGAAGTGTGGGTATTTCACAATTCTTTTGTTTTTCTTTCTTTTTCAAAATGGTTTTTAATTGTTCCATATCTTGGCTGACTTTGGAATCTAAAATCTTGGCATAATGCTGTGTAGTTTTAATGTTCTTATGCCCCAACATTTTGCTCACACTTTCTATGGAAACACCATTGGATAAGGTAACCGTTGTGGCAAAAGTATGCCTTGCGATATGGTAGGCCAATTCTTTGTTGATACCGCACAAATCCGCAATTTCTTTTAAGTACGCGTTCATCTTCTGGTTGCTTAGCATCGGTAAGAGTTTGCCTGTATTCAAGCACATGGGATTATTTTTGTATTTCTCAATGATAGTTTCCGTTTGTGGCAGTAATGGAATATTGGATGTGGTTTTGGTTTTTTGCCGTTTCGTGAAAATCCATCTATTGCCGTCTAATCCTATATTGATATTGCTATGAGTGAGTTGTTGTGTATCAATATAAGCCAAGCCTGTATAACAACTGAACAGGAATATATCCCTTACCAAGGACAATCTTTCGTTTTTGAAATCTTTATCGGATAAGCGTTGAAGTTCTTCTTCATTCAGAAATACTCTTGTGACTTCATTAAATTTGGATGTATAGTTAAGGTAAGGATCTTTATCAATCCAACCGTTAGCTAAACAAATTCTGATGATTTTTCCGAAGTTTTTTAAATATTTTACTGCTGAATTATTATTGCAGTCTTTCTCTGTTCTCAAATAAAACTCAAAATCATTCAAAAAGGCATAATCTATCTTTTTGATGTCAATGTCCGAAGTGTTGAATTTCCATTTTAGAAACTCCTGAACATGGCTTAAACAGGTTTTATAACGCCCTAATGTTCCCTTTGCATATTCTTTCCCTACCAATTGCTCCATCTTTTTATTATGGTCGTTGAAAATTGGAATGAGCATACGCTTTTTTTCTTCTTTACCAAGCAACTTATTTTTTAGAGTTTCCAAAGTGACCAGTTCAGATTCTTGAACGATTTCTTTTTGAACATCATAAACTTTTGCCTTTAGAATATCGAGATAACTGTTGATAGATCTGGCTTCTTCCGAATTGCCTTTCATTTTTCCTTGTACCTGATTCCATTTTTCTGGCAGAATAAAGCGTTTAGAACTTATTTCTAGGCGTTTGCCATCAATTGTTATGCGCATATAAATCGGCACTAAGCCGTTGATGCTGGTCTTTGCTCTCTTAGCATAAAAGAGAATTGAAATTTTTGCATTCATATCGTATTTTTAAAGGGTTAAAATTATTTCTATTTTTAACCGGAGACAAGATGTTCATTTTCTGTAAATGCCTTTGGACAGGCTTTTTACAAAAAATTCGGTTACCCTGAATCACCACTTTTTTGGGTACCCGAATTTGCCCCCTACGATTTGAGAAAATCTGCAAATTTTGAAATTTGATAAAAACATAAAACCCTCTAAATCGTATGATTTAGAGGGTTTTGTTTGGTTTTGAACCTTAATTTGCGATCCGGACGGGACTCGAACCCGCGACCTCCGCCGTGACAGGGCGGCATTCTAACCAGCTGAACTACCGGATCTGGATAGAAAGGCACTATGCCTTTCTTTTTTGTGAGTGCAAAGATAGATATTCAGCGGGAACCGACAAATTTTTTTATAATTTTTTTGAAATAATATTTCGACAAGTCCTGAACCCTGTTAAGAAAACTTAACATAACGATTCTCAATAATTAGTTTGAATTCAAACTAAAATTGTATTTTTGCGCCGTGAAAAATGCATCCGGGGAATTGGTTCAGGTTCTGGAAATGATGGAGGCCATCAATCAGCTGCGGCTGGCAGCCCGTTCCAGGTTTCAGAAACTGATGCGAGACAATGATATAGACCTTACCATAGAGATGCTGGAGGTAATGAAGATCCTCTGGCGGATGGATGGACTGAATCAGCAGGAGATCGTGGAGAAAACGGTGAGGAACAAAGCGAGCGTGACCTCCATCATCACCAATCTCGAAAGCAGAAACCTTATCAGCAGGAGGCAGCACGATGGGGATAAGCGGTGCAACTTAATCTTTTTAACGAAGGAAGGCGCAGCTTATCGGGAAAAATTGCTGCCGCTTGTGCAAAGTATGTACAAAGATGTTTTGGAAAATATACCGACAGCGGATGTATCCTCAGTATCTGCTGTAATGCAAAGGATGCAAGCCATCTTATCCAGTGAAATTTATCAGGAAACTGAATGAAGAATATTACAAAAAAACTGATGCTCCTGGCGATCGGTCTCTCCGCAGGGGCGCTTACTTCGCAAACCACTGAGCGAATGCTATCCGTGCCGGAGCTGTTCCGCCTTACGAAGGAAAACCACCCCACGCTGCGGGTGGCACGCTACGATGTGGCGGTGGAAAGGCAGAAAACCGAAGTCGCGAAAAACGCCATGCTCCCGAAGATTGATCTGGCAGTGCAGGCCTATTACCTGGGAGATGCCTACCTGATCGACAGGGATTTCTCGGACTCAAAAAAACTGGAAATGCCGCATTTCGGAAACAATTACTCCCTGGAAGCCACGGAACTGCTGTGGAAGGGTGGCAAGGTACGAAACAGCATACAGGCGCAGACCCTGAAGGAGCAGCTCGCCGGCCTAAGCTATGAGGCGAGCGAGCAGAATATTAAGCTGCTTGTGCTCGGCTATTATCTTGATATTTCCAAAATCCTCAACCAGATAGATGTTTACAAAAAAAACATAGAGCTTGCCGAGCAGCGGCTGAGAAATATCAATAAATTTTATAAACAAGGGATGGTGACCAGGAACGACATCATCCGCGCGGAACTCCAGCTCTCCAACCTGCAACTGGCGCTGAATGTTGCCGAAAACAACCGCCTAGTGCTGAATAATCAGCTAACGGAAGCACTAGGCCTAAGTAATGAAATAATGATTCTGCCGGATAGAACGCTGGAAGAACGCGTGCCGGATGCAGTGCTGCTAGAGCCGTACATAGCCAGCATACATAACCACCCGTCCCTAGACGCGCGGCGCAAGCTGGTGGAACTACAGGATAAGGCTATCGAAATCGCTAAAGCGGACAAGGTGCCGGCTGTCTCTGCCTTCGCGGGCGGCAGGATGGCAAAGCCCATCATCAGCACAATACCCCCGCACGATATGTACAATGCCGGCTACCAGGTGGGGCTATCGCTGAATTTTAATGTCGATGAGCTCTACAAATCTCCCAAAAGGGAAAAGCAGCTGGAGCTGGAAAGGGAAAGGGCCGAAGCGCAGCGCGACGAAACCGAGCGGCTGCTGAATGTGGCGGTAAATGCAGCGTTCATCAAATACAACGAAGCCATTACCCAAAGAAATACCCTTGAAAAAAATATGCAGCTGGCAGAGGAAAATTACCGTATAATACAAAGTAAATATAACAACCAGCTGGCTATAATCCTGGATGTAATAGATGCCAGCAATGCCAAATTGGATGCCGAGCTGCAGCACGCCAATGCAGAGATCAATGTGGTAAACCAGTACTACAGACTTCTGAAAGAAAGCGGAACATTGAACAATTAAAAAAAATAAAAAATGGAAGAAAATATACAAAACCAGTCGGCTGCGGAAGAAAATCAGCCGGTGAAGGAGGTGCCTGTGGCAGAGCCCATCGCTTCAAAACCTAAAAAGAAAAACACCAACAAATCTGCCTCCGCGAAGAAGGCTATCGTCAACGCCGTTATTCTCACCCTGATAGGCGTGGGGCTGTACTACACCATCCGGGCATTCCGCGGGGTGGATAACGGGCGCTACACAAATGCCGCGCAGGTGGAGGCGTTCATCAATCCGGTAAATACAAGGGTCTCCGCATACATCAAAGACATCCGCTTTAATGAGCATCAGCAGGTAAAGGCGGGCGATACGCTTATCATCCTGGATGACAGGGAGATACAGACGCAGGTGGGGCAGGCGGAAGCCGCGCTGATGGCAGCAAATGCGGCGCGGAACTCTACCAGTGCCTCGGTGCGTACGGCATCCAACAATGTCAACACCATAGGGATGAATGCCGAATCTGCAAAGGCAAACATCCAGGCGGCGAAGGCGAGGTTGTGGAATGCGGAGCAGAATTACAAACGCTACCAGAATCTTCTGCAGGATGAAGCAGTTACCCGGCAGCAGTTTGACCAGGTAAAATCCGATTACGAAGCGCAGCGCGCTCAGCTCGAGGCTCAGATATCTCAGTATCAGTCAGTAATAAATTCCCAGGCGAGCAGCCGTCTTCAGGTAAACGAGGTGGAATCTAAAATCGGGCTGAACGATGCAGAAATCAAGCGCGCGCAAAATGCCCTGGATATGGCAAAGCTTAACCTGTCTTATACAGTAATCACCGCGCCCCACGACGGCGTGATGGGGCGCCGCACCGTGAATGTAGGGCAGCTCCTGAGCCCTGGGCAGCAGGTGGCCACCATAGTGGACAACCGCAATATGTGGGTAACGGCGAACTACCGGGAAAAGCAGATGGAGAATGTAAAAATCGGCGGGCTGGCAGAGATCTCTGTTGATGCCCTCGGCGGGAAGGTATTTGAGGGAAAGGTAACGGCAATCTCCGGGGCTACCGGGGCGAAGTACTCCAACATCCCGGTGGATAATTCCACAGGAAACTTCGTAAAGGTGCAGCAGAGAATACCGGTACGCATAGAATTTACCAACAAAAATAAACCGGAAGACCTGCGCGAGCTCCGTGCAGGGATGAATGTAGGAGTAACGCTAAAGCAATAATAAATGCTCTACGAAAAAGGTCCCTTTGCCAGCTGGGTGCCAAAGCCGGTGATGCTTCTGCTCATCCTGGTGTATATGCTTGTAATTTCCTGTGCCTCATCCATTTATCTTGGTAATTATCTGGATATCGTAGGCGCGCAGGCTACCTACACAGAGGTGGCGATGATGGCAAACAATGCAATGACTGTGGGTATGGGGGTAAGTATGCTGCTTGGTTTCCGTATAAAATTGCGCTTTAAATCCCGGCAGATTTTATCTGTGAGCCTCATCATCCTCGCGGCGCTCTCCTACATTTGCGCCACTACGGACAGCAGTGCCGTGCTGATACTCTGCAGCCTGCTGATTGGCTTTTTTAAAATGGCTGCAAACCTGGAGATGTTCCTGCCGCTGATGTTCGTGATCTCGCCCTCGGGAGATCGCGGGAAGTCTTATGCCGTCATCTATCCTTACCTCATCGGCATCAGCCAGGCGGTTATTTACTGGTTTGCCGTCATCGCGGAGAACGGCAGCTGGCAGTCGCCGTATTTTTTAATGTCGTTTCTTCTGCTGGTTCTCGCGGCGCTTTCAAGGATCGTTCAGCATGACAAGCGCTTCGCCTTCAAACTCCCGCTTTATCAGATCGACTGGCTCTCGGTGCTGATGTTTACGACTTCGTTTATGAGCATCAATTTTGGTCTCTGCTTTATGCAGCAGCAAAACTGGTTTAATTCTCCTTACATTTTAATATCGCTCATCGGCGGGATTCTGCTTTTCGTCGCGGTCATTTTGAGGCAGGGCAGGCAGAAACGCAAGCTGATAGATTTCAGCACATTTAAGCAATGGAATGTCATCCACGCATCGGTTCTGTTTATTTTTTTTGGAATTTATCTTTCTACCTCCAGCATCTATTCGCAGTACGCGCTGAGTGTGCTGAGGTACCCCAATGTTGTGAATGCGGAGGTGCAATCCTGGACGGTGCCCGGGGTCCTATTTTCCGGAGTACTGGCGCTGATTGGTTTTAATAAAAAATGGCCTTTGAAATACTTCATTCTCCTCGGCTTTTTTTTCATGTTCCTGCACACCTTCATGCTGTATCTCCTCATCTCTCCGGAGATGGACATCCGCTATCTGAAAGCGGCCATGATGGTGAAGGGCGTTGGTATGGGCATCCTGTTCATAGGGCCGTGGTACCTTGCCTCTATCCGCCTTACGCTGGATCAGATAATGGGCGTCTTCGCGGTGCTGATAGTCATCCGTAACTGCATCTCCACGGCATTCGGGCAGGCAGTCATCAGCTATGCGCTCTACTCGGCGCAGCTGCAGAGCCTCAGCGATATGGCTTCGGTGCTGGATGCTGGCACGGTGCCGGGGGCAGGAGCGGCGTACCGCACCTATGCCCAGAGTGCGCTCATGATTCTGCGAAGATAGTACTGGGAGCAGCGTGCTGGCTATTCGTGCCGGTAGCGGTATTCATCCTGACCAATAGCTACGGCAGTATGACGAACCGGCGGCTGGTAATCCTGCGGAGGGCATTCCGGAACAGGTCTTTTAGAGGCTATAAAATAAAGCAGGAGCAGCAGGCTTGAATATGATAAATGTCAGAGTAAGGAGAAAAACCACTGAAGTTTTGTAATTTTAAAGTAATTTTGAGGACCACCTTCTTATGGAAAAAATTCTGTTTCTCACGGATTTTTCTCAGCTGGCTCGCAATGCCTATAGCTACGCCCTGAATCTGGCAGAAAATTTTGGAGCGGAGCTTCACATTCTGCATATCGCGCCCATCTCCCACGCCGCCACCCGTGAGGAGCAGGAGCGAGTACACCCCGTGGCGCAAGCCCTGATAGAAAGGGATGAGAGAAGCAGCTGGGCAAAGTTTCAGGCGGAGGCGCAGGAGCTGGAGAAGATTGCAAAAAACTTCGGACAGCAGAAATCCTCGCTAATCTTCCATTTTGAAGAGGGAGATTTTATCGATATTCTAGGCGATTTTTCGGATCAGGTACAGCCAGGGCTCCTCGTGGTGGGTACCGCGGGAAATAATAATTTGGATAAAAAAATCTTCGGCTCCCACGCAGAGCAGATTTCCGAGAACCTCCGCATTCCTCTGCTTGCTGTGCCAGCGGAAGCGCGGTATGCTTCTGTGCGAAACTTCGGTATGGGCGTAATGCTCGATCAGCTAGAAGTTCCCACTGTGCGTCAGGTTGCGAAAAGGGTTTTAGGCCAAAATACCAAAAAACTACAGTGCGTACATATCGCAAAAAACGAAAGGGAAGCGGGCAGGCTCTCTGCGAAAATGAATGACTGGGTACAAAGTGTGGGAGCAGATTTAATTGAAGCAGAAATAAGAGTCGATCCGGAAGTGGAGCACGGGCTGGCACAATATGCCACAGAAAAACAAATAGATGTGCTTTGCATACTGCACCGCTCCCACAGCTACCTGGACAGGCTTTTGCGCGGAACCTACAGCAACAGGCTGGTGGAGAGATCCCGTACTGCACTGATGATTTTTAATTTGAAAAAATAAACTGATGGATAAAGTAATGAACAGACCGGTCTATACCAAGGTCAAGGATGACAATCAACTCTTCAATGAGCTGAGGCAGAAGGTAAATGCGCGTATGAAAACCCTCGACGAGCGGCGAGATATGAATGTGGTAATCAAAACTTTCCTGCTGCCGGCGCTTTATTTCGGCGCTTATTTCGTGGCGATTTTCAACGGGGACAATCCCTCGCTGTACATCGGCAGCTTCGTATTTATGGGGATTATCCTGGTGCTTATTTATCTTAATATCATCCACGAAGCAGCGCACAACAATATTTTTAAAACGAAAAAA
The DNA here is from genome assembly GCF_900141665.1 of Cruoricaptor ignavus. Taxonomy (GTDB): domain Bacteria; phylum Bacteroidota; class Bacteroidia; order Flavobacteriales; family Weeksellaceae; genus Cruoricaptor; species Cruoricaptor ignavus. Next base: position 374,606 of record NZ_FQYI01000002.1, on the reverse strand, counting down.
TACAACCGCTGGGCTCTGAGGATCTTCGACTTGATAGGTGCCAACAGCTACATCTGGGAGCGTCGCCACATCCTGAGCCACCACTCTTATCCTAATGTGGACGGCTGGGATACCGATGTGGAGCAAAGCGGCCCTATCCTGATATATCCGCACGCCCAGGCAAAGGGGGTACAAAAGTATCAGCACAGATTTTTCTTCATGGTGTATCCGCTGTATCTTTTCAACTGGATGTTCGTGAGGGATTTCCGGGATTTCTTCGATCCGAACAGGATTATCCAAAAAACTCAGGCAAAAATCCCAGCATCCCGCAAGGTTGAGATGCTGGCGTTCAAGGCGTTCTACTTCTTCTACCAGCTGGTAATTCCGATTGCCTTTCTCGGAATAAGCTGGAAACTTGCCTTAGGCGCGTGGTTCCTGCAGATAATCTCCGCCAGCTGCCTGGCACTCTTTGTGCTGCTCCCGCTCCACGCTACGGACCACAACGAGTTCCCAGAGCCAGACGATACCGGGAAGCTGCCGCATACCTGGCTGCGCCACCAGTTCGCGGTGACCAATGACCTTACCAACCACAATGCTTTTATACACCAGGTGCTGGGGAATTTCAATTACCATGTGGCGCACCACCTCTTCCCGAACATCAGCTACGAGTACTACCACGAGGTTACGGAGGAAATAAAAGAATTTGCAAAAGAAAACGACATCAATTACAAGCAGTATCCTCTTTTCACGGCGCTGGGTATGCACTATGATCTGCTAAAATCCAACGCGACAAGCATCCGCGAAGTGATGGATGAATCGATGTAAAATTATTTGGTATGCCAAAAAAAATTCCGCCACTGAGTGCGGAATTTTTTTTTGAAAAATTTCTAGGAAAATCTGTATACAGCCGCATTGATGTTCATACCGGCGCCAACGGATGCCATCACGATATTGGCACCGGGTTCGAAGGTATGGCCAACCATCTCTCCGCGTTTTATAAGATCGAACATAGTGGGTATGGTGGCAGTGGAGGAATTCCCAAACTGCTGGATGGTCATCGGGGCTATGCCGTGGTCGCCGTTTTTTATGCCAAACAGCCTGTACACGCGGTCTACCATCGCGTAGTCCATCTTCGCATTCGCCTGGTGGATCAGGATTTTGCTGATGTCACTGATGCCCAGCCCGGCATCTTCGATGGTTTCTTTAATCAAATCCGGGACATTTTTCAGGGCAAACTCATAAATCTTCCGTCCGCGCATCCTGATGTACAGCCGCTTTTTATCCGCCTCCGGGTTCAGAGAAGAAGAGTTTTCCAGAAAATCCAGCTCCTCCGCGGTGTAGGAGCGTGTGTTGGCAGCCAGGATTCCCCCACGCTCATCGTCCGAGGCGCTTGCCACTACGGCACCCGCGCCGTCTGCAAAAATCATCTTATTCCGGTCGTACGGGTCGGTCTGGTTGTGCAGTTTTTCGGAGCCTACGACGAGTATTTTTTTTGCCCTCCGGGATTTAATCAGGTCGTCTGCGAGGATCAGCCCCTCCAGCCAGCCCGGGCAGCCGAAGATCATATCGTAGGGGCGCGTCTTTGTATTTGTAATGCCAAGCCGGTGCTTCACCAGCGCAGAAAAAGAGGGCATAAAATTCGAATTTCCGAACTCATCCACCTCGCCGAAATTCGTAGCTGCGATGATGTAATCCAGCTCGTTCCGCTCAATCTTGGCATCCTGTATCGCTTTCTCCGCCGCGATTGCTGCCATCTCGGAGTTCTTCATATCCTCTGCCGCGTAGCGACGCTCCGCGATTTCGGTGATTTCTACAAATTTGGCAATGATTTCCTCGTTGGTTTTATCCAGTCTTTGAGAATTATCATCAAAAAATTCAGAGTTCAAAAAATAGGAGGCGCCCACCACGCGTTCCGGTATATAGCAGCCTGAGCCTGAGATTATAGTATTTGGCATAAACAAATTAATATGCAAAGTTACAACAAATCAGATAGTCGGGGGCGGGTTTTGCAAGCACAATTTTTATTACTTTTGCCAGGAATCTCATTCCTGATGAAGAAAAACCCTGCACTTACAGGTTTCCTGATCGCGCTGGCGGCTACTCTGGCGGCATTCGGGATCTATGCACTTTTTTTGGCAAAGAGAAATTACTACCTGGTGGATAATCCCACACCTCGCACTTACTACTTTAAAATTAATGGGGGGCAGGAAAAGGTGATTTCTGCGGGGCAGTTTGTGAAGGTTGATTTAAAAAAAGGAAAGAACGAGATAAAAGTTTTTGACCAAAATAAAAAGCTAATGTACGATTCCGCCTTTACTGTGAATAAAATTCGCGGACTCGTAAATATCACTAATTCAGATTATTACATCCACACTCAGTACTATGGGTATAATTTAAACAAAGATTCCCTTCTGCTGAATTTGGGCACTACGGAAATAGACGGGAAAAACTACTACGGTGGAGCAAAGCGCTTCAGCAAGCTCTATACGGAGGATTTTTACTATAATGTCGATGAAAAATATGATCCTCTGATTAAGAATATCGCCAAAGTAGAGTCCCGGAGTAAAATATTCCGCAAGCAGGATTTTTTAAATTATTACAGCGAAACTTATAAATTTTAAAAAATTTGAACCAGGTAAAACCATACAGCAGCGCCGGAAGCAAAAAATCGCAGGTGGAGGATATGTTTGATAACATCGCCCCGAGATATGATCTGCTGAACCATGTATTGTCCCTAAAGATAGATGTACTGTGGCGCCGCCTTCTGGTCCATATGATGGCAGCCGGCAGGCCGCAGCGCGTACTGGATGTAGCCACAGGCACGGGCGACCTCGCTATAGCGATCCACCGTGGCACCGGGGCGCAGGTTACCGGCCTGGATCTGTCTCAGCAAATGCTGAATGTAGGAACGGAAAAAATTAAAAATGCGGGGCTCTCTACCGGGATAAGGATGCTGAAGGGCGATGCGGAAAATCTCCCGTTTCAGGATGACACCTTCGATGCGGTATCCGTGGCCTTCGGCGTACGGAATTTTGAAAATCTCGAAATAGGGCTGCGCGAGATGCGCCGCGTAGTGAAGCCGGGCGGCAGCGTTTTCATCCTAGAGTTTTCCCAAGTGGAGGGTATATTAAGACCGCTGTATCAGTTTTATTTTAAAAATATTCTGCCGCGCATTGGTAGGCTGGTGTCCCGGGACAACCGCGCGTACACCTACCTTCCGGACTCGGTAAATGCCTTCCCATACGGGGATGCGATGAAGAAAATTCTTCTCGCCCAGGGCTACTCCAAAGTGGATTACAAGAAACTTAGCCTGGGCATCGCGACCATATATAAAGCCACAAAGTAATCATAATGCTGAAAAAGTTCATATTTGCCGCAGCGCTCGCGCTTTCCTCACAGCCACTCTTCGCGCAGCTGGATATGTTCCCGTCCAGGGAGCGCCTCGATCATCTGGAAGGTTTTGATGACAAAAGATTTGGCTGGGGATTCTTCCTGGCAGGCAACACTTTTAACTATCATATGAAGCTGGATCCCCGCTATGGCATGAAGGGGAAAAAGCAAAATGCCGTGCTTTCAAAAGGCTCTGCCGGCTTCGGAGCAGGCATTATGGGGCGCGTACGCCTCACGGATCATTTTGATCTACGCCTTGAGCCCGGTCTGCATTTTGTGGAGCGCACCCTCGCATTCAACACTCAGGACAATTTTTCTTACCCGGAGGTGGCTGCCACCGGCATTCCCTACCTTGGCGATGTGGAGCGCACGGTGAAGTCCACCTACCTGGATATCCCGCTGCTAGTGGAATATCACGGGGATAGATGGTTTAATTCCCGGCCGTACGCTGCCGCAGGCTTCAGCTATTTGATGAATATGCAATCCAACGAGAATTCTTCGGATGACAATATGCAGGATGTTTTCCGCACCACTACGCACAACTACGGGCCAGCTGCAGAGCTAGGGCTGCAGTTTTATTTCAGTAAATTTAAATTAACCACCGGAGTCCGCGGAACTTTTTTTCTAAACAACGAACTTATAAAAGACAACCCGGCTGATCCCACCACCAGCCCGCCCACTCCCGCTACGCCGCCCTACTGGGCAGGAGCGATAAAGGAAGCGAAATCCCACGCCTTTATGCTCGTACTGAAATTTGAATAATGGCATAGCGCCAATAAATATTCTCCGCCCTGGTGGCGGTTTTTTTTATGATATATTGTCACAATCGGGATTTTTACGGTTTAAATTCTGTACTTTTGCAAATGTTAGAATTTTGACCTGATGCCATTGCGGGATTTGGAGGAGAGTTTTTCCTTACTAGAGATGCGGATTATCAATATCAAGGAAGAGTACCGGCAACTGCTGGTTCAGTTTGAAAAGCTTACCGAAGAATACAAAATACTGGAGGGAAAATATGATGCAGAAAGAAAACGCAGCCAGGTCTTAATAGAAGAGTCGAAAAATATAAAACTGCAGGCGGCAATTTCCGGCAACCCCGACTACAACCGGCTGATGAAAAACCACATCACCAGGCTGATAAAGGAGGTGGATGCCTGTATTGCCCAGCTTCAAAATACCGGATTATGACCGAACCGAGGCGCATTACCATAAACATAGCGGGCAGGACATATCCGCTGAGCGTGATGCCTCAGGAGGAGGAAACGCTGCGGCGCGTAGGCAAGCAGATAGAGGGAATGATAAAGGATTTCGAGGCTAGTTTTGAAATCCGGGACAAGCAGGATGCACTCGCTATGTGCGCGCTGCGGCTGGGTACCAAAGCGGATAATGCTGCGGTGCAGATTGAGAAGATTACAAATGCCTCCGTGGAGAAAGTTCAGATGCTGAGCCGGCTCCTGGAAGGCGCGGGGGACTAGCTCCCGACAGACTGCCTATAACAGTTCTAACACATTAAGGTAAACTCAACGCTAAACTGAAACCGGGCGAAAGTCCATCCAATGGCGCGCCGCCAAGCCGCGGATTACAGAGGGTGGAAATCAGTCCAAATCGTGTAGATTGGGAGTTTACTCTAATCACTGAACTGTTGTAGGCTTTTTTATTTGGAGTAGATAAATGGAGTTAAAAATTAAACAAAAGAAAATTTAACATAAAATGATTGAAGTTATAATAGGTTTGGTGGCGCTGATAATTGGGGCAGCAGCAGGAATGTTTTATTCCAAAAGTAACCTCAACCGGCAGGGACAGCAATTGTTGGAAGACGCGAAAAAAAATGCTGATCAGCTTCTTGACAAGGCAACCCAGCAGGCAGAGGCTGTGAAGAAAGAAAAACAACTCCAGGCGAAAGAAAAATTTCTGGAACTGAAAACTCAGCACGATGCCGAGATTCAAAACCGAGAAAAGAAAATTCAGGATGCCGAGAAAAGAGTGAAGGAAAAAGAGCAGAAACTGAATGAGGAGCTGAACAAAACCGGCAGGCTGGAGAAAGACCTGGAAAGGCAAAACGCCGACCTTCAGCGGAAAAACGAGGCGATTGCGAAAAAACAGCAGCAGCTGGAAGATGCTACTGCACAGAAGATTGAGATGCTGGAAAAAATTTCCAACTATACCGCTGAAGAAGCGAGGGAAGAACTTGTGGAATCGCTGAAATCTGAGGCCAAATCCAAAGCGCAATCACAAGTTCAGGCCATCATAGAAGAAGCCCAGCTGAATGCGAAGAACGAGGCGAAGAAAATCGTGATACAAACGATTCAGCGCATCGGAACGGAGCAGGCCGTGGAAAATGCCGTTTCGGTTTTCAACATTGAATCTGATGAGGTGAAAGGCCGGATTATCGGTAGGGAAGGGCGGAACATCCGTGCGCTGGAAGCGGCAACAGGCGTGGAAATCATCGTGGATGATACGCCGGAAGCCATCCTGCTTTCGTGCTTCGATCCGGTGAGAAGGGAAATCGCAAGGCTTTCCCTGCATAGGTTGGTGACCGACGGTAGAATTCACCCTGCGAGAATTGAGGAAGTGGTGGAGAAAACCCGCAAAAATATTGAGGAGGAAATCATTGAAGTAGGGAAGCGAACGATTATCGATTTGGGAATCCACGGGCTTCATCCGGAGCTTGTAAAAATTGTTGGCCGGATGAAATACCGCTCATCTTACGGGCAAAATCTTCTGCAACACTCGAGAGAAACGGCGCACATTGCAGCAACGATGGCGGCGGAACTTGGCCTGAATGTTAAGCTCGCCAAAAGAGCCGGTCTGCTTCACGATATTGGGAAAGTTCCTGAGCAGGAGTCGGAGCTTCCGCACGCTTTGCTCGGTATGCAGTGGGCGGAGCGCTACGGCGAGCATCCGGAAGTTGTAAACGCGATTGGAGCGCACCACGATGAAATCGAGATGACCTCGCTGCTTTCGCCGATTGTTCAGGTAGCCGACGGAATTTCTGGTGCAAGGCCTGGTGCAAGAAGGCAGGTGCTAGAATCGTACATCCAAAGGCTGAAAGATTTGGAAGCGGCGGCGCTAAGTTTCGACGGAGTTTCAAGTGCGTATGCCATTCAGGCAGGCCGTGAACTTCGCGTGATGGTGGAAAGCGGAAAAGTGAATGATGAAAAAGCAGGGCAGCTTTCGTATGATATTTCTGAGAAGATTCAGAATGAGCTGACTTATCCTGGGCAAGTTCGCGTAACCGTAATCCGCGAAACAAGGGCGGTGAATATTGCGAGGTAAACATTCGTGGAGATTAACGATGAAAAAAGTTTTTCACCTGAAAAATTGCGGCACTTGCCAAAGGATTCTGCAACGGTACGATTTGAGCGATTGGGAAATCCGCGAAATAAAATCGGAACCGATAACCGTGCAGGAACTGGAGCAAATGTATGCACTGGCAGGAAGTTATGAAGCGCTGTTCAGCAAACGCAGTACGCAGATTAGGGCTAGGAATATTGACATCAAAACATTGTCGGAAAAGGAATTTAGAGATTTGCTGTTGGAGCACTATTCATTTCTGAAACGCCCAGTTTTCATTACCGATGATAAAATCTTCATCGGCAATGATAAAAAGAACATCGCAGCATTGGATGAATTTTTTGGAATTAAATAAAAAAATCCGCACTATTTGGTGCGGATTTTTTTTATTTTTTAATGATAGTTTTGGTGGTGGTTCCCTTCTCAGTTTGAATTTTGAGTAAATAAATTCCTGCTGGCAGTTTGTCAAATTTAATAGATGAGGAATTAGTAATCTTATTCAACAATTTACCATCGGCACTATAAAGTTCCACTAATTTAATTTGTGATTTTTTTGCATTAATGAAAAGTTCTTCGACAACAGGATTCGGATAAACTGAAATTTCTGCTATTTCTAAATCCTGAACAGCCATACTTGCTTTTTCAAATGCAATATCATCTAACCTTAATGCTGCATTTACTTCCACAGCAGGAGTAACATTACCAAAACCAAAGTAATGAACGCCACTATTTTTGGCAGTATATTGTAATTTATGACTTTTGTAAGTATTTCCTGATATTTCAATTTCACTGATGACATGTGCATCAGCATCCTTTTCAGGTTTAGTACCAACCGTAATTTTTAATTTTGCAGGCGTAGCATTAGCATTACCCATCGCTGCCTTAAACGATAAATGGACAGCTTCTCCCTCTTCTAACCAAAGCGGGTAGGAGTACAGCCAGTCATTTTTAGCGTAGGTTTTGCTCGTATTGTTGAAAACATACCCACTACCACTGGCTGCGGATGAAGCGGAGTTTCCGTTTAGCCAGGTGGAAGAAATCCAACCGTCAGAGTCGTACTCCCCGTAATTCTCGGCCGAATACTCAAAACCATAGTAATAAGGAAGAGATGTTGGTGTAAATATGGATTTTGGACCTCTCCATCCTGAACCACAATCTGCATTTTTTAGGAAAAACTGATAGCGTGTCCCAGGATGAAGATTTGTGAAGGTCTTATCATATGATGTCTGAATGCCAAGCGATTGAACAGGTGTATTAAAATCGGTAAGACCAACATCGTATTTGGATATTCCGCCTGTAGCATTCCAGCTTACCTCAAAGCCTGTTTTGGTTAAATTTTTAACACTTACATTCAACCCAGGCATAAGACAATTAGCAGATTCACTAATGTACAAATCGTCTAGTGCTAAGTAATAACCTGCATTAGTGTTATTGACGAATGCTAAAAATATATCTTTCCCACGGTAAGCTGATAAGTCCAGTTCGTATTCGGAAAAGTCGTACGGCTTTTCAACATCCATTTTGAGAAGTTCAACGAAACTGGATGGTTCATCTGTGGTGGTGCTGACAAGGATGCTATAACCATCCAACAACTCGAAATCGTATGATTTTGCTTTCCAGTACAAAGTGGGGGATGGAGCAGTAGCTGGAATACTAATTTTTGGTGTAATTAACCAGTCATTTGATTGACCTGCAGGATCGTAATTCGAAGTACTGAAAGCAATCTTATTATCAAAACCATCAAAGAACTGTATCCACGCTTCATCGTTGAATTCCTGAACTGGAGCCCAGATTGCAACTTTATTTTGGTCAATATTAATTTTTTTGAATGCGGAAAGCGGTACTCCATTATTGTTTTCAAAACCTGCATTAAAAATTTGGGCAGTAATGTTACAAACCACACCAAACAGTGCTCCTGTAAATAAAAGTTTTTTCATAATATTTAAATAGTTAATTTTAAACTAAACAAACGGCACTTTTACCACCTTTGCCGCCACATCTTTATTCCGGATTCTGATAAAGATCTCTGAGCCGGTTTTAAAATGCGGTTTATCCAGGTAGGCCAGGCCGATGCCAATTTTTTTCATCGGGCTCATCGTGCCGGAAGTTACTTTGCCAATAACATTTCCGTCTGCATCCACCACTTCATAGCCCTGCCTTGGTATCGCCTTTTCCTGCATTTCAAAACCAGCCAGTTTCCGCGAAACGCCCTCTTCCTTTTGCTTCGCAAGAAAATCTCTGTCCACAAAATCCTTGTCCAGCTTCGTAATCCAGCCCAATCCTGCTTCCAGTGGAGAAGTCGTGTCATCAATGTCGTTTCCGTAAAGGCAGAAACCTTTTTCCAGCCTTAGGGTATCGCGCGAAGCCAGTCCGCAGGGCATTATGCCGAATTCCTCGCCGGCTTTTGCCAATTCGTCCCAAAGTTTTTCCGCTGCTTCATTTTTAAAATAAATCTCAAAACCACCACTTCCAGTGTATCCTGTGTTGGAAATCATTACATCCTGAACTCCGGCAACCTCACCAATTGCAAAATTGTAGTACGGAATTTCATCCAGCTTTACGGAAGTCAGCTTCTGAAGCGTATCCGCAGCCTTCGGTCCCTGTACTGCAATCAGCGAAATCTCGTCCGACTGATTCGTCATTTTCGCACCGAATTTCTCATTATACTTTGAAATATGCTCCCAGTCTTTGTCAATATTCGACGCATTTACCACCAGGAAAAACTTCTCATCACCCATTTTATAGATGATCAGGTCGTCCACAATTCCGCCGTTTCCGTTCGGCAGGCAGCTGTATTGCGCCTTCCCAACTTCCAGCGCAGAAACATCGTTCGAAGTCACAAACTGCAGCAACGCCTCTGCATTTTCGCCCTCAATCAAGAACTGGCCCATATGCGAAACATCGAACATTCCGACTTTTTCGCGCACCGCAAAATGCTCCTCCGTAACTCCGGAATACTGCACCGGCATTTCAAATCCGGCAAAAGGCACCATCTTGGCACCCAGAGATTTATGTTTTTCAAAAAGCGCCGTTCTCTTATCCATAATTTTAAAATTTTATTATTTTTTTTGGAGCTATTTCCCGCTGTCCGCTATTACTCCTCGCTTTGCCGCTCCGCTTCGCTCCGCGGCTTCGCTGCGGGGTAGCCGCTTCCATCGGGGCTAATAGCGCAGTCTTTCCCGGAATTCCCGGAGAATAATCTTAAACCATTCCGTAAAATTCTCTGGATTTTTTCTCAATTCTTCATCTAAATCTTCGAGCGAAATATATCGTATTTCCGAAACCTCTTCCGGATTTAATTTGAAGTCACCGTCAAACTTCCCGGTAAAAACCCTGTCCAGTTCGTGCTCCCACAGTCCTCCGCCAACATCCGCTTTGTAAATAAAGTGAAACCGCTCCTCAATCTCAGTTTCGATGCCCAGCTCTTCCTTCATCCTGCGCAAAGCCGCGTCCTTAAAGCTTTCGTTTTCCCTTGGGTGAGAGCACGCCGCATTAGTCCATTGGTTCGGCGAATGGTATTTGGAAGCCGCGCGTTTCTGCAGCAGCATTTCCCCGTTTTCATTAAACAAAAAAACCGAAAAAGCCCGGTGCAGAAGACCTTCTCTATGAGCCTGCATCTTTTCCATCAGGCCGAGAACTTCGTCCATTTCATTCACTAAAACTACCTGCTCCTGCATAATTTTTAAAGAAAATCAAAGTTAAGGATTTTCCGAAAATTTTCGCGATTTCTAGGGAATAAAAAAAGCCGCCGGAAAGGCAGCCTTTGTTTTTCAAAATAGCCAGCAATTAAAGCGGACGCTTTCTCAGTTCGTCGCGGATTTCCATTAGCAAAGATTCTTCGTTGCTTGGCGCCGGCGTTTCTTCCACTGCAGGCTTCGTGATTTTGTTCGCAGCCTTAATCAGCCAGAAAAGTACCAGCGCAATCATCAGGAAGCTGATCACCGCAGCGATGAATTTCCCCCAGTATACGCCGTTTACCTGCCATTGTTCAATGTTTGCAACGCCCGCTGTTTCAAGCACCGGATTCAGCAAAAGTGGTGTGATTACATCTTCCACCAAAGAATTCACGATGCTTCCAAAAGCACCACCGATGATGACACCTACTGCCAAATCAATTGCGTTGCCCTTGAACGCAAATTCCTTAAATTCCTGAATAAATCCCATAGTTTATTGTTTAATGTTGCGGCAAATATAAAAATTTAGAATGAATTGCAATTATTCCCAATTAACATTCAAATCGCGGAATTCAAACCTTGTAAATCTTCCGTCAGTATCCCATTCATCTTCTTTCGAATGCTTTAAACGAAAGCGGAAGACTTTTACGATGGAATTTGTATCGGTGGCATTTTGGAAAACTACCGTCATTTTATGCGGCGTATTCTGCACAAGTGTTGGATATGGGCTGGAAGTTTTTACGAAATTTACTCCTAAAAGATTTCCTTCTAAATCCGTCAATTCAAAATCATCAAATATGGTTTTCTTATTGACATCCTTATTTTCCGCCAAAAAAGTTATCGCAATTTCCTTGTCTTTTTTATTGCCCGCAACTTTCGTAATCTTCATTGTAAAGCCATCTTTTGTCACTTCGGTAACCGGCGTATTGATATCCAGCGCTTTTTTCAGGTAGATGTTGTGCGCTTTCACGGACTCCACATCATTGCGAAGCACCGCAATTTCCTTTTTAATGCTTTCAATCTCAGATTTCAGCTGCTCATTAGTTTGAGCATTGAACATTGCTGCGCAAAAAACCGCGGCAGAAAGGATGAGTTTTTTCATAATGATTTTAATTTTAATAACTGCAAATTAATTAAAAATCTCACCCGATTTCCACGCCGTTTTCCACTTTTTCGTCGGGTGTTACGAAGCTGAGTTTGCCGTCTGGTTTTGTGGTGAGCAGCAGCATCCCTTGAGATTCTATGCCGCGGATTTTTCGCGGTGCCAGGTTCAGCAGTATCATCACCTGCTTTCCGATGATTTCTCCCGGCGAAAAACTTTCGGCAATGCCGGAAACTACGGTGCGCACATCGATGCCCGTATCCACTTTCAGCTTCAGCAGTTTGTCCGCCTTTTCCACTTTTTCCGCTTCCAGAATTGTGGCGGTTCTCAAATCAATTTTTGTGAAATCTTCAAAATTTATCTCGTCTTTCATAGGATTTGCGTTGGGATTCGTCTTTTTATTGTTGATTTTTGTATTTTCAAGCTTCTGAATTTGGGCGTCAATCTGCTCATCTTCAATCTTTTGGAAAAGCAATTCCGCAGGGTTAATCTGGTGTTTTGGAGGAATTAAAATCCCGGAAATTTCATCCCAGTTTTTCTTTTCCGTGTTAAACATTTTCAGAAGTTTTTCGGAAGTGAACGGCATAAACGGTTCGCACATCTGTGCCAGTGCAACTGCTATCTGAGCGCTGATGAACAGAGACTTTGCCGCCTTTTCAGGTTGGTCTTTTATCGTCTTCCAAGGTTCTTCGGTTTGCAGATATTGGTTCCCAAATCGTGCTAAATTCATCAGCGCAGAAAGCGCATTACGGAATTCGAAATTTTCCAGCGCATTTTTTATCTCATCCGCAATTTTCCTTATTTCATCTAATTCGCTAAAATCCGCATTCAAATCTGGCAGAATTCCGTCATAATATTTATGTATCAAAACCGCCACACGATTGATGAAATTACCGAAAATCCCCACAAGTTCGGAATTATTTTTAAGCTGAAATTCCTTCCAGGTAAAGTTGTTGTCCTTGGTTTCCGGCGCAGAACTCAGCAAAGCGTAGCGCAGCACATCCTGCTGATTTGGGAAGTCTTGCACAAATTCGTGCGCCCAAACTGCCCAGTTTCTCGAAGTTGAAATCTTGTCGTTTTCCAGGTTCAGGAATTCAAACGCCGGCACATTTTTCGGCAGGATGTAGTTGCCGTGCGCCTTCAGCATTGCAGGGAAAATAATGCAGTGGAAAACGATGTTGTCCTTCCCGATGAAATGCACAAGTTCTGCATTATCATTTTGCCAAAAATATTGCCATTTTTTTCCATTTTTCTCAGCCCATTCCTGCGTGAAGGAAATGTAGCCAATAGGCGCATCAAACCATACATATAGCACTTTTCCCGTTGCATCATCCAAAGGAACCGGAACGCCCCAGTTCAAATCGCGCGTCATCGCCCTTGGTTTCAGGCCGTCGTTCAGCCAGGATTTTACCTGACCGTAAACATTTGGTTTCCAGTCGTTTTTGTGGCCTTCTATAATCCATTCTTTCAGGAAATCTTCGTACTCATTCAAAGGCAGGTACCAATTTTTCGTTTCCTTCAGCACGGGCACATTTCCGCTGAGCGCAGATTTTGGGTTGATGAGCTCCGAAGGCGAAAGCGTGGAGCCGCACTTTTCACACTGATCACCGTAGGCACCGTCGTTCCCGCACTTTGGGCAGGTTCCCGTGATGTACCTGTCGGCAAGAAATTCGCCGGCCTGCTCATCGAAATACTGCTCGGAAACTTCCTCCGTGAATTTGCCCTTATTATATAGCGTCTTGAAAAAATCCTGGCTGACTTCGTAATGCTTCGGCGATGTTGTTCGGGAATATTCATCGAATGAAATGCCTAAGTCTTCAAAAGATTTTTTGATGATTTCGTGGTATTTATCCACAATATCCTGCGGCGAAACACCCTCCTTTTTCGCACGGATGGTGATGGGAATGCCGTGCTCATCGCTGCCGCAGATGAATGCCACATCCTTTCTCAACCGCCGCTGAAAGCGCGCATAAACATCGCCCGGGATGTAAACGCCCGCCAAATGCCCGATGTGCACAGGGCCGTTTGCATAAGGCAGCGCCGCTGTTATCAAAACTTTTTTATCGCTCATTTTTATGTCTCAAAATTTGCGCAAAGGTAAGTATTTTAGTTGCCTAGACACGGGAGCATTTTCCGCTATTAATTTGTGTAAAATTCAATATTTTTAACTTTTGAGCCGTTCCCGTTTGGCAACTGATTAAAATCATAGAGAAAAGCGCAAATAACCTAAAACCCTGTGTTGTAAGTTTTTAGCGTTATTTAGAATTAATATAAAATTTAATATTTGCTTAACATACAATTTAAAATTATTAATTTAGTGGCCTCTATTTTAGGAAATTCTAAATTTAAAATTTCGATGAGATATTTACAGGTTCTAAAAGTTGCCCCGGCATTTTTCTTCGCAGGCGCAATGATGAATGCCCAGCAGACCGACTCTCTCGCGCAGGAAAAGCGAATTGAAGAGGTGGTGCTGATTGGCTACGGGAAGCAAAAAAAGCAGGATCTTACCGGCTCTGTAGTTTCCGTAAGTTCCAAAGATTTTAATGGCGGCTCTACCTCCCCGGATCAGCTGATTCAGGGTAAGGCACCCGGCGTTACGATTACGGGGAACGGTGGTAATCCCGGCTCCGGGGCTACTATCCGCATCCGCGGGGGTGCTTCTTTGGCAGGCTCCAACGATCCTCTGATAGTGGTGGACGGTGTGCCGATGGACTTCCAGGGAGTGTCCGGCGCATCCAACGCATTGGCACTGATTAACCCAAATGACATTGAATCTTTTGACATCCTGAAGGATGCCTCCGCTGCGGCGATCTACGGTAACAGGGCCTCCAACGGGGTAATCCTCATTACCACGAAAAAAGGCTCCGCGGGCAAGCTGAAGGTGAATTTCAGCACGGTAGCTTCCGCATCCACGAAGATGGGTACGCAGTCCGTGCTTTCCGGTGATGAATTCCGCGAGTATGTGCGCAATAACGCTACTCAGCAGAAGTACATAGATATGCTGGGGACTGCCAATACCGACTGGCAGGAGCAGATTTATCAGACGGCGTGGGGTACGGATAATAACCTTGCATTCTCCGGAGGGATCAAGGGGCTTCCGTACCGGCTATCGCTCGGGTATACAGACCAAAACGGCATCGTGCGCACCAATGAATTCCGCAGGACTTCTGCATCCCTCAACCTTTCGCCGAAATTCCTGGATAATCATTTGACTGTGAATGTAAACCTGAAAGGCTCCTTTACGGAAAACCGCTTCCCGGCGGGCGTCATCGGGGCGGCACAGCTCTTTGACCCGACTCAGCCTGTGAAGGATGATTCTGACAACGGGCAGCGCGTCGGCGGATACTGGGAATGGTGGCTACCGAAAAATGATAAGGGCGAGACCAACCAGAATGTAAACGCTACCAGCAACCCGGTGGCGATGCTTGCCGCAAGGCGCGATATCTCCAGCGTGTGGCGCGGAATTGCAAATACCCAGATTGATTATAAATTTCATTTCTTGCCGGACCTACACTGGAATGTGAATTTAGGCTATGACTATCAGAAGGGTACTGGCGCTACCACCGAGTATCCAGGCTACCGTTCTACATTCTTTACCCTGGGCAGCAGGACAGATTATGAGCAGGAGAAATCCAACAAGCTCCTCGAAACTTTCCTGAATTATGTTAAAACCATTGAGCCTATCAATACAAAGCTCGATTTGATCGCTGGATATTCTTACCAGAAATTTAACAATAAGGCGCCCGGTGCGATGACTTACCACGGCAATCCTGCGTACGATGCTCTGGAAAAGCCTAGGGATTATGAGGGAAATCTGGTGCTTCTCAGCTTCTACGGGCGGGGGATATTCACCATTGCAGATAGGTATATCATCAATGCTTCTATCCGCCGCGACGGCTCCTCCAGGTTTTACAACGGGGAGGATTTGAAAAACAACTGGGGAACCTTCGGGGCTGCTTCCATCGCCTGGAAGATTAAAAATGAAAATTTCCTCAAAGATTCCCAGACATTTTCTGATTTGAAACTCCGCGCCGGATGGGGGCAGACTGGCCAGCAGGAGGTAGGCAGTTGGTACAATTCCTTCCCGGCATACGGCATCTCCAACAGCTCCGCGCAGTACGGCTTCGGCGATCAGTTCTACAATATGTACCGCCCGTCTCAATACAACCCGAACCTGACCTGGGAAACCACGGAAACAGTAAATGCCGGGCTGGATTTTGGGTTTGTTAACAACCGCATTACCGCATCGGTAGACTGGTTTAGCAAAAAAACCAAAGACCTGCTCTACGATGTGCAGGTGCCTGCAGGAGAGTTCAGCAACCGGAACATAAAAAATGTAGGAGAGATGGAGACCGACGGTATAGAGGTCGCGCTGAATGTGGCTCCAGTAAAAACTGCAGATTTCGATTGGAATTTTAATTTCAACTTCACGCATTACAATCCTGAAATCAAAAAGTTTAATGATGTGAAGGAGGATATCCGCTTCGCTATGGGCGGCATCAGCGGCGGTACAGGGAACACTGTGCAGGCACACGCGGTGGGGCAGAAGCCATCTTCCTTCTATGTGTATCAGCAGATTTATGACACCAGCGGCAAGCCGATTGAGGGTGCCTATGTGGACCAAAACGGAGATGGGGTGATAGACGCTAAGGACAAATACTTCTACAAATCTACCACGCCCGATGCCACATTTGGCTTCTCTACCAACTTCCGGTATAGAAATTTCGACCTTTCCACTACGCTCCGCGCGGTACTGGGTAATTATGTTTACAACAACTTCGCCTCCCAGTCCAATGTTCAGAACATAGCTACCAACGATTTCCTGCAGAACATCTCCAGCGTCGCAAAAGATTACGGCTTTAAAAATGTACAGTTCTGGAGTGATATCTTCGTAGAAGATGCCTCATTCCTCAGGATGGATAACCTGACGCTTGGCTACACCTTCCGCGATATTTTCAGAGGAACGGGCAGCCTCCGCGTATACGGTATGGCGCAAAATGTTTTCGTAATTACCGATTATTCCGGTGTGGATCCGGAGATTTTCGGAAACATCGATAATGGCTTTTATCAAAGGCCGCGGGTGTATTCTCTTGGGCTAAATTTCCAATTTTAAATTTTCGAGACAATGAATTTCAGAATAAAAAAACTTTCAGCAGCAGCCATCGCGCTCAGCGCGGCACTCAGCCTGGGCTCCTGCACGGATGACCTTCGCCAGGAACCGGTGACGGATGTAACCGCGGCGAGCCTTTATAAAGACTTCAGCAAATATCCGAATCTCCTGGCTAAGCTATACGGCGGCCTGGCAGTAGGCGGCCAACAGGGCGGAGACGGAGCGGGAGACATCGCGGATATCGACGGCGGATTTTCCAACTACGCGCGCCTGCTGTTCATTATGCAGGAGATCACCACGGATGAAGCGGTGATCGGCTGGAACGACGGTACCCTGCACGAGTTCCATAAAATGATATGGACCCCTGCAAATGAGTTCAACAATGCGATGTACTACCGCATCTACACGGAGATTGCTTTCTGCAACGAGTTTCTGAGAAACACCACCGATGAGAAACTCAGCAGCAACGGCATCAGCGGTGCAGATCTGGAGGAAGCGAAAACGATGCGCGCAGAGGCGAGATTCCTACGGGCGCAGTCCTATTATCACCTTCTCGATATGTACGGAAATGTACCATTCGTAGATGAAACTACCCTGGGCACCGTACCGAAGCAGATGCCTAGGGCAGAACTCTTCACCTTTGTAGAAAATGAACTAAAACTGGCGGAGGCAGACCTAAAAGCCCCGCGTACCCAAGCCTACGGCAGGGTAGATAAGGCAGCGGCGTGGGCATTGCTGGCTAGGCTTTATCTCAATGCAAAAGTGTACAACGGCCAGGAGCGCTACGCAGAAGTGATTGAATATTGCACCAGGATCATCCAGTCCGGCTATACCCTGAAGCCAAATTACAGCGATTTGTTCCTTGCGGACAACCACATCGGCAATCCTGAAAACATTTTTTCACTTGTTTATGACGGGCAGCGCACGCAGACCAACGGGGGCACCACCTTCCTTGTTCACGCTGCCATCGGCGGAAAGATGGATCCAAAAGAATTTGGTGTAAATGGCGGCTGGGGCGGCCTCCGTACCACGAAAGCCTTCGTGAACCGTTTTGATAAAAACGATAAAAGAGGCCGTTTCTTTACGGACGGGCAGTCCCTGGAGATTGAGGATTTAGGCAATTTTAATGACGGCTATGCATTTATAAAATATAAAAATGTAAAATCCAATGGGCAGCCGGGCATCCACGACAACTGGGTGGAAACCGACCTGCCGCTATACCGCCTTGGCGATGTGTACCTGATGTACGCGGAGGCTGTACTGCGCGGCGGCGGAGGAAATATGTCAACAGCATTGCAATATGTAAATGCCCTTCGCAAGCGCGCCGGAGCACCAGAGGTGAGCTCTATTTCTCTTGATTTTATCCTCGATGAAAGGTCGCGCGAGCTGTCTTGGGAGCTTACCCGCAGAACTGACCTGATCCGCTTTGGCAAATTCACCAGCGGCGCTTATCTTTGGCCTTGGAAGGGTAATGCCAAAGAGGGTACAGCGGTAGGAAACCACCGCACGCTTTTCCCGATTCCGAACAATGATATAGCCGTAAATCCAAACCTGGTACAGAACCCGGGCTATTAATTCTAAATTCCTATTAAAATGAAAAAGTTTTTTCAGATATCAATTCTCGCGATACTCGCCTTGCTCATTTTTTCTTGTGAAGATGATGACGATCGTGCTGTGGCATCGCTGGTTTCAAATCCTACGCTTGCCGCGAGCGCAACGCAGCTGAAGTTGGAAGGTTCAAAATCTTCGGACGAGGCTGTGGCTTTCACCGTGGGTCAGGCAGATTTCGGGGTGCCTACGGGGATTTCCTCAATTGTTGAATTTGCAAAAAAGGGCGATAATTTTAAAAATTCCAAAACTGCACAGTTGCCTGCCGGCGAGGGTAAACTTAGCTTCACACATCAGGAATTTAATGCCCTTGTCCGCAGCCTCGGGCTGGAGGCGGGAAAGGCTCAGGCAGTGGAAGCCCGCGTAAAATCCACCATAGGAAGCGGCTTTACTCCGGCGTACTCCAATGTGGTTACGCTAGAAGTTACTCCTTACAACCTGACATCTTATCTCTACGCGCCGGGTGATTATCAGGGATGGAATCCGGCGGCAGCAAACCGGTTGGTTTCTGAGACAGGAAATGGTATTTACGAAGGATTAATTTCCTTCCAAACGGGCAGCAGCACTGAGTTTAAAATTACCAAAGATAAAAACTGGGATGTAAACTACGGCAGCAATGACGGCAAAACACTCGTGGAAAACGGTGACAACATCAAAGCTCCTGCAAAAGACACTTACAAACTTACCGTAAACCTGAACGATATGAGCTTTAAGTTTGCTAAAAACTCTTGGGGACTCATAGGTTCTGCAACGCCTGGCGGATGGGATGCGGATACCAATATGGTATGGAATGATGCGAAGCAGGTTTGGGAACTGACCCTCCCGCTTGCCGAAGGCGAAGCGAAGTTCCGTTTCAATGACGATTGGGCGCAGAACTACGGAGGCAGCGGGCTTTCGGGAGCGGCTGTTGCTGGCGGAGATAATATTGCCATCTCTTCAGCAGGTACATATAAAGTAACGCTGGATGAGGCGAATAAGAAGTATTCTTTCGAAAAAAAGTAAATTTGTAGACTTACTGATCTGCCGCTTATTTGGCGGCAGTTTCTTTTTAACCTGATTAGTATTAAATGTTGATGGTAGTGAGAAAAACAGCAATTTTTTACCTGATTTTCGGTGCAGCGGCATTGCAAGCACAAAGCCTAAAATCTCCGGATGGAAAATTTGAGATGAATTTTCAGCTGAAAAACGGCGTGCCTTTCTACAACCTGAATTATCAGGGAAGGCCTGTAGTGGAAGATTCCAAGCTTGGCATCCGGATTTTTCGGGATGGTGAATTGCAGTTTGGTTCGGAAATCGAAAATAAGGACAATAAGGCGACGAACCTGGACGGCAACTTCGTGAAAACCGATGAAAAGCGCGATACGAGGAACGAAACCTGGAACCCTGTTTTGGGCGAGAAGAAATCTTATGTCAACCATTACAATGAGCTGGCAGTAACGCTGAACCAAGCTTCTACGGATAGGCATATCGTGCTGAAATTCAGGCTGTTCAACGATGGGCTGGGTTTCCGTTATGAATTTCCTGAGCAGGAAAATCTCAACTATTTTATCATCAGGGAAGAAGATTCCGAGATTGATTTGCCGTGGGACGCGAAAACCTGGTGGATAACCGGCGATTACGATTCCCAGGAATATCAGCCGCAAACTACGATGCTCTCGGAAATTCCGGCAAAATGGGCAACATCCTTTGACGGCAATGCTTCGCAAACACCTGTGAAAAACGCGGTGCAGACGCCATTAATGCTGAAAAAGGAAGGCAGGGAGCCGCTGTACATCAACATTGCGGAAGCTGCGGTCATCAATTACCCGGTTTCCAACCTTGAAGTGGATGCCGCGAATTTCAAATTCAAAACGCACCTGACGCCCGATGCACAGGGTGCGAAGGGCTACATTCAGACGCCGGCAGTTTCACCGTGGCGCACCATCATCGTTTCACCAAAAGCAGAAGAAGTGCTGGCGTCCAAAATGATATTCAATCTGAACGAGCCTACGCACTATGCCGATACATCCTGGATAAAGCCCGTGAAATATATGGGTGTATGGTGGGAAATGATTATCGGGAAATCTCAGTGGGCGTATTCCACGGCGAAAAATGTGCACATCGGGAAAACGGATTTCACCAAACTAACGCCGAACGGAAACCACGCGGCAAATAATGAGAAAGTGAAATCTTACATCGATTTCGCGGCGAAGCACGGTTTCGATGCACTTTTGGTGGAAGGCTGGAACATCGGCTGGGAAGATTGGTTCGGGCATTCCAAGGAATTCGTGTTCGATTTCATCACCCCTTATCCGGATTTTAATTTGAAAATGCTCAATGATTATGCGCATTCCAAGGGCATCAGGCTGATGATGCACCACGAAACTTCCGGCTCGGCAACCAACTATGAACGCTGGCTGAAACCGGCTTTTGAGCTGATGAACAGGTACGGCTACAATTCCTTGAAGACGGGCTATGTAGGCCACATCATTCCGCGCGGAGAACATCATTATTCCCAATGGACGGTGAACCACTATTACAGGGTGGCGGAAGAAGCGGCGAAGCACAAGATTATGGTGAACTCCCACGAATCTATGCGGCCTTCTGGGCAGAGCAGAACCTATCCCAACTGGATTGCGGCAGAAGCAGCGCGCGGAACAGAATTTGAGGCGTTCGGCGGGAATAATCCTGAGCATCAGACGATTCTGCCTTTCACAAGATGGATGGGCGGACCGATGGACTACACACCCGGAATTTTTCAAACAAAGCTGGATTACTATTTTCCCGGTGACAAAAGATTCGTGAAAACCACGCTGGCAAAGCAGCTGGCGCTGTATGTGGTGATGTATTCGCCGCTGCAAATGGCGGCAGATTTGCCGGAAAATTATGCACGACATCTGGATGCGTTTCAGTTCATCAAGGATGTGGCTCTGGATTGGGATGATACGAAGATTCTGGCGGCAGAGCCCGGCGATTTCATCCACACCGCAAGGAAAACCAAAGGTAAGGATGAATGGTTTGTGGGCGGCATCACGGATGAAAATGCGCGGAATTTTACTGTGGATTTTTCCTTCCTGCCAAAGGGAAAAACTTACGAGGCCACGGTTTACGCAGATGGTGACGATGCCGATTACATCAGCAATCCGCAGTCTTACAAAATTTACAAGAAAACGGTGACGAGCCGAAGCCAACTGCCGATGAAGCTGGCAAGAAGCGGCGGCTATGCGATTTCTTTGAAGCCGTTGAAGAAATAGTAAATTAATAATTAGCATTTTTAAAAATAAAATTTTGAACAGGAAAATTTTTCTCGCAGTTTTAGTTTTGATTTCTGCGATGGTTTTTGCGCAAAAGCCGCTGGAAAGAGTGGAGCCACCTAACTGGTGGACAGGTTTTAAGGACAATGGTTTGCAGCTGATGCTCTACGGAAAGGATATTTCCAAATATGAGGTTGCTGTGGATGCAAAAGCCTTCGTGCTGGAAAAATCTCACCGAACCGACAACCCGAATTATCAGTTTGTGGATCTGCTCGTAAAGCCGGAAGCAAAACCGGGATCTTATCCCATTTGGTTTTCGCAAAATGGCAAGCGCAAATTCAAATATGATTTTGTTTTAGTCGAAAAAACGGCGCAGCCAAAAGGCATCAGCCAAAAGGATTTAATCTACCTGATAATGCCGGACCGCTTTGCCAACGGCGATTATTCCAACGACATCGTAAAATCTTTGCGGGAAAAAACCATCAACCGAGATTCAATGTATTACCGTCACGGCGGCGATTTGCAGGGCATCATCAAAAAGATGGATTACCTGAAAGACCTAGGCATCACGGCAATTTGGAATACGCCGGAACTTGAAAACGATATGGCGAAGGAATCTTACCACGGCTACGCAGCAACGGATTTGTATAAGATAGACCCAAGATACGGAACGAATGAACTGTACCGCAAATATGTGGAAACAGCGCACAGCAAAGGCCTGAAAATTATAAAGGATGTGGTGCCGAACCATATCGGAAGTTTCCACTGGTGGATGCAGGATTTGCCGATGAAAAACTGGGTACACCAGTTCCCGCAATATACGAACACCACCTACCGTTTTGAGCCGGTTCAGGATCCGTACGCTTCCAAATTCGATTACGATATTGCAGAAAAAGGCTGGTTTGTGCCTACGATGCCAGATATGAACCACGACAATCCTTTCGTTGCTAAGTATTTGATTCAGAATTACTTGTGGTGGATTGAGTATGCCAAGGTTGACGGATTCAGGATTGACACATTTTCTTACAACGATTTAAAATTCAATGCTGAATGGCTGGCAAGAATCCGCTCGGAATATCCATCGCTCGGTATTTTCGGCGAAACGCTGATGTATCAGCCATCCAATCAGGCTTATTTTACGGAAGGAAAAAAGCTGGGGCAGGAAATTGATTCTAATCTTCCCGGCATCACGGATTCTGCGTGGAAAGAAGCTGTGTATGAGGCACTTAACGGAAAATTCGGCTGGTATGATGGCGTGAACCGGCTGTATAACCTTACGGCTCAGGATTTCCTTTATCAAAATCCGGAAAAGAATGTCATCTTCCTGGACAATCACGATATGAGCCGTTTCTTTTCGGTGGTTGGCGAAGATTTCGAGAAGTTCAAAAGCGGGATTATTTTGCTGCTCACTTCTAACAAAATTCCGCAGCTTTATTACGGCACGGAAATTCTGATGAAGAATTTTTCAAATCCGGATGGCCTTGTTCGTTCCGATATGAAGGGTGGCTGGAAGGAAGATAAGGTGGACCAGTTTTCAAAATCGGGCAGAACGGCGCAGGAAAATCTTGCGTTCGATTTCATCAAAAAACTGGCTAATTTCCGCAAAAATTCCCCGGCACTTACCGAAGGAAAAATGGTGCAGTTCTTTCCGCAGCACGGTGTTTACGCGTATTCACGCAGTGCAGCATCGCAAAAAATTCTCGTAGTTTACAATTCACAGGAAAAGGAGATGCCGGTGGAAGCTTTCCGCTACAAAGAAATTACAGACGGCTTTTCCAAATTCCGTGATGTAATGACCGGTGAGACTTTCACAGATTTAAACAATCTAAAACTTAGACCAAAAGAATCCCGTGTTCTTGAGCTAGTTCGCTAATTTTTAATTTAAACATCAAAACTTTGAACGCAATACAAAAGCCAAAACTTTCACTAGCGCAAATCATCAATATGAGTATGGGCTTTCTGGGCATTCAGATGGCCTTCGGCCTGCAGAACGGCAATGCAAGCCGAATCCTTGCCAACTTTGGTGCGGAAGTCGATAAACTCTCGTGGTTCTGGCTTGTAGCACCGATTACTGGCCTAATCGTGCAGCCGATCATCGGGCATCTTGGCGACAATACCTGGGGAAAATTCGGCAGAAGGAAACCATATTTCCTGATTGGCTCCGTGCTTTGTGCGGTAGGTTTGGTAGCGCTGCCAAATTCCGCGTCTGTAACGCAGATGATGGGTGCCAATGTTTTGCTGCTTGCCGTGATTTTCCTCGCAATGATGGATGCTTCCATCAATGTGGCGATGGAACCCTTCCGCGCTTTGGTGGGCGATATGCTGCCGAAAAGTCAGGGTACGGTAGGCTTTTCCGTGCAGACGATTCTCATCGGAATAGGTGCTGTCATCGGTTCGAATTTGCCGACCTGGCTTTCCAATGCCGGTGTTTCAGGCGTTGCACCGGAAGGCTTCGTGCCAGATAATGTCATTTACTCATTCTATATCGGTGCTGCGGTTTTGGTGCTTTCGATTCTCTACACGATTTTCACAACGAAGGAATACAGCCCGAAAGAACTAGCAGCATTCTCTGAACAGAAATTTGAGATTGAAGAAAATTCAAAATTTACGGATATTTTTAAGGATTTTAAAAATATGCCTTCACTAATGAAAAAGCTGGGCGCCGTGCAGTTTTTCTCGTGGTTTGCGCTGTTCACAATGTGGGTTTTCACCACGAGTTCTTTGGCAACGCATCATTTCGGTTTGTCGCCAGAAGATACTCGCTCTCAGCAATTTAACGATGCCGGAAATTTAACCGGCGTACTCTTCGGTTATTATAATTTATTTGCAATTCCGTTCGCATTTCTGCTGATACCTATTGCCAATAAAATCGGGAAAAACAGGACGCACGCCTTGGCTTTGCTTTTCGGTGGACTCGGTTTGCTGTCAATGTACTTCCTTGACAGAGAGCATCTTTGGATGTCAATGCTTGGGCTTGGTTTCGCCTGGGCAAGTATTTTGGCGATGCCTTACGCAATGCTGATAGATGCGATTCCTGCAAATAAAATGGGAATTTATATGGGAATCTTCAATTTCTTCATCGTTTTACCGCAGATTCTAAACGGGATAATTGGCGGACCGCTCGTAAAATTCCTTTTCCAAAACCACGCCATATATTATGTGAGTCTTGGCGGAATCTGCCTAATCATCGCTGCAGTGCTCGTTTTGATGATACCGCAACCAAAACCGAACACCGGTAAAGAAATTAAACAGGTGCATTTTTAAGGTTTTTCCGCGGCAACTTTCTTTTTCTCAAAAATTTTCTCTGCTAAGAATCCAATCGGAAGCATTAGAATTCCAGCAGCGATCCCGAAGAGAAATTGCCGTGGCAAAGCATTCCAGTTCGGTAGAATGTTGTGAAGAAAATCAAGGTTGTGCTCGAAAATTCCGCCTGCCACCAAAATTAAAGCGATGGTTCCGATGACGCCTAAAGCCTTGATAATCAATGGTAAAGCGCGCACTAAAGTTTTGCCGACTCTTGCACGGAAAGATTTGTAATTTTTGGATGTGCGGATGAGTTTGAAACCGGCATCATCCATCCTCACAATCAGCGCTACGATTCCGTAAACGCCTACGGTTGCGATGATTGAGACGATGCTCACCGTGATAATTTGTGTGAGCAAAGGCTCTTTCAGAACAGTTCCCCAAGCGATAATCACAATTTCGATGGAGAGGATAAAATCCGTCATCACGGCGGATTTTACTTTTTCGTCTTCGGAAATATTCGGTTCTTCGGCTATTTCCAGAACTGTTTTCCCGAGACGCTTCTGATTTCTAAGATGGATGAATTCGATGATTTTCTCCACGCCTTCAAACGCCAGATACAACCCGCCCAAAACCAGGATCACATTGATTGCCGGTGGATACAAAACCTGCAGCACAAATGCTATCGGTATGATTATCAGCTTGTTAACAAAACTGCCCTTCATTATTTTCATCAAAACCGGTACTTCCCTGGAAGAATGAAACCCGGTGGCTTTTTGGGCATTCACCGCCAAATCATCGCCCAAAATTCCGGCGGTTTGCTTGGTTGCCACTTTTGCAGTTATCGCCACATCGTCCATCAGGGCTGCAATATCGTCAAGCAATGCCAAAAATCCTGCTGCCATAAAGCTTTTTAATTTTCGCAAATTTAGCATTATAATTCAGCCCTGAAATTTTTATCGCCAAAAAATTTACAGAAAATTCTTTAGTTTTTCGTAAATTAGCCATCCGCATTTTAGGCAGAGTTTTGCTAAAATTAAAATTAACAAATCAGCAGAAAATTTGCGGAAAATTATTATTTTGATAAAATGAATAATACCTATAAATCTGCAGGCGTAGATAAGGAGGAGGGCTACAGAACGGTGGAAAAAATAAAGGCTGCGGTGGAAGAAACGCACAATAAAAATGTGCTGAAAGGCATTGGAAGTTTCGGTGCGTTTTACGAGATCAGTGGCTACAAAAATCCGGTTTTGGTTTCCGGAACTGATGGCGTAGGCACAAAGTTGAAAATTGCGATTGACACTGGGAAGTTCGATACCATCGGCATTGACTGCTTTGCAATGTGTGCCAACGATATTATTTGTCACGGTGCAAAACCGCTTTTTTTCCTGGATTATTTGGCCTGCGGAAAGTTGGATGCTGATGTAGCGGCGCAGATTGTGATGGGCATCGTGGAAGCGTGCAAGGACAACCAATGTGCGCTGATTGGCGGTGAAACTGCGGAAATGCCAGGGATGTACAAACCCGGCGATTACGATGTGGCGGGCTTTTGCGTGGGCATCGTGGAAAAGGAGCAGATTATTGATGGCTCGAAAATTCGCGAAGGCGACAGGATTATTGCGCTGCCAAGTTCCGGATTTCACAGCAATGGCTATTCATTAGTGCGGAAAATTTTCACGGATTTTCACGAAGAGTTCGATGGAAAGCCGCTTTACGAGATTTTGCTTGAGCCAACGAAATTGTACTGGCGCTCAATTCATCAGATAATGGATGAATCGAAAATCAACGGCATAGCGCACATTACTGGTGGCGGTTTGATTGAGAATGTGCCGAGAATCATTCCGGACGGACTATGCGCGAAAATCGATACGGCAAAAATCCGTGTGCCGAAAATTATGCAGGAACTAGAAAAACGCGGCGGAATCAGGCGTGAAGAAATGTTCGGCACCTTTAATATGGGTGTAGGAATGGTGGTGGTTTTGGATGAAAGCCATTCCAAGAAAGTTCTGGACTTGACAGATGATGCCTATGAAATCGGCGAAGTTGTGAAGAATTCCGCCGAAAAAATCATTCTGAATTTCTGATGAGGAATCTCGTGGTTTTGGTTTCTGGCAGCGGCACGAATTTGCAGCGGATTATCGATTGCTGCGAATCGGGCGAAATTCCCGATGCAAAAGTGACGATGGTAATTGCTGACAGAGATTGCTACGCTTTGCAACGCGCTGAAAATCATCAGATTAAATCGAAGCTAATTCCGCGCGGAAAAGATTTTAGCCAAAAACTTCTAGATGAAATTCCAGAAAATACGGATTTGATAATTTTAGCGGGTTTTCTTTCAATTTTAGATAAATCGGTAATCGAACAATTTGAACGGAAAATCATCAATATTCATCCGGCACTATTACCGAAATTCGGAGGAAAAGGAATGTGGGGGATGAATGTGCACAATGCCGTTCTGCAAGCCGGTGAAAAGGAAAGCGGAGCCACAGTGCATTTCGTGACTGCAGGCATCGATGAGGGCGAGATAATCCTTCAGAAATCGGTTAAAATCGAAGATAATGAAACCCCAAAAACCTTGGCTGAAAAAGTGCATCAAATTGAGTATGAAATATTCCCAAAGGCGATAAATGAGGTTTTGAAAAGTTAAAAATTAATCATGAAAAAAAGAGCACTGATTTCTGTTTCGGATAAAACCAGACTTGCGGATTTTGCAAAATTTTTGGAAAATAATGATTATCTGCTAATTTCAACTGGGGGAACTTTTAAGCATTTGAAAGATGCTGGGCTAAATCCTGTGCAGATTGAAGAAGTCACCGAATTTCCGGAAATGCTGGACGGAAGAGTAAAAACCCTGCACCCGAAAGTTCACGGGGGATTGCTTGCCGTTCGCTCGAACGAAGAGCATATGAACACCGTCGAAAAGCACAATATCGGGCTGATTGATTTGGTGGTTGTAAATCTTTATCCGTTTTTTGAAAATGTAAACAAGGAAATTTCGCTGGAAGAAAAAGTAGAGTTTATTGATATTGGCGGACCATCAATGCTGAGATCTGCGGCGAAAAATTTCGAATCTGTCACGGTAATTACAGATGTTGAGGATTATGCAAAAATCCAGCAAGAAATTTCCGAAAATGGAAATACGGAATTAAGCACGAGAAAATATTTGGCGGGTAAAGTTTTCAACCTGACTTCCGCTTATGATGCGGCCATTTCCAAAATGCTTTTGGATGAAGAATTTCCCCCGTATCTGAATGCATCTTACCAAAAAGTTTCTGACTTAAGATACGGCGAAAATCCGCATCAGAAGGCGGCTTATTATGTCTCAACCTTTGAGAGCGGCGCAATGAAAGATTTTGAAATTTTGGGAGGTAAAGAACTGTCTTTCAATAATTTACGCGATATGGATTTGTGCTGGAAGGTTGTGAATGAATTTAAAAATGAAATGGCTTGCTGCGCTGTGAAGCATTCCACGCCGTGCGGTGTTGCGGTTGGAAATTCAGCAGCAGAAACTTACCGCAAAACTTTTGATTGTGATCCGGTTTCGATTTTCGGCGGAATTATCGGGATGAATTTTAAAGTGGATGCAGAAACTGCGACGGAACTCAACAAAACTTTTCTGGAAATCGTGATGGCTACGGATTTTGATGCAGATGCTCTCGAAATTTTAAAACAGAAGAAAAATCTGCGCATCATTAAAATAAAAAATCCGGTTTCTGACCGGCAAACCTGGGTGAAAATTGATGGCGGAATGCTGGTGCAGGATTGCGATAATGCGTTTTCTGACGACCTAAAAACCGTAACGGAATCTTCGCCGAATGATGAACAGAAGGCTGCGCTGATTTTTGCGCAAAGAGTTGTTAAGTATGTGAAATCCAATGCGATAGTGGTTTCCAACGGCAAGCAGGCTTTGGGAATTGGCGGCGGACAGGTGAATAGGATTTGGGCGGCTCAGCAAGCTGTGGAAAGGGCGAAGGAAAAATTTAGCGGCGATTTAGTCCTGGCTTCCGATGCGTTTTTTCCGTTCCGGGATGTGGTGGATTTCTGCGCAGAAAACGGCATCAAGGCCATCATTCAGCCTGGCGGAAGCGTGAAAGATCAGGAGTCCATAGATGCGGCAAATGAGCACGGCATCCCAATGATGTTCACGGGAATGAGGCATTTTTTACATTAAATTACTCCAGAAAACTTATTTTTGCGTTTATCAAAAAAAATTTCATTAATGAAAATTTTAATCGTAGGTGAAGGGGGCAGGGAATCTGCCATTGGTACTAAAATTAAAAAAGACAATACACAGGCAAAACTTTTTTTTGCGAAAGGCAATGCCACCACGGAGCAGCTGGGGACGAATCTGCCCTATAATTCCATTAAGGAGCTGCGCGATTTCGCATTAAAGGAGCAGATTGACCTCACCATCGTAGGTCCAGAAGCGCCTTTGGTGGCGGGGATTGTTGATGACTTCCGCGAGCACGGGCTGAAAATTTTCGGAGCGAAGGCACGCGCGGCGAGGCTGGAGGGCAGCAAGGCCTTTTCCAAAAAATTTATGCAGACCTACGATGTAAAGACTGCTCAGGCAGTAGTCTTTGATTCCTACGAGAACGCCGAACGCTATGTCGCTACGAAAAATTACCCCCTGGTTATTAAGGCGAGCGGGCTGGCGGGCGGAAAAGGTGTGGTAATTTGCCAAAACCATAATGAAGCGGAAGCCACGCTTCACGATTTTATGATACGGAAAATTCACGGAGATTCCGGCATTCAGGTGATTATTGAAGATTATTTGGCAGGGTTTGAGGCATCAGTGATAGCATTTTCAAACGGCGAACAGCTCTTCCCGTGCATACCCGTGAAAGATTACAAAAAAGTAGGAACAGGAAATACAGGCCCAAACACAGGCGGAATGGGCACTGCAGCGCCAAGTCCTGAATTCACGAGAGATCATTATATTGATTTTGAAAAAAATATCC
This sequence comes from Cruoricaptor ignavus, assembly GCF_900141665.1. Lineage (GTDB taxonomy): Bacteria > Bacteroidota > Bacteroidia > Flavobacteriales > Weeksellaceae > Cruoricaptor > Cruoricaptor ignavus. Next base: position 345,012 of record NZ_FQYI01000002.1, on the reverse strand, counting down.
TCGAGCCAACATTGAAAGGGCTAAAGTCCGAGCGTCTTGATTTTCAGGGTTTTATATTTTTTGGTTTGATGGTTACAGCAAGTGGCTGCCATTTGTTGGAATACAATATGCGCCTTGGCGATCCGGAAACCCAGGTGCTACTGGCGCTGATGGAGAACAATCTGCTGGATGTAATAGAGGATTGCCTCGCTGGTAAAGATCCTGGGCTAAGGTTTTCAAATGAGAAAGCTGTGTGCCTGGTAATGTGCTCCGGAGGATATCCGCAAACCATCGAGACGGGTTTTGAAATCACCGGACTGGAGAAAGTGCAGCACAGCCAGGTTCTTTTCGCAGGGGCAGAGTCTGTGCTTGGGCGTCAGTATACTACCGGCGGCCGCGTGCTCAACTTGGTAGCCACCGCTGAAAACTTTGATGAGGCAAGAAAGAAAGTCTATGCTGATGCGCTGCCGGTGCATTTTGATTATGCATTTTACCGTGAGGATATAGCTAAATTTTAACCCATCAAAAATTTATAAAAAAATATCGAAAATGACCGGCGGAATTATCATTCTGGATTTTGGCTCGCAGTATAACCAATTGATTGGCAGGAGGATACGCGAAATGCAGGTGTATGCGGAAATCTTGCCGTTCAGTACGCCGCTTCCTGAAATCCTTGCCAAAAAACCTGCCGGCATCATACTTTCCGGCGGACCGAGTTCGGTGAATTCTGCGGAAGCCCATTTAATTGAAAAAGAAATTTTCGAAGCAGGAATTCCCGTGCTTGGCATTTGCTACGGAATGCAGCTGACCGCCCATTTGCTCGGCGGAAAAGTGGCAAAAGGTGAGAAGGGGGAATACGGCCGCTCAACTTTGATCATCGAAAAATACTGCAGAATTTTTGAAGGATTGCCGGAAAATCCTACCGTTTGGATGAGCCATTTTGACGAGGTGGAAAGCGTGCCGGAAGGTTTTGAAGTGAATGCAAAATCCGGCGTGATTGCCGCGATTTCCAACGAGGCAAAGAAAATTTACGCCATACAGTTTCATCCGGAAGTTACGCACACAGAGTTTGGTGATAAGATACTTGCCAATTTTGTCTTCGGCGTTTGCGATGCGGAAAGGAATTGGCAATTAACGAATTACATCGAAAAAACCATCGAGGAAATCCGTGAGAAAGTTGGAGAGAACAAGGTAATTCTCGGGCTTTCCGGCGGAGTGGATTCTTCGGTTGCTGCGGTGCTCATCCACCGCGCCATCGGAAATCAGCTGCAGTGCATCTTCGTTGATACTGGGCTTTTGCGGAAAGACGAGGCGAAGAAAGTGATGGAAAATTACGGCAGCCATTTCGATATGAATATCGATTTGGTGGATGCTAAGGAAAGATTTTTAGGAAAATTAAAAGGAGTTTCTGAGCCGGAAGAAAAACGCAAAATCATAGGGCGGGAATTTGTTGCCGTTTTTGATGAGGAAGCCAAAAAATTCAGCGATGCCAAATTTTTAGCGCAGGGAACAATTTACCCAGATGTCATTGAATCTCAATCTGTTAAAGGGCCTTCTGCTGTCATAAAATCTCATCACAATGTCGGTGGTTTACCGGAGGAAATGAATCTTCAGTTGCTGGAGCCTTTGCGCGAACTCTTCAAGGATGAGGTGCGAAAAGTGGGGGAGGAGCTCGGCATTCCACATCACCTGGTTTACCGCCATCCGTTTCCTGGCCCTGGTTTAGGCATCAGGATTTTGGGCGAGGTGGATGCCGAAAAGGTGCGCATTCTTCAGGAGGCGGACGATATTTTCATCGAAGAACTTTACCACGACGAACTTTATGAAAAAGTTTCGCAGGCTTTCGTGGTGCTGCTTCCCGTGAAATCTGTAGGTGTGATGGGCGATGAACGCACTTACGAATACACCGCCGTTCTTCGCGCTGCCAACACGATTGACTTTATGACGGCAACCTGGAGCCATCTGCCTTATGAATTTCTCGAGAAAGTTTCCGGCAGAATTATCAACGAAGTGAAGGGCATCAACCGTGTGGCGTACGATATTTCGAGCAAGCCACCTGCAACAATTGAGTGGGAATAAATTTTCGCATAAGCCTTTCACAAAGCCTTTTTTGGTATCATTCTTGCCATTAATCCGAAAAATTTCATAATGATTTTAAGGAGGAATGTTTTGGCGGTTGCTCTAATGGCAGCCGCAGTTTTCAGTACGGTTCAGTGTAAGAAGGATGGCGTAAATTCCGATGGAAAATCTCAGACTGAAAATATTGAAAAAGGCGAAGATTTCAGCAGTTTGGAAAAAGCGAGGGAGGGAATGCAGTATTCAATTTTCGTTTTTCCTGATGGGAAAAAGGATTCTGCTATGAAGGCTTTCCAGGCGCAATTTGATACGCTTCAGCAATATAACATACTGGCAATCAATAGGTTGGATAAAAAGCACATTTCCAATGCTGATACTTTGGTGGTGCCCAATAAATTCGAGCAGGATTTCCGCGCATATTCACCGTTTCCGTTTAAAATGGAAATTCTTCGGGATGTTCCGAAATTCGTGGTTTTCTCTTATCCTGTGCAGGCTTTCGCCGTTTACGAAAAGGGCGATTTGAAAAAATGGGGGCCTACAAGTTTGGGCAGGAAAGATAAGCCGACGACTGCAGGGCTGCATTTTACCAACTGGAAAAAGGAGCTGCACCAATCCACGGTGAAGGATGAGTGGATGCTGCCATACAATTTTAATATTGAGAATGAGGAAGGCATCGGCTGGCACGAATACGATTTGCCGGGCTATCCTGCATCGCATTCGTGCTTAAGGTTGCTGCATAATGATGCTGTTTGGATGTACGATTTCGCGGAACAATGGATTTTGGATAAGGATGGCAATACGCCGATTGCAAAGGGTACACCGGTTTTGGTTTACGGCGATTACAATTGGGACGGCCCGAAAATCTGGAAGCAGCTGGCGAAAAATCCGAAGATTACGAATATTTCTGAGCAGGATTTAGCGGCGCAGATTCAGCCGTACAAAGCGGAAATTCTGAAGGAGCAGGAGAATAGGGCAACCGTTATCAAAACCACGCCAGAAAGCGAAATTGAAGGTAAGATGCCTGCAAAGTAATCAGATTTTTTCCACCGATTTTAATGCAAAACCGCGGAGCAAGTCCATCTGCGGTTTTGCTTTTTTCTGTCCGTACCTTGCGGCAAGATAAACGCCTAAAATCAGCAGCAGCGTTCCGAAAGATGCCGGCAAAGCCCATTCATACTCATTGGATTTGATTTGCTTGCCTACGAACCAAAGCGTGATGAACACCATCCAAAGCACGGCAAATGCGAAATACAGAAACATAAAGAAAGTCCACACTGCAGCGCTTGGCCCGAAAATTCCGTTCTCAGGTGTTCCTTCAGGATTTGTTCGTAATCTTTCGGCGCAATGCTGGTTTCTATCGTAAATCTTGGCCTTTTCTGATACGGTCAATATTCGTTTCGCGGATTGAATTTTCCATAAGGCTTTGGTTTTCAACAAATTTAAAATAAAAGTTGCCGGCTTTTTCAGGCGGCAACTTATTTGTTTTCGTTCAAATTAAGGCTTGGTTAATACCTATAATACTCAGGTTTGAAAGGCCCTTCCACTTCCACGCCAATGTATTTTGCCTGTTCCGGTGAAAGCGTTTCCAGCTCCACACCTATTTTGTTCAGGTGCAGCATCGCCACTTTTTCATCCAGTTTTTTCGGCAGCACATACACCTTGTTTTCGTAGGCTTCGGAATTTGTCCAAAGTTCAATCTGCGCCAGAGTTTGGTTCGAGAAGGAATTACTCATCACAAAACTTGGGTGCCCTGTTGCACAGCCCAAATTCACAAGGCGGCCTTCAGCCAGGATGATGATGTCGTTGCCTTCCACATTGTAGATGTCAACCTGCGGTTTTACTTCGGTTTTTGTGTGGCCGTAGTTGTCATTCAGCCACTTCATATCGATTTCATTATCAAAGTGCCCGATGTTGCACACAATCGTTTTATCCTTCATTCTTTGGAAATGCTCACCACGAACGATGTTGAAATTTCCAGTGGTTGTAATTACGATATCCGCATTATCCACCACGGTTTCCAGGCGTTTCACTTCGTAACCTTCCATTGCAGCCTGCAAGGCACAGATTGGGTCGATTTCAGTAACAGTTACTATTGAGCCTGCACCACGGAAAGATGCTGCCGTTCCTTTGCCCACATCACCGTAGCCGCAAACTACCACGCGTTTTCCGGCGAGCATCACATCGGTAGCACGGCGGATTGCATCCACTGCAGATTCGCGGCAACCGTATTTGTTGTCGAATTTCGATTTCGTTACCGAATCGTTTACATTAATCGCTGGCACAAGCAGCGTTCCGTTCAGCATCCTTTCGTAAAGCCTGTGCACACCTGTTGTCGTCTCTTCGGAAAGCCCGCGGATTTCCTTTGCCAGTTCAGGATATCGGTCGAAAACCATATTCGTCAAATCTCCGCCGTCATCCAAGATCATATTTAGCGGCTTGCGCTCTTCGCCGAAAAAAAGCGTCTGCTCTATGCACCAGTCGAATTCTTCTTCCGTCATACCTTTCCAGGCATACACTGGGATTCCTGCCGCTGCGATGGCTGCCGCAGCGTGATCCTGCGTGGAAAAAATGTTGCAGGATGACCAGGTAACTTCCGCACCCAGAGCCACCAGCGTTTCGATGAGCACGGCGGTTTGGATGGTCATATGCAGGCAGCCTGCGATTCTGGCGCCTTTCAGCGGCTGCTGTGGCCCGTATTCTTCACGGATGGCCATTAGCCCTGGCATTTCCGCTTCTGCTAGTTCGATTTCCTTCCGGCCCCATTCTGCCAGCGAAATATCCTTCACTTTGTAAGGGATGTATTGCGTAAGTGTTTCCATTTTAGTTTGTATAATGTCCTTTTATTGATAAAATTTCAATCGTATCGTTTTTTATTTTGTAAACAAGCCGGTATTCCTTATTAATTCTTCTCGACCCAAATCCTGACAGATTATTTTTCAAGGGCTCGGGTTTTCCTATTCCGGAGAAAGGCGTTTCGGAAATGCTTGATATTAAATCAAAAATTTTTTTGTAAAGTTTTTTATTGCCCGAATCTTTATAGAATTTCAGCTCATCAAGAGCTTCTTGTGAGAATTCAATATGAAAACTCATAATTCCAGAAATTCCTTTAATTCATCCAGCGTCATTTTCACGCCTTTTCCTTCACGAATTTCTTTTTCGCCCTGAAGAATTTTCTCAGCAAATTCCTTGGAATACTCCACCGAATCTTCTGCAACCACGGTTTCGTTACCATTTTTGCTGAAGCGGATGTTCATCCTGTTCAGGAATTCTTCCAGAAAAGTTTCGTCCTTTTTATCGATATTGATGTGGTAAACCGTTTGCATTTCCACAGATTTTTGCAAATTTACAACTTATTTCCGCTAATAAAAAATGGCATTTTTCAGAGAGTTTTCGCACCATCATTCCAGAATTTTTGTATGGAAGTTTGATGAGAATGATACATTGCCGCCTGATTTAATCGAGCCGGAAAATTTTTACCGCTTTGAAAATTATAAGGAAAAAAAACTTTCCGAAGTGCTGATGGTGCGCCAGCTTCTGCAAAATTTTCTGCCCGGAGAAAAAATTTTTTATCAAAATGATGAGCCCTTTCTTCAAAGCGGAAAGTTTCAGATTTCCATCAGCCATTCTTTTCCGTTTGCTGCTTTGGCTATTTCTGAGCGGAAAATCGGGATAGATTTGGAAAGCTTTAAACCAAAAATCATCAGGGTGAAGGATAAGTTTGTTCAGCGGGAAGAACGGCAGTTTATCCCTGAAGATCAATCAGTTGAATACCTTACCGTGGTTTGGTCTGTGAAGGAAAGCCTGTACAAAATGCACCACTCCAAACATTGGTCTTTGAAGAAGCACTACGAAGTTCGGCCGTTTGCTTTTTCGGATGATATGCAGATTTCTTGCCGTGTACACGATGCAGATTTTTCCGATGAATATTCCGCCAAGGTTTGGGTTTTTGATAATGTGGTTTTAAGCCTAACCTTTTGATTCATAGTAAGTTAGCAGTACTTTCCGTTGTTCTTTCGCTGTGTTATATATCAGCGTTAGCACTTCACGGATGTGTTTCAGCCGTGTAAGTTTCGTGGTGCGGTGGATGTTCCTATGGTCATCAATATCGTTCTTTGCAATTTCCGTTTTGCGCTTTTTCAGCAGCATTTCAACTTCATCCGCTGGCTCAGAAGTTGGAATATGTTCATCCTCAAAACCTTGATTTTCAATGAGTTGGATTGTCCGGTTCAGTTCCGCTGAAATTTTTCTGTTCCAGGCTTCCGCATCAATTTCGTGATAATCTTCCGGATTTTCATACTGCGAAAGCGAAGCGATGTAAGCCGTGAGAAGGTGTGCCGTGGTTACAAACTGGTGCAGCGTTTCCATTTTTTCCTGCCGATTTTTCGGCTCGGAAATCATCCCGCGAAAACTGTCCGATAGGTTTGCCAAATCTATCACCGCATTTTTCCGCTTCATCCGGAAATCTTGTTCTGCAGGCTTGTTCCCGAGAAATCTGCCAATTACGATTTGGAAATAATCACGGTTGCTTTTCGCGGCGCTCAGCATCAAATCCGTGCTTCGCCCGGCTTCCCAAATCGGCAGAACGAAGTACGAAACCGCCGCTGCAATGGCTGCGCCAATTGCTGTATCGAAAATTCTGTCGGAGAAAATGGCATTCACATTTCCAGGGTTGAGAAAATCGAACGACATAAAGACATACACCGTCATAAAAAACACCGCCCAATCGTATCTCGTGCGCAAAAGCGTGTAGCAGAGGATCATCGCGAAAAATAAGATGCCGAGCCGAACTTCCGTGCCGAAAGGCATCATCAGAAAAATGTAGGCTGCCAGCGCACCAAGCACCGTGCCGAAAAGCCGCTTGAAATTCCGCTGTTTCGTGGTGGCAAAGTTTGGACGCATAATGGCAATCACCGTAATCATAATCCAGTAGGCGTGGCCAAGCGGAAAAAAGCTGAGCCGCGAAATGAAGTACGCAATCAAAAGTGCGGTGGTGAGCCTTACAGCGTGGCGGAAGTTCTTGGATTTCAGCGAGATATTAGTCCGTAAAACTTTCGTGTTCAGCTTTTCCTGCTGTGGTAAAAATTTCTCATAATCCAGGCCTGTGGAAAGCGTTTTTGCTGAAGACAAATCCTGGGTGTAAATCGTGTAAATATTGTTTACCGATTCTGTTAACTCATTGATTCTCTGCAAGATTTGGCGAAGAACCATAAAGTTTTCCAGGTTTTCAGAATTCATCTCCTGGCTTCGGATTTCGAAATATTCTTCGTACAGCAGCTGCAGTTCGTCATCCAGGTTTGTGCGGCGGTGCGCCTTGCTTCCGCTCTGCAAAGCCAGCCCAATATTGCTGATTTCATCGGCAAGCATCAGCAGAAATGAATGAATCTGGTTCAGAATGGGTTTATTGCCGAAATATTCGTGAATTTGCCGGTAATCGTTTTCTGAGGTGATGAGTTTCTCGTGCAGGTCAATGGAATTTAGGAAAAGCATCATCAGTTGGCGGCTGGTGGTGGTAGCTTCCCGCACGATTTGCCGCGTTTTATACACGGTTTCGCGCGTATCTTCCTGATGATTTTTTATCCTGATGCTTCGCTGGATCGTCTCATCCGTCAATTTTTTTATGTCGGCATTTTTTCGGTAGAATTGAGCCTTAAGTCTCAGATAATCAGCAAGTTCCGTGTAATTTTCCCCAATCATCTGATAAATGAGTTTGTACGGCTGAACCCTCATCAAAATCAAAAAAATGATGAGAAACCAGATGCCGCCAAGAAAGAAGATGATGAGGTTTTTGCTGACCGGATCTGTGAGGAAATGCCCATCGATAAAGATGCTCATCACAACCAGGGACATTCCGCCAACTGCAGAAAAACGGTTGCCGTAAATTCCCAAAATGCCGAAGAATAGGCCGAATACGATGATTTCCAGCGTTACCAGAATGGGATACGGCCGGAAAACCGTAGTGATGGAGGCTACGATGGCGAAGCAGAAAATAGCCATTATCAGCATATTTCTGCGGCGGATGAACGGCCCGGGCTGATCCACATTGGCTACGAAACTTGTGGCCAAAGGGAAGAGGAACCACGCTTTCAGCAGGCCTACCTGATACAAAAAAATGGCGGGAAGCAGCACTGCAAAGGCAATGCGTACGCCACTGTACAAATATTGGCTTGTGAGAAATTTACGAAATTCCGACTGGTAATTCAAGCGCGGTTTTTCCTGCAAATTTAATCTTTCGGGAAGAATGCGATGGAGCTGCCCGTCCAGATTTCCGGTTTGCGGTTGAAATCCACATTTGCAAATTCCGACTTGGTCATCCGCACAAGATTCGTCATAAAAGTTGGCTCTTCGCCATCCTTCCAGATGTAGAGCATCCGGATTTCCGCCTTGGAAAATTCTCCGTTCACATCTTCGAAAACCGGCTCAAACTGCACCTTCCGCTGCATTATCCAGCTGGCCCTGTCACTGATTTTTTCAAGGTCGTTTTTCGTAGGGTGAAGGTTTACGCCTTGCCCTGCAAAAGAAAACAGTGGCTTCAGAACGAAGTGGCTAAGTTCTTCATTTTCAGGGAAATCCGAAAGATAGAAACTTTGCGGGATGTACTGGTGCCGCAGTTTTGGCAGGATGAATTTCGAAATCTTGAAAAACCAATTAGGGTGCGTAATCCACTCTGCATCCACATCGTCGCAGAAATTGAATTCCGTTTCTAAGTCATTGATTTTCAGTAGTTCATCGAAAATTATGCGGTTATAGATCCGCTTGATTTTCACGAGTTCTCCGCGCTCGTTTTCATAGAAAATTTCCTTGCCGCGTTTTTTCACCCTGGTAAGGCACACGGTTTTTATGCCCAGGATTTTTTCCGTGAAAACGAAGTCTATCCTCGTTTTCTGCTTTTCCGGGAAAATTTCCAGCAGCACCACATTTTCAGGATTTTCATCGCCTATGATGAGTTCCCGCAAAACCTCGCGGTATTCTTCCGGCGTCCAAAATTTGTGGAAATCATTGGTGAAGGGATACACCTCATTCATCGCCAAACGGTAAAAATACTGATAACCGAAAAGCGACGGAAAAGCCTGAAGCTCAATAAGTTGCGGTACCAATTCGCCGCCTTCGTTTTTGCAAATCCCAAAATCTATGGCGATAAAATGCGGCTGCGTGCCATCGTTCGGTACTCTGCAATTTTCCGGGATGGCCTTCTGCAGTTCGCTTTCCGGAATTTCACGGATTTGTGCGATGATGCTTTCGCAAGCCTCAGTAATTTTCCCGAAAAATTCTTTCGGCAGGAAAACAGGCGTTTCTGAAATTTTAAATTCCGGCGAAAAACCGGCATTTTCCTGGATGATGCCCATCATTTCCTGAAACTTTTGCGGCGAATATTCCGAGTTGAAGCGCGCTCTGTATTCTTTAATCATCGGTGCAAATTAAATCGTAAATTCTCATCTGGTGCGCTGCCATCCACAAAAATGCCGGCAGTATTTGGCTCCTCGTCAGCGAAATTTTATCTTCGTCAGCCAGCTGCTTTATTGTATCGATGTACTTCTGTTCGCCATAATCCCGTATCATCGCATCGCGGTTTTTCTCTTCTTCCAGATTGCGCAGCATCCCATCAGGATTGGCCTCCGGATGAAACTGCGTCCCGAATATTTCCGGCGAATAGCGTATCGCCATCACTGCTCTTTCCAGCTCAATATGCGGCCTCTCCTTTTCTATCGCCACTATTTTCATCCCGAGTTTTTCAAGCCTTTCATGATCTGGTTGGATGAATTGGTACTGCCTGGAATCCACGCCATAGAACGGCTCGTTCAGCTTGTGGAAAAGGAATTCCTTTTCGCCGGCCTCCGTTTTGTGGATGGGCATCACGCCGAAGGAGTAGGATTTCCGGCGGTTTACCGTGCCCAGCTTCCAATGGATGGCCGCCAGCTGAAACGAATGGCATATCAGGAAGAGGTATTTCTTGTCGCAGTTTTTTTTGTTAAAATTCCAGACGCCGTCCAGAAAATCCGTCCACTTCTGTTCCCAGCTGTGGCCTTCTCTTTCTGGTGTTCCCGGTCCGCCGGAAGAGATGAAGATGTCGTAATCTTCAACCTTCGGTATCTCGTCCTTCTGCCTTACATCGAAGGTCTCTATGCTTACGCTGCCAGCATTGTTCCGGAAATTTTCACATATTTCTAAGATGTTTGGGAAGCCCTGGTTTTCCTTCCCGTTGTTCATATCGAGTACAGCGATTCTGATTTCTTTCATTCTGCAAAATCGTAAGTGTTCGTGTGCGTAATGCCGTATTCCGTTTCCGCAATCATATAATCTACCACCTTGGCAAGGTCGCCGGTTTCTTCGTAGATTTTCAGCTGCCTGTCTGCACCGGTGCCGTTCTTCATTATTTCCCACACATATTCCACGGCTTCCCGGCTTCCCAGCTCATCCAGCTGATCGTCTATCAGTCTCAGCAATTCTTCCAGGTGCTTTTCTAGCGGGTAGATTTCCTTGGTTTCAAAGTTAATGAATTCTGCTTCGGCGCCCATTTTTGCAGCCCGCCATTTATTTTCGGTGATGTTCATCTTGCGGATTATCGGAAGGGATTTTCCTTCGGCGTGAAGCTGGCAGGTTTTGGCAACCAGTGCCTGCATTATTGCGGCTATGCACACCGTTTCCTCTATTTTCAGTGGCATATCGCAGATGCGGAATTCTATGGTAGGGTAGAAGGGGTGCACCCTGAGGTCCCACCAGATTTTCTTCGCGTTGTCTATCGTGCCGGCCTTTACCAGCAGGTCTATGTATTCCAGGTAATCTTCGTTGGTGTCGAAATATTCCGGAATTCCAGTTCTTGGGAATTTGGTGAAGATGTGGTGGCGGTAAGATTTGAAGCCGGTTTTCCGCCCAATCCAAAACGGTGAGTTGGTGGAAAGTGCGTAGATCAGCGGCAGAAATGTGCGTATTTCATTTTGGATTTTAATGCCATCCTTTGGGTTTGGCAATCCGATGTGGACATGCAGCCCGAAAATCAGGTTAGAGCGTGCTACATCGCCAAGGTCGCTCACGATTTTCGTGTAGCGCTCACCAGCCGTAATGTTGATTTCACGCCAGTGCGAAAACGGATGCGTCCCTCCGCCGGAAACTCTCAGGCCTTGCTCGTGCGCTGTGTGCACAAGCTTTGTACGCAGGTCGGTCAGTTCCTGCCTTGCTTGCGAAATGTCTTTGCAGATGCAGGTTTCCATCTCTATTACGGATTCGTGCATCTCGTTTTTTAGGTTTTCCTTGATGACGCAGCTTCCGCTGTCCAAAATCTTTGAAACATGCGATACCAAATCACGGGTTTCTTTGTCGATGATTTGGTATTCTTCTTCGATACCGATGGTAAATTTGCTCATCGCACAATGTTTTTGGGATTAGATAAAATAATGATAATCAGTAAGTTAAGGAATTTTAAAGGATAAAAATTTCACCTACTTTTTCTTAGCCTTAACATCAACCTCAACCTTAACCTTGTCCTCATCTTTCTCACTCATCGAATCCCGAACGAATTCTCCCCAGTCGATTTTTATTTTCCCTGGCTCAAATTCTCTCGCCTTTTCGATGGCAAGCTTTGCGGCGTGCTCTACAACCCACTGGAAATTTTCTTCGCCCACGGAATTCCGATCTGCATCTGGTGCAGGGTTGCAGAAATCGATGGCGTACGGTATACCGTCCCTTACCGCAAATTCCACCGTGTTGAAATCGTATCCCAATGCCTTGTTGATTTTCAGGGTATAATCCTCGATGGTTTTCAGCAGTTTCTTCCTTGCTTCGCCCTCGGTTTTGTGCGTGGTGGCGTACCTGAGATGGTGCGGGTTTCTCGGCTCGTACGGCATTATGTGCACATATTTTCTGCCGAGGCAGTACACGCGGTAATAATCTTCAAATTCAATATTTTCCTGAAGCATCATCACCAAAGTATGAGATTTCGAGTGCGCATCGAAAAGCTCATCCGCATTATGCACTTTGTACACATCACGCCAGCCACCGCCATCGTGCGGCTTCATAAATGCCGGGAAGCCCACATAATCGAAGATGTAATCCCAATCGTGCGGGAAGTACATATTGCGGAACGAGGTTTCCTTCGTGTTCGCCGGCCTTTCATAGGTTGGCAGGATTACGGTTTTCGGCAATGGAATCCCGATTTTGGTCATCAGGGCATTGTTGAAAAACTTCTCATCTGCAGACCACCAGAAAGGATTGTTGATGATGCAGGTGCCGTTCATTGCTGCGTTTTTCAGGTAGGCACGGTAGAAGGGCACATCCTGAGAAATCCTGTCGATAATTACGGCGTAATCCGTTGCAGCACCCTGTTCCACGCGGTGTATCATCACAGGCTCAGCCACAAATTCACCGTTGCCCAGCTCGTTTACTTTGTCGATAAATGCCCACGGAAAGGTGTCTTCCATTCCGAAAAGGATGCCGATTTTTTTCATATCATTTGTTTTTTGTTAATTTGTTAAAAAAGCGCCGCCACATATTCCGGCAAAGCCAGTCGCCAAAGAGGCCAGTCGTGCCTTATCCATTTTTTCTCGTCATACCAATGGTTGATGCCTTTGCTGCGGAGGATTCCTGCCATTTCCCTCGTTGGTTCCAGGCAGATGTCCCAGTCTGACGTGGAAAGCACGATGTGCATATGCTTGTATTTCCAAGCTTCATCGTTTTTCACGAATTCATTGGGGCAGTTCATATAAACCAGCGCATCATCATAGCCATCCATAAAGCTTCGAATGTTGAACGCGCCGGAAAGGCAGAACAGGTGCGAAACCATCCCTGGAAAACGAAAGGCAAAATCTGCGGCGTGATACCCGCCGAAACTTGCGCCGGCAACTGCAATGCGCGAAACGCCGTGCGTATGCATCAGGTAGGGCACATATTCTTGCGCGAGAAACTGTATCCAAAGCTCGTGGTTCCGGATTTTCTTCCAGGCAGGAATTGTGCGGTCGTAAAAGCTCAGTTTGTCAATGGTTTGCACATTGAAGAGTTTCAGCCGTCCGTTTTCCGTCCAGTGATGCAGGCTTCCGTTCAGCCCGAAATCCCTATTCTGCAAAAACGAACCTTGGGAAGTTGGGAACATCAGGACTGGGAAACCATAGTGGCCTGTAATTTCCACCTGAACATTTAGCCCAAGCTTGTGAGAGTAATAATCTGTAAATTCTATTTTTGGCATACCTGATTTTTAGGGTTAGGTTCTTCCGCCGGTTTTCGCCGGCATCACGCTAAGTGTGGATTGCGAAATTTTCGCCGCGGCATCATCCATTGATTTTGCCAAATCTTCATCATTTGCCGCCTGATGAACGATGACAAAATGATAATCCAGCTCAATGGTTTTCAAAATATTATCCTGGGAAAACCGGGAATAATCCTGCTTCTGCTGCGATGAAAGCGCCACGGTAAGCCCTGCCGGTTTTGGCTTTGGCTTTTTCAGTTTGTACCTTTCGCCGTGCAGCACGGCTTGTTCAATTCGCGCCCATTCTGCCCAGATGTTCACTTCCGTAGCCGCTTCCACCATATCGGCAATGTGTGCGCCGCCAACTCTGGACGAAGTTTCCAAGAAATACCACTCGCCGTTTTCTTTATTTCGGATGAATTCCGTGTGTGCGGCGCCGTGCTTCAGCCCGAAGGCTTTTAGAACTTTGGCGTTAAGTTTTTCCAGCGCCTTGTATTCATCGGTTTTTTTGTCTAAAGTCCTCGTCTGGAAGATTCCGCCGTTGTGCGAAACCTGCATCGGTGGCTCGCCGTACTGCGAAGCGCACAGGAAAGCCACGCGGTTTTTGTAAACCAGAGAATCCGTGTGGAAAACATCGCCCGGTTTGAAGGCTTCCAGCAGGAAGAGGTGCCTCTGGTTGCCCAGCTCGTTGATTGCCTGCCAAAGTTCCTCTTTGGAATGGATTTTCCGGATGCCCATCGCAGAAGCTTCTGAGCGTGGTTTCAGAACCCAGGGTGCAGGGATTTTCTCGGCAAAATCATTCACCGCATCATCGTTGAAAACGGCGGTAAATTCCGGCACAGGTATGCCTTCGTCCAGCGCCTTCATCCGCATTGCCAGTTTATCGCGGAAGTTCCGGTGCGTGCTCTGTCCCATCCCAGAAATGCGGAAAACTTCCCGAAGTTTCGCGGCTTTTTCCACATCATAATCATCCAGCGCAATGATGGCTTCCACCTTTTCCCGCCGAAGCAAATGCGCAAAACCTTCCACCAAATGCTGTAGATTCCACTTCCACGGCTCGGTTTCCTCCATATAAAACACATCTGCGATGGCGTGCCAAGGCCAAGGCTTTTCGCGCAAATGTGCGGAAGTGATGAGCAAAATCCTGTCGCCATTTTTGGCGAATTCGGTGATGAAATCACTGCCTTTGAAGGAACAGGCCAAACAAACGATGGTTTTTGTTTCCATTGCACTGATTTTAATTTTCTGTTAGAATTTCAGCAAGGAATAAAGTTTTAAATTAATTTTCATTAAACAAAAACTTTCATTCTATGAGAAAGCCGAAATATCCGTCAATGTTAAGAAATTAAAATCAGATAGAAAAATATTTTTTAAGGTTTTTTAAGAAAATTTAACAGAAGCTGCACGCCGTAGCCTGTAGCCGCTTTTTCTTTGGCGTAGTCCACTTTGCCAAAGGCCATCCCTGCAATATCGAGATGTGCCCACTTAGCGCCATTTTCCACGAAATGCTGCAGGAATTTCCCGGCAACTATGGCATCGCCAATTGGTTTCATCGAGATGTTCCGAAGGTCTGCCACATCAGATTTTATTTCCTCGTCCCAAATTTCCCAAAGCGGTAGCTGCCAAAGCCTTTGCCCGGTTTCTTCGCCGCTTTGCATCAGGCTTTTTATCAAATCATCATCGTTGCCCATTATTGCGGCGCAGGTTTCGCCGAACATTCTCACGGTGCTTCCCGTCAAAGTCGCCACATCGATGATGCAGTCCGTTTCATAGTTTTTGGTTAGGTAAGCCAGTCCGTCAGCCAGCGTCATTCTGCCTTCGGCATCGGTGTTCAGCACCTCTATCGTTTTGCCGTTGTACGCCGCCACGACATCTGATGGAAGGTAGGCGTTTTCCGAAATTGCATTGTCGGTGATTGGAAGGATGGCGATGATTTTCACCGGGAGTTTCATTTCTGCGGCAGCGATCAAGGTGCCGAGAACTGCGGTGGCGCCGCCCAAATCACTTTTCATATAGTGCATATTTTCCGGGTTTTTCAGCGAGATTCCGCCGGTATCGAAAAGCACGCATTTTCCCACAAGTCCCACGGTTTTTTCTGGATATTCGCCCTGATATTCCAGAATCGTGAAGGCGCCCTCTTCCTTGCTTCCCTGATTGACCGCCAAAAATGCACCAAGGCCTCTGGCTGCGCAGGTTTCGGAATTGTAGGCCGTGTATTTTATGCCGTATTTTTCTGAAATATTTTTAATGAATTCGGAAATTTGCGGCACCTTTTTAAAATTCGCAGGCTTGTTTAGCCAATCCATCGCTGCAAACTGGCCTTCGCAAATTGCATTGATTTCCGTGGATATTTCAGCAATTTTTTCGTCGGAAAAATTTTTCAGATTTAATGAAAAACCTTCCTTCCAGAATGGATGGCTTCTCTCAAATGGATAATGATAGGTTCCCAGGAAAAGCCCTCTGGCAAAGGATTTCAGGTTTTCTTCGGTAAAATTTTTCGCCTGAATTTCCGTTGGTTTTTCAGTGAATTTCTTCCTGTTTTGCCAGGAAAATTTTTTTGCCGATTTCTGCAAATCTGCATCGTGCGGAATGCTTTCGCCAAAGCCTAAGAGAAAAACGCTTTGCCCATTTTCATTAATGACAATAAATTCTTCGCCCTTTTTTCCGGAGAAGAATTGTTCCGATAAATTAGGGAAATCTGCCTGAAATTCTTGCCAGGTTTTTTCGGTGAACAGCTTTATAATCTGCTGATAATCAGTGTTTTGTGAATTTGAAATTTTTATCATACTATTTATTTTTGGTGCTCTGTTGCTGCGCTTTCCGCCAAATTTTTCGGGTCTTCCAAGGAATCAAAGTAGAGCCATTCCACCGCTGCAGGAAATTCCTGAGACCAGTAAAATTCGTTGTGCTTGCCCTGCGGATTGATGCTTACCTTTACATCCAGTTTGAAGAAATTTTTGTATTCCCACTGGTGCATCGTTTTCACGAAACGCTTTATCCGTGCCACCATTCTGCTGCCTTCCTTTTCTCCACCGTAGATGTACATTTTTAAATCAAACGGCTTGCGGAAGCCAACCATCGGGAAATTGTTGCGCGGCTCCACCCATAATGACGGCGAGAAGATCATCAGCTTGCTGTAAACTTCCGGGTACAGGAAGCCGCTGTAAATGCTAATGAGGCCGCCCAGCGAACTGCCGCCAATTCCCGTGAATTCCCGCTCTTTCAATGTGCGGAAGTTGGCATCTACAAAGGGTTTCAGCGTATCAGTAATGAAGCGGATGTAGCGCTTGCCTTCCGAGCCATTGCTCACCGCATCGTTATCGAAAATATACTCGCTGATTCTCGCTTCCTTGCCATGGTCCACCGCTATCACGATGATATCGCCGCGGCCATATTCCGCCAGGATGGAAAGTTTCTTATCAATTTCCCAGTTGCCATACGGCGAGCCTTCGTTGAAAAGGTTCTGCGCATCGTGCAGGTAAAGCACGGGGTACCTTTTTTCGGTTTCGTAATAATTGTGCGGGAGCAGCGCCCAAACTTTCCGCGTCCTATCAAGCTGCGGCATATAGAATTCTTCGGAAATTACTTCGCAAATCGGGAAAAATTCCTGCTTGAAAGGGCCCCAGTTGTACCGCCAGTTTTCCACCAAATCTTGCCGGAAGCCCTCTGTTTTCCGGCATTTTCGGTTGGAGGTTATTTTTCCTTCGGTATCCAGTTCCACATTTTCCCAGCCACCTCTGGAATATTTGTACTCTATTTTTTCGGGTAAATTTTCGTCGGGAACTTCGATTTTATAGCGGCCATCCGCAATTTGCAAAAGTTGGTAGGCCGGCAATCTTGGTTGCCAATCGCAGAAATTTCCGGTGATGAAAACCGGCCTGCTATCACCAGGCAAAGTCGTCAGTTCAAAAATCATAAAAGCAAAAGTAAAAAGGCAAAAGTAACAAGAGCCAAGTAAAAAGGCAAAAGTAAAAAATGCAGATTCCTGCCACGCTGAAACTCTTCAAGCGCGCAAGAGTTTTAAAGTTTTCCCTAACTTTGAAAACAAAATTTTATGCCCGAAATCTCCCGATTTTACGGAATTATCATTCAGATGTTTTTTAAGGACCACAATCCGCCGCATTTCCACGTATCTTATGGTGAGTACCGTGCAATAGTTTCCATAGAAACAGGTTTGGTGGAAGGGAAAATGCCTGCAAGAGCTTTGAAAATGGTTTTCGAATGGCTCGAAATTCATAAAGATGAACTACTGCAAAATTGGGAACTTGCACAGAATGGCCAGCTGCCGAACTCGATTGAACCCTTAAATTAATGAGAAATGCTTTGGATTACAGCAGCCGATTACCGAAATGATTTTAAAATCAACCTCACTTTTTCGGATGGCAAAAGCGGAATCGTGGATTTTGAAAATCTTTTGGACGAGAAGATTTTCCTCCCTTTGAAAAATCCTGGTGAATTTAAAAACTTCCGCCTGAACTCTTGGACTTTGGAATGGGAAAACGGCGCCGATTTTTCTCCGGAATTTCTCTATTCGAAAATGATTGAAAATCATTAATTTATCAATCTATAATGCTGAACCTCTCCAAGCGTTCTTTAAACTTTTGTCAAAAATTTCAAACTTTAATAAAGTCAAACTTTGCGGATTTAAACAAAAAGTTTTTGCGCTATTGCGTGAAATTTCTGTTTTTTAACCTCAATCTAAACCTTAACCTCAGCTCATCTTCTTAACCCTTTTTTATGAAATTTTTCAGATTTCCTTAAGGAAGTTTTGCGCAGTCTTTGCATTCCATTGGGCAAATATTTTAATATGAAAACACACAATGTGGATTTCCTGGTAGCAGGATCTGGTGGCGGCGGAATGACGGCCGCACTGAAAGCGCACAGCCTTGGGCTGGATGTGCTTATCGTGGAAAAGGCGCCGCACTACGGCGGTTCTACGGCGATGAGCGGTGGCGGAATTTGGGCGCCGAACAACTATGTGCTAAGGGAGCACGGCATATACGACGAGCCGGAAAGCGTGGTAACCTATATGAAGGAAGTGACGGAAGGAAAGGTGGCGGAGCCGAAAATCCGTGCCTATGTGCAGAAAGGCCCAGAAATGTTCGATTTTTTCCGGAAGGCCTCCACGCACCTCCGCTGGATTTATTCCGAAGGCTATAGCGATTACCACCCGGAATTTCCAGGCGGTCGCCCTGAAGGCCGCTCCATAGAAGCCGAGCCGCTGGATTTTAACGAACTTGGCGAAGATAAATATCTGGTGCAGCCATCGGACATCACGATGCCTGGCGGAATCTACCTTACCGCGCTGGAATTCAAAAATATGACGATGGCGCTGCGCACGAGAAAAGGCCTGCAGACAAGTTTTAAGGCGATGGGCAGAACGATAGCCGATGCCGTAACCAAAAAGGATATGAGGGCACTGGGCTACTCAGTAATCGGGCGGCTGAAACTGGCGCTGAATGAAAGGAATATACCGCTATGGCTAAATTCTCCTGTGAAGGAACTTGTAGTGGAAAATGACAGAGTGGTAGGCGCCATCGTGGAAAAAGACGGAGAAGAGGTAAAAGTGCTGGCCAAAAACGGCGTACTTTTCGCAACGGGCGGTTTTGACCACAACAGGAAAATGCGCCGCGAAAATTTCCCGGAAGAAGCGCAGCGAGACCTTAGCCTTGGTTCAAAACATAACACGGGTGACGGTATTCAGATGGGGCAGGAACTCGGCGCAAAGCTCGGCTTTATGGATGATGCGTGGTGGATGCCTGCCATTCAGCTGCCGAACGGAACGCTGTTCACGCTGGTTTCCGAAAGGGCAATTCCGCGAAGCATCATCGTTGGTAAAGATGGTAAGCGTTTCACGAACGAAGCTTCACCGTATGTGAATTTCGTTCACGATCAGATTGAATCCGGAAACGAAGTGGTTTACCAAATCCTCGACCAAACCGCTGTGAACCGCTATATGTACGGCGCAAAACCACCGCTGCTGCCATTCTCTGAAGACTGGTACAAAACCGGACTGGTGACGAAAGCTGATACGCTGGCTGAACTTGCGGAAAAAATCGGCATCGATAGAGATGGTTTCGTACAAGAGGTACAGGATTATAACCGCGATGCTGAAACCGGAAAAGATACGAAGTTTGGCAAGGGTGAAAGCGCTTATGATCGCTATTATGGTGACCCTACCTTGCAGAATCCTGTGATGGATGAAATCAGCAAGGCGCCTTTCTACGCGGTGAAAGTGGTGATCGGTGACCTTGGTACGAAGGGTGGCTTGGATACCAATGAATTTGCGCAAGTCATTAAGGAAAACGGCGAGGTAATCCCTGGCTTTTACGCTACCGGAAACACGATGGCAAGTGTGATGGGATACGATTATGCAGGTGCCGGTGCAACGATTGGCCCTTCTATGATATTCGGTTATATCGCCGCAGAGCACGCCGCAAAGCAGAACTAAAGTTTTAGTTGAAAGTTTATTTGATTTGTGTCACGGCTATGAAACCGTGACACAGTTTTTTTAGCTAAAAGTTGGAAGTAAAAATTAATTTTAAAACGGTGACATTAAGAAAGACAACTCTGTGTCGCAGTGTTTTTTTTACTATTTTAGAAATAAACTTCCGTGTCTCTGGGTTTAATTAAATTTTTGCAATTAAAAATTTCACAAAAAAACAACGCGCCGCATTGCCCATCAAAGCACAATATTTCTTAATTTTATCCAAAATTCCGCTATGCCTACCGTTCTGCCTCTCACGCGATTTACTGAGCTGGATGTATTCCTTTTCCGGCAGGGCAGGCATTACAAGCTTTACGACAAATTTGGTTCTCACGATGCCGAAATCGATGGGCAGAAAGGCACATACTTCGCAGTTTGGGCGCCCAATGCAAAGGAAGTTTCCGTGATTGGAGATTTCAACGGGTGGCATTCTGAGATGCACAAGCTTTCTCCGCGGTGGGACAGTTCCGGAATCTGGGAGGGCTTCATCCCAAATCTTTCCTGGGGCGAAAAGTACAAATACGCTGTGCGTGCGCAGAACGGCGTGCTGCTGGAAAAGAGTGACCCATATGCCGTGAGTTTTGAGCAGGGCATTCAGGCGGCCTCGCTCATTTCTACAACTTATTTTGACTGGGATGATGATGAGTGGATGAAAAACCGTCATCACCGAAATTCTCTCAGCGCACCTATTTCCGTTTACGAAGTGCACCTCGGTTCGTGGATGCGCGGAACGGACGACCCTGAGCGGTTTTTCAGTTATCGGGAAATCGCCGAAAGGCTTGTGCCGTATGTGAAGAAAATGGGTTTTACGCACATCGAGCTGATGCCAGTGATGGAGCACCCGTACGAACCAAGCTGGGGCTACCAGATTACCGGTTTTTTCGCCGCCAATTCGCGCTTTGGTTCCCCGCAGGATTTGATGTTCTTGATTGATGAATTCCACAAAAACGAAATCGGCGTGATACTGGATTGGGTGCCGTCGCACTTTCCGGGCGATGCCAATGGGCTGCACTTCTTCGATGGCTCATACCTTTACGAGCATCCGGATAAGCGGCGCGGTTTCCATCCGGAATGGAATTCCCACATCTTTGATTACGGCAGGAATGAAGTAAAATCCTTCCTGATTTCCAACGCGCTTTTCTGGCTGGAACGCTACCACGCTGACGGACTAAGGGTGGATGCAGTAACATCAATGCTGTACCTGGACTACGCAAGGAACGATGGTGAGTGGGAACCGAACATTTTTGGCGGGAATGTCAATCTGGAAGCCGAACGCTTCCTGCAGGAATTCAACACGGCGGTTTACAAAGATTTTCCCGATACGATGACGATTGCGGAAGAAAGTTCGGATTTCCCGAAATTAACAAAACCTGTGCACGATGGAGGCGTAGGTTTCGGGATGAAATGGATGATGGGCTGGATGCACGACACGCTGAAATACTTCAAGCTGGACCCGCTTTTCCGAAAGGACCACCATCACAAGCTGACCTTCCCCACGATGTATGTGTACAACGAAAACTATATGATGCCGCTGAGCCACGATGAGGTGGTGCACGGCAAGGCAAGCCTGATATACAAAATGCCGGGCGATGAATGGCAGAAATTCGCCAACCTGAGGGCGCTCTTCGTATATATGTACACAATGCCCGGCGCAAAGCTACTGTTTATGGGCGATGAATTTGCGCAGACTTCGGAGTGGAAATTTGCAAGCAGCCTGGATTGGCACCTTCTGCAATACCCGATACACAGGCACTTGCAGCAATTTGTAAAGAGGCTGAACCACCTGTATTCAGAAGAAAAGGCGCTGTATGAAAACCAGTTTAACCATTTCGGATTCGAATGGGTGGAGGCGGATGATGCAGCGAATTCAATCTACATCTACCTGAGGAAAGGCAGGCGGAAATCCGATGAAATGATGGTGGTACTGAATTTAACGCCGAGAACTTTCGATTACAAAATCGGGATCGAGAGGCTGAGGAAATGGAAGGTGATTCTGAACAGCGACGATGTGGAATTTTCGGGAAGCGGCGTAAAGGCTGAGATTAAAGAAATTAAACAAGAAGAATGGATGCGCCGAAAAAAATCTCTGCTGATGACTTTGCCGCCTTTATCAGGGCTGATTTTGAAGCAGGTTTTTAGTTTGGAAAAATTTAAACAAAAAAGATTACGCCAACTGAAAAATATAATTAAACCAAAAAACACAAAATAAAGCGATGAGAATTTTTCACCTTTCGATGGAATGCTATCCCGTAGCGAAAGTGGGCGGCTTAGCCGATGTGGTGGGCGCTCTGCCGAAATATCAGAACAAGAAGGATGGCGTGGAAGCCAGCGTGGTGATGCCGTGGTACAACAGACCTTTCGTTTGGGAAAATGAGTTTGATGTGGTGTTCGATGGCTTCATCCATCAGAGCCACAATATGTATCAGGTGCAGGTTTTCAGGGAAAGGCACCGCACCTTAGGCTTCGACCTTTATCTTGTGAAAATTCCCGGGCTTCTGGACAGGGAGAAACCGTATGGCTACTGGGATGAGCAGCAGCAGTTTCTGGCGTTTCAGCACGGCGCATTGCACTGGCTTTCCGCGATGCAGATTCGGCCGGATGTTCTGCATTGCCACGATTATCACACAGGCCTTGTGCCTTTTATGATTGAATATTGTGGAGAATTTTCCTTCCTGAAAGGCGTGAAAACCATCGGCACAATTCACAATGGTGAGTATCAGGGCTGGATGGATTGGAGAATGGCGAACTTTATGCCGTGGTTTGACGGGTATAAATGGGGCCTGCTGGATTGGCACGGGAAAATAAATCCGCTGGCTGCGATGATAAAGTGCTGCAACGCTTTCAACGCGGTTTCCGGCGGCTATATGCAGGAACTTTACCACAACTTCCAAAGCCTGGAGCCTTTGGTATGGCAGGAATCTCAGAAGGCTTTCGGGATTATCAACGGGATTGATACGGAGGTCTGGAACACTGAAACCGACGGCTTTTTGGAATTTAATTTCAGCAAGGAAAATTTCAAGGAAGGCAAAAGGCTGAACAAGCAGGCGCTTTGCCGGGAATATAACCTTCGTGAAGATTTACCGCTAATTGCCTTCATAGGAAGATTTGCCGGAGAAAAAGGTGCCGACCTTCTGCCAGAGATTGCGCAGCGTATCATCCGCGAAACGGAAGGCGGCGTAAATGTGATGATACTGGGTTCCGGAAATACGGAGATTGAAAACCACCTGAGATGGATGGACGGCGTTTTCGTGAATTTCGCTGTGGACCTGGGCTACAAGGAATTCCTGTCGCACCGCATTTACGCTTCGGCAGATTTCCTGCTGATGCCTTCCAGGGTGGAGCCTTGCGGCCTGAACCAAATGTATGCAATGCGATACGGCACAATTCCGGTGGTATCTTACACCGGCGGTTTACGCGATACGGTGCAGGATGTAACTTCCGGCGGTGCAGGCATCAATTTCACTAATGCTGGTGTGGATGATGCGGTGCACGCTTTGCACAGGGCGCGCGAAATTTACTACCATCACGATTATATGGACGGCCTGATCCGCACGAATATGAATTTTGATTTTTCCTGGGATAAATCTGCGGAAAATTACCTATCTTTATACCAATATTAATAACAACCAAATCTTACGAATATGAGCTATAAAGTTATATCAATTGTGCTGGGTGGCGGCCGTGGCACCCGCCTTTCGCCGCTTACCTTTACCCGCTCCAAGCCTGCAGTACCGATTGCAGGGAAATATAGACTGGTGGACATCCCGATTTCCAACTGCCTGAATTCCGGCTTCAATCAGATACTCGTTCTCACACAGTTCAACTCCGCTTCGCTGAATTCGCACATCAAAAATTCTTATCATTTTGATATTTTCAGCAAAGGCTTTGTGGACATCCTTGCCGCAGAGCAGAATATGGAGAGCGACCAGTGGTACCAAGGCACTGCCGATGCCGTGCGCCAGAGCATGAAGCACCTGCAGAAATATGACTATGATTACATTCTGATCCTCTCCGGAGACCAGCTTTACCAGATGGATTTTTGCAAGATGGTGGATTTCCATGTGAAAAACAATGCGGATATCTCCATCGCCACCATACCCGTAAATGCTAAAGACGCCACTGGCTTCGGAATATTGAAATCTGATGAGGAAAGCCACATCACCTCATTTACGGAAAAACCTTCCGCTGAAATTCTCGGCGATTGGTCCTCGGATGTTCCACTTGCGATGAAGCAGCAGGGCAGGGAATATCTTGCCTCTATGGGCATCTATGTCTTCAGCAAAGATGTGCTGAAAAGGCTATTTTCGGAAGATCCCGGCGATGATTTTGGTAAAGACCTGATCCCCAACGCCATAGAAAACGGCTATAATGTGGTAAGCTTTCAGTATGATGGCTACTGGACGGATATCGGTACTATTGAATCCTTTTTTGAGGCGAATATGGATCTCACCACGGAGCTCCCGAAATTCAATCTGTTCTCCACCAATCCTATCTACACCCGTTCGAGGATGCTGCCGCCTTCCAAGATCAACGGTTCGTATGTAAGCAAGGCAGTAATCGCTGACGGATGCATCATCCTTGCCGATAAGATCGAAAATTCCGTGATCGGAAACCGCGCCCGCGTCGACAAGGGCAGCACAGTCATCAACTCTTATATGATGGGCTCCGATTTTTATGAAGACGCCCGGCAGCTTGCCGAAAATGAGATGCAGGGCACCCATAACATCGGCATTGGCAAATACTGCTATATAGAGCGCGCAATTCTTGATAAAAACTGCCGAATTGGCAACAATGTACGCATCATTGGCGGCAGGCACCTTGCGGATGGTGATTTTGAAACCCATTCTATAAAGGACGGCATCGTGGTGGTGAAGAAAAATGCAATAATTCCTGACGGTACGCATATCGGTTAAAATCAACATTCAAACCGCAGGCCCAGGTGGCCTGCGCTTTTTTTATGTAAATTTGCCGCATGCGCTGGTTTCGCTTTTTCCTGCTGCTCGCTGGCCTGCTTGTCGGTCTTTACGCGCTGTCAATGTATTATTTCGTGGACGATAGTACGACTTTTGAGGTGGATTCCGATGTGAGATACGCCCCCGAAAAAGTTTTCCCCCAGTTCAGCAATCTGCAGAACTTCGCCGTATGGAATGAGGCCTTTTTCGGCAAGGAAAATCAATCCCTGGAATTCTACTACCCGTATGCCGGCAAGGATGCCTCTATGAGCTGGCAAGGAAGAAACGGCGAGGGGGGAGAGATCTTTATCCGAAATCTTCGCCGGGATACGATGATCAGCTATCAACTATATAAAAGTGGGGATAAATTCCCTTATCTGATAAACCTGCGCTTTAAGAATGCGGCAGAAAATTCAACCAAAATCCACTGGACGATACACACCCCGCATAAACCCCTGATGTTCCGCGCAGCCAACCTTTTCCCTGAAGATGAAATAGCAGAAGGCATCCGCAGCAGCGTGGCGAAACTTGAAAATATATTGGGCAACAAGGTGGACAGGGAGGCGCAGCTGGAAACTATAAAATACGACTCGCTGATGATTGAGGATGCCCGCGCCCAGCTGCTGGTAGGCGTAAATGTGACCAGCGTAAACCGCGGAGACGCCCTTCAGAAAAACCTGGTCGTTACGCACGGAAAGGTTCAGAACTTTGTCACCGGTGATCTGCGGAAGGGGAATGACGAGTTTGGCTACCCGGTGATGATCACCGACCCGGAAAGCTACAGGGAGCGGGAGGTATCCTACTACTACGGCATTCCGGTTTCTAAAAAGCAGAATATCACGGATAATAATTTCAGCTACCGGAAAGTGGCGCAAGGGAGGGTGTATGCCATTTTCTACGAGGGGAAATTTTCCGGAAGAAGCGCGCCCATCCGCAAGCTCCTTGAAAGAGCCAGGAAAGATTCCATGCGCGCGGGAAGCCTTAGAACGACCTTCCTGCAGCCCCCCGCGGAAGGCGCACCTTTAAGAATAAAATTAGAGCTGGAGGCGGCCCGCTGAGGTATATAGAACGCAAAAGTTTTTTATGGATTTATATGCGGCATCAGCTTATTTTTGTTAAATTTGTGAAATTTCATTTACCACTTAAAAGATAATGGACAAGTATTCATTTCTGAATGCAGCGCATTCCCAGCTGATCGCCGATTTGTATGATCAGTACTTAAAATATCCGGATTCCGTAGAGCCTTCCTGGAAGGCATTTTTCCAGGGCTTTGATTTTGCGAGAGAAAACTACGGTGAAAATTTTTTCGACGAAGAAACAACCCATCCTCAGGCTGAAGTACCGGCTAAGGCCCAGCAGGTGCAGCAAATGGCGCAGGCGGTGCAGAGCGGGGAGGTGCCAGAAGATATCCGCAAGGAATTTAATGTAATGAACCTCATCGATGCCTACAGAAGACGCGGGCATCTCTTTACCAAGACAAATCCCGTACGCGAGCGGCGCAGCTACGAGCCTACCCTGGATGTTGAAAATTTCGGGCTTAGCCAGCAGGATTTGAACAAAAAATTCTCCTGCGCTACAGAAACCGGCATGCCCGGCCCGGCTACGCTTCAGGAAATCATTAACCATCTTCAGGAGATCTATTGCGACTCCATCGGTGTGGAGTATATGCACATCCGCCATGTGGAGGAGGTTGAATTCATCCGCCAGTGGCTGCAGCAAAACGAAAACCACCCGGAACTTTCTGCGGAGGAGAAAACAGATATCCTCCACAAGCTCAACCAGGCGGTGGCATTTGAAAACTTCCTTCATACAAAGTTCGTAGGCCAGAAACGCTTCTCCCTGGAGGGAGGCGAAACCCTGATCCCCGCGCTGGACCAGCTGATCACGAGAAGCTCCCAGCACGGCGTGGATGAGGTGGTGCTCGGTATGGCACACCGCGGCCGCCTGAATGTGCTTGCCAATATTTTTGGTAAATCTTACAAACAGATTTTCTCAGAATTTGAAGGTAAAGAATTTGAAGAGGATGTATTCTCCGGCGATGTGAAATACCACCTGGGCTCCAGCCGCATCGTGGAGATGGCATCCGGAGAAGAGGTGGCTATTAACCTTACCCCAAACCCGTCTCACCTGGAGACGGTGGCGTCTTTGGTGGAAGGCATCAGCCGCGCGAAAGTGGATCATAAATATCACGATTTCTCAAAAGTCCTCCCCGTGATCATCCACGGGGACGGTGCCGCAGCAGCCCAGGGCATCGTGTATGAGGTTGCGCAGATGATGACGCTGGAAGGCTACAAAACGGGCGGCAGCATCCATATCGTGATTAATAACCAGGTGTCTTTTACCACAAATTATTTGGACGCACGCTCCTCCACCTACTGCACGGATGTGGCAAAGGTGACGGATTCTCCCATTATGCATGTGAATGCGGACGATGTGGAAGCGGTGGTGCACGCGATGCATTTCGCGGCAGATTTCCGTGCCAAGTTCGGAAAGGATGTCTACATCGACCTTCTTGGCTACAGAAAGTACGGACATAACGAGGGTGATGAGCCGAGATTCACGCAGCCACATCTCTACAAAATCATAGCGAAGCACCCCAATCCGAGGGAAATTTATAAGGAAAAACTCCTGAAGGACGAGATCGTTTCCAACGAAGTTCTAAAGAAGATGGAGAGCGATTTTAAAGCTTTGCTGAATGAAGATTTTGATGCCTCCAAAGAAATTGAGAGAAACAGGATTGACACCTTTATGGGAGATGACTGGAAGGATTTTGTCTATTCAAAATCTGGCGATGTTTTGAAAAAAGTGGACACCGGCTACGATCTTGAAAAGCTGAAAGAACTCGCCGTGGAGATGTCCACACTACCGTCCGATAAAAAATTTATCAATAAAATCACCCGCCTGTTCGACAACCGCCTGAAGATGATAAAGGAAAATACCCTCGACTGGGCACTGGGCGAGTGGCTTGCTTATGCAACGCTTTTGAAAGAAAACCACGGGGTAAGGATTTCCGGTGAAGATGTAGAGCGCGGAACATTCTCCCACCGCCACGCCGTACTAAAAACCGAGGATGCAGAGGAGGAATACATCCCGCTGCGCCATATTTCCGACAGCCAGTTCGATATCTACAACTCCCTGCTTTCTGAATATGGCGTTCTCGGTTTCGATTATGGCTATGCTATGGCATCGCCGAATACGCTCACGATTTGGGAGGCGCAGTTCGGGGATTTTGCCAATGGCGCACAAATCATCATAGACCAGTATCTCGTAGCCGCAGAAGAAAAGTGGCGCGTGCAGAACGGCATCGTGTTGCTGCTGCCTCACGGTGCGGAAGGGCAAGGGGCGGAACACTCCTCCGCAAGGCTGGAGCGTTTCCTAACGCTGTGTGCGAATGACAACATTATCGTGGGAAACTTCACGACGCCGGCGAACCTTTTCCACGCCTTCCGGCGCCAGCTGAAGTGGGGCTTCAGGAAGCCGCTGGTAGTAATGTCTCCAAAATCTTTGCTGAGACACCCGCGCGTGATTTCTACTTTCGAAGATCTCGCCAACGGAGAATTCCAGACCATTATTGATGATGAAAATGCCAATTCAGATAAAGTTGAAAAGCTGGTATTCTGCTCTGGGAAGCTTTATTATGAACTCCTTGCCAAAAAAGAGGAGCTTGGTGCAGAGAATGTTGCCCTTGTGAGAATGGAGCAGCTTTATCCGCTGGATATGGAGAAAATTCAGCAGATTTTTGATAAATATTCATCAAGAAAAGAGCTCATCTGGGCTCAGGAAGAACCAGAAAATATGGGTGCGTGGAGCTATATCCTGCGCAACTTCCGCGACGCCGGCTTCAAGGTATTTGCAGCGCCGGCCAGCGGGGTTCCGGCTCCGGGCAGCCACAAGCGGTTCGAATTTAATCAGAAAAATATCATTAACGGAGTTTTCGGCGAGGCTGGAGATTCTGATACAGAAATCATTGAAAAATAAAATCCAACCAAAAAAATAATTCGAAAGATATGGCAGTTTTAGAAATGAAAGTTCCTTCGCCGGGTGAATCCATCACGGAGGTGGAGATTGCTACCTGGCTCGTGCAGGATGGCGATTATGTAGAAAAAGATCAACCGATAGCGGAGGTAGATTCCGATAAAGCGACCCTGGAGCTCCCGGCTGAGGAGAGCGGGTTGATTACACTGAAGGCTGAAGAGGGGGACACCGTAGCCGTAGGCCAGGTGGTGTGCCTCATCGATATGGATGCGGCAAAGCCTTCCGGGGGCTCTGAACCGGAAAAAGAAGAGCCTAAGGCGGATGAAAAACCGGCCGAGCAGCCAAAAACTGAATCTCCTAAGCAAGGAGAAAAGCCTGCGCCGGCAGAGCAGCCTACCCCTGCAACCTATGCCACCGGTACACCTTCACCGGCAGCTAAGAAAATCCTGGATGAAAAGGGCATCGATCCTGCGAGCGTATCCGGGACGGGCCGGGATGGCAGAATTACGAAGGCTGATGCTACAGAGGCCTCTGTACCAGCTATGGGTTCTGTATCTTCTACCTCAGGATCGCGGAGTGTGCAGACAAAAAAACTTTCAGTGCTGCGCCGCAAACTTGCGGAACGCCTAGTTTCTGTAAAGAATGAAACTGCGATGCTTACCACTTTCAACGAGGTGGATATGTCTGAAATTTTCCGTCTAAGAAAGGAATTTAAAGATGAATTCTCTGCAAAACACGGGGTAGGCCTCGGCTTTATGTCCTTTTTCACCAAGGCAGTAACCAGGGCACTTGAGCTTTTCCCTGATGTAAATGCTTCCATTGATGGAGATTATAAAACTAACTACGATTTTGCGGACATTTCCATCGCGGTATCCGGCCCGAAGGGGCTAATGGTGCCGGTTCTTCGCAACGCTGAAAATATGACATTCCGCGGAGTGGAGGCAACGATAAAGGAGCTTTCCACGAAAGTTCGCGACGGGAAGATAACAGTGGATGAAATGACAGGCGGTACTTTTACTATCACCAACGGCGGCGTGTTTGGCTCAATGATGTCCACACCGATTATTAACCCGCCGCAGTCCGCCATCCTCGGTATGCACAACATCATCCAGCGCCCTGTAGCCGTAGATGGCAAGGTGGAAATTCGCCCGATGATGTATGTGGCACTCTCTTACGACCACAGGATCATCGACGGTAAGGAGTCGGTAGGCTTCCTCGTGGCAGTGAAAGAAGCCGTAGAAAATCCGGTGGAGCACCTGATGAACGGCGATGCCAGAAGAGCTCTGGAGCTTTAAATATCTCTATCGGCAAATGATGAATCCCGCAAAACGCGGGATTTTTTGTTTAAACTAATCTCGGGAGTTGTGAAGTACCAAATATTCCCAGGGAGCCAATTTTAGTTGGAAACTTGAGGGTAGGGCAACTATTTTGTTTGTAAATAAATTGGTATAAGTTCCCTTATCAAAATCAGTTTCAAAAATGAAATCCTGAGGTTTATCGCTGAAATTGATGAAAACCAGCACCTTGTCGCCATATTTTTCACGAACAAATGCAACCGACTGCTCCATATGATTACTTTTTATCCGCTCCATTTTTCCGCCAAAACTCCCATTCCAAAGTGCCCGGTTTTTATGTTTGAGTGCGAAAAGTTTAGTATAAATCTCCTCAAATCTATGCTTTTTCCAATCGATTGGGTCCTTTTCAAAAAACTTCAACGATCGGCTCAGCCCGGCTTCCTGCCCGCTGTACACCATCGGGATGCCGTCAAAAGTGGCTGCCAAAACTATAGCAGCCTCCAGCCCATTACCGAAATTAGACTGCATTGTGCCTTCCCAGGAGTTTTTGTCGTGGTTGTCAGTAAATGTCATCCGCATGCCTTCTTTCGGGAAAATCGCAAGATGCTCAGCGAAATAGCCCTCCGTCATCGGCGTCACAGATGATTTGTTTTTAATAACCTGGTGCATCTTATCGTAAAGTTCCCAGGCGTAGGTAGCATCGAAAGCCTTGCGGTGCAGGTCGCGGTCTGAAGCTTCAGCCAGCATAAAGACCGGCTTGATCTCTTCCAGCTCAGCGCGGGCATTTTCCCAGAAATCCAGCGGAACGAATGCCGCCACATCGCAGCGGAAGCCATCGACATCAAAATTTTTAACCCAAAACTTCATCGCGTCGGTCATATATCGGCGCAGCTCCGGATTTGAATAATCAAACTCAATAATATCATCGTAGTCCCGCCACGGCGTTGGCTGAAAGTTTCCCTCCCGATTTTTATGGTACCACTCGGGATGCGCCTTCACCAGCGGGTTGTCCCACGCGCTGTGGTTGGCAACCCAGTCTATAATCACGAACATGCCCTGCTGGTGGATTGCCTTTACCAAATCTCTGAAGTCTTTTTCAGTACCAAACTCAGGATTGATTTCGAGATAATTTTTTACGGAATAATAACTCCCGAGCGAGCCTTTTCGGTTGACCTCCCCAATGGGATTTACGGGCATCAGCCAAATGATATCAATGCCCATTTTCTTTAGCCGGGGCAGTTCTTTTTCTACAGCTTTAAAATTTCCTTCCTTGGAAAACTGCCTCACATTCAGTTCATATATCGTGGCATTTTTAGTCCAATCCGCATTTTTTATTGTCACATAATCTTGCGGCGTGTACCGCGATTGTGTATCTTGCGCAGAAAAACTGGTGGCTGCCATCATTAAAACAGATAAAATCACGGTTCTCATCGTGAATAGTTTTTACCAAAAGTAAGGAAAAGCCCGCCGCTGAGCAAATTTAATAATACCAAATGATACCAAAAAAAATCCACTACTGCTGGTTTGGGAAAAACCCAAAAACCGAAATGGCAGAGCACTGCATCGCTTCCTGGAGGCGCATCCACCCGGATTTTGAAATTATTGAATGGAATGAGGACAATTCCCCGCTGGAGGATAATGCCTATGTGCGGGATGCCTTCGGGCAGGGCAAGTGGGCCTTTGTGTCGGACTATGTGCGAAGCGCGGTGATGTACGAGCACGGCGGCGTCTATATGGATACCGATATGGAGCTGAAGATGCCTCTGGATGAATTTCTGAACGACGAAGCGGTGTGCGGTTTCGAGGTGAAGGGCGTGCCTTATTCCGCGTTCTGGATGGCGGAGCCAGGGCACAAGCTTGCCAAGGATTTTAAAGAATACTACGACCGGCAGGAAGGTTTTGAGGAAAGAATCAATACCGATATTTTTTCAGAAATGCTTGAGAATGAATATGGAGCGGACCGGATGAAGGATGAGATTCAGCACCTGAAGCACGGTGTTACGCTGTATCCGTCCGTTTATTTTTCGCAGGATTTACCGAAAAATTATGTAAGCCATTATTTCAGCGGCTCGTGGTTTGGAGGCGATGAGGCGAACACGCACAAGAATATGGTGAATGTATATGGCTTGCTCGATCGGCTTACAAAGCATCCCGGTGCGAAAAAGGCGGCAGAGGCTGTATTTAATGAGCACAAAATTATTGATCCTAAGGAAGTGCTGGCTCTTTTTCCACGGGGTATAATTGAGGATTATCTAAAGGAATCAGCTGTTTAAAAGATTTTTTTTAAAATTACTTTTTCCTCATAATAATTTTTAATCTGATGCTTTCCGCGTCGGCGCCAAGTTTCTGGCGCTGCCGCGTAGAAAGCGAGGTGCGCGCGCACGATAGCCCATGTATGAGCAAATCCCAAGGTAAATAAAAAGAAGATGCCTGCCATCCCATCCAGGCATAACCTTATGAAAATCAGTGGGATAAGCTGCGGAAAGGCTAGGTTTTTGAGCATCATTGAGAGATTGTTCCTGAAATTCAGAAAAGTTTTCTGCGGATTTTGCTTGGATAGCGTGCCTGCCCCAAGGTGATACACTGTGGAATGACCGCAGTAGAATATTTTTCTGCCGGAATTTTTCAAACGCCAGCATAGATCAATTTCTTCCTGATGAGCAAAAAACCGCTCATCAAAGCCTTCCTGCTCAAAAAAATCTTTGCTGCGGATGAACATTGCGCAGCCCGATGCCCAGAATATTTCGGCATCATCATCGTATTGTCCGCGGTCTGTTTCAGTTTTATTAAATATCCTGCCCCGGCAATACGGATAAGCAAATTTATCTATAAACCCGCCAGCCGCTCCAGCAAATTCAAATTTTTTACGATTATTGAAATCTAAAATTTTTGGCTGAATTGCTGCGATTTTCTCATTTTGCTTAAATAAATTCAATACTGGCTCTACCCATCCAGGAGTTACTTCTACATCATTGTTGAGAAGGCAGAAGATTTCGGCGTCAATTTGTTTCAGCCCTAAATTGTATCCTTCCGCGAAGCCATAATTCTTGTCGAGTTGAATATGGCGGATACCAGGAAAATTTTTTTCTAAAAACTTGGCAGTGCCATCGTCCGAGGCATTGTCGATCACACAGACTTCCGCTCCGGATGAGTGTTCAATCACACCTGGCAGAAATTTTTCGAGATAATGTTTTCCTTTCCAACTGAGAATTGCGATGGCTAGTTTCATTCTTCGTAGATTTTTATCGCGTCTGCATATTTCCATTTTCTGTGGGACCAAAGGTAATTTTCCGGCCTTTTTCGGATGGTATTTTCCAGAAGCTTATGGAATTTCCGTACGACTTCCATTGGCATAAACTGCTCATTTTCAGGGTATATTCTGTAATAATTTACCTGATAGTAGCCGCGTTTTACTTTTTTTACATCACAATAAATGAAGGCAAGATCCCGCCTCGTCGCCAGTTTATCATAACCCGTGAAAACCGGCGTTTTTTGATTGAGAAATTTCAGTCCGTACCTTACATCGTCCACATAGGGCGACTGATCCGCCACGAACATATAGGCGCTGTTGCCGTCATTCGGGGCGGAGAGCATCTGCCTGATAACCTCTTTAGCCTCCAAGGCCTTGTTATTGAATCTGTTACGGATTTTCTTTATTTCATCTTCCCAAAAATCGCTTTGCATTTTGCGGTATACAGGGTGGCAGTTTTCCTGAGGGATGATGGTCGCCAGCGCGTTCAGCCACTCCCAATTGAAAAGGTGGCCGCAGAGCAGCACTACATTTTTGCCCTCAGTTTTCGCTTCGTGGAAAAGATCCCGGTTGAGATGCTGAACCCTTACCCGAAGCTCATGGTCGCTTACAGTTAATGCCTTTGCGGTTTCCACAATATAATCAGCAAAATTTTTGTAAAATGCTTTGGCAATAGCGCTTATCTCCTCATCTGATTTATTGGGGAATGAATTTCTTAAATTTTCATAAACAACCTTTTTGCGGTAGCCGACCACGCGATACATTAGCCAATAGATGATATCCGAAAAACGGTAGAGAATCATCATCGGCAATTTCGAAAGCTGGTAAAGCAGTGCGAGCAAAATTTTCATAAAAAACAAAATTACCAAAATTACTGCACGGTTTTTGCCCTAAATTATTTTTTTTAAAATATATGAAAAAGACAATTTTGAATCTTGCTGTTTTTGGGGCGCTAAGCTTCACATCACTTGCGTGCAGCCAGACAAACGGAGCCAAGGAAAACGAAGCAAAAAGTCCACAGGTGGAGGATTCTGCTGCAATAAAGGCTGAGCGGAAAAGGAAACTCCAGGAAGAGAAAGCGGCGCTGCCCAAGCC
Organism: Cruoricaptor ignavus; assembly: GCF_900141665.1. GTDB lineage: Bacteria > Bacteroidota > Bacteroidia > Flavobacteriales > Weeksellaceae > Cruoricaptor > Cruoricaptor ignavus. The sequence goes on along the minus strand of NZ_FQYI01000002.1, from coordinate 310,730 downwards.
TTATAACCCTGATGAAAATGCTGAACAGCGCATCGCCGAGCTTATAGCGCAGGCGAAAAAGGAAAACAAAAATATTATGATTCAGGCCGGAGGCAACTGGTGCATCTGGTGCCTTCGTTTTAATAATTTTTTGCAAACCACCCCGGATCTCAAACAGATTGTGGATGAAAATTACCTGTATTATCACCTCAACTATTCTCCGGAAAATAAAAACGAGAAAATTTTTGAAAAATATGGCGACCCCGGGAAGAAATTCGGCTACCCTGTATTTGTGGTTTTGGACAAAAACGGAAAGCAAATTCACACCCAAAGCAGCGAAGCCTTCGAGGAGGGAGACGGCTACAGCGTGGCGAAAGTCAAAGAATTTTTAGAGGTATGGAAACCTCGGGATTGAGGTAACATCACTTCAAAAACCTTTGTATCTGCAGAGGTTTTTTATTTCAAAACTTCTTTCGGCGCAGGTAAATATTGGTAACGATTACGATAAGCAGCATAAGGCCGAGAGCGTAAAAATATCCGTATTTGAGGTGAAGCTCTGGCATAAAATCAAAATTCATCCCATAGACGCCAGCGATGAAAGTAAGCGGAAGGAAGTATGCGGAGTATATCGCCAGTACCTTCATCACCTGGTTCGCCTTCTGGTCTGTAAGGGCGAGGAACATCGAAATAAGGTTCGTTACCTGCGCATTGAGATGGTCAAAATCTGTTACCACATCTTTGTACTTGTCCCTCAGGTCTGTGTACTGGCCTTTTGTAATATTTAGTTTTCTAAAGTTCACCATCCATTCGGAGGAGGCGTTCAGCACCCGGGCATTAAGGGAAGCGCGCCGCTTAGCCTTGTAAAGTTTACGAATTTGTTTAGAAGAATCAGGATTTTTTGTGAAAATCTCATTTTCCATTTTATCCAGCTGTGCAGTCAGTCTTTTGGATTCTTGGTCAAAAGTATCCAGAATTTCGAGCGCCAGCGCCAGAGCAACTTCGTCAGCGGATTTCAGGCCCTCTTTTTTTATTAATTTTTTAACCTTTGGAATGGTGGGCGTGTGCAGCCGATGGATGGTGATCATCGTATCTTCCAAAAGGAAAATCCCCAGCTTTGTGCTTACATCCCCAATGGTGTTCAGGGAGTTGCGCTCTTCTGTGGTGTTTTCTCTGGTAAGGAAAAATTTCACTCTGCCGGACTCCTCGAATTTCGGGAGGTGCGTAGGGTCGGTGGTATCCTCCAGAAGCAGCTCATCAATCCCGAAAGTTTTAGAAAGATGGTCCAAATCTTCCTGCAGCGGTGCTTCCACATCAAACCAGTGAAAATTATCGCCTTCAAAAATTTTTTGTATCGCCATTTTTTTCTCAAAAATTCTCAAAAATAAAAAATGATGAGGCATAAAAAATGCCTGCTCCAGTGGCAGGCAAATTTACATTTCTAAAATATTACTGCTGGGCAGCCTCGTGCACAGTAGCGCTGTCGCTAGCGGCAGGCGCCGTAGTACCGCCGGATACAGCAGCATCATCCAGCGGGGTATTCCGCATATGATCGGCGCTGAGATCGCGTTTTTCCTCGTTGCGTTCTTCCTTCGTGCCGGTGCAGCTCACTGCAGAGAGCGTCAGCACGGCCATTGCAAAAATCAGTTTTTTCATCGTTTTAATTTTAATTTAGCCTAAATATGGATATTTATAATTTCTCGCAGGAACGAAGGTTTCTTTTATGGAACGCACTGAAACCCAGCGTATTAGGTTCATTTTAGAACCAGCCTTGTCGTTCGTTCCAGATGCTCTTGCGCCGCCGAAAGGCTGCTGCCCAACCACTGCACCAGTCGGCTTATCGTTGATGTAGAAGTTGCCCGCCGCATTTTCCAAGGCCTTGTACGCTTCATCGATGATGTATCTGTCTTGCGCGAAAATCGAGCCAGTCAAAGAATACGGCGAAGTTTCGTCCACAAGTTTCAGCGTTTCCTCCCACTTTTCATCGTCGAAAATGTAGATGGATAGGATAGGGCCAAAGATTTCTTCGCAGAAGGATTCGTACTTCGGATTTTCGGTGAGAATCACGGTAGGCTCCACAAACCAACCCTTAGAATCATCGCATCTTCCGCCGAAAAGAATTTCCGCATCGCTGCTTTCCTTCGCCCTTTCGATGTAGCCTTTGCACTTTTCGAAAGAATTTTTGTCGATTACCGCATTCACAAAATTGCTCGGGTCTTCCGGCGAACCCATCTTCACGGTTTTCAGCTGGGCCTCCATCGAAGCCTTCACTTCATCCCAAATCGATTTCGAGATGTAAGCCCGGGAAGCCGCGGAACATTTCTGGCCCTGATATTCAAAAGCGCCACGCACCAAGTTGGCTGCCACAGCTTCAGGAATTGCAGTTTTGTGCGCCACTACGAAATCTTTTCCGCCGGTTTCACCCACAATTCTCGGGTAAGTTTTGTAGTTGTGAATATTATCACCAATCAGCTTCCACATCCCTTGGAAAACGCTTGTAGAGCCGGTGAAGTGCAGCCCTGCAAAATCCGGATGGGCAAGGATTTTCTCGGAAGTTTCTTTCCCGTCGGTGAAAATCATATTGATAACGCCGTCCGGCAAGCCGGCTTCACGGAAGAGCTGCATAATGATGTGTGCGGAGTAAATCTGCTTCTCGCTCGGCTTCCACACCACCACATTTCCCATCATAGCCATACAGCTAGGCAGGTTTCCGGAAATCGCGGTAAAGTTGAACGGCGTTACGGCGAAGCAGAAACCTTCCAAAGGCCGGTATTCTACACGGTTCCAGATGCCGTGGTCTGATACGGGCTGCTCGCTGTACATTTCCGTCATAAATTCCACATTGTAGCGCAGGAAGTCGATAAATTCACAAGCCGAATCAATCTCCGCCTGATGCACATTTTTGGATTGGCCAATCATCGTGGCAGCGTTCAGCCTGTCTCTGTAAGGGCCTGCCGCCAATTCTGCCGCCTTCAGGAAGATGGAGGCTCTCTGCTCCCAAGGCAGCGCGTTCCACTTCGGTTTTGCGGCAAGTGCTGCTTCTATCGCTGCATCCACATCGCTCATATCGCCTTTGAAATAGGAACCGAAATCGTGTTGGTGATCCTGCGGAGATTGCAGGCGCACCTTGTTTGCCGTGGTTACATCTTTTCCGCCTATTACCATCGGAATTTCCGGCTTCTCGTTCCACATTTGGCGGTAGGTAGCCAGGAGGCTTTCTACCTCTGCAGAGCCAGGCTCATACGAACGGACAGGCTCATTGTAAGCGTAAGGAACCTGCGAAATCGCTTTCGTCATATCTTGAAAATTTTTATTGCTAAATGATTTTCACAAATTTAATGATTTGCCACCAACTTTCAAACCACGCCTTCAATTTGCCATACGAAAATTTTCCAGGAAAAGCGAAAAAGTCCACGCCGCTCTTTCCCTATGCTCCTCAGAAGTTACGATTACAGGGTTCGGCAGGTTTTTCTTCTTGATGATTTTCGATGAATAATGCGCATTGCCAAAAGTGCTTTTTGCGCTGGTTTCCGCAAATATTTTTTCAGCGGGAATGCCTTTCTGCACGAGGTAATTCTTCATCACCACCGCTTCTTCGAACTTATTCTGCACAGCGCCACCAGTGGTGATGATGGCCACGGTTTTTTCCGGGTTGTAAATTTTCAGCGCCTTATCCAGCCGGTATTTCATCAGTACGGATGGCGTTCCGTCTGCATTGGCAGGGAAGCCCAAAATTATCAGCGTTTCCTTATCGGTCTCGCTTTGCTCGTCCGGAATTCCGCCCCTGCAATTCAGCGTGGCGAAAATCAGCAAAGCGAAAAGTGCAGATTTCAGTATGAAATTTTTCATCCGCTAAATTTAACAAAAGTCCGGCAGATTTTTCTTTCGAAAAAAATATTGTCATTATTTTTGGCTGATGAAAATCGCGACTTATAATGTAAACGGAGTCAATGGAAGATTGCCCGTTTTGCTGAAATGGCTCGCCGAAACGCAGCCAGATGTGGTGTGCCTGCAGGAACTGAAAGCGCCGCAGGAAAAATTTCCGCTATCGGCGATAAATGAAGCGGGGTACGATGCCATTTGGCACGGACAAAAATCCTGGAACGGCGTGGCAGTTTTGGCGAAGCAAGGCATTGGGATGGAAGAGCGAAGGCGCGGCTTGGACGGCGATGACGATGATTTGCAAAGCCGGTACCTCGAAGTGATGGTGCGGGAAACAGTCATCGGCTGCATATATCTTCCGAACGGAAACCCTGCACCCGGACCAAAGTTCGATTATAAAATGCGATGGTTCGAGCGGCTTGCCGCACATTCCGAAATGCTCATCACATCAGGGAAGCCTGCAATGCTCGTCGGCGATTTCAATGTGATGCCTACGGAAAAAGATGTTTACAAGCCGGAAAAATGGGTGGATGATGCGCTGTTTCGCCCGGAAGTTCGCGCCGCTTTTTTTGATTTAGTTAATCAGGGTTGGACGGATGCTTTGCGGCACCTTTATCCGGACGAAACCATCTACACTTTTTGGGATTATTTCCGGCAGGCCTTTCAACGGAATGCAGGTTTACGCATCGACCATTTTTTGCTCAGTGAAGATCTGGTGCCGAAACTAAAGGAGGTTCAGGTGGATAAATTCGTGAGAGGGTGGGAGAAAACCAGCGATCACGCACCGGTTTGGATTGAGTTGGAGGATTAATTCACTTTCCGCAAGCTCAGCACTTTCACGCTTTCCTTACATTTTTCGAAAGTTATCTGCAGGCGTGGATTTTTTTTTGGATAAGTAAGGAAGTAATCCGGGCACGGCTCCTCCTGGGCGTGGCTTTTACCGAAATCCACAGAACCTTTCGTTATGATGCTGTCCTTCAGGAATTTCTCATCAATTTGCATCTTCTGCATTGCGTTTTTTGCCTCATCTGAGTAGTGAAAGTTTTTTTTGCTCAAAGTTTCCGCAATCACGCGGCTTTCCGGCAGGTATCCAGAGCATTTTGCCCCCTTCTGATTCAAAATGAAAAATACGATGATAAGGCCGGGGATGAAGCCCATTAAAAAAAATCTTAACTTTCTCACAATTAAAACAGTAGCAGGTGGATATCGTGGTAGGGCAGCCCGAATTTATCGCAAATCATCTTCTTTACATGCCTGCCCTTGTACATATATAGGCTCTGCTTCATCTCATTGCTTTTCAGCAAATAGTTTTCGAAACCGCCTTCCTCGTCGTAATTGAGAATGTAGGAAAGGAAAAAGTTTGAAATAGCCTTCGTGGTGGTTCTCGGGATTCTCGAAGTGAGGTTCGGCACCGCGCAGTGGATTATGCCGTGTTTTACAACATACGGATCCTCCAGCGTTGTGAGTTCGGAGGTTTCAATTACCTTTCCGTTGTCAATCGTAAGGTCAATGATTACGCTGCCCTTTTTCATCTTAAGCACCATATCCTCGGTTACCAAAGGGGCAGCGCAGAATCTCGGCAGGCAGCCAATCACTACATCAGCGCGGCGCAGGCTTTTCTGAAGTTCTTTCGGGTCGATGATGGATGTCGGCACCCTGCTGTCTACAAGCGTGTGCAGCCGGCGAAGTTTGGAGAGTGAATTATCAAAAATCCTCACGCTTGCCCCAAGGCCGATAGCTGCTTTTGTGGCAAATTCCCCCACAATTCCAGCCCCTATGATCACAACCTCAGTCGGACGAACGCCCGTGATTCCGCTGAGCATCAGCCCGTTGGAGAGTGCCAGGAGCTCCGCAGCATATAGCACGGAGGCAGTTCCCGCAATTTCGCCGATGAGCCTCACGAGCGAGCGCTGGCCGTACTCATCTAAAATGAATTCAAAGGCAATGGCATTTACCTTTTTCTCCGCGAGTTTTTCGAAATAGGCCTTGTCCCGAAGGTTGATTTGCAAAGCAGAAATCAGGTAGCTGTGTGCCTTCAGCAAATCAATCTCGTCTTCAGTTGGTGGATTTATTTTTAAAACCAAATCCTGAGCGAAGGCTTCTGCGGCGTCTTTCGTGATTTTTGCGCCGGCTTCTGCATACTGCAAATCTGTGAAAAACGAGCCTTTTCCTGCGCCACTTTCTATGATGATATCGTGGCCTGCATCCGTCAGTACCTGCACGGCATCCGGCGTGATACAGGTTCTGCGCTCGTTCAGGCAGGTTTCCTTAGGGATGCCGATGCTGAATTTTTTCGATTTCCGCACTACTTCCAGAACTTCTTCCTTCGGAAGCAAATCCTGCTCGGAAAATGGCGTGAATATCGTTTGAGACATTTTTTATTGTTGATGATTGATAAGTGATAAGAGATTTTTCCCAATAAAATTTAAGCAGCAAAATTAGTGTTATTCGATCAATGCTCGGTTATGTTTTATCAATTATTTAAAAGTGATTTTCCTAAGGCTTCCATCATTATCGATCGTCATTTCGTGGCGGGGATAATTTTCGAGTTCGCCCTCGAAAACTTCTGGCCATTCAATGATGCAGAGCGCGCCGCTTTCCAAGTATTCTTCAATGCCAATGTCGAAAACTTCGGCCGCGTTTTTCAGGCGGTAAAGGTCGAAATGAAAAACCTTGCCCTGTGGCGTTTCGTATTCGTTCACGATAGAGTAGGTGGACGATGTTACTTCATCCGTGCTGCCCAGCGCTTTCAGCAGATTTTGCGTGAAGGTGGTTTTGCCGGCACCCAGGTTTCCTTTCAGAAGCAGCAGTGGATGCTTTATTTTTGCCGCTACTTCTCGGGAGATCTTCTCCCAATCGGCCTGGTGCTGTGTCTTAAACTCCATTCGGCTCATCCTTTTTACCAAAGAAAAATTTGACAATCACGGGTAGGGTAGTAATGGCTACGATGATGATGATGATCATCTCCAGGTGAGACTTCAGGTCGATCCCGAATTGAGTTAGGAAAAGTTTATCAAGGTAGTGCCCTGCAAAAACCATTGTGAATGACCACAGAATGGCACCTATCAGGTTATCACGGAGGAATTTGTTTTTATCCATCTGGACAATCCCGGCTACCACTGGCACGAAAGTCCGGATGATGGGGAGGAAGCGGGCGGCAATTACTGCAAGCGCTCCGTTTTTATCAAAGAAATCTTGTGCTTGGTAGAGGTGCTTTTTTTTGAAAAGGAAGGTGTCTTCCTTTTTGAAAAGCGCCGGTCCTGTTTTGCGGCCGAACCAATAGCCCAGTTCGTTGCCTACAAAGGCTGCAAATGCTACACAGCTGGCAAAGATCGAAGTATCGAGGAGGTCGTTGCCGGTGCTCCCGAAGGTTGCGTCAATCATTTCGTGCGCATAGATTCCCGCTACAAACAGTAGTGAATCTCCGGGGAGGAAAAAGCCTACCAGCAAGCCGGTTTCGGCAAAAACGATGAAAAGCACCATCCAAAAGCCGCCCAGCTTTATGTAAAATTCCGGATTCAGCAGGTCTTTCCAACTCTCAAAATGCTCCATAAAATTCAAATTCCGACAAAAATAAGTAAATAGTTAAAAAGTGAAAGTCAAAATATAAAATTATTTCCAGTTTTCAACTTTTCACTTTTAATTATAAATCGAGGTCCTCCTCACTCACCGCAGTACCATCTGCCATTAGAAATGCTTTCAGGAAGGGCGTAATGTTCCCGTTCATCACCGCATCCACATCGCTTGTTTCGTGGCCGCTGCGCACATCTTTCACCAACTTGTATGGGTGCATCACATAGTTTCGGATTTGGCTGCCCCATTCTATTTTCATCTTATTCGCCTCTATTTCGTTGCGCGCCTTCATCCGCTCTTCCAGCTCCATTTCGTAAAGTCGCGATTTCAAAAGTTGCAATGCTTTTTCCTTGTTCTGAAGCTGCGAACGCGATTCCGAATTTTCGATGATGATGCCAGTAGGTGCGTGGCGTAGCCTTACCGCAGTTTCCACCTTGTTCACATTCTGCCCGCCGGCTCCTGAAGAGCGCATCGTTTCGAAGGAAATATCCGCAGGATTGATGGTGATTTCAATCGTGTCGTCCACCAAAGGATAAACATAAACGGAAACGAAACTTGTGTGGCGCTTCGCATTTGAATCGAAGGGCGAAATGCGCACCAGCCTGTGCACGCCGTTTTCACCTTTCAGGTAGCCGAAGGCATATTCACCCTCAATCTCCAGCGTTACGGTTTTCACGCCTGCCACATCGCCTTCTTGAAAGTTCAGCTCGCGCACTTTGTAGCCCTGTTTATCGGCCCACATGGTGTACATCCGCATCAGCATTCCTGCCCAGTCGCAGCTTTCCGTTCCGCCGGCACCAGCAGTGATCTGCAGCACCGCAGAAAGCTCATCGCCTTCGTTGGAAAGCATATTTTTAAACTCCAGATTTTCGATTTTTTCGATAAGGTCCGGAAACTGGGCCTCCAGTTCTGCCGCAGAATCTTCATCTTCTTTTGCAAATTCCGCAAGGACCTGCAAATCTTCAAACATCGTGTGGATTTCGCTGTAATCTTCCACCCATTTCTTTTTGGAACGCAGCTGTTTCAGAAACACCTCCGCTTCCTTGGCATTGTCCCAAAAACCGGGCGCTGCCGTTTTTTCGTCATCGTTCGCAATCTCAATTGTCTTGCGCTCAATCTGCAAAAATTTATGTAAATCTTCGATGCGCGTTTTCGCATCCTTCAGTTGCTCCGCCGTAATCATTCGGCAAAAATAAGAATTTGCGGAAGAGCCAGGTAAAAGTAAAAGAGCCAAGTAGAAAATAAACTCTAAAAGGAAAATCAACAGCCTAATCAGCTTGCAGGTTTTCCACCTGAAATTCGTGCCACATCTGCTCGAAGTAAGATTTGAAGTGTGCTGGCGCATTTTGCAGCGCAGCATTCATTTTAAAACCTTCATGGCGCTCGTCTTCGCTGAGTGCAGTTTTGCCGGAAAGCTCGTATTTCACGCCGTTTTCAAACATCAGTATTTTTAAATCCACCGGATCCATACCGCCACGGCAACCGTTTTTGTAGGCAAGCCAAACTTCCGTTTCGTTGTTTTTATCAAAATCGGAAAACTGAAAAGATTCCGGCAGAAATTCAAGCGCTTTTGCCAGTGAGCAATTCGTAACTTCATCCTGAACGCTCCACAATTGTTGCACTTTATCGCCATTCTTCAAGAATTCATAAGCAAAAATATCGCCGCTTTCTTCCGTATATTGTGAGGAAAAAATCACGAAGTGCTCACCGTCCGAAGATAGCCAGGCTCTTGCTTCCACTAGATCCCCTTCAAATTTTATCTCTGCCGGGATTTGCTCTTTCGCAATTTTTTCTACCTTGCTTGTTTCCGCATCAGTTTGCGCCGCAGTTTCATCGGTATTATCTGTCTGATTTAGGTTCGGTTTCTCGTTTTGGCAAGCCAAAAGTACCAGTATCATCAGCAGGCTCAGAAGTTTTTTCATAATTAAAATTTTGGCTAAAGTTATTCAATTTCGATGACTCGGTTTTTCGGAAATCATCATACAAAATCCAAAGATTTTTACGATATTTGCTAATCTTTTTGGCGAAAAAAAATGAAAATTCGCCCAAATAAAATTTGATATGAGCGAAAAGAAATATACGGCGAGCAGCATACAATCGCTGGAAGGGATGGAGCATGTGAGGATGCGCCCTTCGATGTACATTGGTGATGTGGGTGCCCGCGGTTTGCACCACCTGGTTTACGAAGTGGTGGACAACTCGATTGACGAGGCCTTGGCTGGCTACTGCGATGAAATTACGGTGACGATAAAGGAGGGCAATGGTATAGAGGTGACGGATAATGGCCGCGGAATTCCGGTGGATTATCACGAGAAGGAGCAGAAATCTGCGCTGGAAGTGGTGATGACGAAGATTGGTGCCGGCGGAAAATTCGACAAGGACTCTTACAAAGTTTCCGGAGGCTTGCACGGTGTGGGCGTCTCCTGCGTGAATGCGCTATCTACCGAGATGGTTACCACCGTTTACCGAGACGGGAAAATTTACCAGCAAAGCTATTCCGAAGGCAAGGCTAAAACCGATGTGCAGGAAATAGGGCAGAGCGAAAAGCGCGGCACAAGGCAGTTTTTTCAGCCGGATGAGAAAATCTTTACCGAGCTGGAATACAACTATGATACCTTGGCAAACAGGCTCCGCGAACTTTCGTACCTGAACAAAGGCATCAAAATCTTGCTGACGGATGAACGCACGAAAAATGAGGACGGCAGCTTCCGCCACGATGAATTCTATTCGGAAGGCGGCCTGAAGGAATTCGTGGAATATATCGATGGCAACCGCGAAAGCATTATGCAGAATGTCATCTTTATGGAAGGCGAGCGCGATAACATCCCTGTGGAAGTGGCGATGCGCTACAACACCTCTTTCAACGAAAACCTGCACTCTTATGTCAATAACATCAATACGCACGAAGGCGGAACGCATCTGGCAGGCTTCCGCAGGGCTTTGACGAGAACGCTGAAAAGGTATGCCGATGAAAAGGGCATCCCGCAGAAAGAAAAAGTTGAGATTACGGGTGACGATTTCCGCGAAGGATTAACGGCGGTGATTTCCGTGAAGGTGATGGAGCCGCAGTTTGAAGGCCAAACGAAAACAAAGCTGGGCAACTCGGAAGTTTCCGGCGCTGTAGATAAAATCGTAGGCGAAATGCTGAGCAACTTCCTGGAAGAAAATCCTGGCGAAGCCAACCAAATCGTGCAGAAAGTGGTGCTGGCAGCCAAAGCACGGCAGGCCGCGAAAAAAGCAAGGGAGCTGGTGCAGAGAAAATCGCCGATGGGTGGTGCAGGCTTGCCGGGAAAACTTTCGGACTGCTCTTCCAAGGATCCTGAAATTTCGGAAATATTCCTTGTGGAAGGTGATTCTGCAGGTGGAACTGCAAAGCAGGGCAGAGACCGGCATTTTCAGGCGATACTTCCACTTCGCGGAAAAATTCTGAATGTGGAAAAATCTATGTTACATAAGGTTTACGAAAACGACGAGATAAAAAATATCTACACAGCACTCGGCGTTTCGGTTGGTACGGAAGAAGATTCTAAAGCATTGAACCTGAGTAAGTTACGCTATCATAAAATCGTGATTATGACGGATGCTGATATCGATGGCTCGCATATTTCCACCCTGATTCTCACCTTTTTCTTCCGCTATATGAAGGAACTCATCGAGCAGGGCTATGTTTACATCGCTCAGCCGCCGCTTTACCTTCTGAAGAAGGGCAACAAAAAAGTATATGCCTACAACGAAAAAGAGCGCGAGGAAAAAACGCTGGAAATGGCGGATGATGGGAAAGGCGTGGAAGTGCAGAGGTACAAGGGTCTTGGTGAGATGAACCCTGAGCAGCTTTGGGAAACTACGCTGAACCCGGAGAACAGAATTCTAAAACAGGTGACGATTGAAAGCCTGGCGGAAGCAGACAATATCTTCTCAATGCTGATGGGCGATGAAGTGCCGCCAAGACGGGAATTCATTGAGCGTAATGCTGTGTATGCCAACATTGATGTATGAGGATTTAAAATAAATTTAACAAAAGCTGCCGTTCTCAATTGGCGGCTTTTTTTAATTTTGAACACTAATCAATTAATTACAAAATTATGTTGACACTACTTCAGTACTCATCGCCCAATTACTATGGGGATGGTCCGGGCGCAATGTTTGGCGTTGGCGGTATGCTTTTCGGAATTCTGAGCTATCTGCTGTGCGCTTACTCGCTGTACAAGCTGTACAAGCAGGCTGGCGAAGAAAATGCCTGGTTTGCATTTATCCCGATTCTAATGTTCATCCCGCTTATTAAAATTGCGAAAAAACCATTGTGGTGGATTTTGCTAACGCTGATACCGCTTGTGAATATTGTAATCACAGTAATCCTGTATATGCGCTTGTCTCAGGCTTTCGGCAAATCTTCGGCCTACGCTATCGGCATTATTTTGCTGCCTTTCATCTTTTTGCCGATGCTGGCCTTCGGAAACCCGGTTTACAATCCTGCCGCTGTTCCGGATGAAACCGGAAGTTCATTCTAAAATTTTTTTGAAAAAATAATTTGACCGTCCTGAAATGGACGGTTTTTTGTTTTAAGAAAAAAAATTGCAACAGAATGAAAAAAATGTATTTGTGGAGCGCTATTTTGGTAATGCTAATTTCTTGTGAAAATAAAGGCAGCTCAAAGATTCATAATGAAAAGCTCACTAAAGATGTTGCTGATATTATTTACGATTCCGTGCGTTTTCAGAAAAATGAAAATGTTGGCGACATCAAAACGGAATTCAATCATAAGCTTTTGGTTTTCAAAGATTTAGATGAAAGTGTTTTGGAAGAAATATACGGGACCTCGGAAGGATATACCAAGGAAGAGCTTGAGAAAAAGCTGGCGGGAATGCAGCGTAGATTCGTGCAGGAAATGGAAAATTATGAAAGTCCTGCCGGGCAAACCCTCTCTAGCATCAAAGAAATGGATTTAGTGAACGAAATTAATAACTACTTGATTATCAGGCAGAAATCTTATACTTATGAAGGAGGTGCCCACGGGATGTCATTTATAGAATATAAAGTTATAGATTCACAGAAAAATTCCATTCTGAAGCTGCACGATGCTGTGGACGAAAACGATGAAAACTGGAATAAAATTCTTCTTATAATGCTGGATGGCAGAGCATCGGAGCTTTTTGATCCAGAGGATTTGAAGCCAAGTGAGAATTTTTATTTTGACAAAGATAGGATCATTTTCGTATATAATCAGTATGAAATCGCGCCATATTCTTCAGGAATCATAGAAATTTCAGTACCATTTTCAGAGATTTCTGATAAACTTAAACCGCAGTTTAAACGGCGTCTTGGGATTGATTAAAAAAAATGCCGCAACTATGCGGCATTCTATTTTTATTCAGTGGTATCGCCTTCGAAATCGTCGTCTTCGTCGCGCTCTGCATCGGCCTTCGTAGCGTGCACCACCTTATCCTTATGGTGCGGCGGCGAATAAATCGTGTACATTTTGAGCTCATCATCGCCGGTGTTAATCACATTGTGCTGAGAACCAGCAGGAATGATAATCGCCGAGCCGTCCTTCACCTCGTACTCATTACCGTCGATAATGCATTTACCAGTACCAGCTTCAAAGCGGAAAAACTGGTCATTCTCAGGGTGCGTTTCCATCCCGATTTCCTCGCCCTTTTTCAGCGTCATCAGCACAAGCTGAGAATGCTTCGCAGTGTAGATTACTTTTCTAAAATTCTCATTATCAAGCGTTTGCTGCTCGATGTTTCCGTGAAATCCTTTCATGTCGTTCAATTTTTTACGAGTACAAAGTTACGGATTAAATGTCTCAGTTCAAATTTTCAAGGCGAAATTCTAAAAAATTAGAAATAGAATAAATTAAGGTTCCACCGCCACCGAGTCGTCGCCTCGCCCATCAGCTACTGCAGTAATGCTGCCCCCTTCATCCAGCAAAATCAGCTCCACTCTTCCAATATTTTCCCTTGTCTGAAATATGTAGCCTTTTGCTTTCAGTGAATCGGCAACGATCTTGGGGAAATTCTTTTCCACGGAGACCTCTTCCGGAAGCCACTGATGGTGAAATTTAGGCTGATTCACCGCCTGATTTGGAGACAGTTTAAAATCAATCACATTCACAATAGTCTGGAAAACTGAGGTCGGTATCGTAGTACCGCCCGGCGTGCCTACCACCATATACGGTTTTTCATTTTTCAGGATTACGGTAGGCGCCATCGAAGAGAGCATCCGTTTCCCTGGCGCTATTTTGTTCGCCTCCCCGCCCACCGCACCGAACATATTCGGCACGCCCGGCTTTATCGAGAAATCATCCATCTCATTGTTCAGGAAAAATCCTGCCCCGCGCACCACTACTTTACTCCCATAGAGCCCGTTTAGCGTGGTGGTGATGGATGCCGCATTACCTTCCTTATCAAGAATGGAAATATGCGTAGTTTCTTTGGATTCCTTTACCGGCTGAATGATTTTTCCCACGGCGGCGCTGGCCGTCGCGTGGCTGGCATCAAAACTTTTCCAACGGTTTCTCAGGTATTCTTCCGAAATCAGGTAGTCCGTTCTATCGGTGATGAATTTCGGGTCCCCCATATATTCCGCACGGTCGGCATAGGCACGCCGCTCCGCCTCCACCATGATCTGAACCGCCTCGGGGGAATTAGCCTGATAATTTTCTAAATTTTCAAACGAAGCCATACCGAGCATCTGCGCCAGCAGCGGCCCCCCGCTGGATGGGAGCGGCATCGATACTACCTGATGACCTTTATAACTGAATTCCAAAGGTTTACGCTCTTCCACTTTGTAATTCCGCAAATCTTTCATCGTGAGGATGCCTTTGCCACGCTGCATCTCCAGAGCGATGAGCTTGGCGGTTTCACCCTCATAGAAGCCTTTCTCCCCGTCGCGCTGGATTCTCTTCAGTGTTTCCGCCAATTCTTTCTGAATTAATAAATCGCCAGCCTTCCAATCTTCTTCCTTCAGGAAGGCCATCGGCTTTTCCTTGTTATATTTTTGAAATTCCGGTTTCAGCGCGTTCAGCAATCCTGCCTCCTGTTTTGTGATGGCAAATCCCTGTTCTGCCAAATCAATCGCCGGCTGAATCAGCGTTTCCATCGGAAGTTTGCAGTGCTTCATCGTAGCGAAAAAACCAGCCACAGAACCTGGAACCCCCACAGCCAGATGTCCGTTCTGAGATTTTTCCGTGTTGGCATTTCCCTTCCTGTCGAGGTACATATCGCGAGATGCTTTGGCCGGCGCTGTTTCCCGGAAATCGAGGGCGAATTTTTCACCGTTGTTTTTCACGCCAACTAAAAAACCGCCGCCACCGATATTTCCAGCCTGAGGGTAAACCACCGCCAAAGCATATTGCGTGGCAACCGCCGCATCAAAAGCGTTTCCACCCATTGCCAAAATTTTTGCACCGGCTTCGCTTGCCAAAGGATGCGCAGAAACTACCACGCCTTTGTTCTGTACGCGAATTTCCTTCTGGAAGGAATAATCTGTAAACTGTGCCTTTATAGAAACTGCCGCGAGGACGGCGGCGAAATATAGCCTTTTCATAAAATTCTTTTGGTAAAAATAATAAAACCTATCCAACCGCGGCTAAATACCTTGATAAGGCTTAAATTTGCAATCATTTATATTAAATGTCGAAAGAGAAAAAGATACTCCCGTTTGTAAGTTTACTCGTGGTGATACTCATCTCGGCAAACCTTCGCGCGCCCATTACCTGCGTAGGTCCGGTGTTGGACGATATCAGTACCTCGCTAGGGCTTTCCGCTTTTCAGGGGAGCCTGCTTACCTCCATCCCGCTGCTAATGTTTGCGGCATTTTCCATCCCTGTGAGCCGGGTTTCTGCGGGTAGCGCGCTACGGCTGATGCTTCTTTTCTCCGTATTGCTGATGATTTTCGGTCTGCTGCTAAGGGTGCAGGGGACCACAGCCGCTCTTTTTGCGGGGTCCGTGCTGGTGGGGTTCGGCATATGCGTGGGCAATGTACTGCTGCCGCCCTATATCCGGAATAATTTTCAGAATAAAGTAGGGCTGCTCACGGGAGTATTCTCTGTCTCTATGGCAATATTCGCAGCTGCCGGGGCGGGCTTCAGTAGGGCGATAGGGGAGAAGACGGGCTACGGCTGGCGAGGCGCGCTAGGTTTTTGGGCGGTGATTTCTGTTTTTGCCGCAGCCGTTGTCATCATCGACTTTATAGTCAATAAAAAAACGGCAGATTTGGGAAAGCCAGGCTTCATTTCTCAAAAAATTAATGTTTACCAATCCCCCACCGCGTGGTACATCAGCGTGTTTATGGGTTTGCAGTCTTTGGTTTACTACTGCGCGGTTGCCTACCTCCCGAAGATTTCCATAGGCTACGGTATACCTCCGGAACATTCGGGTTATCTTGTAGCGGTTATGCAGGTGATTTCTTTGCCCTTCACTTTTTATGCACCGATTCTGGCGGGGAAAGCAAGGAGTCTTAAACCGATGATATTCTTCGTAAGTATTTTTATGGCTGCGGGCGTCTTATTGCTGCTGCTATTTCAGGGGCGCTTTATCTTTCTGGCGGCTGCGTTCATCGGGCTAAGCACTGGCACATCCTTCAGCCTCGCCATTCTATTGTTTTCGCTGAAGAGCCGCAGTATGGCGGCTACCATCCGTATGTCCGGGATGGCACAATCGCTGGGGTACCTGGTAGCCTCCGCCGGGCCGCCGCTTTTTGCAGCATTCCGCAACGGGCAGAGCTGGCTCTATTCCTATCTTTTCCTCCTTTTCACCATTGGCCTTATCGCTTTTTTTGGCTTTAAAGCTGCCAGCGGTAAGTTTATAGATGACGAAGCGGTAAAGAAATAATTTCCATTTTGCTTATTTTTGTTAAAAATTCATTATTTCAGGAAGTAAATGTCAGAAGAAAAAATTCTCATCACAGGTGCATTAGGACAGATTGGAACGGAACTCACGGAAAAACTCGTTGAGATTTACGGCCGGGAGAATGTGATTGCTTCAGATTTGGCAGAGCCTGCAGAAAACATTTCTTCCGCCGGATTTTATCAAAAACTGGATGTAACGGATTTTCAATTTTTAGAGCAATTTATTAAAGATAATGCAATTACCACGGTTTATCATTTGGCATCGCTGCTTTCTGGCACATCGGAAATGCGGCCCCTTTTTGCGTGGAAGTTGAATTTGGAGCCCCTGCTTCATCTTTGCGAATTGGCTAAGGATGGGCATTTGCAGAAAATCTTCTGGCCATCTTCCATCGCAGTTTTTGGCAAAGGTTTGCCGAAGGAAAATGTAGGGCAGGATGTGGTTTTAAATCCGTCCACAGTTTACGGAATTTCTAAGCTTGCTGGCGAAAAATGGTGCGAATATTATTTTGAGAAATTCGGTGTGGATGTGCGTTCCATCCGCTATCCCGGCTTGATTTCTTGGAAAGCGCCAGCAGGCGGCGGAACTACAGATTATGCCGTGGAAATTTTTTACGAAGCCGTAAAAAACGGCCGCTACACAAGCTTCATCGCAGAAGATACCGCAATGCCGATGCTGTATATGGACGACGCAATAAATGCCACCGTGAAGCTGATGCAAGCACCGAAGGAAAGCCTGAGCGTGCGCACTTCCTACAACTTGGGCGGCCTATCTTTTACGCCGAAACAACTTGCAGAAGAAATTCGAAGGGAAATCCCTGATTTTCAGATTAATTACGAGCCGGATTTTCGTCAGCAGATTGCGGAATCCTGGCCTGCATCCATTGATGATTCCGTTGCGAAAAAAGACTGGAACTTATCGTATGATTACGATATTTCTTCAATGACGAAAGATATGCTGAAAAATCTTCGGATAAAATTAGGCAAAAATTAATTTTTGATAAAATTCGTTTTGTGACTTTCGCTGATTTTGATTTGCCAGTAAAAATCCTCGATGCTCTCGCCGATTTGGAACTTTTCGAGCCTACGCCAATTCAGCAGAAAAGTTTCAAGCCCATCCTTTCCGGAAGGGATGTGATGGGCATCGCGCAAACCGGTACCGGTAAAACTTTGGCGTATCTTCTGCCGGTTTTAAAGCAGTGGAAATTCAGCAAAAGCGGAAATCCTACGGTTTTAATTCTTGTACCAACTCGTGAATTGGCGGTGCAGATTGAAGATGTGCTGAAATCTTTGGCGGTGAACCTAACTGCCAGGATTACAGCGGTTTACGGTGGGAAAAATATCAACACGCAAAAATTACTTTTCGACGAAGGCTGCGATATTCTGATCGGAACACCGGGCAGGGTGATGGATTTGGCGATTGACAATGCCGTTTCGCTGAAGGAAGTGCAGAAACTCATCATTGATGAATTTGACGAAATGCTGAACCTTGGCTTCAGGCCTCAGCTTACGCATATTTTTGAGATGATGAAAACGCGGCGGCAAAACATCCTGTTTTCAGCGACGATGACGGAAGCAGTGGATGAAATGCTGGGCGAGTATTTCGCATCGCCGGTTGAAATTTCCCTGGCAAAATCCGGAACGCCGCTGGAAAAAATCGAGCAAAAGGCAATTCTTGCTGAAAATTTTAACACGAAAATTAATCTGCTGAAATTTCTTCTGGATGAAAATCCTGAGATGAAAAAGGTGCTGATTTTTGCGAATAATAAGAAGCACGCCGATTTGCTTTTTACAAAAATTGATGAATGGCAGCCTGAGCAGTGCGATGTAATTCATTCCAATAAATCTCAAAACTATAGGCTTCGTGCATTGCAAAAGTTTCAGAATCAGGAGGTTAGGGTTTTAATCACGACGGATGTGATGGCCCGAGGATTGGATATTTCGGAAATTTCGGATGTCGTCAATTTTGAAGTGCCAGAAATCCCTGAGCAGTACATCCATCGTATCGGAAGAACGGGCCGTGCCGATAAGGATGGCAGGGCGCTGACCTTCTTCACCAAGAAAGAAGAGCTACCGCTGCTGGAAATTGAAATGCTGATGAACAGGGAAATTGAGAAATCGGCATTTCCTGCTGGGGTGAAAATTGACCCGAAAAAAATCGA
Source organism: Cruoricaptor ignavus (assembly GCF_900141665.1). Lineage (GTDB taxonomy): Bacteria > Bacteroidota > Bacteroidia > Flavobacteriales > Weeksellaceae > Cruoricaptor > Cruoricaptor ignavus. Next base: position 292,289 of record NZ_FQYI01000002.1, on the reverse strand, counting down.
AAGCGAGAAGGATGAAGTGCGGATGAAAATTCCGAACCGTGTGGAGCTTCAGGAAAACAGCGGTGCCTTCCACGAAAAAAAGGCGAAAAACCTGAAGGTGAATTTAGGTGGGCCATCGAAAAGAAAGCCAAAATATAACGGATCCAACCGTGCCCAGCAGAAAGCAAAATCCAGAAGAAAAGGCAAATAAAAAATCCCGAAATTTTCGGGATTAAAAACTGTTAATGAGAACGGCTTAGCCAAGCATACCTTCAGCCTTGCCTTTGATATCCGTACCTAGCTTGGTTATATTATCTTTTGCCGTATTTAGGGTATCGTTGACTTGTTTCTTCTTCTCTGGGGAAGATTTTTTGTACTGATAGTAAGCCAATGCACCCATACCAATTAGCGCGAGAAGTCCATTTCTTTTGTTGCCCATAATTTTTAAATTTAAGTTAATTGTAGTTTTCTGATAGAAAAATCTATGCCAAAAATCTATTCTGCAATTCTAAAAATATGTTAAAAAAAGCCAGGCTTACCTGGCTTTCAATATTAAAATATTAGTTCGTAGCTTTGTTGATCTCAGCCTCTGCATCAATAGCCGCTTTCTTCGTATCAGCTTTTGCATCTTCTGCCCAATCTTTGGTTTTTTCCCAAGCGTCGGAAACCGCATCCTTAGTATCCTCCCACGCATCGCCTATTGCTTTCTTTGCACGCTCAAACCAATCTTCCTGATTCGGTTCCTCGTTTCTGGCTCTTTTTTCGCGGATATAATCTTTAGCTCTTTCAGAGTACTCTTCAGCGGTCCATTTTACATCATTTGCAGTATTTCTCACTGCATTCTCTGCGTTGTTTACTCCCCTTTCCAATTCATTGTTAAGATTCGTGTTGTCCATAATAATTTATTTAATTGGTTTTATATTATTTTGAATACAAATTTCGAGCCTAAATATGTTCATCCGCCCACTCTTTTCGTTTTATAGCCCATTTCCTGGAGGATCGCCCTAATTTTATCGCGGTTATCACCCTGGATGATGATGCTGCCATCCTTTTCAGAGCCGCCGATTCCCAGCTTGGTTTTAATGCTTTTCGAAATTTTCTTAATTTCATCATCCGGCCCTTCAAATCCTTCGATGATGGTCACCGGTTTTCCGTTTCTGCCCTTTTTTTCGTAACGGCAAACCAGCGGTTCATTCTGCACAAATTTTTCTTCCGGCATTTCGAAATCCTGCTCAATGTGGTCAGGGAAAAGGTTCTTCAGTTGGTCCCGTAAATCCATTTTTCGGTTAAAAACTGTAAATTTAGCAACTTTCATTTTATTGCTGAATTTTTGAAAATTTCAGCAGAACGGCGTAAATTTGTAGAAAACTAATCTTATGTCAAAAAAAGCACTGCTGGCCATTCTGGATGGCTGGGGCCTTGGCACGGTTCCGGAAGTTTCTGCAATCGCTCAGGCCAAAACACCCTTCATCGATTCCTGCCTGGAAAAATTCCCGAACTCCAAACTGCAGGCAAGCGGAATAGCCGTAGGCTTGCCGGAAGGACAGATGGGAAATTCTGAAGTTGGGCATATGAACCTTGGTGCAGGAAGGGTAGTTTACCAAAATCTTGTCAAGCTGAATATGGCCGTTCAGGATGGAACGCTGGGCAACGAGCCGGTAATCCGCAACGCTTATGAAACGGTGAAGAATGAAGGCGTAAAGCTGCATTTCATCGGCTTGGTTTCTGATGGCGGTGTGCATTCCCACATCAATCATTTAAAAGGCCTGCTTTCCGCCGCCGCAGAATTTGGGCTGAAGGACAATGTTTTCGTGCACGCCTTTACGGACGGCAGAGATTGCGATCCGCTTTCTGGAAAGGCTTTCATCGAAGATTTGCAAAATCATTGTGTGGCAACCACAGGGAAAATTGCGAGCATTGTGGGAAGGTATTATGCGATGGACCGGGACAGAAGGTGGGAGCGCGTGAAGCTGGCGTACGATGCCATGGTAAATGCGGTGGGCGAATTTTCAGATAATGCTTTGCAGGCGGTGCAAAACTCTTACGATCAGGAAGTTACGGATGAATTCATCAGGCCGATAGTTTTAACGGAAAATAATCTTCCGGTTGCAAAAATTGAAAACGGCGATGTGGTGATTTGCTTTAATTTCCGTACAGACCGTGGCAGGGAAATTACGGAAGCCCTTACGCAGCGGGATTTTCCTGAATTTGGGATGCATACATTGCAGCTACATTATGTGACGCTAACCAATTATGACAAGGATTTCCACGGTGTGCAGGTGGTTTTTGATGATGAAATTCTGCCAGAAACTCTGGGCGAAGTGCTGGAAGGTGCTGGCAGAACGCAAATCCGTGTGGCTGAGACGGAGAAGTATCCACATGTTACATTCTTCTTTTCCGGCGGAAGAGAAAATGAGTTTTCAGGCGAGAAAAGAATCCTTTGCCCAAGCCCTAAAGATGTGCCAACCTACGATTTCAAACCGGAAATGTCGGCATACGATATCACCGAAAAAATTATTCCGGAAATTGAAAATGAAACCGCGGATTTCATCTGTCTGAATTTTGCAAATACCGATATGGTAGGGCATACCGGCGTTTTTGAAGCGGCGGTAAAAGCGGCGGAAACCGTGGATAGCTGCATCGAAAAAGTGGCAACGGCTGCCTACAATCACGGCTATGCGGTGTTCATCCTGGCAGACCACGGCAATTCTGATGTGATGATAAATCCCGATGGCACGCCCAATACGCAGCACTCCACAAACCTGGTGCCGCTGATTGTGATGGATAAAGACCGCACCTGGAAAGTGCAGGACGGAAAACTGGGCGATATGGCGCCAACCATCCTTACTGCTATGGGCATCGAAATTCCGGAAATAATGACGGGCGATGTGCTGATAAGTTGAGTTTAAATAGTTCAAGGTTTAAGGTTCAATACTGTTCAGATTGCTCAGGTTGTTTGATTTGTTTAAGTTGTTTAAACTTTAAACCTTAAACCTTGAATTTTAACCGTTTGCTTATCTTTGCAGATAATTTTCAGAAATGAGAAGCAATAAAAAGCTGGCGATTGATTTTGACGGAACGATTGTGGAAGATGCCTATCCAGGAATTGGCAAGGTGAAAACCTTCGCTTTCGAAACCCTGAAAAAGCTGCAGAGCGAAGGCTATAGGCTTATTCTCTGGACTTTCCGTGAAGGCAAAACTTTGGAGGAAGCCGTGGAATTCTGCCGGAAAAATGGCGTGGAATTCTACGCCGTGAATTCAAGTTTTGAAGGTGAGATTTTCGACCACAGCTGCCAGAGCCGGAAAATTGATGCAGACCTTTTCATAGACGATAGAAACCTGGGCGGTTTTCCTGGCTGGGGCGAAGTTTACAACATCATTAATGAGCGCATCGAATTTAGGGTTGAAGGCCGCGAAGTGCTGCCCTATTCCAAAATGAAGAAGGAAAAAAAGCGCGGACTTTTCTGGTAAATTTTCATCTAAAATCTTTCAGTTCAGGCTCGGAAATCGAGTCTGAAATTTTTATATTACAGCCGAATGATTATATTAAAAACCCTTGACGAACTTCGTTTAATGCGGGAATCTGCACAGCTGGTTTCCAAAACTTTAGGGGTGATTGCCAAGGAAATAAAGCCTGGCGTTACCACCAATCATCTCGATAAAATAGGTGCGGAATTTATTTACGATAATGGCGGCGTCCCGGGATTTCTCGGGCTATACGGCTTCCCGAAAAACCTTTGCATCTCGCCAAATGCAGAAGTGGTGCACGGCATCCCGAATGATAAACCGCTGGAAGAAGGCGATATACTTTCGGTAGATTGCGGCGTTCTGATGAACGGCTATTATGGCGACCACGCGTATTCCTTTGAAGTAGGCGAAGTAAAACCGGAAGTAAAGCAGCTGCTGAAAATCACGAAAGAATCCCTGTACAAAGGCATTGAGCAATGCGTGCGCGGAAAAAGGGTGGGGGATATTTCCAACGCCATCCAGACTTACTGCGAAGCGCACGGTTACGGCGTTGTGCGGGAACTGGTAGGCCACGGTCTCGGAAAGAAGATGCACGAAGATCCGCAGGTTCCAAACTATGGGAGGAGGGGCAGCGGAAAGGTGCTGAAAGATGGAGTTGCGCTGGCGATAGAGCCGATGATAAACCTGGGCACACACCGCGTGAAATGGCATAAGGACGGATGGACGGTGACTTCTGCGGACAATAGTCCTTCGGCGCATTTTGAGCACAATGTGTGCATCATTCAGGGCAGGCCGGTTTTGCTGTCCACCTTCAAATATGTGCACGAAGCGCTGGGCATCGAAAGCGATGAAGAGGCACCGTACACGATGGAGTTTTGATGGAAGCTTCCAATTCTGTAGGGACATTTTCTCAGGTTTATCTGCATTTTATTTTTGCGGTAAAATTCCGTGACGGTTTATTGTTGAAAACTTTTCAGGATGAAGTTTACAGGTATATTGCTGGAATTGTTCAGAACAACGGTCACAAACTGATTTCTGTAGGTGGAATGCCTGATCATATACATATTTTAGTTGGGATGAAACCTAATCAATCGGTTGCAGATTTAGTGAATAAAATCAAATCAAATTCGTCAAAATTCATCAATGAGAAGAGGTTTTTGCCGGTAAGATTTGAATGGCAGAGAGGGTATGGCGTATTTTCTTACAGCCGTTCGCAATTGAATCAAGTTGTTCATTACATTCAAAATCAGGAAGCGCACCACAAGAAGAAATCATTTCGTGCAGAGTATGTGGAATTTTTAGAAAAATTTCAAGTGGAATTCGATGAGAGGTTTTTGTTTAATGAGTTAGTTTGACGCAGAGCCGAAGGCTCGAAATATATGTAGAAATTGTGCGGAATTTTTAGTGAGCGCTGAAAGCGCGACATTTTAAACTATACCAGTGCTTCGCACCTTTTTCTTTCAGGGCTTGTCCATTCTACTCTACAAATATTTCAGCGCTTCGCGCTTTTTATTTAAACAAAATCCCTGCAATTTCCGATTTTTGCAGGATGAATTTCACCAAATTTCTGCTAAACAAAATTCCGAGACCGTGGCTCATACGGATCAGTGTGTGGCTGCGGCCATTGGTTTATCAGTTTTTCAAAGGCGATAAATTTTTTGACCCTATTGACGGCAGAAGTTACCGCAAGTTTCTTCCTTATGGCTACGGAAAGCAGCGCCAAAATGCGCTTTCGCCCGGAACTTTGTCGCTGGAAAGGCACCGGCAAATGTGGCTGTATCTGCAGCGTGAAACCGATTTTTTTACCCAAAATTACAAAGTGCTGCACATCGCACCGGAGCAGGAATTTCTTCGGCGGTTCCGGAAAATGAAAAACCTGGATTACATCTCGGCAGACCTTCTCTCACCGATTGTGGATGTGAAGGCAGATATCCTGAATTTACCCTTCGCAAACAACACCTTTGATGTGATTTTCTGCAACCATGTGCTGGAACATATTGAAGATGATGCGAAGGCTATGCAGGAACTTTTCCGCGTGATGAAGCCCGGTGGCTGGGGAATTTTTCAGGTGCCGATGAAAAATTCACTGGAAAAAACTTACGAAGATTTCACAATCACCGAGCCGAAAGAGCGGCAGAAGCATTTCGGGCAGTACGATCATGTGCGGTGGTACGGGATGGATTATTTCGAAAGGCTGAGAAATGCAGGCTTTGAAGCGGATGCCGTTTATTATTCACAAAAATTTTCTGATGAAGACATCCGAAGGTTCGGGCTGATGAAAAATGAAATTTTGCCCGTGGTGAAAAAGCCTGTGGAAAGTTTGTAATATCTTTGCAGAACTGAAAAAATGCCGATGCATAAAGCTGGATTTGTAAACATCGTAGGGAAACCGAATGCCGGAAAATCGACGCTGCTGAACAGACTGATGGGCGAAAAGCTGGCCATTGTAACGCAGAAGGCGCAGACAACCAGGCACAGAATTTTCGGAATCTACAACGAAGATGATGTGCAGATTGTGTTTTCGGATACGCCTGGCGTTCTGAACCCGAAATATGAGCTGCAGGAAAGGATGATGGATTTCGTGAAGGATTCTCTGCAGGATGCCGATGTTTTCCTGTTCATCGTGGATATTTCGGACAAAGCGGAACCCTCGCAGTTTCTCATCGAAAAACTCAACAAAATACCGGTGCCGGTCTTGATTTTAATCAACAAAATCGACCTTTCCAATCAGGAAAATCTGGAAAAGGCGATGGAATTCTGGCACGCACAAATCCCGAAAGCTGAAATCCTGCCGATTTCTGCCACAGAAGGTTTCAACACGGATGTTATTTTGCCGAAACTTATTTCCTTAATGCCGGAAAATCCGCCGTATTATGACAAAGATCAATTTACAGACAAGCCAGAAAGATTTTTCGTAAATGAAACAATCCGGGAAAAAATCTTGCTGAATTACGAAAAGGAAATCCCATATTCTGTGGAAGTGGTGACGGAACAATTCAAAGAGCACGAGAATGTAATCGTCATAGAATCAATCATTTATGTAGAGCGGGAATCTCAGAAGGGAATTTTAATCGGGCATAAAGGCGAAGCCATAAAAAAAGTGGGAACGGAAGCGCGTGAAGATTTGGAGAAATTTTTCGCCAAGAAAATTCACCTGAATCTTTTTGTAAAAGTGAAAAAAGACTGGCGCAAGAACGAACGCGATCTGAAGAATTTTGGGTACAGATAAAAGAAGTAAAGAGGCAAAAGTAAAAAGTTAGGCTGACCACAAATCACAAAATATGAACGAGTTTTTAGAATCCGAATTTCTTAGGGCAGATCAACTGATAGCGCAGGATTTGATTGAGGAAGCGAAGTCTGTGCTGATAAATATTTTGGCGGAAGACCCGAATTTTGGCAAGGCGCATAATCACCTGGGCTGGATTTTCGAGCGAAAGGAAAATAATCCGCAAAAAGCGGAAATGCATTACAAAATTGCGATTGAAACGGCGCCGGACTATGGTGCGGGCTACATCAATTATGCAATTTTGCTTAGCGGACAAAAGCGCACTCAGGAATTGCGCGATTTGCTGCAACGCGCTGAAAATATACCGGGTGTGAACCGCAGCAGTTTGGCGAGAGAGTGGGCGTATTTTTATGAAGAAACTCAGGATTTTGACAATGCGATTGCGAAGTACAAAGAGTACGCACTGACGCTTTACAACAACGCCGAAATCGAAAAAGCTAAGGCTGCCATCGAGCGCTGCAAAACGAAAAAAGAAATTTTAGGGCTGTGAAAAAGTTCCATCACAGTTGTTTCAAACTTTCACTCACTTTGTAAATTTCATTATTTTTGGATGAAAATCTGTGGGTATGAATTTTTTATTTTCCACGAATCGCAATGCCACGGCTGTTGATACGGTGCTGCTTTTGATGCGCCTATTCATCGGCGTTGCAATGATGACGCACGGTTTGCCAAAACTCGAGCAACTGATGGCAGGAAATACCGCCAATTTCCCTTCAATTTTCGGTTTGAGCATTCAGGTTAGCATGATTCTCGCCATTCTTGCGGAAGTAGGCTGCTCACTTTTCCTGATTTTAGGCCTGTTTTCGCGGCCTTCCGCCTTGATACTGTTTTTCACAATGGCTGTGGCAGCGTTTGCCATTCATAGCGCCGATTCGTTTGACATCAAGGAAAAAGCCCTGCTTTATCTCGCAATTTACGCCGTGCTGCTGTGTCTTGGTCCCGGAAGATTTTCCATAGATCAGCTTATTTCAGGCAGAAAAAAATCCGGCTGGTAAAGTTCATTTGGTACCGCGATTCTCAAAGCCTGCTCGTGAAGAAAATTCCGGCTAACCGTGCGCCATTGATTAATCAGGACAAAGAATTGCCCAAAGGCCCGATAGTTTCGGTTTCGGACGGGAAAGTTTCGCAGAACAGAACTTATGCAGACCTGCTGAAAAATCCGCAAGATGAAGCGAATTTTGAAAATTTAGCAAAATCTGAAATTCATAAAGTAGATTTGAATGGTAATTCTACACTGCTGAAAAATGCCGATCTGTATCTCGGCACAAGTTTTTCACCGGATGGTAATTACCTGATGCTCACCACTTTACAGCGGCCGTTTTCTTACATCGTGCCTTATTCAAGATATCCGATGACAAGCACGGTGTACGATTCAAAGGGCAATTTAGTAAAGGTGGTGAATGAAGTGCCGCTGAACGAAACGATGCCGAAAGGTTTTTCTTCCGTGCGAACCGGGAAGCGCAGTTTTTCCTGGCGTGATGATATGCCGGCTAATTTAGTTTTCGCGGAAGCTTTGGATGGCGGCGATCAGAATAAGCCTGCAGAATTTCGAGATGAAATTTTCCTGTGGGAAGCACCGTTCAGCGCTGCGCCGAAATCTTTCTTCAAAACGAGGCAGAGATTTAGCGGCGTAGATTGGTCAAACGCTGAATATGCCGTGGTTTCCGAAAGCTGGTACGATACGAGGAACACGAAATCATTTCTGGTAAACCTGAAAAACGGTACTTCACGAATCATCCAAGACCGCAATTATCAGGACATTTACAGCGATCCGGGAAGATTTAACGAGATCAAAAATCATTTTGGTAGAAATGTGATTGACATTAAAAACGGCAAAGCGCATTTGATAGGGCAGGGCTATAAAAAAGACGGGCAGGAACCTTTCATCGATGAAGTAGATGTGGCAAGCTTGCAGAAAAAGCGGCTTTACACCTTCAAAAATCAGAATGTGAAAGAGTCAATTATTGACATACTGGATATTCAGAAGGGCGAAATTCTGGTTTCGCAGCAATCCGCAACGCAATACCCGAACACTTTTAGGAAAAATATCAAAACCGGAAAAGCGGCGGCGGTTACCAATTTTGCCAATCCGTTCGAAAGCCTGAACAAAGTGCATAAGGAAGTGATAAAATATAAGCGGAACGATGGTGTAGAGCTTTCGGGAACGCTTTATCTGCCGGCAAACTACGATAGAAAAAATAAGCGCGAAAAACTTCCGCTATTAATCTGGGCGTACCCTACGGAATTTAAGGATAAAAATACAGCGGGACAAAGCCGCAAGAACGCGAACGATTTTACATTCCCGTCCTACGGTTCCTTTATTTACTGGGTTTCCAAGGGCTACGCTGTGCTGGATGATGCGTCTTTCCCCATCATCGGTGAAGGCAATGCTGAGCCGAACGATACCTTCCTTCCACAGCTGATTGCCAATGGAAGAGCGGCGATAGATGCGGTGGACAAATTAGGCTATATTGACAGAAATCGCGTGGCAGTAGGTGGGCATTCGTACGGTGCTTTTATGACGGCTAATCTTCTTACGCACTCCGATGATTATGCCTGCGGAATCGCAAGAAGCGGCGCCTACAACAGAACGCTAACGCCGTTCGGATTCCAAAGTGAGCAGCGCAATTACTGGGATGTTCCGCAGGTTTACAATACGATGTCGCCGTTTATGAACGCCGAAAAAATGAAGAAGCCAATGCTGCTGATTCACGGCGATGCGGATAATAATTCGGGAACTTTCACGATGCAGACGGAACGCTACTTTCAGGCGCTGAAAAATTTGGGTGCTCCGGTCAGAATGGTTCTTCTGCCGAAGGAATCCCACGGTTATCAGGCAAAGGAAAGCATCCTGCACACACTTTGGGAGCAGGAGCAGTTTTTGGATAAATGCCTGAAGAAGAAATAATTACTTCAAAGTTTCGAGATAATTTTCAAGCGCGTTAAGGTCCGTGATTAAAACCTCACGGGCTTTTGCGCCGTTGAAACTTCCTACAATTCCGCTGGCTTCCAGCTGATCGATGATGCGGCCTGCGCGGTTGTAACCCAATTTCAGCTGGCGCTGCAGCATAGATGTGGAACCTTGCTGCGTACCCACGATAATTCGCGCTGCTTCCTCAAAAAGCGCATCCCTTTCGTTCGGGTCAAAACTTCCTGCCGTAGTTTCTTCTCCTGGAACCTCCGGCAGAATGAACGCCGAAGGATAGCCTTTCTGCGCACCGATGAAATCCACGATGCGTTCCACTTCAGGCGTATCCACGAAAGCGCACTGCAGCCTCGTAATTTCGTTGCCGTTGAAATACAGCATATCGCCTTTTCCGATGAGCTGATCTGCACCCGGTGAATCGATAATCGTTCTAGAATCCACGCTGGAAATTACTCGGAAAGCTGCTCTGGCAGGAAAGTTAGCCTTAATCATCCCGGTAATCACATTCACAGAAGGCCGCTGCGTTGCCACGATTAAGTGAATTCCTACAGCCCTTGCCAATTGTGCCAAGCGAGCAATCGGGTGCTCTACTTCCTTGCCCGCCGTCATTATCAAATCGGCAAATTCATCCACCACCAAAACGATGTAAGGCAAGTAGCGGTGGCCGTTTTCCGGATTGAGTTTGCGCTCGGTAAATTTCCGGTTATATTCCTTCAGGTTTCGGCAGAAGGCGTTTTTCAGCAGTTCGTAGCGCTGGTCCATTTCCACACAAAGTGAATTCAGCGTGTTTATAACTTTCTGATTATCAGTGATTATCGCATCTTCAGCATCAGGAAGTTTCGCAAGATAGTGCCGCTCGATTTTTGAATAAAGCGTAAGTTCCACTTTTTTCGGATCAATCATTACGAATTTCAGTTCGCTCGGATGTTTTTTGTACAGCAGGGAAGTGAGTATCGCATTGATTCCTACGGATTTACCCATACCTGTAGTACCAGCCATCAGAAGGTGCGGCATCTTGGCAAGGTCTGCCATAAAGATGTCGTTGGAAATCGTTTTCCCGAAAACTACCGGCAAATCCATTTCGGTATTTTGGAATTTTTGTGAAGAAATCACAGAGCGCATCGAAACCATCGTAGGATTTTGGCGCGGCACTTCAATCCCGATGGTTCCTTTTCCTGGCATCGGTGCGATGATTCTGATGCCTAATGCCGAAAGGTTCAGCGCAATATCATCCTGCAATTTCTTGATGGCCGAAACACGGATTCCTGCCTCTGGAACGATTTCGTAAAGCGTAACTGTAGGCCCGATGGTTGCCTTGATTTGTGCGATGCCCACATTGAAATTCTTCAGCAGGCTGATAATCCGCTCCTTATTTTCTTCAAGTTCGTCCTTATTGATGTGGATTTCTTCGTTGCCGTAATCTTTCAGCAAATCAATCGGCGGCATTTGGAAATTTCCGAGTTCCAAAGTATGGTCGTAAAGCCCGTGCTTTTCCACAAGCTCTTTCGATTTTATGTCGATTTCATCGGCATCATCCTTGGTTTCCGCCACTTCTACATTGATTTCAATGTCGTCCAGATTGTTTTTCGGTGAAGAATTTCTGGAAGAAACCGCAGGCTTTATCTCACCGCCAAAACCGTTCAGGTTCAGCGTAATAGCTGAGCTATCGCCTTCATTTTCAGAAAGTTCCGAAGGGAAATCATCGGAAGAATTTCCTGTGGCAAAGGAAGTTCTGTTCGGTGTTTGTATCGTCTCAAAACCTTGCGGTTTTTCATCGTTGGAAATTTCCTGCTTAGAATTTAGGCTAATTTCAATTTGCTCAAAAGTTGGATTTTCTTTCTTAACTTCTTGATTTTCAGTTTTTTCCAAGTGTTGAATTTCGTTGCCATCGTGAAGCATATCCTTCATCTCTTCATCCGAAATGAAATCTTCTTCGGAATCAGGTTTTTGGCTCTGAAGTTTTTGCGAAATGCCCTGCCACCTAGCTTTAATCGCAGATGGTCTCATATTGAATTCCAAAATAAAATACAGCGCGATGCTTGCCAAAAGTACCATCCACAAACCAAACCAGCCAATTGCAGAGCGCAGGAAATCCATAATCTGAAAACCGTACACGCCGCTGAGAACGCCTTCGCCTTTGGTGATGGCACCCATAAAAATCGGCAGCCAGCAAATGAAAAACAGCGAATGGCCTATGGTTTTCCACGGCTTGAAATACCGCTTTTTCAGCACGATGGTTCCCACCATAATAAAGAGGAAAGGGATGATGTACGCTGCGATGCCCAGGCTTTCGAAGATAAAAACATTGCCAAGCCAATCGCCAACTTTCCCGAAAAGGTTGCTGGATTTTACGCTTTTATCCAAGATTCTTCCTGCCTGGCTTTGGTCAGCACGCCAGGACAAAAGGTAGGAAGTGAAGGCAATCACCAGCACCGCCGAGAGGAAGAGCAGGAAAAGGCCAAGGCTGATACGCCATTTGCTAAGAGATTTGGTGGTTTTCGGGTTTTTTATCTGTTGTTCAGTGTTTGTCATTCTCACAAAATGCTTTAGCGCAGTAATGCCAACGCCTCTAATAACCTAAAAATTTCAATTTGAACTGCACGGCAAAGTTCTCGGAAAATTTATCCGTTTGATAATGACCAAGCCTGTAGAAAAAGCCCAGATTAAACCGTGTGCTGAGGAAGCCCACCCATTCCAAGCCAACTTCCTGGTATAGCTTATTCATTTTTTCAAATTCAAAATCGTGATATTCCGGGTGCTTCATATCGCCGATTGTCCCGCGGTAGATCAGGTTGAAATTGGAAGTATTTCTGCCGAAGCTTTTGAAATACCACGGAATCTCGTGCTGAAAATAGTAGCCGGCAAGCTTATCGTTGTAATATTTCCCAGATTCCATCGTCGCAAAACCAAGGTAGGAAGTGAGGTTGAACTTAAATTTGTCTGGCTTTCCGGAACCCAGGCCATTCATTTGGAAATTATGCCAAATCGGCACATCGCCGGTAGACATCCCGCCAAAAAGTCTTATGCCCGTAGTCCCGATCTTAGTCTTGAAACTATGGTTGGTCATCAGGTCGATTCTTGTATAGCTCAAATCGCCGCCCAAGATTTTCTGCCCGATTTCAATGTTGAAATAATATTCCGGATTGTCCGATGAATAGGTGTATTTTCCGGAAGGCGTCATGATGTTCTTGGAGTTTGGCGCGTATTTCAGCGTGAATTTCAGCGCGGTGTTATCAAATTTATTTCCAAGATTGTTGAATTCATACGGAAATTCCGCGCGCTCTTTATCGTGGCGCACCGCAATTCTCGCCGAAAGGCTGTTCAGCAAATCGTTTTCGTACGAAATCTTGAAACCGCGGTAGTTGTAAAATCGGTCGTTGTTAAAGGAAATTCCGCCATTTAAAAGCTGCATCCGGAAATTCCAGAATTCCTCGCTGAATTTTCCCGCCGTAGAAACATCGTCATAAATTTCCGCGCGGAAAATCGAGTTTTTTTCCAGCGTAGTACGGAAATCTGCTCCCACACCATATTTAAAGCCGCGGTCTTTGAAGCCGTAGGCTATGTACGCATCCGGCGAAATGTAGCGGTGGAATTTCTCGTTGAGTTTAGCGCCAATGCCAAGCCTGAAGCCTTCATAAAGATTGTAGCCGGCAAGTTTCGCCAAATCAAAATCCACGATGCCAAGCCTGTATCTTCCGCGAAGCAAATCCGTAAGAATCCGGCTTCTCGATTCTATTTTATATTGCTTGCTCAGTGTTTCTGCAGCATCGTAAGCCATTGATTCTCTTTCAGTTAAAGGCTCCGTTCTGTATTGCTCCAGCAGTGTGCCGTCGGAGTTTTTAACTTCCACCGTGTAGCCTTTGAATTCGTTTTCCCTTTCCGCAGGAATTGGCGTTTCAAAGTCGTAATTCTTCACCGTGAGGTAAGCGTAAACGCCGAATTTCTTGTTCGGATTATTGTATTTTTTTTCATCGTTCAGGTCAATGCCAAATGCACGCATTTTAGCGTATTCCTGTTCTAGAAACCATTTCCCGTTAATTGGTTTCCAGATGCTCACCATCGTTCCTTCGCTTTTTACTTTGGAATTGGTCTCGATTTTTTTCAGCGCAAAGGTTTCCGCATCCACATAAATGTAGCCGTTAAACCGGCGGCTTTCTCTCGCTTCCTTATAATCTGTGTGGCGGAATCTTATCACGAAATTTTTCCTGCCGTCTATTTCAATCGAATCCGTCAGGAAAAATCTGTAAAGGCTGCGGTTTTCTTCGCGAATTTCCTTGGGCTGCTCTGTTCTATTGCTTCGCGCCATTATCAGTTCGTAAATCGGCTCCTGGAAGCCCGAAACTTTGTTATCAATAATATTAATTTTTTCGCCGCGCTTTTGCGAGTAAAGATATTCCTTCGCCCTTTCCCAAATGAAGAGCTGGCTTTCTGCCGACATCTTCATAATCTGCACAGAATCAAAGCGGTTCGCTTTTTTCGGCTCAGGTTTTTTCGGCAAATCTTTCAGCGAATCCAGCTTGATGTCCACCTGTTTTTGGTAAGCCTTGATGCTGTCCTCATCATAATCAAAGCTGAGTTTTTCGTAAGATTTAAAGGTGTAAGAATCCAGGCTGTTCGGCGAATTCTGCGCATAGTTTTCGTTCACTTTTTTCAGGATTGCCAAAGCTCTCGGGTCGCTTTTATCCTGCAGCACGATGCCCTTGATGCCCTTGGTTCCTTCGCTCGTTCTTGCCAGCGCAATTTCCATCATCTTGTCCGTCAGGGCTTCGTCCTCATCGTAGCCTTTCGCAGAGATATCCACCTTTTTGCACTTCGTGCGGAAGTTCGCCACGCCGTTTTCGTCAGTGGTTGCCAGCAGCGTTCTGCCACATTTTATCTGTGCGCCAGCTATCGGCTTTGCCGTGCCGGTTTCCCTCACCACGATTTTGGATTGCGCAGAAATTGCCGCAAAAATCAGAAGGAATAGGAGGATGCTTATTTTTTTCATATTTGTCGAAAGTTCTTTTGTTAAATGTTCTGCGCCTTTTTAACCGCCGCATCTATGCCCTGCAGATTTTTTCCGCCAGCAGTTGCAAAACCGGGATTTCCACCGCCACCACCATTAATTTCCTTTGCCAAATCTTTTACGATGCTGCCTGCATTGAATTGATTTTCAATGTCTTGCGAAACACCCACCGTTATCATCGGCTTATCATTGGCATCAGAAATTATCACGATTACAGATTTCGGAATTTCTTTTTTCAGCTGAAAAACGATGTCCTTCACGCTTGCTGCATCCAGTGAAGTTTTTTTCACGAGAAGTTGGTGCGAATTTTTTTCGGTAAATTCATTCTTCCAGTTTTCGGTTTCACCTTTTGCCGAAGCCTTTTTCAGCGTTTCTATCTCAGCTTTCAACGCTGCATTTTCGTTGATTAATTTTTCGACAGATCTTGCCAAATCCTTCGTTTTCAAAAGTTGCGAAAGCCCGGCAAACTGATTTTCCAGATTTTTAAAATATTCCAGAGATTTATCGCCGGAAATTGCTTCAATCCTGCGGATTCCTGCCGCCGCAGAAGATTCCGAAGAAATCCTGAAATGCCCGATTTCACCGGTGCTTTTGGCGTGCGTACCGCCGCAAAGTTCGCGCGAAGTGCCGAATTGAATCATCCTGACATTATCGCCATACTTCTCGCCGAAAAGTGCCATCGCACCTTTGTCCAGCGCTTCCTGAATCGGTATATTTCTGAACTCTTCCAGCGGAATATTCTGCCGGATTTTCTCGTTCACTTTCTGCTCCACCAAGGCAAGTTCTTCATCCGTCATTTTCGCGAAATGCGAGAAATCGAATCGAAGATAATCCGGTCCAACGAATGAGCCTTTCTGTTCCACATGGGTGCCCAAAACTTCGCGCAAAGCTTCGTGCAGAAGGTGCGTCACGGAATGGTTGCCCTGCGTATTGCGCCGTTCATCGGCATTTACCTTGGCGTAGAAAACTGCGCCGGCATCTTTCGGCAGCTCATTTATCAGGGAATATATCAGGTTGTTTTCCTTTTTTGTATCCAGGATTTCCAGCACTTCGTCGGATTTTTCCCAATTGAAAATTTCCGGGTTGGAAATGTCAAAACCTTTGGCATAGCTTGGGATCAGCACGCCTTTATCGCCGATTTGGCCGCCGCCTTCAGCATAGAAGGGCGTTTCGCTCAGCACGATTTGGAAAAACTCACCGTCCTTATTTTCAATTTTCCGGTATCTGGTGATGTAGGTTGGCGTCGCCGTCTTATCGTAACCTACAAAGCTTTCTGGCTTTTCTTCCAGAACCACCCAATCGTAAATTTTCTGCGCGGAAGATTTCTTCGAGCGATCTTTCTGCTTCTGCATTTCCTCTTCAAAACCAGCCTCATCCACGCTTAGATTTTTTTCTTCAGCGATGATTCTCGACAAATCCGCTGGGAAACCATAGGTGTCGTAAAGCTCGAAAACTTCTGCACCTGCCAATGTTTTTTCGTTTCGGGAAATCGTGTCATTTACAATAGCATCCAATCGGGAAAGCCCGTGTTCAATGGTGCGAAGGAACGCATTTTCTTCTTCCCTGATAACTTCTGTTACCAAATTTTCCTGCTTGAAAATTTCTGGGAAAAATTCTCCCATCTGATTTTTAAGAACGCTAACTAATTGATGCAGAAAGGCTTCCTTCATCCCGAGAAAACGGTAGGCATAGGAAATGGCGCGGCGAAGAATCCTGCGGATTACATAGCCTGCACCGCTGTTGGAAGGCAGCTGTCCATCGGCAATTGCAAAGGAAACCGCCCTGATGTGATCCACCACCACACGGATTGCAATGTCCCTCTCATCATCCATTTTGCCTTCATATTTCCTGCCGGAAATTTCTTCCACTTTGGCAATTAGCGGTGTGAAGACATCGGTATCGTAATTGGAGGATTTCTGCTGAAGCGCCATACAGAGCCGCTCAAAGCCCATCCCTGTATCCACATTCTGCTTCGGCAGTTTTTCCAGCGAGCCATCAGCCTTCCGGTTGAATTCCATAAAAACCAGGTTCCAGATTTCCACAACCTGTGGATGATCCTGGTTCACCAAATCTTTGCCGGGAATTTGCGCTTTCTCCGCATCAGAACGAAGGTCGATGTGAATTTCGGAGCAAGGTCCGCAAGGTCCGCTTTCACCCATTTCCCAGAAATTATCCTTCTTATTTCCGTTCAAAATCCGGTCTTCCGATATGTGCTTTTTCCAGAAATTATACGCATCATTATCTCTTTCCAAATTTTCCGAGGCATCGCCTTCAAAAATTGTAACGAACAGATTTTCAGGCTTTAAGCCGTAAACTTCCGTGAGAAGTTCCCACGCAAAAGCGATAGCCTCTTCCTTAAAATAATCGCCGAAGGACCAGTTGCCCAGCATTTCAAACATTGTGTGGTGGTAGGTATCCCTGCCCACATCATCCAGGTCGTTATGCTTTCCGGAAACGCGAAGGCATTTCTGTGTATCGGCAATCCTTGGAGATTTGGGTTCACGGTAGCCAAGGAAGTAATCCTTAAACTGCGTCATCCCTGAATTTGAAAACATCAAAGTTGGGTCGTCCTTCAGCACAATGGGAGCGGAAGGTACTATTTGGTGCTGCTTGCTTTCGAAGAATTCTAAAAACTTTCGGCGTATTTCGTTTGAAGTCATTATGGTATGCTAATCCGCAAATTTAATGAATTGAACTTTATTTTGCTGTCAATTTTTACTCAACAATTTTTAATTATAAATAAATGCTCTTTTTTGTTTGGAAAAAAATATAATTGTGTAGCTTTGCACTAATTATAATTAATCTAAATAAAATGAAACTATGGTTTCGGGCAGCTTTCTTGATGTTTGCTTCATCAGTAGGGGCTCAGAATAAGCTTTTAGACCAAAATTTCTGGAAGTCTAATCCAGATTTAGCTTCAGTGAAAGCAGTTATTAATGAAGGCAATTCGCCCTCGGAGTTATCAGATAACGGCTTCGATCCGGTAGCGGTTTCCGCGATGAATGGCGCAGCACCGGAGGTTGTGATTTTTCTGATGAGCCAGCCCGGCAACTCTGTGGATAAGATCCTGCATCATAATGCAAACTACCTGCATTGGCTCGCATTCTCCGGAAACACGCCTGCGGTGGAAGAAGCAATCCGTAAGGGTGCGGATATCCGCCTTGTAGATTCGCACGGGCTTACGCCGCTTGGCTTTGGGCTTACGGGCAGGGCAGAGGAAGCCATTGCCGAAGCCTTCTTCAAGGCTGGATACAAGCCTGCGGAAAGGGAGGAAAACGGAGCCACACTACTGATGCTGGCGGTGGCCAATGATAAAAATTTTAAGAAAACCGATTACCTGCTTTCAAAAGGCTTGAGCCTCAATGATAAAGACCATAGCGGAGCCACGGTGTTTGATTATGCAGCGCGGAGCGGTGATGTAGAATTTTTAAAAAAATTGCTGAAGAAGGGAGCAAAGCCAACAGAACACGCCATACTTTATGCAGCCGCAGGGACAAGGGCTGCGCCTGTGTCTGAAGAAGTTTTTAAGTTTTTGATTAATGATCTGAAACTTAATCCGAAAATGGCCGATAGCGATGGTAATACCGCTCTCCATTTGATTGCTTCAAAAAAAGGATCTCTGGATGCTGTGAAGTTCCTCGTTTCCAAAGGTCTAAGCCTTGATTTGCCAAATACCGCCGGAGATACGCCCGTGATATTGGCAGGCCGTGCAACCGATGCATCCGTCGCCGGGTATTTTTTTGAAAATGCCCAAAACATCAATAACCAGAGTAAAAATGGCACAACGGTGCTGCTGAATGCCGCAGCCAAAGCTTCTCCCGAAGTTCTTGAGCTTGCCCTCAGTAAAGGTGCCGATGTAAAGGCAGCCGACAACCAGGGGAAAAACGCGCTCTATTATCTTATCAATTCTTACAGCAGCAAGACTGCCGGCGATTTTGACAAGAAATTAAAAATACTTCAAAAAGCGGGACTTAACTTGGCCGCGGTACAAGGAGATGGAAGTAATGCGTACCACATCGCCATCGCGAAGAATGACCCTGCACTTTTGGGAAAAGTCAGCACTTTCGAGGCGGATATTAACCAAAAAAATAAGGAAGGTTATACGCCGCTACACCGTGCTGCAATGCTTTCCGCGGATGATACACTGATGAAATCTCTCCTGACAATGGGCGCCGATAAGTCCGCCCAGACAGAATTCGGAGAAACTCCTTACGAACTCGCTGCCGAGAACGAATCTCTTAAAAAAAACAATGTTAATCTGAATTTTTTAAAATAAATGAAACATTTTGCAAGAATTAGCTTCCTTTTTTTGTTAATTTCGGGTATCTCGGTATCCGCCCAAAAATATCGCTGCCTCATCCAGATGACGAACTACAGCGGCGAAGGCGCGTATATTGTGGCATCTGTAGTGGATGCTAAAGGCAATTACCGCAAAACACTCGCCGTGCTGGGACCTGAAAAAAAATGGTATAAAAACCTGAAAGAGTGGAATAAGGCGCAGAAGGTGAAACCTGAGCAGCTGAGCGCGATCACAGGCGCATCGGTATCAGGCGGGGACCGCGCGGTGAAAACTTTTGACATCCCGGATTCCTGGCTGAACAAGGGCTACAGGCTGCGTTTTGAAACCGCTGTGGAAGACCGGGAATACCACGCCATAGATGCTGAAATCCCGCTGGCTACCGAGGCCATAAGTACGAAAACGGAGGGCAAGGGCTACATCCGTTATGTGAAACTTTCCCGAATTCAGTAGGTGACGAAGAAAATCTGGCGCATCTCGCATCTACTGCTGGCGGTATTTTCGTCAGCTTTTTTGCTCGTGATTTCCGTGACCGGGGCAATACTTGCTGCAGATTCAGCTTGGCAGCGGATTAGAAGCGGCGCGGAAAGTTCTACAGAGGAGCCGCTTTCAGAAGTAATAGCACGGCTTCAGGAAAAATATCCCGACATTTTGGAGCTGAAAAGAAGTGATGCTGGATATACTGAGCTGCAGATTTTCGATGAGGAGGGAAATGAAGAGCGCTTTAATATAAACCCGAAAACAGGAGAAAAAATATCAGAATCCGGAGGAGAGACGCACTTCATTAGCCAAGTAAAAACGCTGCACCGATCCTTCTTCCTCCACGAAACCGGCAGAGCCATCGCCGGTATTTTTGCGTTCTTGCTGGTGCTTATAATCATCTCTGGCAGTGTACTTTTGGCGAAGCGCAATGGCGGCTGGCTGAAACCTATTTCCAAAATAAGGACAGAATTCCCTGCGCAGTTTTTACACATTCTTGCTTCCCGTATTTTTAGTATCCCACTGCTTATTTCCGCAGTTTCCGGCACTGTTCTCTGCCTATTCCGCTTTAACCTGATTCCCGAATCGGAGGTGCGGGTATCAAAAAACCCTGAAGCTGGCTCACCTGTTTCCGTAGCCGAATTTCCAGTTTTGAGAAAAATAAAACTAGGGGAGGTGCAGAAAATCCAGTTCCCGCTGGACGCGGAGGATCCCGAGGAGCATTTTAAAATCATACTCCCAGAGAAGATGTTGCTGCTCAGCCCGCGCACGGGCACCGTCCTTGAAGAGCACAGGGAACCCTTCCGAAAAAATGTTGAGGTTTTTCTAAAGATACTGCATACCGGCAATAGCAGCGCAGCCTGGTCTGTTGTTTTAGGCTTGGCATCGCTTGGAATTCCAATTTTCATTTGGTCCGGTTTTGCAATTTGGTACCGGCGCAGCTGGAAGAAAATTAAAAACGAGTTTGAGCCGTCCGTGGCGGAAATTATCATTTTAGTGGGATCTGAAAACGGGACAACATTTCAGTTTGCCCAAAAAATACATCAGCAGTTTGCCTCTAAAAAAATTAAATCAACAGTTTTAAATCTGGATGATTACGCAGAGTTCACAGCTGCGAAACATTTACTTATTTTCACAGCCACTTCCGGCGACGGCGAGGCTCCACAGAATGCGCTAAAGTTTAAAGACCGGCTGGAGCAAATCAACCAAAACCATAAAATTTTAGTTTCCGTGGTAGGCTTCGGCTCTGCATCTTACCCAAAATTTTGCGGATATGCTGAGAGCGTTTTTGGTTGGATTAAAGGCGCACATTGGGCCCAGCTGCTTCCGTTGTATAAAATTAATGAGAAAAACTATACGGAATTTTCAAAATGGGCGCAATATTGGGCTGAGCAGTCCGGTATTCCGCTTGCCCATGCCGCAGAGTATTATCGATTTGAAAATCAGAAAGTTGAGAGCTTTATGATTACAGAAAATATTCTTATTGACGAAAAGAATTCTACACATTGCATACGCTTCAAGCCTACTGCAGCATTCCGCTCTGGAGATTTGCTAGGCATTTACCCTCAGGGCAAAGAGCGGTTCTACTCCTTAGGAAGCAGCCAATCCGGGGATGCGCAGATTTTGGTAAAACATTACAAGGATGGTATAGGTTCCGGCTTACTTTGCGGCCTCCGTGCCGGTGATTATTTTTCAGGGAAAATTCTGGAAAACAAGAATTTCCGCCTCGATCCCGCCGTACCGGAAGTGGTGATGATTGCCAACGGCACGGGAGCAGCCCCTTTCCTTGGTATGCTGAATGAATCTAGCCCCCATCAAGAAATAAGCATCCTATGCGGTTTTCGTTTTGAAAGCGAGCTTTCCGAATTAATGAAAAGCCTGCCGCGTAGATTTTCAAATGTCAAAATGTCCGAAGTGGCAATATCTCGGGGCGGCAATCCGCGCCGCGTTACCGACCTGATGAATCAAAATTCTTTGATGCTTAGGCGGGTTCTTGAATCTGGCGGCGTCGTAATGCTTTGTGGCAGCCTTGCTATGTACCGCGATTCCGTGGAAGTAATGAAAGGAATATTGGAAAGTACGGGAAAAGATTTTGAATTTTATAAAAATGCTGGCCAAATTGTTTCCGACTGCTATTAAATTTAAGCTGATTTTTCTCCTCGGACTTATGATAAAAGTCCAGTTTGCTTTCGCTCAGGTTGTTTCCAAAGAAACATTGCAGCTTATGGGCAGCCATTTTGAAATTACGGTGGTAGAAAAAGATACTTCGGCGGCCAACTTGGCAATAGCCGCTGCCATTGCAGAGATCGCCCGCATCGAAAACCAGATTTCTGAATGGCGGCAGGGCACGGAAATCTCTGAGGTCAACCGTATGGCAGGCATCGCTCCGGTGCGGGTTTCGCAGGAGGTTTTTGAACTGACAAAAAGGGCGGTTTTTTTCTCAAAAATTTCGAATGGAGCCTTTGATATCAGCACTGCTGCAATGGATAAGGTTTGGAAATTTGACGGGAGTATGGAGAAACTCCCCGACGAGCGCATGATTAAAAATTCCGTAAAGAATGTGGATTATAGAAATATCATTCTGGATAGTGCTAATTCTACCATTTTCTTAAAAAAAATTGGGATGAAAATCGGTTTCGGCGCTACCGGAAAATCTTACGCTGCAGACCGTGCCCGAAATCTACTGAAGCGGATGGGCGTACCTGGAGGAATTATAAATGCCTCTGGCGATATAGCGGCGTGGGGCTCCCAGCCGAATGGTTCTCCGTGGAGCATAGGGCTCCAGAATCCTGCAAAGAACCGAAAGGTCATCAGGGTTTTCAGAGCGAATGATCTGTCCATCGCTACTTCCGGAGATTATGAAAAATTCGTAGAGTTTTCCGGGGTAAGGTATTCTCATATCATCAACCCAAAGACAGGCTGGCCGGCGAAGGGTATGGTGAGCGTTACGGTTGTAGGCCCCAGTACGGAATTTGCTAACGGCCTTTCCACTTCAGCGATGGTGCTGGGTAAGAAGGCCGGTAGCAGTTTGATCCGAAAGTATCCGGAATATTCCGCAATTTTGATTGACGAAAAAGGCAGAATTTCCAGCGTAAATAGGAAAGAAAAGGAAAAACTTAGATAAGTTTTTCCACGCTGTTCACACTTTTATTCTTCTGATACTCTTCTAGTTTGTCCAGAAGCACCTTGGCGATTTTCGGGCCGAAGTATACCAGTATGATGCCCATTATCCGGTTTTTAAAGCCTCTGCTTTTAATGATTTTCTTCGTGGCAAAACCCGCGATTGCCAGCGCCCCAAGTTTTAGTAGATTCTGTTTTGTCACTTCTTTAGTACCTGTGTTATCAAATTTTATTATCGAATTGGTCTGCGCCTTGCCTGTCACCGTATCCCCGATATGCTGCATAAGCGGCTTGGTCTGTACAGTCAGTTTTTCACCTTCCGGCGTCATCTCCTTCGTAAGGTACTGATCAGAAGCACCTCTCGTCATCACGCTGAGGCTCTGCTTGGTGTCTTTAAAAGTTATAAGATCCTGAAGATCGTCAATTTCCTTTTTCAGGAGGGCTTTTTTCTGGCGTAGTTCCTTTATGTTATTATATTTCACTGCCATAGCGTTTAATTTATAGCTTTAATGATTTTATTCGCAACCGCATTTCGGATGGCTTTATTCAGTGCGAATAGCAGAAGAATGATGAGCAGATAAATTCCGGCAAGTATTAGAAAACCATATGCAAAATTGCCTACCCAATAGCCTAGCGCAAAGCCGAGGCCTATGTTCAGGATAATGATAAAAAACAACCCGAAAAACGCAGCCGTAGCCAAAATGAGTGCCCAGCCGGCCACGGAAGACCCTTTGTCGATGCCTTCCATTTTCAAAAGTTCAAGCCTTTTGGAACCGTACTGCTTCAATAAATCCAGCATAGTTTCAAATTTTTGTAAAGTTAAAAAAAAAGGAACTTATGAACTAAGTTCCTTTAAAATATTTGGAAGAAAAATTTTAGAAGTTGTTTTTCACATCATCTTTCGCATCCTTAGCAGCATCCGCAAGTGCGTTGCCAGCCTCCTGTGCTTCGCGTTTTGCGTCTGCAAATTTGTCTTCAGCTTTATCTTTCACATCCTCAGCCGCATTTTTTACATCCTCTTTTACATTGCCGTATGCGTCTTTCGCTCTGTCTGCAAGGCCCTCAGCTTTATCCTTAGCCTCTCCGTAAGCGTTCTCAGCTCTGTCTTTCAGGTCGTCCGCGGCGTCTTCCACCTTATCTTTAGCGTTTTCGTAGCTATCTTTTACATTTCCAGCAAAATCGTTGTACTTATCAGCCGCTTGGTCTGCAAGATCCTCAGCCTTGTCGGCGATTTTTCTTCTTGTTTCAGAACCTTCTTCCGGAGCATAAAGAATTCCAAGAATTACACCTGCTGCAGCACCTGTAAGAAGTCCCGCAAGAAATCCTCCCGCCTTGTTGTTTTTTTGATGTCTCATTGTTCTATAATTTTAGGTTGTTATTGATGAATCAATTGCAATGATGATGCCATTTTAATTGATATTGTGTTAAATTTACTTTAAAAATTCTTTTAAACCAAATGTGAAATGATAAGCTCTGCCGTCTCCTCGCGCGTCAGTCCGGTATTATCTATTTCGATGGCATCCGGGGCTTTTATCAATGGCGCTGTATTACGCTCGCTGTCCAGCTTATCACGAAGGAGGAGATTTTGCTGTACTTCCTCTAGGGTTACATCGGCGCCGCCCGCCTGCAGCTCCAGATAGCGCCTCCTGGTACGCTCGGGGATGCTTGCCGTCATAAAAAATTTGTAGTCTGCATCTGGTAGCACCACGGTTCCGATGTCTCTGCCGTCCAGTATCACGCCGCCACCTTCAGCGATTTCGCGCTGAAGACCCAAAAGGAAACTGCGGATCGCGGGTTCTTTGGCCACAAGGCTTACCCAAGCTGATATTCGCGGCTCCCGGATCTCTCTGCTTACATCCCGCCCGTTGAGGTATAGATGCAGACCATCCCCAATTTTTGTAAGTTTTAAATGTATTTGAGCTAAATTTTCCGTTAATGCCAAAATATCCAGCTCGCCATTAGCAAGGTGCTGCTGCAATCCATACAGCGTAATGCCGCGGTAGAGCGCGCCGGTATCTAGGTGGAGCAGCCCGAGCCGCTGGGCTACAATTTTTGAAATGGAGCTTTTCCCGGTGGAGGAGTAGCCGTCTATGGCGATGACAGGTTTCTTTTTCATTGTTAATAATGTCTGCTGCCGGAGACATCCAGCATTAAACCAAAAAAGTTCATATTCGCAGCGTTGTGGTAGCGGACATGGGCATAGTCGAACCTGAAGCCGGCGATACGCACCCCGAACCCCGCAGAGATGCCCGCAAATGAGCGCTGGTCCTCCACCGCAAGTTCATTTCCGCGCTTAGGATTATATCCGAAGCGCATATTGAAGCCTGATTTCGGGAAGAGTTCTGCTCCAATGGAGAAATGATCTGCCAGCTTTCTGCCGAAACCTACTTTTTTCCCGTTTACATCGTACTCCGAGGAGGTATCGAATTTCTGTAAATCGTGCGCGGTAACGGTGATTGCCGCAGGAAACTCCGGGAGAATTTGCGTATACCCAAGATCCACACGCAGGGGGAGGCGCTCCCGCTTCCCGTCATAAGTTTTAAACTGATAGCCAAAATTCCTCGCTACAAGGGATATGGAGGATTGCCATTCCTTCACGCTGTAGGTGATGGCGCCGGTGCCCGCCACCGCCATAGATGTGTAGTTGTCGATTTTTGAAGTTATAAAATTTACGCTTCCGCCAATCGTCCAATCCTCCTCAAACTGATAAGCGTAGCCGATACCAGCCAGGGCATCACTGGCGGAAAATTCTCCCAGGGTATTGCCAAATTCGTCCGTGCGCGCCATCCGGCCGTAGTCCAGATAGCGCACCTGAGCAGAGATCAGGTGGCCCTGCTCCAGATCTCGCACGAAGGCTGCCGTACCATAGCTGGAACCGGCGAGGTAGGAGCCGTAGTTCATCGAGACTCTGCCATGCATTTCCAGGTTCATCAGCGAGGGATTTACTGCTGCAAAATTCACATCGTAATCCCTCACCGAGACCGCGTCCCCGCCCAGCGCAGCCTGCCTCGGAGAAACCGCGATGCCAAGGAAGGGGAATACGCGCTCGCCGGACTGAGCAAGCAGCAGGGCAGGCATTAAGACTGAAAAAAGCAGAAACGCGTTTCTGATCATTTTAAATATTCCAGGGCTACAAAATTAATTTTTTTAAACTTAAACAGCAGCACGGAATTGCTTAGATTTTTTACCTTAAATCATTATATTTGCACGAAAATCTGGAACGATGAAATACAAACGGATCCTTCTGAAACTTAGTGGTGAGGCCCTAATGGGCGAGCAGCAGTACGGCATCGATGATGCCAGGCTGAACGAGTATGCCCAGGAAATAAAGGCGGTGGTGGATGAGGGATGCGAGGTGGCAATCGTCATCGGCGGAGGGAATATTTTCCGCGGGCTTGCAGCTGCTGCCAGAGGTATGGACAGGGTGCAGGGCGACTATATGGGGATGCTGGCAACGGTAATAAACAGTATGGCGCTGCAGGGTGCGCTGGAAGATTTAGGCGTAAAAACCAGGCTGCAGTCCGCCATAGAGATGGATAAGGTGGCAGAACCCTTCATCAAAAGAAGGGCCGTGCGCCACCTGGAGAAGGGCAGGGTGGTGATCTTCGGCGCAGGCACCGGGAATCCCTATTTTACCACTGATACCGCGGCTACGCTCCGCGCCATAGAGATAGGTGCGGATGTGATCCTGAAGGGTACGCGTGTGGACGGCATCTACGACAGCGATCCGGAGAAGAATGCCTCCGCGATACGCTACCAGCTACTGAAGTTCAGCGAGGTTTTTGAAAAGAATCTGAAAGTAATGGATATGACGGCCTTTACGCTTAGCCACGAAAATAACCTGCCGATCATCGTTTTCGATATGAACAAAAAAGGCAATCTTCTCCGTGTGGTGCAGGGCGAGGATGTGGGAACTTTGGTTAACGGATGAGGTGATTTTTGATCGGGAATCATCGATTTTTATCAATTGTCAGTACTTTTGGTCTTTTTAGCCGAAATCATTTATCAGTAATCATTTATCAATTATAGCAATGGAAGATTTAGAACTTATAACGGACAGCGTGAAGCAGGAGATGGAAGCAGCGATGAAGCACTTGGAACACGCATTCCAGAAGATACGCGCAGGCAGGGCTTCCTCCGCAATGGTGCAGGATGTGATGGTGGAATACTACGGCGCGCCGACCCCGCTGAACCAGGTTGCGAATGTATCCGTACCGGATGCGATGACGCTATCCATACAGCCGTGGGACAGATCGGCGATCAACGCGATCGAGAAGGCGATTATCATTTCGAATCTAGGATTTGCACCGAGCAACAACGGCGATACCATTATCCTGAATGTGCCGCCTTTGACGGAAGAACGCAGGCGGGAGCTGGCTAAACAGGCAAAAGCAGAAACGGAGCAAACGAAGGTGACGGTACGCAACGCCCGCCAGGAAGGTATGAAGGAACTGAAAAAGCTGGATGGCGTGTCCGAAGACACAATAAAGGATGTAGAGGCTGAAATTCAGGAGCTTACGGATAAATATGTGAAACTTGCCGACGATCAGTATAAGGTAAAGGAGGCAGAAATTATGAAAGTCTGATTTAGGACAAAAACAATTTTCAATCCCGGGGCTGCCGGGATTTTTTATTTTACTGATATCTTTCGTGCTCGGGCTTCTTCCGGAATCTGCTCACCAATGGCTTGAAAACATCTTTGTATTTTTCTGCATCGAACAGTGGGGAATCTGCAAGAGCATTCCGCATCAGCCACACGGCAAATGGGAAAAGCACGAGGTTCGGCAGCCACGCCGCCAGATACGGATCCATCCTGCCCTTCCAGGAGAGGTTTTCAATCGTTAAATTCATCACATAAAAAATGATGAAGATAATGATGGCGATGACTACGGGAAGCCCCATTCCGCCCTTGCGGATGATGCTGCCAAGGCTGGAACCGATGATGAAAAAAATAATACAGGTGAGGGAATAGGCAATGATCCTCTGCTGATAAATAATGATCCTGTTGCGGCTTTTTGTAAGATCATAAATCTGCTGGCTCTGGGCTTTATGCTCTTTTTTCAGGTTTTCTATTTTCCGGTACGCGGAGAGGAGCGCGTCCAGCCTTTGCTGCCCCGTTATTTTTTGGAGATCAAACTGAGCTTTTGCAAGTTTTCCTTCATTGGCTGAGTCGGCAGGCACAGTGTAGATGCCGGTGTAGGACGCCAGATTATTGTTGAGGGAATTAAAAACCTGCTGGTTTTCTTTATTTTTTTCCGCCACAGTTCCGGAAATTTCGCGATAGGTCTGGAAACGGTAATCATTGGTGATTTGTTCCTTTTCCAAAGCCTTGTCCAGCAGTGCGCTTACATCAAAATAATAAATCAGCGTATCAAATTTCACTGCCTGGTTGGGCTGGCGGGTCCGCTGGCTGAAATTCAGATTTTTTTGCTGATCTTCGTAAACATAGCCGCTGAAGAGAAATAATTTTAGAAAGTTAGGATTTTCTGCGGGCACAAACTTTCCGTTCCTGGCAATGATGGTCTGCTGATCCTCGTAGCTTGGCGCGCTCTTGTGAAGAAAAATCCCGTCAATGTTCTCTCCGTTTTCCCCGGAGATTTTATCAAATCTGATCATAGAGCCGGGAATCTGGCCGATGAACTGCCCCGGCGAAAAATTCAGTGCCGGTTTGGTAGCTGCAATGTTGTAGAGCATATTCCTCGCCTTGCGCTGAAAATCCGGGGTTACATTATTTTGGAAATAAAACAGCAACCCCGCAAGCATTATTGATACAAAAAAAAGCGGTGCCATCACCCTTGCGAGTGAAACCCCAGCCGCCTTCATTGCCGCAAGTTCGTAGCGCTCACCGAAATCTCCGAATGCCATAATGGATGCCAGCAAGATGGTAAGCGGCAAAACCATGGATACTACGCTGGCGCTGAGGTAATAGAATAGGCGGACAAGCTCCCAGGTCGTGAGCCCCTTGCCTGTAAGCGCAGCCATCTGCGTCCAGATAATATTGACGATGAAGATGAAAAAAAGGACGCTGAAAATAAAAAGAAACGGCCCGAAAAAGGTCTTGATGATGTAGCGGTCCAGAATTTTCATAAAGGCAAAAATAATCAAAAAATGCCGCAAAACGCTGCGGCAGTGGGTAGTAATATTTTTTTAATATTTAAAGCTCAGTAATGATATAATTTTTATACTTACTCTTGTCAAAACTAAAGGTGCCGGCAGGCGCTGTAAAATTCGCCTTATACTCCTTCACCGCCAGCGTATGCACCTGATTATCAGAAGAAAATTGTTCAATTTTAATAAGCAGGTTGGTGCGGGGGTTTACGAAGAGATCCACATAGCTTATCCCGTTATTCTTTACGGGTGTCAGGCGGATGAGTTCCGTATATTGTCCGTTTACTGGCAGGCTGCCCAAATATTTGGTATTGTAATCCTTTTTATAAGATTTCAAGTATTTGGTAGGGTTCAGTGTTTGCTCCTTCCCATCGGCCTTTGCTATCGTTATTTCTTTATCCTCCGCGCTGATGTTGTAGATCTTGCTCCCGTCATATATCTGCTCCACGCCGGCAATTTTTAGCCGGTACTTATTTGGAGCCGAAATAAATGTCCCCTCCTGGCTACGCGTCACTTTTTTGCCCTCGCCGCTGCCATAAACAAATCTGAAGTAAGAATTTTTACTGCTGTCGTAGTTTCTGGCAACGGATTCCAGCAGTGATTTCGACTTGCTGTCTGCCTTCTGAGCCTGTGCCACCATTGGGAAAGCAACTACACTCAGCACTAAAAGATTCTTTGTAAAAGCTAATCTCATTTCAGGTAGTTTTTCCATATTTTAAATCATTGTTTAACAAATAATATGCCCCGCTTGGTTTTCTTGCAAAAATCCGATAATTTTGTAAAATGCGAGATTCGTTTGTGCATAAAGGGAAGCGGAAGATCCTCACAGAATACCTGAGGGATAAGGTGGGGATTACCGATGAGGGCGTACTTTCCGCTATTAATGCAGTGCCCCGCCATCTCTTTATGGAAAGCATTTTCGAGGATTTTGCCTATGAAGACCGCGCTTTCCCCATCGCGGCTCATCAGACAATTTCGCACCCGTCCACAGTGGCGGAGCAAACGGAGCTGCTGGAGGTGTCCCCGCAGGAGAAGGTGCTGGAAATCGGCACAGGCAGCGGGTACCAGACGGCTGTGCTGGTGGCTATGAATGCCAATGTATTCACGGTAGAAAGGCAGAAGGCACTCTTCGATTTCTCCCACCTCAAGCTGAGAGAAATAAATTTAAGGCCAAAATTCCAGGCGTTCGGAGATGGATTTGCAGGCCTTCCCACATTTGCACCTTTTGACAAAATTCTCGTGACCTGCGGTGCGGAAGTCCTGCCCACAGAACTCATCAAACAGCTGAAAATTGGTGGGAAAATGGTAATCCCCATCGGGAAAGCAGAGGAGCAGATCCTGTGCAGATTCAGCAAAATCTCCGAGAAAGAGCTGGTGCGGGAGGAGTTTGGCGCCTACAAATTCGTGCCGATGCTCAGTGATACCAACCAGTAAAATTAAATCACCCTGAGGAAATTCAGCGCTTTTTCTACCTGAGCATCGTCTGCCGTTACATCGTATCTGCAGCTGCCTATGCCGTCAATCAGGGAGAAACTGATTCGTCTGTCCCTGTTCTTTTTGTCATTCTGCATCAGGCGGATGAGGTCGGAGTTTTCACAAAGGGACAGATCCGGAACCGGGAAAAATTTAAGGATATTTTCAGAAACTTCATCCATCTCCGGAGTGTTTATCAGTCCTAAGTTTTCCGCCATTTTTGCCTCTGCCATCATCCCTGCCGCCACCGCCTCGCCGTGCGCCAGCGGCGTGCCGGCTGCCAGGAAAACGCTCTCCACCGCGTGCCCGATGGTGTGCCCAAAGTTCAGAATTTTCCGGATGTTTTTTTCCTGAAAATCCTGCGCTGCGATAGAGTTTTTTAT
The DNA here is from genome assembly GCF_900141665.1 of Cruoricaptor ignavus. Classification (GTDB taxonomy): domain Bacteria; phylum Bacteroidota; class Bacteroidia; order Flavobacteriales; family Weeksellaceae; genus Cruoricaptor; species Cruoricaptor ignavus. The sequence goes on along the minus strand of NZ_FQYI01000002.1, from coordinate 261,764 downwards.
CTCCATCGATCGCCTGATCAGTGGCGAAAGCGTTTCAGAATTTATGGTTTCTATTTCAATGAGCTCCTGCCAGTGGCATCGGTCGGCGATCAACCCGTGCTTCAGCATTTCTGCAAAACCGCTGCGCAGCTCGCGAAATTCCAGAGTTTTAAGAAATTCAGGATATAAAAAAACGGCTTTCGGGAGTGCGAATGTGCCAACCAGGTTTTTTACCGACCAATGATCGATGCCCGTTTTGCCGCCCAGTGCCGCATCGCACATCGCAAGCAGGGTGGTAGGTATGTGGATAAACGGGATGCCGCGCTTGTACACCGATGCCGCGAAGCCTCCCAGATCCGTAATCACCCCGCCCCCGAGATTGACGAGTAGCGAGTGCCTATCCGCCCGAAATTCCGTAAGAATTTCCCAGAGCTGTATGGCGGTGCCTATGTTTTTTGATCCCTCTCCGCTTTCAATTTCTATAATCTCGTACGGCGTGTCGGTCTCCAGACTGGCAAGAAGCAGCGGCAGGCAGTGCTGGTGCGTGTTTTCGTCCGTGAGGAAAAAAAGTTTTGTAAAATTTTTTTCTGAAAGAAATTCATTCAGGGCACGGAAATCTTTGTCCAGCTTCTGCAGCATCGCTTTTTTGTGCAAAATTAAACCAAAAAGCCTTTTAATATCCCGCCCAGTTGCGTAAATTTGTGAATTATTTTTTAAAATTATGTCCGTTTTTACTGATACTGAGATTGCATTCAAAAATAAATCTACCGCGGAACTAAGGAAATCGCAGCTGCTATTTGGCTCGCTGAAGTCGCCGTTTCTCGCCTATGCAGGTTCCCGATTTCTGAATTTTGCAGTAGAAAAAAATCTGCCTTTTGCCGAAGAAATTGTTAAAAATACACTTTTTGCCCAGTTTGTGGGCGGTGTAGATAGGGAGGAAAGCCGCGAGGTGGTGAAGGAACTCTTCCGCAACCATATCGGAAGTATTTTCGATTATTCCAAAGAAGGCATAGAAAAGGAGGAGGATTTTGATGAAACCCTTGCAGAAATTATCCAAAATATAAAATTTGCGGAGGGGAATCCTGCGGTACCCTTTGTGGTTTTTAAGCCGAGCGGCTTCGGCAGGATAGAAATTTTTGATAAAACTGCCCACAGCCCTGAAAAACTTTCCGCGGAAGAGAAAGCAGAGTGGGAGCGCGTAGTGCACCGCTTCGATAAAGCCTGCGCGGAGGCTCAGCAGCGCGATGTGCGCATAATGGTGGATGCGGAAGAAACCTGGCTTCAGGATGCTGCCGACGACCTTACCAATGAGATGATGGCGAAATACAACCGTGAAAAAGCTATCGTATGGAATACCGTGCAGATGTACCGCACCGGGAGGCAGGAATATCTGGAGGAAGATCTGCAAAGAGCGAAGGAGAAAAATTATTTCCTCGGCTATAAATTTGTCCGCGGCGCCTACATGGAAAAGGAGCGCGCGAGGGCTGCCGCGCTGGGTTATCCGGATCCGATACAGCCGGATAAGGCTGCCACGGATGCGAATTATAACTCAGCAGTTGATTTTGTGCTGAAAAATTTAAACAGGGTATCGGCCTTCTTCGGCTCCCATAATGAGTATTCTATGGAGCTGGTTATGCGGAAAATGACAGAGGCAGGCCTAGCCAATGATGACGAGCGGATGCATTTCGGGCAGCTTTACGGGATGAGCGATAATATCACATATTTCCTCGGAGCTAAAAATTACAATGCGGCAAAATATCTACCTTATGGCAGCGTAAAGGAAGTGGTACCGTATCTGGTGCGCCGCGCCATGGAAAACACTTCCGTAGCAGGGCAGACGGGGCGAGAGCTGAGCCTGATCCGCAAGGAGCTGAAACGCCGCGGCGCAGGAGACTACCGCAAAAGGATAGCCCTCGGTATTGCCGGGATCGCAGCTCTCTCGCTGCTGGTAAGCGACCGGAAAAAGAATTCCTGACCATCTGGAATCTGATAAAAATTGAATTTTGCTGAAATCATCCTGCCGCTGAATCTCGAGGGCACATTTACCTACGAAATTCCATCTGCGCTAAAGGCTGCGGTTTTGCCGGGAATGCGCGTGCTGGTGCCATTTCGAGGCAGAAAGGTGTACACGGGGGTGGTTTTCAGCGTGCACGGAAATCCTCCCGAAAATTTCAAACCGAAGGAAATCATCAGCGTTCTGGATTCCGCACCGATCCTGCCGCCGGAGCAACTTAAATTTTGGGAGTGGCTGGCAGATTATTACCTGAGCAATCTGGGGGAAATCTATCGGTTTGCATTTCCTGCCTCTCTAAAGCTGGAAAGCGAAACTTACCTGAAACTGAAGCCGGGTGCTGAAATTGATTATGCACTTCTAGATAGCAATGAAATCTATCTCCTCCAGGCACTGGAAGTAAGGCAAATGGTGAATCTTTCTGATATTGAGGCTTTTATCCCGAAGAAAGAAATCATTAAAACCATCAATTCCCTTATTGACCTGGAATATATCGAGGTGGATGAGAAAATCGCTGAGCGTTACCAGCCGAAGGAAGTGGCTTATATCGGTATTAAAAATTTACACGAAATAAAATCCCAAATCCCCGAGATCCTGCTCAGCCTGAAGCGTTCGCCCAGGCAGCAGGATTTATTTTTAAAAATCCTTGAATTCCAGACTGCTACCAACGCGCCAGCAAGGAAATCAGAAATTTTTGCAGAAGGAAATTTTGGCAATGCCCATCTTAAGGGCTTGATAGACAAAGGCTTGGCTGAGGAGTTTTACCTGGTGCAAGACAGAATAAATTCATATACCGGCGAGCTGGAGGCAGCGGAAATGCTGAGTGCCGCCCAGCAGGAAGTTTTGATGAAAATTGATGAATCATTTTCTTTGGGTAAAAATGTATTGCTTCACGGGGTGACTTCTTCAGGGAAAACACATTTATACCTAAAAAAAATTGAAGATTGCATCCATAGCGGCAAAACAGCATTACTCCTGGTTCCGGAAATCAGTCTTACCAAGCAAATATCGTCTCGCCTAGAGAAGAAATTCGGGAGCGCCCTAGCGTACTATCACTCGAAACTCTCCGATTTTGAGAAAATTGAAATTTGGAAAAAAATAAGGCATAATGATGTGAAATTGTTAATCGGAACTAGGCAATCATTATTTCTTCCTTTTCAAAATTTAGGGCTTATTATTGTAGATGAAGAACACGACGCAAGCTACCGGCCCAGGGATGTTTCTCCAAACTTTCACGCGCGGGATGCCGCGCTTGTATTGGCAGATTTGTATCGCGCTAGGGCAATTCTCGGAAGTGCTACACCTTCTGTGGAAAGCTACTATGCAGCGCAGATGGGAAAGCTGGAATATATTTTTCTCGGACAAAGATTTGGAGGTACTGCGGAGCCGAAGGTTCAGCTTATTGATTTTAAACAAGCGCTGGATACCAAGGCCGTAAGGGGGGATTTTTCAGAAAAATTGCTGGGCGCATTAGCGGAGAAAATTTCCGAGAAGAAGCAAAGCATCGTACTGCACAACCGCCGCGGCTTCGCCACTGTGGTGGAGTGTGCGCAATGCGGCTATGTGGCGTATTGCAGCAATTGCGATGTGGTGATGGCGTACCACAAAGAGGCGAACGAAATGAAATGCCACTACTGCGGACAGCGGGCGGCGAAGCCGGTGCAGTGCCCGAAATGCCTTTCTGAACAGCTTTTGGCGCGTGGAGTAGGCGTGGAGCAGATTCAGGAGAAACTCATAAAAATATTTCCCGAAGCAAGCGTGGAGCGAATGGATGTGGACAGTATGCGAAAGAAATTTGCCTACGAAAAACTTTACGAGAAAATCAGTACGGGCGAGGCGGATATTATCGTAGGCACACAGATGATAACCAAGGGACTGGATTTCGCCAATATCGACCTGGTGGGCATTCCCAGGGCAGATCACCTGCTGTATGTGCAGAACTTCCGGGCGGAGGAGCGCGCCTACCAGCTCATAACTCAGGCGGCGGGCAGGGCAGGTAGAAAGTCCGGAAAGGGGGAGGTTTTGATACAGACCTACAACCCCCAGCATTCGGTTTTCCGGCTGATTATGGAGAATAATTATTCAGAGATTTATAATTATTTCCTGACCGAACGGAAGAATTATCATTATCCTCCTTTTACGAAAATGATAATGATAGAACTGAAACACAGAAAGGAAGAAAAAAATGACCGTGCTGCTAAATTTCTTGGCTCAGTGCTAAGGAATTATCTGCCAGATGAAAGCGTTCTCGGCCCGGAGAAGGCACCGATTCCAAAAATCAATACGCTTTACCATAATCAAATCTTGCTGAAGCTGCCGCGCGGGAGAAGGTTTCATATGTACAGAAAAATGCTGCGGCGGGCTTTGGCAGAATTTCGGGAAGTTACTGCCTATCAGAGTATAAAGCTTTCACTTACTGTGGATTATTAACAAAATTTAACGCATTTTTAAAAAATCTTACCATATCCTTGAAAGATGTTTTAAACATTTGTTTATAATTTTGCTTCGTAAAAAGTCGCAGATGCGGTTACTTTAAATAAAATGAATTTTAAAAATAAATTACTCGGCGCGGCGGTGGCATTCTGCAATTTTGCCATTGCGCAAACCTCTGCGCCTACCGCGGTTTTTTACCCGCAAATGTACGCGAACCAGTCAGTCACAACTTCTGAGAAAATATCTTCTGATTTTTCCGCAAAGCAAAGGCTGGACCAGGTGATCGACAGGATGATGACCGATCCCGTACTTCGCAATGCAGACTGGGGCTATGTGGTTTATAATCCGAAGACTAAAAAAATAATATCTTCCTTCAATGAAAATGCTGCCTTCATCCCTGCATCTACTACTAAACTCCTTACCACGGATGCGGCAATGGCGCTCCTGGGGCCAAAATTTTCCTGGACCACCCAGCTGGAGTATTCCGGGGAGATAGACGAGCAAGGAGTCCTGAACGGAAATCTCTACATCGTGGGCAGCGGGGATCCTTCGCTGGGCACCGGCAAGGCGGGGGCATCCACATATGGCTCCGTGGCTACGGATTTTAAATATGCCATCCAGGAACGCGGCATACGGCGGGTGAATGGCGATATCATTTTGCAAACGGCGGTATATAAGGACAGCAAACTTTCCACACTCCCGGAAAACATCGTGTGGAGAGAGCTGCCGAAATATTACCTTCCTGCCGGAAGCACGAAAGATGTAAATCCACAAAGCGAGCGCTTGGTAGCTACAAAGGCTCTGGGGCAAAGTAAGCAGCGCTATTTTTATGTTTCGCCGTACACCGGCAAGATGGCATTTACGGATGAATATTCGGGGGGTAGCCTTTCTACCAATATAGCGCAGCCGCCTGCTTACCTTGGCAATTCGCTGAAGGCCTCCCTTGTGAAGAGCGGCATCCCTGTCTCTGGGGCGGTAAGCGTTAAAATAATTGACGCATCGCCGGAGCCTCGGAAAATTATCACGGCATACCGGTCGCCGCTTCTTGCAGATATCGTATACGACACCAATCAGCGTAGCGACAATGCCCTCGCCGAGGCCCTGATGCGGATGGTGGGCTTCCAGAAATATGGTGACCATACCTCGGAAAGCGGCAGAGCGGCAGTGGACAAGCACCTGCAGGAAGTAAATTTTGATAAAAACGGCTTCAATTATGCTGACGGCAGCGGGCTTTCCCGCAGCAATTATGTAACGCCGATGGCGCAGGTGAAATTCCTCACCGAAATTATGGAGAAGCCATATTACCAAGATTTCTACGCCTCACTACCCATTGGCGGGCAGACAGGTACTTTAAAAAGCTGGTTTAAGGACTACAACAATGGAAGGATTTTCGCCAAAACCGGCACGCTGAACAGGGTAAAAGCACTGGCAGGCTACATTCAGACATACCAGAACGAGACTTTAGTATTTTCTATGCTGATAAATAATTATTCAGGATCGGTGGACCAACTGAAAATCAGGATGCAGCAGCTGCTGGAGCCAGCCACAGAATTATAAAAACTATCGTCATAAATTTCAAAGCCTTTTCGGATTTTCCGGAAAGGTTTTTTATTTTTGGATGAATATTTTAAAGATGATGAAAAATAAATCATTTGCGCTTCTCGCCCTATTGCACTCTGCATTTCTACTGTCTCAAAACTCTTATCAGGTGCGCTCAGCGCTGAATAACATTAACCCTAATACCGAAAACTACGACCTGACCTACCAGCGGCTGGAGCTCGAGCTAGATCCTGAAATTCAAAAGGTGGCAGGGAAGGTTACCATGCATTTTGTGCCAAATCAGGAAACGACTTCGCTTTATTTCGACCTTGCTGATAAGCTCAAGGTTTCCCGGGTGAGCTATCACGGGCAGGCCTTGGAGTTTGCCCAGCTAAGCAGCAAGGAACTCAAAATCACCCTTCCGCAAACTCTGAAAGCTGGGGTGCAGGACTCTCTTTCGGTGGAATATTCCGGCGCGCCGGATAGCCGCAGCCGCGCTTTTGTAACTACCAGAACGCCCGCCGGAGCCCCCGTGCTTTACACCCTTTCGGAGCCGTACGGAGCGAGGGAATGGTTCCCCACCAAGCAAAGTATGAATGACAAGATAGACAGGTTTGATATAAAAATAATCACCGATGCAAAATACAGCGTAGCCTCCAACGGCAGGCTGGTTTCGGAAAATATCCTGCCTGATGGGAAAAAACTGACATTCTGGCGCACGGAATATCCTACTGCGGCTTACCTCATAGCCCTCGGCATCAGCAATTATGAGAAATTTTATGACAGCATCGGGCTCCAGCCGGCATTTCCATTTGTAAATTACCTCTATCCGCATACGGCGCAGAACTCCAGCGTACTTGCTTCCATAGCCTGGACGAAACCTGCTATGGTCTTATTTGAAAATCACTTCGGGCTGTACCCCTTCCGAAAGGAAAAATACGGCCATATGCAGTTCAGCGAGCGGGGCACCTGTATGGAGCACCAGACGATGTCCTCCATGAGCAGCTGGGAGCTGACCACCATAGCCCACGAGCTTGCCCACCAGTGGTTTGGCGACAAAATTACTTGTGCCAGCTGGAATGACATCTGGCTGAACGAGGGCTTCGCAACCTTTGGCGAACACCTGGTGAATGAAAAGCTCCTAATGTCGCCTGCTGATTTTAAGGCTTACCTGAAGAACCGGATCAGCTACATTACGGCGTACCCGGGGGGCAGCGTGTATGTTGCAGATGAGAATCTTAACAATGAGGGCGCGATATTCAGCGGGCGGCTGAGCTATGCAAAAGGCGGCTTTGTAGTAAGGATGCTGAAGTGGGTGTTGGGTGAGGATGAATTTTACAGAGCAATAAAAAATTATCTGGAGGATCCCGATCTTGCTTACAGCTACGCGAAAACCTCCGATCTTGCAGCTTCCCTGAAAAAATCTACCGGGCAGGATTTTACCGAGTTTTTCAATGACTGGATCTACGGCGAAGGCTACCCGATGTACAACATTAGCTGGAATCAGGTGCAGAGTAAATTTTTCTTGAATGTGAAGCAGGCACAGAGCCATCCGTCGGTTTCTTTCTTCGAAATGCCGCTGCCCGTGCGCGTTGCCGGAGCAAATGGTGAGCTGGTAGATTTGGTGTTGGACAATAAAATGAACGATGAAACCTTCATCCGCGACATTGATTTTCCTATACAGTCAGTTACATTTAATTATGATTATCAAATACTTGAAAAAAATTCTGTAGTGAAGAAGGATGCGCAGCTACAGGCAGATGCGACACGGATCCCTCAACTGAAAATTTACCCAAATCCTGCAGTTTCTAAAATATCTGTGAGCGGAATTTCCGGTTGGGAATTTTATCAGATTTTAAATACAGAAGGGAAGGTTTTAAAAAGCGGCAAAGTATCTACTGATCAGCCGATTAGCGTTACGGAACTTTCTCCTGGACTTTACTTTTTAAATGTAAACGGGCAGAATTTTAAATTTATAAAAAAATAGAAATGTCCGCTGCGCTAATTGAAAAATACTTCCCCGAACTTACTCCGCAGCAGAAGCTGCAATACGAGCAGCTACAGCCTCTTTACCTTGAATGGAATGAAAAAATTAATGTAATCTCGCGGAAGGACACCGATTCGCTTTACGAAAAACACATTCTGCACTCGCTCGGTATCGCAAAAGTGCTGCAGTTTGCGCCGGGCACCCGTGTGCTGGATGTGGGTACGGGCGGCGGTTTCCCGGGCATTCCCCTCGCGATTTTATTTCCTGAATCACACTTTACGCTCATTGATTCTATCGGAAAAAAAATTTCAGTAGTAAATGCTGTAGCGGAAGCTATTGGTCTTCAGAATGTAACGGCAATACACGGCCGTGCAGAAAAGTTGCAGGGAAAATTTCATTTCGTAGTGAGCCGAGCGGTCACCCAGATGCCGGAGTTTCTACGGTGGCTTCGGGGGAAGTTTGAAAAGGAACACTTTAATGCGAAGCAAAACGGCGTGCTGTACCTGAAGGGTGGCGATCTGGCGGAGGAGCTTGCCGGTCTCCGCTGCGAGATCTACAGCTTGAAAAGCTTTTTTGAGGAAGATTTTTTTGAAACGAAAAAAGTAGTTTACCTCTCGAAAGACAATTTTAAATCTTAATATTTCCGGCTTTTTTAGCCCGACAGCCCCTTATCTCAAATGAAATTTCTGAATAAAATTATAGATACACTTCTCGCTGAAGCTACTGATCTATCTAGCCTCAGCATCGTCCTGCCAGGGAAAAGACCGGTGATTTTCATAAAAAAAATCCTGGCAGAGAAGGAATATTCCGGTATTCTTCCAGATTTTTACACCATTTCTGAACTGGTGCTGCAGATGTCCGGATTGCAGGAAATCAGCGGGGCGCCGCTTTGGCTTTACGCTTACCGTGTGTACAGCTCCCTTTTTTCTGATGAAGAATTCGGGGATTTTATCAAATGGTTTCCCACGCTGCAGAAGGATTGGGACGATATGATGAAATTTTACGGTAATGATGAGGCGGTTCTCGCGCGGATGCTGGATGAGGAACGCATAAAAAACTGGGGAGAGAATCTGGGCGATGAAAACTCCCCGCGGCGGCGCAATCTGGATTTCTGGAAACGGATGTCTTTGTTTCTCCCAGAACTAAAAAAACGGCTTCTCCTCGATAGTCTCGCCACGGCGGGTATGCAGAGTGTGGCGGCAAAAGAAAACATTCCGGAATTTCTTGAAAATTCTGAAAAAAAATTTATATTCTGCGGTTTTAATGCGCTTACGCCATTTGAGGAAAAACTGATCAGGGGAGTGCTGCAGCGAGACCGCGGAAAATGTTTCTTCCAGGGCGACCGCTACTATCTGGATGATGAGCGGCAGGAGGCGGGTGCCTTTCTGCGGGAGTACCGCGGGTGGAGCGAGTTTAATACCCACCGCCCCTTCAGGTGGGCTGAGGATGATTTCCGGAGGGAAAAAAGCATTAAAACTTTTGAAGTTTCCGGAAGTGTTCCGCAAACGAAAATCCTTCCGGATATTTTCAAAGAAATTCCAGCGGATGAGCATTCTCAGACTGCGGTGGTACTGCTGGACGAAAACCTTCTGCCTGCGTGCCTGGACGCCCTGAGCGCACAGCCAGCAGTAAACATAACGATGGGGTTCCCGGTGAAAAATCTAGCATTCAGCATAGGGATTAAAAAATTATTCTACATCCAGAAGCAGCTGGCAAAAGGGAAAGGGAATTATTATTATTCCGATGTGCTTTCGGTGCTTGAAATTATGCCTAAATCTATTGAAGATCAGCAGATTATCTCAAAGTTTCAGGCAGAAATCAAGGAAAAAAACATAGTCTATCTCTCGCCATCAAAAATGTCGGGGATGCTTTCCGGGCTGTCATATTACCAATTATTCCTCCCTCCGGAGAGTGTCGCAAATTATCTGGAAGAGCTTCTGAACTTCTGTACTGTGGCAAAAGAAAGTGTTGCAGATGATGTGATTTATGAAAATATTTCGCACTTCGAGAAAGCTTTCCGCACCATAGGCAATCAGCTGAAAGTTTTTGGTATTTCTCTGGATATCAGCACATTAGAAGTTGTTGTAAATCAGATAATTAACACGGAAACTATCGACTTTGAGGGGGAGCCGCTGGATGGCCTTCAGATAATGGGGCTGCTGGAGACGCGACTTTTGAACTTCAAGAATATCATCCTGCTTTCGGTGAACGAAGGCAAGCTCCCTCTAGGGAATACGCAGAATACCTATCTACCGTTTGATGTCCGGAAGAGCTTCAATTTGCACACTTTCCTGGAAAACGACAGCATCTATGCTTATCATTTTTACAGATTGTTGCAGGATTCTGAGCGCGTTTTCCTGCTTTACAACGGGCTTTCTTCCGGTTTGAATACAGGCGAGAAAAGCCGATTTATAACTCAACTAGAGCTGGAAAGCCCACATAAAATTGAGCATATTGTGATCGACAACCCTACAGAGCCGTCTGCGGATGAAGTTATTTCAATTCATAAAACCCCGGCAGTTCTCGCGCAGCTTGATCTTTGGAAAGAGAGAATCTCGTCATCACACATCAGCCAATACCTCTACGACCCTGTCCAGTTTTATTTGGAACAAATTCTTGGCGCGAAGGAGCCGGAGGAAATCGAGGAAGAAGTTTCACAAAAAAATTACGGTAATCTCGTACATTATTCGCTCGAGTTTCTTTACAAAGTAATGTTGAACAAAGTGCTGAGTGCTGCAGATTTTGAAGCCGCCCTAGCAGCAGTTCCAGAAGCATTGGACCATGCTATGAAAAGGCTGAAGCATCAGCAGGAATATTATGAAACAGGCATCAACTACATTCATATGCAGATCGCGCGGGAGGTAGTTCTGTCGATACTGCATTATGATAAATCGCTGGTTGAAAATGGTCACTCGCTGGAAATCTTAGATGTAGAAAAGGCTTTCAGTAATCTTCCGTATGTACTGCCCGGTGGTACAGATGTGAAATTTAAAGGTTTCATCGATCGCATCGACCGGCTGGACGGGCAATTGAGAATCATTGACTATAAAACTGCGCCTGCATCCGAATTGACAATAAATGTAAAAGATAATTCTCTCCAAAAATACAAACACCGGCAGGCAATTCAGCTTTCTATTTACCTCTATTTCGCTGAACAATCGCCAGAATTCGCAGGGAAAGATGTGCAGGCAGGTATCTGGAGTTTTGCGCAGATAAAGCGCGGAATGCAGCCACTGTGCCTTTCCGTTTCAAATTCAGAAGCGATGAGGCTGATTGCTGCGGTAATTGAGGAAATTCTGAATCCTGAAGTATTTTTTGGCGAAACGGTAAAAGAAGAAATGGAAACAGAATAAAAAAAGTCCGCAATTTTTTGCGGACTTTTCATTTTCAATTATCAGATTACTGCTTATCGATGCTTCCCATCACTTTTTGGGCAAAGCCGTTCAGCGCATCCTTTTCGGCAACGCCGTTGGCAACGCTGCCGTGCACTTCCAGCGCACCACAGATGTTGGTAATCATCTCGCCAACTACTGTCAAATCTTCGTCGCTCGTTCCGCGAAATTCGCAAAAAGATTCCAAAACTTCCAGCGTTTTTTCCAAATCTTCCGCAGAATGATTTTGGTAAAACTGTCGTATTTGCGGTAGCTTCATCTTACTTTATTTTTTCAAAAAGTTCATTTAAGCTTGCCTGCTGGTTCGTCTGAACCTGATCCACAAGCTGCCCGTTCGTAAAGGCAGCAAAAGTAGGCAGGTTATCCACGGTTGCAAGCTTGCGGCTTTCCGGCATTTTCTCGGCATCCACATAGTAGAAAGCCACGCCTTCGTTTTCGCTCGCCAGTTTTTTGAACTTCGGTTTCATAATTCTGCAGTTGCCGCACCACGAAGCGCCGTACTGAACCATCACCTTTTCGTGCTGATTTACAAGCTCTTGCAGATTATCTTCGCTTAATTCGGTAAACATAATCTTAGTGTTTTGAAAGGTATTCCGCCGTTGAATTTCTGTTAGCGCTCATTGCATCCTTGCCTTCTTCCCAGTTTGCCGGGCAAACTTCGCCGTGCTTTTGTACATGAGTGTAAGCGTCGACGAGGCGTAGATATTCCTGAACATTTCTTCCAAGCGGCATATCGTTTACAGATTCGTGGAAAATTTTTCCATCCTCATCCACAAGGTAAGTTGCTCTGTAGGCTACATTTCCACCGGTAAAAATTTCGTTGCCGTCATCATCATACTCAAAATCCTGATCTAGAATGCCCAGGATTCCGGCAAGTTGGCGGTGCGTATCAGCAAGGATAGGGTAGGTTACGCCCTCAATTCCGCCGTTGTCTTTAGGCGTGTTTAGCCACGCAAAGTGCACTTCGTTCGTATCGCAGGATGCGCCGATTACCTTGGTATTTCTCTTCTCAAATTCGCCCAAGGCTTCCTGGAAAGCGTGAAGCTCAGTAGGGCAAACGAAAGTAAAATCCTTCGGATACCAGAACAGAAGCACCTTTTGCTTGTTCTTCGTAGCCTCTTCAAAAATGTTGATTCTCAGATCATCACCCATTTCGGACATTGCGTCCACAGTTACATTGGGAAACTGTCTTCCAACTAATGACATAATATATTGTTTAAAAATTTTCCTCTACAAATTTACGGCATTTCCATGAAAAATGCTAATTTAAATTAATTAAAAATAATGGAGCAGAAATTAACCTGCTTTAATTTTTTTTAATTTTCTGAATGTCAATAATTTAGCAGAGTAATATTAATGCTCTTATCTTGGATAAGCGTAAATTTTGTTTGAGTGAATGTTGGCGGGCTCAATTTAGGTTTCACATTATTCGAAAAACCGAAGCCCTCTTTCGGGATTCCTATCATATTTGTATCCGCCTTGCCATTGCTGTTTTCGTCCTGGTAAACGGCAACTGCATAGTTTCCCGCCGGCAGGTCGCGGAATGTATAGGAAAGCGTGGAGGCGCTCCCTACTTTTACCTTTTCCCCGATATAGACTTTATCCGGCTTCAGGAATCCTTCCGCCTTATTATAAATACCAATTTCCACCTTGCCTTTGCCTGCTTTCAGGTTGGAAATATTTACAGTGAGAGAATGTTGAGCAGCCGCGGTACCTGCTATCAATATCGGAGCTGAAAAAATTAACTTCTTAAAAATATTCATCGGATCTAAAATTTTTCCCCAATGAATTTCAATATTCACGCCAAAATTAATTTTCCCCCGTGTATCGGTCGATAACTTTTTGCGAGACACCCATTGCGCTGAAACCTCCGTCGTGATAGAGGTTTTGCATAGTGATTTTCCTTGTAAGATCACTGAACATCGCAACGCAGAAATCTGCGCACTCATCCGCAGTGGCATTGCCGAGCGGCGACATATCCTCCGCAAAGCTGATAAAACCGCCGAATCCTTTCACACCCGTCCCGGCCGTCGTAGGCGTAGGCGACTGAGAGATGGTATTCACACGCACTTTTCTTTCACCAAAATACACGCCGAAGGATCTCGCGATGCTCTCCAGATAGGCCTTGTTGTCCGCCATATCGTTATAATCCGGGAAGTTGCGCTGCGCAGCGATATAGCTCAGCGCAAGAATGGATGCCCACTCATTCATAAGATCTTTTTTCCATACGGTCTGTAGGATTTTGTGGAAGCTCCCGGCAGAAATATCCCAGCCCTTCGCAGTCCAGTCGTAATTCATGTCCGTATAGTGCCGGCCCTTCCGCACATTTACGGACATCCCGATGGAATGAAGAATGAAATCCAGCTTGCCGTATTTCTCTTCGGCGGCATCAAAAAGTTTTTCAAGATCCTCCACAGAGGTAGCATCTGCGCCGATGATTTCCGAGCCGGTTTTCTCCGCAAGCTCGTTCAGCTCGCCCATTCTGAGGCCTATGGGCGCATTGGAGAGGATGAATTCCGCCCCCTCTTCGTGGCAGCGCTCCGCAACTTTCCACGCGATGGACTGATTGTTCAGCGCACCGAATATAATTCCCTTCTTTCCTTCTAGAAGACCGTAAGACATTTTTTTCTGTTTAAAGATTTTAGCAAAAATAGCTAATTTTCTGAGAATTCGCTAATTGAAAATTTCCAAATTTTCCCCGTCGTATGTTGCGAAAACCATCGTAGGGTGAGAATCCAGATGAAAAAGCTGCCCGTTTCTGTCCACACCTATAGCGCCTGCAAATCCACCGATCTCCTTCAGTTCGTCAAAAGTTTTGGCGAAGGCTTCCCGCAAAGAAAATCCGTCCGAAACTCTCGTTACAATCTTTGCAGCAGTGGCGTTGCTCACGATGTCTTCACCAACACCCGTGCAGCTGACTGCGCAAAACTTATTGGCGAAGTTCCCCGCAACCGTTGCGGAATCAGAGATCCGCCCGGGAATTTCGAAACCCTTTCCGCCGGTGGATGTAGCAGCGGCAAGGTTTCCGTGCTTATCGAGAGCCACGCATCCCACAGTGCCCTTCCCGCCGTTTTTCAGTTTTTGCTCAAATTCCGCGCGGCGCTGCGGAATTTCCGGCGAGTAATTTTCAAAACCGTTTTTCTCGGCGAAAATATTGGCGCCTTCACCGCCCAAAATCCTGTCGTCTTCCTGCATTAATTTTTCTGCAACAAAAATGGGATTTTTTACATTTTCGATATTAATGACGCCACTCATTTTCTGCGAAGTACCATCCATTATTGAAGCGCTCATCCTTATGATGCCGTCGCTTTGAATCTGAGAGCCTGTGCCTGCGTTAAAGAGTTCGTCATCTTCCAAAAGTGAAACAGCAAATGCTACAGTTTCCGCTGCAGAATGGTTTTGCAGAAAATTATAAGCTTCAGTGATGATTCTTTTCAAAGATTCCTGCTTGGCTTTTTTCGTCTCGATGCTTTGGTCGCTTTCCGAGAAGAAGCCCCCGTGGATGGCTATTTTCATTTTTTTAAATGGAATTCAGGCTATATTGTGAATTTTCAATTTTAAGATTCTTGCTCCGGAGATCGAACACATCGTTCATACTCATCACATGCACAATCATATGGTCTATGGAGATCGGCTGCCCCAGCTCAATCATCGTTAAATTTGTATCCTTTATACCGGAACCGTCTACGATAATCACCAGCCCGGAGCCCACCGCCGTCATTTTACCTTCGTGGATGAAGAGCCCGGTATCTTCCCCAAGCCCAATGCCCAAAGTGCGCGGGTTGGTCACTACCGCTTGGAAAAGCCTGCCTATCCTGCCGCGCTGTACGAAGTGTGTATCCACAATCACATCGTCGATAAAGCCGAGCCCCTGGGTTGTTTTTATTTCACCTTTCAGCAGTGCCTCCGAGCTGCTTCCCTGATAAATCATCACCTCCGATGCCGCCGCAGCCCCTGCAGAAGTGCCTGCATAGAGGAACTGCTCGTTGCGGTATTTGGTGAGCAGCGCATCGTGGAAGCGCGTACCGCCAAGGATGGAGGTGAGGCGGAGCTGGTCCCCGCCGGTGAACATCACGGCATCAGCAGCGTTGATTCTAGCGGCTACAGCGTCGGAATTTGCCTGTTCCCGGGAAGTTATTTCCAGGATGTTTACATTTTTTGCCCCCAGATATTCAAACGCATTTTTATACTCCGGCCCTACGATCTGCGGGATTTGCGATGCGGTGGGTACAATTTCTATTACCGAATCCTCTCCATATTTGGTTTCGGTAATAATTTTGCGCATAATCCCGCGCTCAAAGAAATTAAGATTTCTTTCCACATCGGCATCGTAGCTTATCTCAGTGAAGCTGCCTTTGTTTACCGCGCCGCCGATGATTATCAGTTTACCTTTCGCATCCATAAGCTGCAAAAGTAAGAAATCTATAGTCATTTCTTTTCAAAACAGCTTTTAGGATTCAGTATGTTAAAGAAAGAAATTTTGATTAAAAATAAATAACTAAAAGCCGATGCTAATGTTTGTTCACAAGCATTGCATATTCCCGGAAAATAATTAATTATGCATCCTGGATACTTTCCGCTTTTTTTTAACGCAAATTTAAAATGAAAATAGAAAAAATACAGGTGCTGCGCGGCCCAAATATCTGGAGCATCCGCCGGCATAAACTGATACAGATGCGCCTAGACCTGGAGGAGGTGGAGCAGATGCCCACCAATAAAATTCCTGGATTCCGGGAGCGCATAGAGGCGCTGATGCCTACGCTGTACACTCATCGCTGCTCCGAGGGCGAGCCGGGCGGGCTATTCTACCGCATAGATCACGGCACCTGGATGGGGCATGTGATAGAGCACATAGCGCTGGAACTGCAGACGCTTGCCGGTATGGAAGTAGGCTTTGGGCGCACGCGCGAAACCAAGACTCCCGGGGTTTACAATGTCGTGTTTGCCTATCTTGAGGAGACTGCCGGTGTCTTTGCCGCGGAGCAGGCGGTAGAAATAGCCCAGGCGCTCATCGACGGAGATGAGTATGATATCGATGCCTGCATCTTTCAGCTGAAGGAGATCCGGGAGAAAAACATGCTCGGGCCTTCCACCAGCAGCATCGTGAAAGAAGCGGAGGCACGCAAAATCCCGTGGCTTCGGCTTGGCAGCAATTCTCTAGTGCAACTGGGCTATGGGGTCAATCAGCAGCGCTTCCAGGCTACGGTTACCGGCGGTACCAGCCACATCGCCGTAGATATTGCCGGAAATAAGAACACCACAAAAAAAATACTCTCGGATGCCGCCATCCCCGTGCCAGAGGGGGTCCTGGTATCCTCCGAAGATGAACTGAGGGCAGCGGTGGAGAGGCTTGGCTTCCCGCTGGTGATAAAGCCGCTGAACGGAAACCACGGCAGGGGGCAGACCATCAATGCTGAAGACTGGGTGACTGTGCTGAACGGTTTTGAGGAAGCGCAAAAAATTTCACAAAAAGTAATAGTAGAAAAATACATCAAAGGTTTTGATTTCCGCCTGCTGGTCATCAGCCATAAGCTTGTAGCCGCAGCACGCCGCGTACCGGCACATGTGGTGGGCGACGGGGAATGCAGCATCCGGCAGCTCATTGAAACCGAAAATGCTGACCCGAGGCGCGGCTACGGGCACGAGAATGTACTTACGGAAATCTCCGTGGATGCAGATACCGAAGCGCTGCTGGACAAACTAAACTACACGATGGAAACCGTGCCGCTGAAGGGCGAAATTGTATACCTGAAATCCACCGCAAACCTATCCACAGGAGGCACCTCCATAGATGTAACGGAGATGGTGCATCCCGAGAATATCGCGATGGCGGAGCGCATCTCGCGCATCATCGGGCTGGATATATGCGGCATAGATGTAATGGCAGACAACCTTACGCAACCGCTGAAAGAAAGCGGCGGCGCAATTCTGGAGGTAAATGCCGCGCCGGGCTTCCGCATGCACCTTTCCCCAAGCGAAGGCCTGCCGAGGAATGTAGCCGCGCCCGTGCTGGATATGCTGTACCCGCAGGATAAAGAATTCCGCATCCCAATCATTGCAGTTACCGGTACCAATGGTAAAACCACTACCACGAGGCTCATTGCGCACATTGTAAAGAACAACGGGTATCGCGTGGGCTTCACGACCTCGGATGGCATCTACATACAGAACACGATGCTCACAAAAGGCGACACCACCGGCCCTGCTTCCGCAGAATTCATTTTGAAAGACCCTACCGTGGAGTTCGCCGTGCTGGAGACCGCGCGCGGCGGGATCCTCCGCAGTGGCCTGGGCTTCGGCCAATGCGACATTGGGGTGCTTACGAATATAACCGAAGACCATCTCGGGCTGAGCGACATTCATACCCTGAAGGATTTAACCAGGGTAAAAAGAGTGGTGATAGATAGTGTAAGGAAGGACGGCTGGGCGGTGCTGAACGCGGAGGATGAGTATTCAATGAAGCTCCTCGGCGATCTGGACTGCAAGGTTGCTCTCTTCAGCCTGGATGAGAACAACCCCCACATCCAGAGGTTTGCGCGGCTAGGGCGTGTATGCTGTGTGTACGAGGAGGGCTACATTACCATAAAAAAGGGGGAGTGGAAAATCCGCATCACCAAGGCAAGCCAGGTGCCGGTAACGATGGAAGGCAAGGCAAAGTTTATGATTGCCAATGCGCTGGCAGCAAGCCTGGCGGCGTACCTGCACGGCTTCGCCATTGAGGATATTGCCAACTCGCTGCGCACCTTCATCCCGAGTGCGCACCAGACGCCTGGCAGGCTAAACATTTTTAAGTTTAAAAATTTCCAGGTGATGATAGATTTTGCCCACAACCCATCCGGCTACCGCGCGATAGAGGATTTCCTGGAAAATGTACAGGCAACCAAGAAAATCGGCATCATCTCCGGGGTGGGAGACCGCCGCGATGAGGACATTCGCGAATGCGGGAGAATCGCCGGCAGAATGTTCGACCATATCATCATCCGAAACGAGAAACACCTGCGGGGTAGAACGGAGGAGAATATCAACGGGCTGCTGCTGGACGGTATGCACTCCACCGGCAGGGATATTACTTATGAAATCATTCCCAAAGAGATTGAGGCGCTGAAACACGCGATGAGCATGGCGGAGGATGGTACATTTATCGTAGCGCTGAGCGATGTCATCAGCAATGCAATCGACCTTGTGCAGGAGTATCAGGCGAAAGAGCAGGCGGAGGAGAAGCTGAACTAAAGAGCCGAGAGCCAAGTAAAAAGGCAAAAGTTTGCGAGAGAAATCAGTGTGGCAAGAGAGAAAACATCCGTGCCGATATTTCGAAATCTCGAATACTGGCTCTTGGTTCCTTTCGTTTTTAGTCGTAATTTCGTATTTTTACCAAAAACATTTTTATGAGGAAGATCCAGATGGTGGACCTCCAGAGCCAGTATTACCGCATAAAGTCAGAGGTCGATAATGCAGTGACCAATGTGATGGATTCCGCGGCGTTTATCAACGGGCCTGAGGTAAAGAAATTTCAGGAAGAACTCGAAGGCTATCTCGGGGTAAAACATATGATCCCCTGCGCCAACGGTACCGACGCGCTTCAGATTGCCCTGATGGCGCTTGGGCTGGAGGAGGGCGATGAAGTAATCACAGCGGATTTTACTTTCGCCGCCACGGTGGAGGTGATTCATTTGCTGAAACTAAAGGCAGTACTTGTGGATGTAAATTATGACACATTTACCATCGACCCGGAGAAAATCCGCAAAGCCATTACGCCGAAAACCAAGGCGATAATCCCGGTGCATCTCTTCGGGCAATGCGCGGATATGGGGCAGATTCTGGAAATTGCTCGCGAGCACAATCTTTTTGTGATTGAGGATAATGCGCAGGCTATCGGCGCGGAATTTACTTTACCGGACGGTAGTGTGAAAAAATCCGGAACGATGGGGCACATCGGGACTACTTCCTTCTTCCCATCCAAGAACCTTGGCTGCTACGGGGACGGGGGCGCGATTTTCACCAATGACGACGATTTAGCCTATAAAATAAGGGGCATCTGCAACCACGGTATGTACGAGCGCTACTACCACGATGAGGTGGGGGTAAATTCTCGGCTGGACAGCATTCAGGCGGCGGTGCTCCGTAAGAAACTCCCACACCTGGATGGGTACAACGAGGCACGGCAGTGGGCGGCGGACTTCTACGATGATGCCTTCAGGAATTGCTCCGATATTCTGACGCCTACGCGCGCGAGAAACAGCAGCCATGTATTCCACCAGTACACGCTAAGGATTAAAAACGGAAAGAGGGATGAGCTGAAGAAATTTCTTGATGAAAAGGAAATCCCTGCGATGATCTATTATCCCGTGCCGCTTAGAAAGCAAAAAGCATATTTCCAAGAAAGTAATGATGCCGATTTTGTAAATACCGACAAATTGACGAAAGAAGTGCTGTCCCTGCCCATGCATACGGAACTTGATGAGGAGCAGCTGCGCTACATTTCTGATGCGGTGCTGGAGTTTTTCTCCTGATTTCAGGGTTTTATTAATTTTAAAAATAACAGATGACCATACTTGTAACCGGAGGTCTCGGCTACATAGGCTCGCACACCGTGGTGGAGCTGCTTGCCAATGACTTCGATGTCGTAATAGTGGACGATCTCTCCAATACCGAGAAATTTATTTTAAAAAATATAAAAGAGGTTTCTGGCAAAGAGCCGGCCTTCTACCCGTTCGATCTGAAGCGGCGGGAGCTTCTCAAGCAGGTTCTGGACGCCCATAAGATAGAGGGCTGCATAAATTTTGCCGCATTCAAGGCAGTGGGGGAAAGCCAGGTAATACCGCTGGATTATTATGAAAACAATCTCTTTTCGCTGATAAATATTCTGCAGGAATTCAAGGAAAGAAATATTTCCAACTTCATTTTCAGCTCGTCCTGCACGGTTTACGGCCAGGCCGATGAAATGCCGATTGACGAAAGTACACCGCTGAAAACGCCGGAATCTTCCTATGGAAAAACGAAGCAGATGGGCGAAGAAATTCTGATGGATTTTGCGAGGGCGCATCATAAAAAAATTTCGGTACTGCGGTATTTCAACCCGATTGGTGCGCATCCTTCAGCAAAACTCGGAGAGCTGCCGATTGGAATTCCCAACAACCTGATTCCGTATGTTACGCAAACTGCCGCAGGAATTCGCGAGCATCTGAACATCTGGGGCAACGATTATCCCACGCCGGACGGCACGGCGATCCGCGATTATATTTATGTGGGGGATTTGGCGAAAGCCCATGTAGCCGCACTGAAGAAACTTATTAACGAGAATAAAGATACGGTGATTGATATTTACAATCTCGGGACTGGCAAGGGTACCTCCGTTCTTGAAATAGTTCAGGCCTACGAAAAGGCAAATTCCGTAGCGGTGCCGTATAAAATCTGCGACAGAAGAGCCGGCGACATCACCATTGCCTATGCCAATGCCGACAAGGCGGAGCGGGAACTGGGCTGGAAGGCAGATACACCGTTGGAAGAAGCGCTGCGCACAACCTGGGAATGGCAGAAATATCTGGAAAGCCGAAAATAATATCAAAAAAACTGCACTTTCATCGGTGCAGTTTTTTTTTCAGAATTACATTCCCATTTCATCGTCCTGGAAGCTGGCTTCTTGTCTTGGGCGCCGTCTCGTATCCACCTTTTCGCCTTCTCTAAAGCGGTAGGTGAGCGAGATGCTGAAATTCCGCGGGCTGTACTTCATATAATTCCTGCTGTCGAATTCTTCCGTGAAGCTGTAGGTCGTGCGGTTTCTGCTGTTGAACACATCCTGCACGCTGAAATTAATGTTGCCATCGCCCTTCCAAATCGTCTTTGAAATTCCCAAATCCATTCCATACATCGGGTCACTTTTGGAAGTTGCCGTCTTTCTTCCGCCTCGGTAGAAGCCCATCAGCTGCAGGCTCAGCGTCTTGTCAAAGCGGAAAGTCGTATTCAGCCTTGCTCTCGTATTAAAGCCGTCGCCTTCGAAATTCCGCACCGCATTCTGCACCGTTCCGTTCGCATCGATGTATTCATAGTTCGCAATTCCCGTCGTTCTGTAGCCGTACAGATCCACGCTTCCCATCAGCCTCAGCCAGGATAATGGGTCTACACTGAAATTCAAATCAAGGCCGTAGCGCTCTTCATCACCCAAGTTGATCGGCTTTGCATAAAGAGTTTGCGGATCGTTATCCGGTGTATCGCGCAAATCTTTCCGGTAAGAAAGCACCTTCACATCGTCCACCGTTTTCTTATAGTACAGCGTAGGGTTTAGGGTGATTTTCCTTTTGCTGAAATTGTAGCCCAGCTCAAAGGAATTTACGAAAGACGGATCCAAATCGATATTTCCTTCAAAAATGTTCAGCGGGTTGCTGTACTTGCCGTTTGGAATCATAAAAAATCCGCGCGGCCTATCTATCCTTCGGGAAAAGTTGAGTAAAAACTCATTGCCTTTCGAAAGTTCATAGCTCAGATAAACGCTCGGGAAAAGGCTGTTGTAGTTTTTCTTTTTGATGATGTTTTCGTTCGCCAGGTTTCGGTAATCTATGTCCACCGAAGAATGTTCATTCCGCAAACCAAGCTGATAGCCGAACTTCTCACCGATTTTACTTTTAAACTGAAGGTACGCCGCATTGAAGGTTTCGGTGTAATCCGTTTTGTTAGTAAATCTCGGCAGCTGAAAAACAGGTGAGCCCAATTCGCTGCGGCTGATGTCGTTATCGTAATTGAAATCGTTGATGTCAATCCTGTAGCCTGCCTCCAACTTGGATTTTTCGCCAATTGGCAATTCATAATCCACCTTACCAATCAGGTTTTTCGTCTCGTTGATCTGTTTCACGAAATCTTCAAACAGGCTTTGCGTGCCATGGAATTCACCAGCTGTGGAAGGCGATTCGCTCTTGCGTTTCTGCGCACTCAGGGAAACGGAAATGTTGTGCCCATTGTTGTTAAATTTATGGTCTGCGCCAATGTCCGCCTGAAAAGCGTAGCTCTCCGTTCTTCCCACGGTGTTCCTTCTGTCCGCAGTTTCCGGCGCATTCAGCCATTGGTAAGTTCTGTCCACCGTTCCGGAATTATCCGCAAGGAAAGTTCTCGCCGAGCCAGAAAGATTCACCGAAGTACGCTCGTTAAAATCATAAACAATACCGCTGCTGATGTTGTAGAAATCCATATTGGATTCGCTTGTTCCTCTTTCATAGCGGGCTTTCAGCGAAGTCGGCACTTTGTATATCAGGTCGTTTTCAGTTGTAAATTCGCCCTCCCTGTATCCGCCGCCTCCGTTCAGGAACCAGGAAAGATTGCCCTTCTTCCAGCCAAGGTTGGCGTTCAGCGAAGTTTGCGGCAGGTAGCCCAGGCTTCCCGTCACGCTGCCGTTGAAGCCGGTTTTCTTATTTTTTTTCAGGATGATGTTCAGGATGCCGGAAGTTCCGCCGGCTTCAAATTTCGATGAAGGATTGGTAATTACCTCGATGCGCTCAATCTGCTCCGCAGAGATGGATTTCAGCGCATCTGCACCATCATCGATGCCCAGCAGGGAAGATGGTTTCCCGTTTATCAGGAATTTCACATTGGAATTTCCGCGCATCGAAACCGTGCCATCCGTTTCCACATTTACCGAAGGCACATTCTGCAGCACATCCTGCAAATTTCCGCCCTTGCTGATGACATCCTGGCTTGGATCGTAAACTTTCTTGTCGATTTCCACCCTCATCGGTTTGGCTGTGGCGGTAATCGTTACGGATTCTATCTCGGTGGTTTTGGCATTGGTGCCGATGCTTTCGCGCTCGATTTTTATCGTGCCGATGTTTCCGCGGGAAATCTGTTTTTGAATTTTAACTTTTTTATGATCGAAGGCCTCCACCGTCACGCTGTAATTTCCCGGCACAAGCTGCACGGTGAAGTTCCCTTTGTCATCCGCCAAGGCAGCATCGTTATTCGTTTTGTTCGCGCTCTCGAAAGTTACCGCTGCATAAGGCACCGGCTGATTTTGGTTGTTCACGATTCTTCCGGTTACCGTGCTTTTTTCCTGCGCAAAAGCCAGCGCTGCAGCCCCCATCGTAAAGGCCAGCCCCAGAGTTTTCCTTCGGAAGATGGCCACCGCTTCAAATTTCTCGATCATAAAAATAGTTTTATTTCCTTTGTAGATGCTATTTTCAGGATTGAGTTAAAATTTTTGGGCTTATTTGTAAATGTTAAAAATTATGCTAAAAATTTGCGAAATCTCAAAAATTCATTATGAGGAAGAATCCTCACAAGTCGCATTCAATCGGAAAAGATTTTTGCAATATGGCAAACGGCGCTCCCTGGAAAATTTACTTTTGTCTTTGCTGTATTGAAATCCATTCCTGATATACCTTCGCATTTTTCAAGTGCTCTGCACCGCTTGCCGTGAAATTGTGGTAGCCTCTTCGGTTGGGGTCTGCCGCCATGAATATATAATTGTGCTGCTCAGGATTCAGCACGGCATCCACAGAATTTTTATCCACCACACAAATCGGTCCCGGTGGAATTCCTGCATTGGCATAGGTGTTATACGGCGAAGGCATCGCCAAATGCCGGTACAGAACGCGTTTCAGCGCAGGCTTTCTGAAATCCTCCGAAAGCAGAACGGTGTAAATTACGGTTGGGTCGCTTTGCAGCTTCATCCCTTTTCGGTAGCGGTTCAGGTACAGGCCTGCAATCGTCCTCATTTCGTCGGGCATTCCGCCGGATTCCTTGTAGACGATGGATGCCAATGCATAAATTTCATCTCTCGTAAGTCTGCTAAGTCGTTCTTTTTCAGTGCGTTCCGCATTCCAAAAGGCATTGTACTGGTCTTCGAATTTTTTGAAAAATTCCTCCGGCGTTACCGTCCAGAAAAATTGATAAGTATCGATAAAAAAATATTTTTTCAAGTCTTCGGCGTTGCGAAGGCCTTTCTCCGCCGCAATTTTATCGAGGCCGTTGCAGAATTGCAGCGAATCCATCTCCGTTTTCCGGCTCACCCTGCCGGCAAGATGATACACATTGTAAAAATCGCCGATGCGGAAATTCAGCGGACTTTGCTCGCCAAGTTTTATCATTTGCACAATTTCCTTGTTTGTTTTTCCAGCCTTAATTTCGTAGCGCCCAGTGTGAAAATATTTGTCAAGATTTTCAGCTTTCGCCATTTTCTCAAAAGAGTTTGGCTCAATTAAAAATTGTGAAATAGAATCCTTAATTGTTGAAAAATCCGCATTTTTCGGAATGAGCAAAATTCCTTCCTTTGCCACATTGTTAGCGTAATTATTTTTGTAATACTTGTAGCCAAAGAATCCGCCGAGAATCAGCACAAATAAAATGATTGGGATGATTATTTTAGATGCGTTTGTTTTCATTTTTTAAAAATTGTTTAAATCAATAGTGCCAAAAAAAACCTGTGTTGCCAGGCCTTCTAACCAAATGTTTTTGAATGAGTTATGATTTTTCTTAGCATAAATTTTTAGATTTCCGCCAAGAACATTTACATTTACTTCCGATAAATTTTTATCTTTGATAAAAGCCAGTGCAGAAGCCGTAGCACCGGTACCACAGCTTAAAGTTTCGTCTTCCACACCACGCTCATAAGTTCTTACGAAAATAGAATTTTTATCGAGAATTTCCACAAAATTAACATTGATTCCATTTTCACGAAATGTCAATGAATTACGGATTTCTTTGCCTTTTTCGTAAACAGGATACTCGTGTAGATTTTCCACAAATTTCACAAAATGCGGTGAGCCTGTATCCAAAACGAAATTGCCGTTATTTTCGGTAATTTCATCTACATCGCTCATTTTTAGTTTTACATTATTTCCACTGATTTCCGCTTCGTGCAGGCCGTCTATTGCTATGAATTTACAATAATCTTCAAAAATATTCAGAAATTTTGCGAATGCCACAATGCATCTTCCGCCATTTCCACACATTGTAGATTCATTGCCGTCCGAATTAAAATACACCATTTTAAAATCGGCTTCTTCCGCATTTTCCAGCAATATTAATCCATCCCCACCAACTCCAAATCTGCGGTCGCATAGCTTCTTAATCAATTGATTATCAATGGGAAAAGTTTTATTTCGGTTGTCAATCATCACGAAATCATTTCCTGTGCCCTGGAATTTGTAGAAGTTCATAATTGCAAAATTAAGGGATTGGAACATTTTCCCTCGGTCTCAATGTTTTCTGCCATTCTTTCCAGCCGGCGAAAGCCATTATCGAAAACACGAAATATTGGAAGGATGAAATCACCAAGCCTTTGTAAATCATCATCGGAATGCAGATGATGTTGCCAATTGTCCAGAGAATCCAGCATTCAATCCGCCGTTTTGCCTGCAGCCACATCGCGATCAAGAAAAGGGAAGTGGTGAACATATCCATCCAGTTTGCCCAGTCTAAGTGGTTGATTCCCAAATCGATACTCTTCATCGAAAAGCCATTGTCGATAGCCGGTTTGAAATAATAAACCAATAGAACCAATAGGAAACTTGCGCAGAAAAGCATCGCCGAAATCTTCCATTCCCGTTTTGTAGCGCGGCTTGCTTCGATGTGGAAATTGTCCGTGGTATGCCTTGACCAAAGCACCCAACCGTATATGCTCATCACCGTATAATAAAAATTGATGAGCATATCGCCCAGCAAACCGAAACGGTAGAGCAGCACCACATAAATGCTCGTGGAAACGATGCCGATGGGATAGTACAGGATGTTTTTGCGGATGGAGAAAAAAACGCTGACGATGCCGAAAAGCGTGCCGATAACTTCCAACGCAATCTGCCAGTTTTCGTAGGTTTTGTAAGGCTCTGCAAGCAGCTCTATGAAATTCATCGTGCAAAAATAAAAATAAGGCGGCGAAGTTCTGCAGTGGGTAATTTTAGCAGAAATCTTAAAAAAATCTTAAACTTTCAGAAAAAATATTATTTTCGTGAAAAGAAAAATTGAAAATATGTCGCAGCTTTGGAAAACGAAACCGCTTGAAAGACTTTTGAATGAAGCCTCAGAAAGCGAAAAAGGCCTGAAAAGAACGCTCTCTTCCGGCGGGCTTATCGCGCTGGGGATTGGCGCCATCATTGGTGCCGGTCTGTTCTCGATTACTGGGATGGCCGCTGCCAATAATGCAGGCCCAGGCATTATGATTTCCTTCATTATTGCGGCTCTTGGCTGCGCTTTCGCAGGGCTTTGCTATGCGGAATTTGCTTCGATGATTCCTGTGGCAGGCAGTGCCTACACCTATACCTACGCTACTTTGGGCGAATTTATCGCGTGGGTTATCGGCTGGGATCTGGTGCTGGAGTATGCTGTAGCTGCGGCTACGGTAGCTTCCAGCTGGTCGGGCTATCTCGTCAAACTTTTCAGCAACTACGGCGTTGCGCTGCCGCTAGAACTGATGACCACGCCTTTCGACGGCGGCATTGTTAATCTCCCGGCGGTGTTCATCGTTATTTTAATGTCCTTAGTTTTGATAAAGGGCACTTCGGAATCTTCCAGGCTGAACGCAATTATCGTTGTAATGAAAGTTGCCGTAGTGCTGATATTCATTTTCGTTGGTTTCAAATATGTAAGGCCGGAAAACCTGACACCTTTCATCCCCGAAAACACGGGAGAATTTGGCGAGTTTGGTTGGAGCGGTGTCATCCGTGCGGCGGCAATTGTGTTCTTCGCCTATGTTGGTTTTGATGCGGTTTCCACGGCAGCGCAGGAAACGAAAAACCCGAAAAAAGCAATGCCCATCGGTATTATGGGCTCACTGCTGATTTGCACGGTGCTATATGTGCTTTTCGCCTATGTGATGGTAGGCGTAGCGCATTACAGCGAATTTGCGGGCGGCAATGCGAGCGACCATTTAGCGCCTGTAGCCATCGCCATTGATCATATGGGTGATATCGTGAACGGAAGGCCTGTTCCTGCCTATCCCTGGCTGAACAACACCATCATCATCGCCATTCTGCTTGGCTACGCATCGGTAATTTTGGTTTTGCTGATGGGGCAAAGCCGCGTTTTCTACTCGATGAGCAAGGATGGGCTTCTTCCGAAAGCCTTCTCGGAAATTCACCCGAAATTCCGCACGCCTTTCAAATCCAATTTCTTTTTTATGATTCTAGTAAGCCTTTTCGCCGCCTTCATTCCTGGAAGAGTAGTGGGCGAAATGACTTCCATCGGAACTCTGTTTGCATTCATCCTCGTATGCATCGGCGTTTTGGTAATGCGCAAAACACAGCCTAATGCACCTAGAGCGTTCAAAACGCCATTGGTGCCGCTGGTTCCGATTCTTGGGATTCTCGTTTGTTTCGGGATGATGGCGTTCCTGCCATTCGACACCTGGATTCGGCTGATAGCCTGGATGATGATAGGGCTGGATATCTACTTGTTCCGCGGCATAAAAAATTCATTTTTGGCGATTGAAAGCGGCAATGCTTCCGATGCGAAATCTTACCGCGGCGTAGCGCTCTCTGGCTTTGGGCTTACGCTGCTGCTGGGCATCCTCACCTTCTTCCACCACCAAAATCCAAATGTGGATGATACCGGCCTTGTCATCCTGGCGGCGGTTTTAGCGGTGTTCCACATTTTCTATTACGGCTATTATTTTATGAAGGGCAAAGGTTAGTTCGGCTGATGGCGTTTGGCGATTGACTTTTACCTTTTGGCGAAACGCATATATCTACCCTTTCAAGCTTTGTCAAAGTCCCCAGCTTTGACAAAGTTTTTTTTCAGCCTTCGGTCTTGAATCTCGTGTCCTGCATCTTGCCTCTCGGTTCTAAAATCTTCTCTATTTTTGCAAAATGATTTCGCTGATTGATAAGTACAACATTCCAGGCCCACGATACACATCCTATCCCACCGTTCCGTTTTGGGACTTGCATAGCTTCTCGCCCAATTTGTGGAAAAAATCCGTGGTGAAGTCCTTCAGCGAAAGCAATTCCACCGAAGGCATTTCCATCTACATACACCTGCCATTCTGCGAATCGCTGTGCACATTCTGCGCCTGTCATAAGCGCATCACGAAAAAGCACAGCGTGGAAAACCCTTACATTCAGGCGGTTTTGCAGGAATGGCAGCTTTACCTGGATTTGTTTAAGCAAAACGGAAACACTGAAAAGCCGGTAATCCGCGAACTGCATTTAGGCGGCGGAACGCCAACTTTCTTCTCGCCGGAAAATCTGAAAATTTTGCTGGAAGGCATCTTTTCCACCGCTGAAATTCCCGATGAACACGAGTTTTCCTTCGAAGGCCATCCGAATAATACGACTAAGGAACATCTGCAAACGCTGTACGATTTGGGCTTCCGAAGATGCAGTTTTGGCGTGCAGGATTATGATTTGAAAGTGCAGAAAGCCATCAACCGCGTTCAGCCTTTTGAAAATGTAAAATATGTGACGGAAGTTGCACGGGAAATAGGCTACAGCAGCATTTCGCACGATTTGGTTTTCGGGTTGCCGCATCAGGATTGGGAAAAAACCGAGAGCACCATCCGCAAAACGATGCAGCTGAAGCCGGACAGAATTGCCTTCTACTCTTACGCCCATGTTCCCTGGATAAAGGGCAACGGGCAGCGCGGCTTCGATGAAAACGACCTTCCTTCCGGCGAAGAAAAGCGCAGGCTTTATGAAAACGGCAAAAAACTTTTGGAGGATTTAGGCTATAAAGAAGTTGGGATGGACCATTTCTCGCTGGAAACCGACGAGCTATATAAAAGCCTGATTAGCGGGAAGATACACCGGAACTTTATGGGCTACTCTTCCAGCAAAACGCAGCTGATGATTGGCCTGGGCGCATCATCAATTTCGGATTCCTGGTATGCTTTTGCGCAAAATGAAAAATCGGTGGAGGAGTACCAAAAACTTGTGGCAAACGGCGAGATTCCCGTGGTGAAGGGCCATATTTTAAATGAAGAAGACTTGGTAATACGGCAGCACATTCTCAACCTGATGTGCAGGCTGGAAACTTCGTGGGATATTCAGACGGCCTTCCCTGAACTGGAAGCTTCGCTGCAGCAGCTTCGCGAAATGGAAGCCGATGGCCTTGTGGAAATTTATGATAATCAATTGAAAATCACCGAGAAGGGCAGGGCATTCACAAGGAATGTAGCGATGACCTTCGATTTGCGAATGCTACGCAACAAGCCGGAAACACGGATTTTTTCGATGACGGTGTAAGCGAAGAGCCAAGTAAAAGTAAAAAGTAAAAAGTAAGAAGGCAGAAGGAGGCTTAGGTTAAGGTTTTTAAGTGACGATATTTAACAGCCAGCCGACCCTACATTAACAAATTACCAAATTTTAAATTCCCAAATCCTGATTCTTGTATCTTGTGTCTTGGCTCTTTTTCGTTATCTTTGCCGACTAAATTTTTAATGCTTTTTTACAATGCAAGGAAAAGGGCTGGTGAAAATCGTCGCTATCGTACTGGCGCTGATTTGTATCAATGAACTGCTTCCCACCTGGTACAGCTCGAAAGTTGAGCGGCAGGCAGAGGCCATCTCTTACGGCGATCCGCAGAAGTATCAAGAGGAAATCGAACGGCTGAAGAAAGACACGCTGAACCTGGGCTTCACGAAGCTATATTACACCAGGGCGAAAGAGCGCGAAATGAAGCTAGGCCTGGATTTGAAGGGCGGCATCAATGTTTTGCTGGAAATCAACCAGCGGGATCTGGTGAACAACCTTACCAACAATTCCACCAACGGAATGCTGCAGGAGGTGCTGAACAGAACCGATAAAATCGCGGGAAATTCCGGCAGGGCATACATCGAAATCTTCTTCGACGAGTTCGACAAAATGAACAGGCAGGAAGGTCTGGATATGAAACTTGCCGACCCTGAAGTTTTCGGCAATGTCAATTTTTCCGAGATAAAATACAACACAACGGACGCTGAGGTAAAGGAAATCGTGCGCCGCAAAATAGAGCAGGCCACCGGTGCAGCCTACGAAGTCATCCGTACTAGGATTGACAAAATGGGCGTTACGCAGCCGAATGTTCAGCGTGTGCCAGGCACAGGAAGGATTTCCGTGGAAATGCCCGGCATTAAGGATATCGACAGGGTAAAGCAAATGCTGCAGACTTCGGCGAAGCTTCAATTCTGGGAAGTGCAGCAGCTGGAGGAAGTTTATCCTTATTTCGAAACCCTGAATGCCATCATCAGCACGAAAGGCGATTCCATCGGCGTTGCCAAGAACTCCAACCTTATTAATATGATGCAGCTGAACACGCTGCGTTCCAATGGCGTTGCCAATGTGAAACTTTCTGACACGGCGGCTATCAACAACATATTGCGCAGCGAATTTGCGAAAAACGCTAGGCCGGCCAATATGAAGTACACCCAGTTTATGTGGGGCTACAAGCCGGAAAGCGGCGACCCGGATAACCTGGTGCTATATGCCATCCGAGGCAATATCGCTCAGAAAGCTCCGGTGGATGGTGCGGTGGAATCTTCCCGCATAAACTACGACGAGCTTGGCAGGGTAGTGGTGGATATGCAGATGGACAGCAAAGGCGCGAAGGAATGGAAAACGCTTACCGAGAAAAATGTGGGCAAGCCTGTGGCGGTAACCTTGGACGACAGGGTGTACACCGCGCCAATTGTGGTGAACGCCATCCTAAACGGCAGAACGCAAATTTCCGGAAACTTCACGCAGGAAGAAGCCAAGGACTTAGTGGATGTATTGGCAGCAGGGAAATTGCCGGCAAGCGCGAAAATTGTGCAGGCAGATGTGGTAGGGCCGTCTCTTGGTAAGGAATCCATCCGTGCCGGTATCATCTCATTCCTTGTTGCCTTTGCCATCATCATCGCCTATATGATTTTCTACTACGGCGGTGCAGGTATCTACGCCGTAATCTCAATGATTTTCAACCTGTTCTTCATTTTTGGGATAATGGACTCCCTGGATGCCACGCTTACGCTGCCCGGCATTGCAGGTATCGTGCTTACGATGGGTATGGCCATTGATGCCAATGTGATTATCTACGAAAGAACGCGCGAAGAACTCTTCGCCGGCAAGCCCATCAGGCAGGCCTATGAAGATGGTTTCCGCCACGCGCTCTCCGCGATTATCGATGGGCAGCTTACCACGGTGCTTACCGCCATCGTTCTCTACATCTTCGGCACGGGGCCTATCCAGGGCTTTGCCGTTACGCTCATCATCGGTCTGGTAATGACTTTCTTCACATCCGTACTTCTTTCGAGGGTGATGATTTTCACAAGGCTGGAAAAAGGCAAGCCGATTACCGTTTGGACGAAGCCTACCAAGAATCTCTTCCGGAATGTATGGTTCGATTTCATTCGGAGAAGAAAAGTTTTCTACATCATCTCGGCGATTTTGATGGTGGGAAGCTTGATTTCGATTTTCACGCAAGGCTTCAAGTACGGCATTGATTTCAAGGGCGGCAGAAGTTTCGTGGTAAGGTTTGAAAATCCGGTAAGTTCTCAGCAGGCGAAGGCTTCTTTGCAGAAAGTCTTCAAGACGGAAGATAACACGGGCAGCTCTCTGGATATCAAGACTTTTGGTAATGCAGACCAGCTGAAAATCACCACCGATTATAAAATTGATGATGCCTCTCTGAAGGCCGATCAGGAAGTGGAAACCAAGCTTTTCGAAGGGCTGAAACCATTCCTTCCGCAGAATGCCACGGTGCAGAATTTCCGATCGTCGGGTAATGTGAATTATGGCATTGTTTCGTCCTCGAAAGTTGGACCGAGCGTTGCAGACGATATTAAGAAAGGCGGAATGTTCGCCGTGCTGGCTGCACTTTGCGGAATTTTCATCTACATCTTGTTCAGGTTTAATAAGTGGCAGTTCTCGCTTGGCGCTATTGCAGGCCTTGCGCACGACTCCATCATCATCCTCGGTGCCTATTCATTGCTGAAAAATGTGATGCCGTTCAATATGGAGATCAATCAGGATTTCATCGCCGCAATCCTTACCGTGCTCGGTTATTCCATCAATGATACGGTGATTGTTTTCGATAGAATTCGGGAATATTTGCGCGATAGAAAATCCACAACTTTGGAAGGCCTGTTCGATAATGCAATAAGCAGCACGCTGGGCAGAACCTTCAATACATCGATGACTACGCTACTTGTAATCCTGGCGATTTTCATCTTCGGCGGAGAGAATTTGCGTGGCTTTATGTTTGCGCTTTTGCTGGGCATCGGTTTCGGTACCTATTCGTCTATTTTCATTTCCTCGGCAATTTCCTACGATTTGCTGAGAGGCGGCAGAAAGGACGATGTAAAGCTGGAGGAAGTGAGCCCGCAGCCTCAGAAAAAAAAGAAAAAATAAGATTTCATCAACGCCTGGTTTTTTAGCCGGGCTTTTTTATATCTCATCGGTCAATTATCATTTTTCTATATTTGTTGAATGGATTACAAAAGACTCAGAATTCGCGGCATTTCCTACAGCCAAACGCAATCCGGTGCCTATGCACTTTTGCTGGAAGATGAAGAATCTCGGATGAAACTTCCGGTGGTCATCGGAAATTACGAAGCGCAATCGATTTCTCTCGGTTTGGAGAAGGATATACAGCCGCCTAGGCCGCTAACGCACGATCTCTTTACGAGTTTCGTCTCTGCCGTAAATTTTACTCTTGAGTCGGTGGTAATTTATCAGATTGTGGACGGTGTTTTCTACTCCAATATTAATTTCAGAGACAACGAATCCGGAGAGGAGCTGATTTTGGATGCCCGTACCTCCGATGCGGTGGCGATGGCGGTACGAAGCGGAGCGCCAATCTATACCACAAAAGAGGTCTTAAACGAGACGGGCATCATCCTGGATATTGAAGAAATCCCTGCAGAGCAGGACAAAGCGGAAGATGGTGACTATCAGGGAGTAACAAAAGAGGCGCTTCAGGATCTTCTGGATAAGGCCGTTCAGGAAGAGGATTTCGATACTGCCCTGGAAATTCAGGAGGAACTAAAAAAGCGCGATAAAAAAATAGACTAATGAGCATAAAGCTAAGGCTCAGCATCCTCAATTTCCTTGAGTACGCAGTTTGGGGTGCCTATCTCACCTCGATGGGCAGCTGGCTGGCAAGCATCGGCTTGGGTGATAAGATTGGCTGGTTCTACGCGATGCAGGGTTTCGTCTCGATATTCATCCCCCCGCTGATGGGTATGGTGGCAGACCGCTGGATCCCCGCGCAGCGCCTGCTCGGGATCTGCCACGCATTGGCGGCAGCCTTCCTAGCGCTTGCAGGCTATGTAGGCATGCAGTCGGGCAGTAGCGTAGATTTTGCCACCCTATTCTCCCTTTACAGCTTGAGTATGGCGTTTTATATGCCTACCATTGCGCTTTCCAACTCCGTGGCATACAGCATTTTATTGAAAAACGGCGAAGACACTGTGACTGCCTTCCCACCCATCCGCACCATAGGAACGATAGGCTTTATCCTCGCTATGCTCTTTGTAGATTTCACTGGCTTTCAAAATACTTACGCCCAGTTCTTCACCTCGGCAGCCTTGGGCATCCTGATGTTTTTCTACACATTTACCCTGCCCAACGGTACCAATCTCCTCATCTCCGGACAAAGCATCACTTTCTAAAGCCTTTAATATCGAAGCCTTCAGCCTCTTCCGAAACAGCCGGATGGCGGTATTCTTCATATTCTCAATGCTGCTCGGTGTTTCCCTCCAGATAACCAACGGATATGCCAACCCATTCATCACTTCATTTAAGGAAATTCCCGAATTTGCCGATACTTGGGGGGCCAACCACGCCAACGCGCTCATCTCGCTGTCGCAGATTTCCGAAACACTTTGCATCCTCCTGATACCATTTTTTCTGAAAAGATTCGGAATAAAAATAGTGATGCTCATCGCGATGTTCGCCTGGTTCCTCCGTTTTGCGCTCTTTGCCGCAGGAGATCCCGGCCCAGGGCTGCCATTTTTTATCCTATCAATGCTCGTGTACGGTGTAGCTTTCGATTTCTTTAATGTATCCGGTTCGCTCTATGTGGACAGGGAAACGCCGGCGAATCTACGCTCCGGTGCGCAGGGCATTTTTATGATGATGACCAACGGCTTCGGAGCCACTCTCGGTATGCTCGGGGCGCAGCTCGTGGTCAATCATTTCGTTTACTCCCAAGAAACACCGGCAGATCAGCTGGGCGGATGGCGGATCTCTTGGATGATTTTTGCTTCCTATGCTTTTGCCGTAGGGCTCCTTTTCCTGCTGGTATTTAAGGATAAACCCAAAATATCGTAGCAGGTTAACACTTTTTTTGTAATTTGCCAAAGGTTTAGCGTAAACAAAAAAATTACAATAATTATGAAAGAAATATTCATCGTTTCTGCGGCGAGAACGCCGATGGGAAGTTTTATGGGAAGCCTTTCCACAGTGCCTGCCACACAACTTGGCGCTGCGGCAGTGAAGGGCGCTTTGGAAAAAATCAATCTAGATCCTGAACTCGTAGAAGAAATTTATATGGGAAATGTGCTGCAGGCAGGCGAGGGGCAGGCCCCGGCGCGGCAGGTAGCGATAGCCGCGGGGCTGAAAAATACCACCCCGGCTACTACGATTAACAAAGTCTGCGCATCAGGGATGAAGGCAATTACGATGGCGGCTCAGGCAATTAAAGCAGGGGATGCGGACATCATAGTGGCCGGCGGGATGGAAAATATGAGTATGGTGCCGCATTACTTCCACGCGCGCCTGGCAACAAAATTTGGCGACGCGAAGCTGGTGGATGGGATGACGAAAGACGGGCTAACGGATGTGTACGACCAGGTGCCGATGGGTATCTGCGCGGAAGCCTGCGCAGCGGAGTACGGATTCAGCAGAGAGGATCAGGATAATTTTGCTGTGGAGTCTTATAGACGATCGGCCAAGGCTTGGGAGGAAGGGAAGTTTGCCGATGAAGTGGTGCCAGTTTCTGTGCCGCAAAGAAAGGGCGAGCCAGTGATAATTTCTGAGGATGAAGAATTCAAGGCAGTAAATTTTGACAAAATCCCTTCGCTGCCGCCGGCATTCCAGAAGGAGAACGGTACTGTGACAGCTGCCAATGCATCCACAATTAATGACGGAGCATCGGCAATCATCCTGATGTCCGGCGAGAAAGTGCAGGAGCTTGGCATAAAGCCCCTGGCGAAAATAATCGCTTATGCAGATGCGGCTCACGAGCCGAAATGGTTTACCACCGCGCCAGCAAAAGCCCTTCCGAAAGCACTTGAAAAAGCCGGTCTTCAGATCTCGGATATCGATTTTTTCGAGTTTAACGAAGCCTTTGCCGTAGTGGGTCTTGCCAATACCAAAATTCTTGGCCTGGATGATGAGAAAGTCAATGTAAACGGTGGCGCCGTATCGCTCGGGCATCCGCTTGGCAGCTCCGGATCGAGGATTGTGGTAACTCTTGCGCACATACTGCAGCAGCGCGGCGGAAAATTTGGCGCTGCGGCTATCTGCAACGGCGGTGGCGGCGCAACGGCAATCATCATTGAAAATCTTACGAATTAATTTTAAGTTTTTATCAGAATAACCTTTCGGATCTTCCGGAAGGTTTTTTCGTGTGTGCCATTAGCCTGAAAATTTTACTTTTGCCAAAAAATCAGATGGCAGACGAAGCGGGTTTCCAAAAGAATCAGCCAAAAGTGCTGAAAGCCTGGGCATTCTACGACTGGGCGAATTCAGTTTACTCCCTGGTAATAACTACCACGATTTTCCCGATTTATTACTCAGCGATGACTACCCTTTCGGATGGCGCGCGCATCCCCGTACGCCTTTTCGGTAGGGATTTTAATGCAGATGCAGTGTACGGGTATTCGCTTACCCTGTCCTTCCTCATCGTCGTCTTCCTCTCGCCAGTGCTTTCCGCAGTGGCAGACGGGATAGGCAATAAAAAGTTTTTTATGAAACTTTTCTGCTACCTTGGGTCGTTGTCCTGTATGGGTTTGGCGCTGTTTTCCACCCCGGAGAATGTGCTGCTTGGGCTGTTTTTCAGTGTTCTGGCAAGCGTAGGTTTTTGGGGAAGCCTGGTTTTTTACAACTCATTTCTCCCGGATATCGCCACGCACGATAGGCAAGATAGGCTCTCCGCCCGTGGCTATGTGTTTGGCTATATAGGCTCCGTAATCCTTGTAATAATCTGTATGTTCCTGATTCAGTTTGTGGCAAAGGGAGCTGGGCAAACGCAGCTATTTACGAGGCTAAGCTTCGTACTGACCGGTCTTTGGTGGATGGGTTTTGCGCAGTACAGCTTCCGCCACCTTCCAAACCTGAGCAAAGAAAATGTGAATAAAAATGAGCAGTTTTCCGGAAGATTATTCTCAAAAAGCTTCCGCGAAGTGCTGCGGGTTGGAAGGGAGCTATTCGCCGACCGGAATCTTAAATTTTTCCTTTCAAGTTTTTTCTTTTACAGCGTGGGTATGCAGACGGTTTTTTTAATGTCGACGCTTTTTGGAAAAAATGAAGTTCGGCTGGATGATGGCAAACTGATGCTCACGCTGCTGCTGATTCAGCTAGAGGCAATTCTGGGAGCGCTGTTTTTCTCCTGGCTGTCCAAAAAAATCGGAAATAAAAATGTAATAACAATTGCGGTGGCGCTCTGGATCGTGGCGTGCGTTGCCGCTTATGCTCTGGACACGGATAGCCCCGGTGCGGAGCTGTATTTCTATGCCATTGCCGGCATCATCGGCCTGGTGATGGGGGGGCTGCAGTCTATGTCCCGCTCCACTTACTCCAAGTTGCTCCCGGCAGATTCTTCCGAAACTACCACTTTTTTCAGCTTCTACGATGTTCTGGAAAAAATTGCAATCGTATTAGGGACATTTGTTTTTTCGACATTAATTGAAAAGTTCAGCCATATGAGATACGCAGCGCTGTCCATGTCGGTCTTTTTCCTCGCTGGACTAGTGCTCATTCGCTTTGTGAATGCCGATGTCCTTCGGGCGAAACCGCAGGCGTAGACGGCTTAATTTTTGCTATTATTTTTGAAATTTTATCTTTGCAAAAATTGTGTAATGGCAAACCCTTTATTCTACGCAAAAATCCTGCTTTTTGGCGAGTATGGGATTATTGAAGATTCTCAGGGGCTTACGCTGCCGTACAGTTTTTATAAAGGAACTTTAAAGTTTTCTGAACTTTCTTCGGAATTTGAAAAAAAATCAAACGAAAACCTGAAAAGTTTTTCGGATTATCTACAGAATTTAGCTTTACCTGAAAATTTCAAACTGAATGTGGATGAATTTAAAGCCGATATTTCCAACGGACTTTATTTCGATTCCAACATTCCGCAAGGCTATGGTGTGGGAAGTTCCGGAGCTTTGGTTGCCGCGATTTTTGAAAAATATTCAATAATCAAGCGAAATCCAGAGAATGTTTCAAAAGAAGAGCTGAAGGATTTGAAGAAAGTTTTCGGTCAGCTGGAAAGTTATTTCCACGGTAAAAGTTCCGGTATTGATCCGCTGATTTGCTATATGAATCTGCCGATTCTTATCGAGAACAAGGAAAATGTGGACAAGGTGGCACTTCCTGCCAATGAAGGAAAGGGTGCTATTTTCCTGATTGATTCTGGAATCACGGGTGAAACTGGCCCGATGATTCAGATTTTTTTCGAAAAGATGAAGACCGAAGGTTTCCGGAAAACGCTGAAGGAAGAATTCATCCGGTACAATAATGCGTGCATCGATACTTTTTTGAAAAAGGATCTGAACCCGTTTTTCCGAAATTTAAAAAAGCTTTCGCTTTGGGCGTATGAGCATTTCAAACCGATGATTCCAGAAAGTTTTTACAATGTCTGGAAGAAGGGACTGGAAACAAATGCGTATTACCTGAAGCTTTGCGGAAGCGGTGGTGGTGGCTATATTCTTGGTTTTGCGCCGGATTATGAGCTGGCGAGCGAAATGCTCAGCGATTTTAACAAGGAAGTGATTTACAGGTTTTAGCGCTGCCGGTTTTTTGTCGGCAAATTTTATGATGACCCGCCAAAACCCCCTTAAATACAGGCTCTCGCAGCTTCTCGGTTTTTTGCTTGGCGCAAGGATTTTCCTGCTGGTTTTCTACACTTTTGCGCTGTATGTTTCCACTTTCTTTGTGTTCAGCAGCGATGAAAGCCTGCGCGAAACCGTATTCTCCGTGAAGGTACACGGCCTGATTTGGTGCTGCATCCTGAGCATAGCGGCCGGCGGAATTATCAACCAGTTTTACGATGCGGAAAAAGACCGGTTGCAAAAGCCATTCCGCTTTTATCTGCAGAGTTTCCTGACGCAGAAATATTTCCTGTATTCCTATATTTTGCTGTGCGCATTATCGCTGTTCATCGCAGTTTTGCTTTCGCCGCGCATTTTCTTCTTCATCCTTGCTTACCAGTTTTTCATATGGCTTTACAGTCATAAGCTTAGTAAAATTTTGATAATCAATAATTTATCCTATGTCATCATTTCGCTGTATCCGTTTTTCGGAATGCTGATTTACTTCGAGCATTTTTCCAAAACGCTTCTCGTGATGGCGGCATATCTGTTCTTCGTCGTCCTGCTCATCGATGTTTTGAAGGACATTCTCACGATAAAACCTGACCGCCTTTTCGGCTACAGAACTTTGGCAACAGAATTCGGAATCAAATCCGCGAAAATTGTGGGCGCTGTTCTGCTACTGGTTTGCGCCGCAGTTTCCGCACTCACAGCCTATGCACTTTGGGAAACCGGCCTACTCAGCTG
Source organism: Cruoricaptor ignavus (assembly GCF_900141665.1). GTDB lineage: Bacteria > Bacteroidota > Bacteroidia > Flavobacteriales > Weeksellaceae > Cruoricaptor > Cruoricaptor ignavus. Next base: position 222,777 of record NZ_FQYI01000002.1, on the reverse strand, counting down.
GTATTACATTTTTTCGGTGCCTATTTTCATTGGGTGCATCTTCATTTTAAAATCGGCTAAATTATCGCAGGTTGCCTGGCTCAGAAATGTGCTTCGCCTTTGGATTTTAGTAGGGGTAATTTTTATGCTGATGAACGGCCTCGTGGAAAGATTTTAAACCAAAAAACTTTTATTTTTGCCGGATGAAAAAGGAACGAAAAGCCGGCGCACTCACCTTTATTTTCATCACGCTGCTTTTGGACATCATAGGTTTTGGCATCATCATTCCGGTAATGCCACAACTAATTTCCGAGCTGATAAACGGCGATGTGGTGGATGCCGCGAAATACGGCGGCTGGCTCAGTATGTCTTACGCCGTGATGCAGTTTCTTTTCGCATCGCTTCTCGGTGGTTTGAGCGACCGCTACGGCAGAAGGCCTGTGCTGCTTTTCTCGATGCTTGGCTTTGCCGGCAATCTTCTCATTCAGGGTTTCGCGCCGAATATCACCTGGCTTTTTCTTGGCAGGATGCTCAGCGGTGCTACAGGTGCCAGCATTACCACGGCAAGTGCCTACATTGCCGATGTTTCCACGGATGAGGACCGCGCAAAAAATTTCGGGTTAATCGGTGCGGCCTTTGGCATCGGCTTTGTCATCGGGCCGCTTCTTGGCGGCGTGCTCGGCGGCTTTGGCACCAGGGTTCCGTTTTTCGTGGCTGCCGTGCTCTGCATCCTGAATGTGATTTACGGTTTCTATGCATTGCCCGAATCTCTGAAGCCGGAAAACCGCCGGCCGTTCGATTGGAAAAGGGCAAATCCTGTAGGCTCACTGCTGCAGCTAAGGCAGTACCCAAAAATTCACGGCCTAGTAGCAGCAATGGTTTTGGTAAATATCGGGCTTCATGCCACACAAACCAACTGGACTTTTTTCACGATGTATAAATTTGGTTGGGATGAAAGGATGATTGGCATTTCTCTCGGTGTAGTGGGTCTCATCGCAGCATTTGTACAGGGCTTTCTCATCCGATTTATTGAACCAAAAATCGGTGCTGAGCGAAGCATCGTTTACGGTTTAATTCTCAGTTCTTTGGCAATGCTGCTTTACGCCTTTGCTGGAAAAGAGTGGATGTTTTTCGCCATAATGCTAATTGGTGGGCTTGGTGGAATTGCCGGGCCTGCGCTGCAATCTGTAGTCACATCTCAGGTTCCACGGGATGCTCAGGGTGAATTGCAGGGTGCGCTCACAAGCCTTTCCAGTTTGACGGCTGTCGTCGGTCCACCTTTGATGACCAATACATTTTACTATTTCACGCACGATCGTGCGCCGTTCATCTTTCCCGGTGCAGCGTTTTTCCTGGGCTTCATCCTGATTTTCATTTCCGCAATCCTGGCCTACCTGAATTTTCGGAAAGATGGCAGGGCTACGCCGTGAAGATAAAGAATTGGGAAGTTGAAAATTCAGCAAGCAGCAATATCAGAAATGTGCGCCAAAGAATAAAAAGCGGGCTTGCACAGGCTGAAAACATATACCTCTATTTGCAGGATGACAAATTTCTAAATTATGCAGAAAGGCAACTGCAGAGCGCAAATAAATATCATATTAAAATAAAGAAAACCAACCCGTGAGGATTGGTTGCAGGCACGCAAGCCAGTTCTTTATATTCTCTTGCAAATATACAAACAATTTTTAAACCACAAATAAAACAGTCTTAAATCTCATATCTAATATCTCAAGTCTAATCTAATATCTCAAGTCTAACTTCTAAAACCTATCCAAAATGTCTTTAGAACAGACTTTGCTTCTTCTTTTGTAATTTTGCAGTATGGAACTTAGTATCGGTGAATTGCTGATGGTTGCGCTGGTTATCGTGGTGCTTTTCGGGCCGGATAAATTGCCGTCCATTGCCCGAGATTTAGGGCAGGGCGTGCGCAAAATGCGTGGTGCGATGGAGGATATCAAAACCGAGATTCTGAAAGAAACTGATAATCCAGTTTCGGAAATCAAGCGGGAAATTCAGCAGGTGAAAAAAGCGGCGGAAGAAAACCTGAACCCGCTGAACGATTTCTACAATAATGATCCTTTGGCGGAAAATTCCAGTGCAACACCTGAAAAACCCGCTGCAAAACCTGTGGATGATGAGAATTTTTCCGGGCCGGTAAGCCGGTAATTTTATGGAAGAAATTATCCGAACCGACAGAGAATTTTTTCTCTACCTGAACAATCTTGGCAGCACGCCGTTCGATTCCTTCTGGCTGATGGTTTCAGAAAAATGGGTTTGGGTGCCGCTTTATGTCATCTTCCTTTACCTTCTCGTGAAAAATTTCGGCTGGCGGAATGTCGCTTTTTTCCTGATATTCATCACACTTGGCGTTACCATTTCAGATCAATTGGCTGGATTGTATAAGATTGGTATTCAGAGACTTAGGCCTTGCCACGATTTAGAATTGCAGAAAATTATGCGCAGCTTGAAATGCGGTGGGCAGTTCGGTTTCTACAGCAGCCACGCTTCCAATTCCTTTTTCATCGCCAATTATATGGCGGTGCTTCTCAGGAAAAAATACCGCTTTTTCCCGTTCCTGCTATTCCTCTGGGCAGCTATGGTTTCATACAGCAGAATTTATATCGGCGTACATTTCCCTCTGGATTTGCTTATGGGTGCAGCCGCAGGCTTTTTGCTCGGCGGATTTTTTGCCACGCTTTCAAGCATCGTAGTGCAGAAGAGAATTTCGGTTTAAAATAAAATCTTATTTTTATGCCGATGAAAATCCGCAACTTCCTCCTCATACTCAGCTTCGCTGCCTTCCTTGCTTCCTGTGCCTCGCAGAAAAATGCGCACAATCAGAAAAACTGGAAGCCTGTGGAGCGCACCGTTCCCACGAAAACTGTAGAGCGCACCGCCGATTTACGCAATCTGGATTCTAAATTCAGTGGAAAAAATTCTGCGGCGATTGAGAAAATTTTACGCGATGCGGAAAAATATCTTGGTGCACCGTACAAATTTGGTGGTAATGATTCCAAGGGATTCGATTGTTCCGGCTACACGGTGAAAGTTTTTGAGGAAAATGAATACAGATTGCCGCGGCGTTCCGCTGATCAGGCTGAAACAGGGAATAGGATTGATATTGCGAAGGTTCGCCCCGGTGATTTGCTTTTCTTTGCCACCAGCTCTTCCGGGCAAGTTTCACATGTGGGCATCGTGCACGATATTGGCAGTGATGGCGAAGTGAAATTCATCCACGCTTCCACATCGAAAGGCGTTATCATTTCTTCATTGAATGAAAAATATTGGAATAAAGCCTTCCTACATGCACAAAGAATTTTTTAGATTTTAGAATTTTTCAACGGAATTTTTGTAGAAAATGAATTTACAGCAAACTATTGAAAATATTTGGGAAAACCGTGAACTTCTTCAAAATGAAGACTGCCAGAAAGCCATCCGTGATGTAATTGCAAAATTGGATTCCGGTGAACTTCGCGTGGCAGAGCCTACGGAAAATGGCTGGCAAGTGAATGAGTGGGTGAAGAAGGCAGTGGTGATGTACTTCCCGATTCAGAAGATGGAAACCGTAGAGGTAGGCCCGTTTGAATTTCACGACAAAATGCCGCTCAAGAAAAATTACGCGGAAAAAGGCGTTCGCGTTGTTCCGCACGCTGTGGCAAGGGAGGGTGCGTATATTGCAAGCGGCGTGATAATGATGCCGAGCTATGTGAACATCGGGGCTTTCGTGGATTCCGGAACGATGGTGGATACTTGGGCTACAGTGGGAAGCTGCGCGCAAATCGGGAAGAATGTGCATTTGAGCGGCGGCGTTGGAATTGGCGGCGTTCTGGAACCGCTTCAGGCAGCACCTGTCATCATCGAAGACGATTGCTTCATCGGCTCAAGATGCATCGTGGTAGAAGGCGTTCTGGTGGAAAGGGAAGCGGTGCTCGGTGCAAATGTTGTGCTTACGGCTTCAACAAAAATCATCGATGTAACAGGCGAAAAACTCGTGGAGCTGAGAGGCAGGGTGCCGGCAAGATCGGTGGTGATTCCCGGAAGCTACACGAAGAAATTCCCTGCCGGAGAATTTCAGGTGCCTTGCGCTCTGATCATCGGCAAAAGGAAGGAATCTACCGACAAGAAAACCTCCCTGAACGATGCGCTTCGCGAAAATAATGTGGCAGTTTGATGGAATAGCCGCACCAATGCAAAGCCACCAGCTCTTTCAAGACATCATCAAAACGGACGACTAATGAAAATCGCCTTTGATGCCAAGCGCTTTTTCAGCAACTCATCAGGTTTGGGAAATTATTCCAGGGATTTGGTGCGGATTTTAGCCGAGTATTATGCTGAAAATCAATACTTTCTCCTGGACAAAAAGCTGACTGAAAAAGGTGCGGAAATTCTCCAGCGGGAGAATGTGCATTACCAAAAAACTTCCGGCGGAATTTTTTCGCGCCAACTGAAAATGGGAAAGAATGCGCAGAAAATGGATGCGGAAATTTTCCACGGACTTTCGGGAGAGCTGCCTTTGAAATGGACGAGTAAACCGGTTAAAAAAATCGTCACCATTCACGATTTGATTTTTTTGAGGTATCCCAGATATTATTCGTGGTTGGATAGGAAGATTCATCTCTGGAAGTTCAAAAAAGCGGCGCAAAATGCAGATTTAATCATCGCAATTTCCGAACAGACAAAGCGGGATATCGTTGATTTCCTTAAGGTTTCGGAAGAAAAAATTCGGGTGGTTTATCAGGGCTGCCATCCTGCTTTCAAGGAGAATTTCTCGGAAGAATATCTCGAAGAAATCAGGGCGAAATACGCCTTGCCAACGAGATTTATCCTGAATGTCGGCACGATTGAAGAGCGCAAAAATCTACTGAAAATTCTGAAGGCGGTGGAAGGTTTGGAAATTCCTGTGGTAGCCATCGGAAAAAAGAAGAAGAAATATTTCGCCCGGATTGAAAATTTTTTGCGGACAAGTAAAACGGAAATTCACTTTCCGAAAAATGTTCCGATGCAGGAATTGGCGGCGGTTTACAGGCTTGCAGACATTTTCGTTTATCCCTCAGAATTTGAAGGCTTCGGCATACCGGTAATTGAAGCCCTATTTTCCAAAACGCCGGTGATTACCGGCAATGTCAGCTCGCTTCCTGAAGCCGGCGGTCCTGATTCACTTTTTGTAAATCCCAATTCTGTAGAAGATTTACGCTCCAAAATTCTCTTTCTCTGGAACAACGAAGCAGAACGGAAACGCCGCGCAGAAAAGGGTTTTGAGTATGTGCAAAAATTTCAGGATGAAAAAATTGCAGTGAGTTTGATGGCTGCGTATCACTCAGTAACTGAATAAAAATCCCTGACTTCTGCCAGGGATTTCTCAATACTGATAACGGTTTAAAATTATTTTACTTTGTCCACCACCGCTTTGAACGCATCAGGATGGTTCATTGCAAGGTCGGCAAGCACTTTTCTGTTCAGTTCGATGTTGTTCTTTTTCAGAAGGCCCATAAATTGGGAGTAGGAAAGCCCGTGCTCACGGCAGCCAGCGTTGATACGCATAATCCACAGTGCGCGGAAGTTTCTCTTCTTTTCCTTTCTGCCACGGTAGGAATACAGCATCGCCTTTTCCACCGCGTTTTTCGCTACAGTCCAAACATTCTTCCTTCTTCCGAAGTAGCCTTTGGCCTGCTTCATCACTTTTTTTCTGCGGGCTCTGCTGGCCACCGCATTTACTGATCTTGGCATAGTTAATTCTGTTTTTTTTGAATGCAGCGCTGCTTATTTCATCAGACTTCCGGTGCTGAATTCAGGGTTAAAATTTTGAATTTCAAATTCTTATAAACCGCTCGATTTATAATTACTTCAGCGCAAGCTGCTTCAGCACGCTTTTCTCATCCGATGTATGCACATAGGAAGTCTGCGTCAGGTTGCGCTTTTGCTTCGTTTCCTTTTTTGTCAGGATGTGGCTTTTGTAAGCGTTTTTCCTTTTAATCTTGCCGGTTCCGGTAAGTGCAAAACGCTTCTTAGCCCCTGATTTAGTTTTCAATTTTGGCATTGTTCTGCTGTTTTTCGTTATCAGTGAATTGAGTTTGCAAAAATAAGAATTTTCTTCAAAACCGAAAAATACTTTAAACAAATAAAGAGCCTTCAAAATTGAAAGCTCTTCAAAATTTTATTCGTGAAAATTACTTAGCTGGTTTCTTCGGGCTCATCATCATAATCATCCGCTTGCCTTCCAGCTTTGGCAGCTGATCCACTTTGCCAACATGCTCTAAATCTTGAGCCAGCTTCAGCAGAAGTATTTCGCCCTGATCTTTAAATACGATGGAGCGCCCCTTGAAGAATACATAAGTCTTCAGTTTTGAGCCTTCTTCAAGGAATTTCTCGGCGTGCTTCTTTTTGAATTCGTAATCGTGCTCGTCAGTTTGCGGCCCGAAACGAATTTCCTTCACCACCACCTTTACCTGCTTGGCTTTCAGCTCCTTCTGCTTTTTCTTCTGCTCGTAAAGGAATTTCTTGTAATCCAGAATGCGCGCAATGTAGGGTTCCTGCTTGTCAGAAATCACCACCAGGTCAAGTTCCTGTGCCTTGGCAATTTCCTGCGCTTTCGCCAATGGATAAACGCCATTTTCCACATTGTCGCCAACCAGACGAACTTCCTTCGCCTTGATTTTCTCATTGATCTGATGAAGATCTTCCTGTACAGGGCGGCGCATTGGTCCGCGTCCTTTGTTAAATCTCTGTGCTATTGTATTAAAATTTTAAATTTATCAGCTCCCAAATTCCGCATTGAATTCCGCGGCATTTTTAAAATATGCGATAAAGTCGTCCAGCGGCATCGTTCCCAAATCCCCTTCACCACGCCTTCTCACGGAAACTGTGCCACCGTTTTCTTCATTTTCACCCACTATCAGCATAAACGGATATTTCGCCAGTTCAGCATCGCGGATCTTCTTGCCGGTCTTTTCGTTGCGCTCGTCAATCAGGCCGCTAATATCGTGATTTTCCAATAATTGTGAAACTTTTTTTGCATAGTCCACATATTTTTCGGAAATCGGCAGCAGGATGTATTGGTCCGGTGCCAGCCAAAGCGGAAAATCACCGGCGGTGTTTTCTAATAGAATGGCGATGAACCTTTCCATCGAGCCGAACGGTGCCCGGTGAATCATCACAGGCCTGTGCTTTTCGCCATCGCTTCCTATGTAGCTCAGGTCAAATCTTTCAGGCAAATTGTAATCCACCTGTATTGTGCCGAGCTGCCACTTTCTGCCCAAGGCATCCTTCACCATAAAATCTAGCTTCGGCCCGTAGAATGCCGCTTCACCATATTCCACCACGGTTTTCAGGCCTTTGTTTTTCGCAGCCGTAATAATCGCATTTTCAGCCTTTTCCCAATTTTCATCGGTGCCAATGTACTTCTCGCGGTTTTCCGGATCACGAAGCGAAACCTGCGTCACGAAATCTTCAAAACCAAGATTGCGGAATACATACAGCACCAAATCAATGACGCCTTCAAACTCCGACAAAAGCTGATCCGGTGTGCAGAAAAGGTGCGCATCATCCTGCGTAAAGCAGCGCACCCTCGTCAAGCCGTGCAGTTCGCCGCTCTGTTCGTAGCGGTAAACGGTTCCAAATTCCGCGAAGCGCTTCGGCAAATCGCGGTAAGACCATTGCCCAACCTTGTAAATTTCGCAGTGATGTGGGCAGTTCATCGGCTTCAGGAAATATTCTTCGCCTTCGTTCGGCGTTTTGATCGGTTGAAAACTGTCGGCACCATATTTTTCGTAATGGCCGGAAGTTTTGTAAAGCTCGATGTTCCCAATATGTGGCGTCATCACGAATTCGTAGCCCGCTTTTTTTTGCGCTTCCGAAAGGAAGTTTTCCAATTTTTTGCGAAGTGCCGCACCTTTCGGCAACCAAAGCGGAAGACCCTGCCCAACTTTTTCCGAAAAAGCAAAAATGCCAAGTTCTTTACCCAGTTTGCGGTGATCCCTGCGTTTTGCTTCTTCCAGTTTTTCAAGATATTCGGTGAGTTCCTTTTGCTTTGGGAAGGAAATTCCGTAAACCCTTGTCAGCTGCGGATTTTTCTCGTCGCCGCGCCAATATGCGCCCGCAGCATTGAGGATTTTCACGGCTTTCACGATGCCAGTGGAAGGAATGTGACCGCCACGGCAAAGATCCGTGAAGTTATCGTGGGTGCAGAAGGTAATATCGCCGTCGTTCAGGTTTTCGATGAGCTCCGTTTTGAAAGGGTTGCCCTCATATTCCTTCAGCGCATCGGCTTTGGAAACAGGGTAAAGCTTGAAATGAGAATCCTTCTTGGCGTTTTCCAGCATCTTTTTTTCGATTTTCTCGAAATCTTTCTCGCTGAGCGTTTCATCGCCAAAATCCACATCGTAATAAAAACCATTCTCAATTGCCGGACCGATGGTGAGCTTTGCATCCGGATAAAATTCCAGAATGGCCTGCGCCAGAAGGTGTGCCGAGGAATGCCAGAAAGCCTTCTTGCCCAGATCATCATTCCAGGTCAGCAGCTGCACCGTGGCATCTTCCGTAATCGGCGTTGCGGTTTCCACCTGTTTGCCATTTACGATTGCAGAAATCGTGTTCCGCGCAAGACCGTCGCTGATTGATTTTGCGACATCCAGCGCAGAAATGCCCGCTTCAAATTCACGGGTGCTGCCGTCCGGAAGAGTGATTTTTATCATAAAAAAACCGTTATTTGTTTGCAAAAATAAAACTTTGTGGCATTATCTGCTAAGAAAATTTTTTAAAGTACCCCAACTTACTTCTTCGATTTCTTTTTCTTCTTGGTTTTGGATTTTTTTCCGGAGGTAAGTTCCTCCAGAAAATCTGATACGGCGCTGTTTTCCGTTTTTGCCAGCGGCCTTTGGTGCTGGCTGTAGCTCATCTGGATCAGGTCGAAATCTCCTCCAAAATAATTTTTTATCAGATGATCCAGCAGCTCGTTTGCGTAAATTTCGCGTGGTTTTGCCGTGGTGTATCTCATCAGCCTGCCTTCCTTTTCAGCGTGAAGGAAGCCTTTTTTCGTTAGGATTTTCAGGTAGGTGGAGACGGTATTCTGGTGGAGTTTGGGCTCAGGCAGTGCCGCCATCGCATCCTTCAGGTAGAATTCGCCTAGTTCCCAGAATAGCAGCATCAGATGTTCTTCGGCAGGGGTAAGCTTCTCCATCCTTTAGTAATTGGCATTTATATTTACAAAAAGGTACATAGCGGATACCGCCAGCCCGATTGCCGCGCCGGAGAAAACCTCTGCAGGCGTATGCCTTTTCAGGATGACCCGAGATACGGCAACGAACAAGGAAATCATAAGCCAGGCTAAGCCTGCCTGCCAGAATTCTGCAAAAAACATTGCTGCCACAAAAATATTAAACGCCGTATGCATCGAGCTTTTTATGAAATAATTGCTGATGTGCATCGCCACAAGGAGGATCATTAAAAAAAAGAATTGTATATCCGGACTTTGCCCGGAAAAATTTAAATAAAGCTGGTAAACCAGCAGCATGGCTTCCGTGAAAAAATAAAGGCTCACGCGTTGCCTGCGGTTAGACACATCCATATTAGAATACCTTCCGCGGCGCACATTCCACAAAATCCAGAATACGCAGGGCAGCAACACGATCAGCAGCACGGGCAGCAATCGCTGGGCTTCTTGGCCCGGGTAATATTTTACGGTGTGGTAAATATAAAAAAGCAGAACGGCAAGGAGCGGATTGAAAACATTGGAGATAATGCCCGCCAACCTGTGGAGTAAACTTTGATGCATCAAATCTATTTAAACAAAAATAGGAAAAAAATCATAAAAAATACTGTGTCTTTTCGAAGCACGCAGGCCTTGAACTCGCAAATATTTTGCTAAATTTGCTCAGTAAATAGCTAAGAGATGAAAGAATTTTCTAAAGAAGTCTATATGGACTGGTATCAGCAAATGACGATGTGGCGCAGGTTTGAAGACAAATGCCGCTCGCTCTATCTGAAGCAGAAAATCCGCGGCTTTCTACACCTCTATAATGGGCAGGAAGCCATCCCAGCAGGCTTCGTGCACGCTATGGATATGTCCAAAGACAGTATGATAACGGCGTACCGCTGCCACATCCATCCGATGGCGATGGGCGTAGATCCGCGCAGAATAATGGCGGAGCTTTGCGGAAAGGCTACGGGAACTTCCGGTGGTATGGGTGGCTCTATGCACATTTTCTCGCGGGAGCACCGTTTCTTCGGCGGCCACGGAATTGTGGGAGGGCAGATTCCGCTGGGTGCAGGGATTGCCTTTGCCGATAAATATTTTGACAGGGGTGCGGTGAACATTACCTTCTTTGGTGATGGCGCTGCAAGGCAGGGCTCATTGCACGAGACTTTCAATATGGCGATGAACTGGAAACTTCCGGTGGTTTTCGTGGTGGAAAATAATCAGTATGCGATGGGAACTTCCGTGAAGCGCACCGCAAACCACGAGGATGTTTACAAACTTGGCCTTGGCTACGAAATGCCTTGTATGCCTGTGGATGCGATGGATCCGGAGAAAGTGGCGGAGGTTGCCTACGAAGCGATTGAGCGGGCAAGACGAGGCGACGGCCCGACTTTCATCGAGGCGAGAACTTACCGCTACAGAGGGCACTCAATGTCTGACGCGGAGCCGTACAGAACGAAGGAGGAAGTGGAGCTGAACAAGCAGCACGACCCGATTCTTTTGGTGAAGCACCGCATCTTGGAAAACGGGTGGGCAACCGAAGAAGAGCTGGAAGCGATGGACAGCAAGTCGAAAGAGCAGGTGGAGGAGTGCGTGGATTTTATGGAAAATTCGCCTTTCCCAGACAAAGAGAAAATCTACGATTATGTGTACGCCCAAGAGGATTATCCGTTTTTGGATAAATATGAGAATGGGTAGGAATTGAGAACCTAGATGCAAGATTTAAGACATAAGATTCAAGAGCATTGAACTTTAAATCTTAAAATTTGAACTTTAATCTCAACCTTAACCTTAACCTCAATCTTAAAAATTTTTAAACCTTTGAACCAATTATAATGGCTGAAATTATTACAATGCCACGACTTTCCGACACGATGACGGACGGAAAAGTTGCCAAATGGCATAAAAATGTCGGAGATAAAGTGAGCGAAGGCGACCTGATTGCCGAGATAGAAACCGATAAGGCTGTGCAGGATTTCGAATCAGAATTCGATGGTGTGCTTCTTCACCAGGGCGTGCAGGAGGGCGGTTCTGCGCCTGTGGATGCCATCCTTGCCGTGATAGGCGAGCAGGGCGAGGATATCTCCGGGATTCTCGATGGAAATTCCGGTGCAAACCCCGGCGGCAATACGGAAGAAAATCTGGATGAAGGTGCAGCCCCGGAGCCGGAGAAAAGCATTGACCTAAAAAATGAGGGCGTGCGGGAGGATTTTAAAACCGGTGCTGATACGCCGGTGGAAAATTCCGAGCCGGTAGAATCCGATGAAGCACAGACAGGGGAAGTGCCTGATAATGTGGAGGTTATCAATATGCCGAGGCTTTCTGACACGATGACTGAAGGGAAGGTGGCAAAGTGGCATAAAAATGTGGGAGATAAAGTGAAGGAGGGCGATTTGCTCGCGGAAATCGAAACCGATAAAGCCGTTCAGGATTTTGAATCGGAGTTTGATGGCGTGTTGCTACATCAGGGCGTGGCAGAGGGTGAGCAAACCGCGGTGGATAACATTCTGGCGATAATCGGGCCGGAAGGTACGGATGTTTCTGCGCTGCTTTCCGGCGGAAAACCTGCAGCGAAAACTGAGGCTAAAAATCAGCCTGAGGAAAAATCTGAGGAGAAAGAAGATGAGCCGGCTTCCACTGAGAAAGATTCTCCAACATCTAACGATAGAATTGCGGTTTCCCCTCTCGCAAGGAAAATGGCCGAAGATAAGGGCATCGACCTCCAAGAGCTGAAAGGCAGCGGAGAAAATGGAAGAATTGTAAAGAAAGATATTGAGAATTACGAACCGTCTCAGCGACAGGCTCAGGCTGCAGCATCTAAACCTGAACAGAAAGCGGCTAAACCTGCAACACCAACATTTACAGGAATCGCTCAGGCGGATGATACGGAAACTCCAAACTCTCAGGTACGGAATGTAATCGCGAAACGCCTTTCTGAAAGCAAATTTACTGCGCCGCACTACTACCTCGTGGTTGAAATTAATATGGATAAAGCGAAGTCGCTGCGTGAGGAAATCAACGCTCTGCCGGATACCAAGGTTTCTTACAACGATATGGTAATTAAGGCTACTGCCCTGGCGCTGCGCAAGCATCCTCAGGTGAATTCTTCCTGGGCGGGTGATAAAATTGTTCACCACGGCAACATTCATGTGGGCGTGGCGGTAGCAATACCCGACGGCCTGGTGGTGCCGGTGCTGAAGAACACAGACTATATGAGCTTTTCACAAATCTCGGCAGGCGTGAAAGATATGGCGAAGCGTGCCAAGGAAAAAGGCCTGAAAGCCAACGAGATGGAGGGCTCAACATTCAGTGTATCAAACCTCGGGATGTACGGTATCGAGTTTTTCACATCCATTATTAACCAGCCGAATTCCGCGATCCTCTCAGTGGGAGCCATTGTAGAAAAGCCTATCGTGAAAGAAGGAAAAGTAAAAGTTGGTAATATGATGACTGTTTCTATGGCGTGCGACCACCGGGTGGTGGATGGAGCTACGGGAGCGGAATTCCTGCAAACACTGAAAACTTATCTGGAAAATCCTATGACTATGCTGGTTTAAGGTCTCCAAGCTTGAAGTGTAAAATTTATGTAACTTAAAATGCCGCAGATTATCTGCGGTTTTTTTTCATTAGCAGTTTCGAAAATTCCCCGTATTTTCGCAGCTATGATCCGAGCGAAAAATATTCATAAAAGCTATGGCGATGTGGAGGTACTGAAGGGTGTGGACATCCATATCCGAGAGGCGGAGGTGGTCTCCATCGTTGGCGAATCGGGCGCTGGGAAATCCACGCTGCTACAAATTCTTGGTACGCTAGATCTGCCCACTGATCCTGCGAAGTACGGCACGGAAATCACCCTCGCGGGAATGCCTTTTCTCGGGATGAAGGATGCGGAACTTTCTGCCTTCCGGAACCGGAATATTGGATTCGTTTTTCAGTTCCACCAGCTTCTGCCGGAGTTCACCGCCCTCGAAAATGTGCTGCTACCTTCTAAAATAGCGGGAGTGCCGGAGAAGCAGGTGATCGATAAGGCTATTCACCTCTTCGAAGATCTCAACATCGCTCACAGGCTGCACCACAAGCCTACACAAATGTCCGGCGGAGAGGCTCAGCGTGCGGCAGTGGCGCGTGCGCTGATCAATTCCCCCAAAATCATCTATGCCGATGAGCCTACGGGCAACCTGGATTCTAAAAATGCCGATGACCTCCACCAGCTTTTTTTTGATTTGAGGGATAAGTATCAGCAGACTTTCGTGATCGTGACCCACAACCCGAAGCTCGCAGAAATCACCGACAGGAAACTGGTGATGAAGGATGGGCTGATAATCTGATGTCGAAATGCTTATAAAACAATTAGCTGAGGACGACAGGCCGCGCGAGAAATTCCTGATGAAGGGGAGGGCTGCGCTCTCCGATGCGGAGCTGCTCGCCATCATCCTGAAAATTGGGCACCGCGAAGCATCTGCAGTAGAGCTGGCGCGGAGAATCCTGAAAACTGTGGACGGCAGCTGGCACGAACTCTCCAAAATGTCTGTGAAGGATTTAACCAAATTCAAAGGCATCGGCGAAGTAAAAGCCATAGAAATCCTTACCGCATTGGAAATTGGGCGCCGCCGGGCATCGCAGGAAATCCCGGATAAACCGGTAATCACAGGGAGCAGGATGGCTTATGAAATCTTCAAGCCACACCTGGCAGATTTGCAAAGGGAAGAGTTCTGGGCAGTTTTTCTTAATCAAAGAAACCGCGTACTGCACATTGAATGCCTTACGCGGGGGGGCATCGTAGCTTCTGTGGTGGATGTGCGCGTGCTTTTTAGGATGGCGCTGGAGCACTATGCCACGGGGATAATAGTGGCACACAACCACCCCACGGGCGTGCTGGCGCCAAGTACGCAGGATGTAGAGATCACAAGGCAGATAAAGGCGGCGGGAAGTACGCTACAGATCCAGCTGCTGGATCACCTGATAATAGGGCAGGGCGGCTTTTACAGCTTCGCAGAAGAAGGAGCGTTATGATAAGGTATCTGCGGCACAGCGATATAGATTTTGATGCTTACCGAAGGAGTTTGAATTCTTCAGACAATTACCGTATTTATGCGGAGCCCTGGTATCTGGATGCCGTGACGGGCGGCTGCTGGGACTGCCTTGCGGATGAGGGCTACAGCAGAATTATGCCGCTGCCGTATGCGAGGAAGTTGGGTGTAAAGATCATCGTACAGCCATTGTTCTGCCAGCAGCTGGGGGTATTTGGTATCGGGAAAGACTCGGTTTCGGTTAATGATTTTTACAAAAAAATAAAGCATCTGCCTCTGCGTTCGTATGCTTTCAATGAAGAAAATATGGCTGGTAATGGCAAGTTTATCACACGGAAAAATTTTGTATTAAGCCTAAACGAGAGCTATGAAGCTCTGCGGATAAATTTTAACAAAAACAGAAAGCGCGACATCAGCCGCATCGGGAGGTTAAAAACGCAAGTCAGTACAGACTTCGTCGTCCAAGATTTTGTAAATGCCGTGCAGCAGGAATATCCTGATTTGCCCTATTATCGCAGCCCGGTATTCATCAGGCTTCTGGAGGAAATTAAAAACCGCGGGCTTTACGACTTCCGTGGATTGATCTCCGATGGTAAAGAAATTGCCTCGGTTCTTTTCCTAGTTTCCGGCAGGCGGCGCATTCTTCTAATGTCGATAAAAAGTACCTTCGATGCTTACCGCGGTGCAGCGGCATTCCTCATAAGTCGCTACATTCAGGAAAATGCCCAACAGGATTTACTGCTGGATTTCGAGGGTTCGATGATCCCCGGTATTGCCCGGTTTTACGGAAGTTTCGGCGCTTCGCCAAAAAATTATCCTGTCCTCAGCCGGCCATATTTGTTTTTCTAAAATTCTCCATCCATTTTCTTATTTTTGTGCCACGAAATGAACTTAGAGGATCTTCTACCATACGCTGCCGCGCTGATAATAGCCGCGCCATTCCTGATATATTTCAGGCAATTTCTTAAAGATTTTGTCCGCCTGAAGGAGCAGGAACTCAGGTTGCTCGGCGCCGGTGTTTCTTCGCAGAGCCGCGCCGTGGCCTATGAGAAAATGACGATATTTCTGGACAGGCTCCGGCCTTCAAATCTTGTCCAGAATTTCAGTGCAGATCTCAAGCCGCACGAATTTATCTACCTTTCGGAGAAAAGCATAAATGAAGAATTCAGCTATAATGCACCGCAGCAACTGTATTTGTCAAAAAAATTGTGGAAGGAGATTACCTTTGTGAAAAATGAAATCATAAATTTGAGCCATAAAACCTACGAAGGCCTGGGGGAGAATGCGACACTCGATGATTTTAAAACCATATTTCTTATGAACTATGCCACTGAGGGTGATTTCGTGGGAGAAACGATGGACAGCCTGAAACGAGAGGCTTTGTATTTTGCTAAACAATCAAATAATTTATAAATGAAACCAGAATTTAGAGCGCATCCGTGGCACGGTATTTCCACGGGGGAGAAGGCGCCGGAGGTAGTAAATGTCTTTGTGGAAATCGTACCGTCTGATACGATAAAGTATGAAATTGATAAAGAAACCGGGCACCTGAAGGTGGACAGACCCCAGAAATTTTCAAACATCATCCCAGCGCTTTACGGGTTTATCCCAAGAACTTATTGTGCGGATGAAGTACTCCGGGTGGCTCAGGAAAATGGAAGCGAGGATGTTACAGAAGGCGACCTGGATCCGCTGGATATCCTTGTGCTGAGCTCTCATAATGTAAACCACGGCAATATAATGCTCGAGGCAAAGCCGATAGGCGGGTTTAAAATGATAGACGGAGGGGAAGCTGATGATAAAATAATCGCGGTGATGGCTGGCGATCAGGCATTTGGAGATGTAACGGATATCGAAGATCTGCCGCCTGGTATGGTGATAAGGCTGAAGCACTATTTCCTTACCTACAAAAATATGCCTGGGGAGGAGCTGCAGTGCCGCATCGATTCCATCTATGGTAGGGAGCACGCGTATGATGTAATCCGCGCTTCGCAGAAGGACTACGAAGCTCTCGGATAGTCATTTTTTTACTAAAATCTTAGCGGCAGTCTTCGGGCTGCCCTTTCTTTTTCTTCGTTATAGGAATTTTATTTAATTTTGAAGAATGGAAAATTTCGTGGTTTCGGCGAGGAAGTATCGTCCGCAGGAATTTGATACTGTGGTTGGTCAGTCGCACATTACCGATACTTTAGAGCACGCCATCGAAAGCAATCAGCTGGCGCAGGCGATGCTTTTCTGCGGACCGAGAGGTGTCGGCAAAACCACTTGTGCAAGAATTCTTGCAAGAAAAATTAACGAGAAGGACGGCTCAACTTCGGACGATGGCTTCGCCTACAACATTTTTGAGCTGGATGCTGCGAGCAACAATTTAGTGGATGATATTCGCGAACTTGTGGACCAGGTGCGTTTCGCACCGCAAGTTGGTAAGTACAAAGTCTATATCATCGATGAGGTGCATATGCTTTCTCAGTCGGCATTTAATGCCTTTCTGAAAACATTGGAAGAGCCGCCGGCTCACGCCATTTTCATTTTGGCAACCACGGAAAAACACAAGATTATCCCGACGATTCTTTCGCGCTGCCAAATCTTTGATTTTAAGCGGATTACGATTGAGGATATTCAGCAGCACCTGAGAAAAATCGCAGAAAAAGAAGGCGTAAATTATGAGGACGATGCGCTGTACCTGGTGGCGCAAAAAGCGGATGGTGCCTTGCGTGACGCCCTGTCAATTTTTGACCGGCTGGCCACCTTCACGCAGAAAAACATCACGCTGGAAAAAGCGGCGGAAGTTCTCAATATCCTGGATTACGACCAATATCTGAAAATCGCTGATTTGGCGAAGGCAGAGGATATTCCAGGAATTTTATCGGCGTTCAATGAGATTGTGCAAAAAGGTTTTGACCCGCAGATTTTCATCGCAGGCTTGGGCAATCATTTCCGAGATTTGATGATGGCGCAAAATCCGCAGACTTTAGGTTTGATAGAAGTTGGCGAGCAAACCAAGCTGAAATACGGCGAGCAAAGCAAAAACTGGTCGGCGCAGCAATTGATTGATGCGATTGAAATTTGCAATCACGCCGATATTAATTACAAAAATTCTAAAAACCCGAGGCTTACCGTGGAAATTGCGCTGATGCAGCTGGCGAGCCTACAATCTTCGCAAAATCTTAAAAAAAAAAGTTCCTGATTTTAGCACCCCACGCTGAGAGCAGTGAATTTGTATCTAAATCTTCAGAGCCTAGCGTTCTCTTATCAAAGCCTGCCAAGCAAGAAACGGCGGAAATTCCGGAACGGATTTCCCGGCAAATCACTTCTGAGAAGCCAACCGGAGTATTGCCATCTTCAAAAAAATTCAGTATAGAAGATGCGCTCTCGGAAGCACCAGCAATGAAACAAGAGATTGAGAGTGCTTCGCAGGAATTGCCGGCACAGCATTTTTCAGACACTGACTTGCAAAATGAGTGGGCGGTATTTCTTTCCGAATTAAAGACTGAAGATGTGGTGATTTTCAGCGCGATACAGAATTTCAGACTTGGCAAAAAGGACGAGGAAACGGTAGAAGTCCTCTACCCCTCGGAAGCGGCAAGGTCGGAATTCGAGAAAGTTCAAAATAGATTTTTTAATCATTTCAAAACTAAAGTAAACAATCAGAAAGTAAAAACGGAATTCCGGATGGAAGCCGCGCTGCGCAAAGAGGTAGTGACTACGAGAAAAAAATTTGAAAAATTTGCAGAAATCAACCCCCTGCTGAAGGATTTGCACGAGCTGATGCAGTTTGATTTGAGTTGATTATTTTTGCCTGAATGAATTTACATCAAATCCATAACAGCTGGATTGCTGATTTTCCCCAGCCGCTCATTATCGCAGGGCCCTGCAGCGCCGAGTACGAGGAGCAAGTGCTGCAAACAGCAGCCGGCATCCGGCAGAGCGGAGCCGCAGTGCCGGTGTTCCGCGCAGGGATCTGGAAGCCGCGTACCAAGCCCAACGGTTTTGAGGGAGTGGGCGCCATAGGATTGGAATGGCTAAAAAAGGCTAAGGAAGAATTCGGTTTCCGCACGGCAACGGAGGTGGCTACCGCCCGGCATGCGGAGGCTGCACTTGCTGCGGATATTGATTTCCTATGGATAGGCGCACGCTCGGCGGCGAATCCCTTCACAGTGCAGGAAATCGCTGACGCTCTGGCAGATACGGGAAAAATCATCCTTGTAAAAAATCCTGTGAATCCCGATCTAGCGTTGTGGATTGGCGCTTTCGAACGCCTATCGGGTAGGGGGATCACGAAGCTCGGGGCCATCCACCGCGGATTTTCTACCTACCAAAAGGTAAAATACAGGAACAATCCCAACTGGCAGATTGCGCTGGATTTCAAAAATGAATTCCCAAACATCCCGCTTTTAATAGATCCTTCGCACATTTGCGGAAACCGGGAGGGTATTGCGGAAATCACACAATCGGCAATGAACATGGGCTATCAGGGTGCGATGATCGAGACGCATTTTCAGCCAGAGAAGGCCTGGAGCGACGCAGCGCAGCAGATAACCCCCCATGCTTTGGCGGAGATCCTGGCCAACCTGCAGCTGAGAAACTCGGCTTGCGTCGGTGCCCCGGAAAGGCTGGATCAGTACCGCGCGATGATCTCCGATCTGGATTTGCAGCTTATCAACCTTTTGTCTCAAAGGTTTGATATGGTGAAAAATATAGGCGTGATAAAGCAGGAGCAAAACCTGGCGGTGTTCCAGCCAGAGCGCTGGAAAATAGTTTCTGAGTACGCTGCCCGCCGAGCAGAAGAAGCCAGGCTTTCGCCCGAGTTTGTGCAGAAGATTTTTAAAACCATCCACGAAGAGGCAGTGGATGTACAGAACAGGCTTATGAAAACCCACTGATTTGAAGGGCTTAGTCACAAAATCTACCGGCAGCTGGTACCAGGTGATGGAAGAGTCTTCCCGGGAATTTTTCGAAGCGAGGATTCGGGG
Organism: Cruoricaptor ignavus; assembly: GCF_900141665.1. Taxonomy (GTDB): domain Bacteria; phylum Bacteroidota; class Bacteroidia; order Flavobacteriales; family Weeksellaceae; genus Cruoricaptor; species Cruoricaptor ignavus. Next base: position 203,602 of record NZ_FQYI01000002.1, on the reverse strand, counting down.
GAAATTTAAACTTCAGAAAATTCGCCTCACCAACCCGCTTGCCGTGGGAGACCGTGTGGAATTTCAGATTGGGGAAGACGGTGTGGCGTGGATCACCAAAATCGAGCCGCGGGAAAACTATCTCATCCGGAAATCTGTAAATCTCTCGAAGGAGTTCCACATTATCGCTGCCAACCTGGATATAGCCTGCTTTCTTTTTACCCTGAAAAATCCGGAAACATCCACAGGCTTTCTCGACCGGTTTTTGGTTTGCTGCGAGGCATACAGCATCCCCCCGCTTATACTTTTCAATAAATGGGATCTGCTGGATGAGCAGGACATCCCTCTCGCGGAGAGCCTGATGGAGATTTATCAAAATATTGGGTATGAGGCAATTAGCTTGTCCTCAGTTTCAAACTTAAATCTTGAATCAATAAAAGCCAAGATACAGGATAAAACTTCGGTATTTTTCGGGCACTCCGGCAGCGGAAAATCCACCCTTGTAAACAGCCTTCAGCCCGGGCTCAACCTGAAAACCGGAGAGGTTTCCGCAGCCCACCTGAAGGGCAGGCACACTACCACCTTTGCCCAGATGCACTTCTGGGATTTCGGCGGCGCGGTGATAGATACGCCTGGCGTGCGAGAATTCGCACTGACCGAAGTGGAGCCGGATGAAGTCCAGCATTATTTTCCTGAAATACTGTCGGCAGCGGAGGGATGCAAATACTACAATTGTATGCATATTTCCGAGCCTCAGTGTGCCGTGGCAGCAAAGGTGGAAGCTGGGGAAATTGCGGAATTCCGTTTTGCTGATTATCTTAAACTCTTGGCTGAAGCTCAGGAAGCCCAGATTAAATAAAAACCTCCGCCATTACTGGCAGAGGTAAAAACTAATAACCATGAAAACTCAAATTAAAACATGAGAATCATTTTGTGATTATCAATTTTTATGCCAATGATTTTATTTCGGTATGGAAACCTAAAAATGCTTTTTTCGTAAATTTGCCAGAAATTTTATAAAATGGCAGGAAATATCACCTTTACGATGATCAAGCCCGATGCCGTAGCCGGCGGGCATATCGGAGCGATTCTTGGCAAAATTGCCGAGGCTGGGTTTAAATTTAAAGCGATGAAACTCACGCGCCTTACAGAAGAGGATGCAAAGAAGTTCTACGAAGTCCACTCCGAAAGGCCGTTCTATGGCGAGTTGGTGGAATTTATGTCCTCAGGCCCTATCGTGGCGGCAGTATTGGAAAAAGAAAATGCTGTGGAAGATTTCCGCAAACTTATTGGCGCTACCAACCCCGCAGAAGCGGAGGAGGGAACAATCCGCAAGTTGTACGCTAAAAATGTTGGCGAAAATGCTGTGCACGGCTCCGACTCTGATGAGAATGCTAAGATCGAGTCAGCATTTCATTTTGCAGGCCGTGAAATTTTTTAGACTAAGTATTTGTTAACATAAAGCCGGGAACTCAGCCCGGCTTTTATAATTCCTAGTACTCAGCCTAATAGTTCGCGGATCGTGTTTTCCGGATTTTCTGTGGAAAATACTGCATTACCCGCTACCAGAACATCGGCACCAGCTGCGAAAAGTTTTGAAGCGTTCTCCAAATTTACTCCGCCATCTACTTCAATCAGCGCGGATGAATTGTTTTTTTCGATAAGATTTTTTGTCTCTGCCAGTTTCCTGTAAGTATTTTCAATAAATTTCTGCCCGCCGAATCCCGGATTTACACTCATAAGCAAAACCAAATCTACCTCGGCAATTATATCCTCCAGCATCATCACCGGCGTAGCGGGGTTCAGCACCACGCCCACCTTCGCGCCTGCCTCCTGAATCTGCTTTACGGTACGGTGCAGATGTGTGCAGGCCTCCACCTGTACGGAGACAAGATCCGCGCCAGCCTGCACGAATTGCGAAGCATACTTTTCCGGTTCCACTATCATCAGATGCACATCTACAAATTTCTCCGAGTGCTGCTTTACCGCCTTCATCACTGGGAAGCCGAAGGAAATGTTCGGGACGAATCTGCCGTCCATTACATCAATGTGAATCCACTCAGCGGCAGAACGGTTCAGCATTTCGATGTCCCGCTGCAGGTTGCCGAAATCCGCCGACAGCAGCGAGGGTGCTAAGATTTTCCTTTTCATCGGTCGTGGTATTTCAGGTTAAAATCTGGTGTTATGCGCATCAGAGTTTCGTAAATCAGGCGGATCACATTCGCAACATCTTCTTTTGCCACCATCTCCACCGTGGTGTGCATATAGCGCAGCGGCAGGGAGATCAGCGCGCTCGGTATGCCGCCGTTGGCGTGTGCAAATGCATCCGTGTCCGTGCCGGTAGCCCGGCTAGAGGCCGCCCGCTGGAAGGGAATTTCTTTAGATTTTGCAGTGTCGATGATGAGCTCCCGCAAGTTGTGATGAACGGCAGGCGCAAAATATACCACCGGCCCGCCGCCGCATTTCTGGTCGCCCTCCTTCTTTTTCTCCATCATTGGTGTAGTGGTGTCGTGCGTCACATCGGTGACAATGGCGAGGTTCGGTTTAATGCGCTCCGCAATCATCTGTGCGCCATATAGCCCAACTTCTTCTTGCACAGAATTTGTGATATACAAACCAAAAGGCAATTTATTTGCATTTTCCTTAATTAGCCTGGCGACTTCTGCAATCATAAACCCGCCGATACGGTTGTCCAGAGCGCGGCAGACGAAATAGCGATCATTCAAATCAAAAAACTCGTCAGGATAAGTAATGATGCAGCCTACAGATATCCCGAGCTCTTCCGCTTCGGCTTTGGAAGTAGCGCCGCAGTCTATGAAGATATTTTCAATTTTAGGTTTTATATCTTCATCCTTACCGATTCTTGTATGAATGGCTGGCCAGCCGAAAACGCCTTTTACTACGCCCTTTTCTCCGTGGATAAGAACCGTTTTTGAAGGTGCAATTGCCTCATCTGAGCCGCCGTTGCGGATTACATAAATTAATCCGTCATCTGTTATATAATTCACATACCAGGAAATTTCGTCGGCGTGGGCTTCTATTACCACTTTGAATTCTGCTTCGGGATTGATGATTCCGTAGGCTGTGCCGTAGAAATCTGTACGCACTTCATCCACAAACTCCGAAATATAATCTATCCAGAGCTGCTGCCCGGCGCGCTCGTAGCCCGTAGGGGATGGGGTATTAAGGTATTTTTCGAGAAAATTTAAAGATTGCTCTTTGAACATTTTTTGATTTTAAAATTAAAGGTTGCGCAAAAAATTGGTCATTTCGTCAGAAAAACTTATGCTGCGTTCCATTTTGTTTCTGCTGATTTTCTGATATGAGCCAAGTGCCCAGAGGATCATCTCCGCAAGGAAATATCTTTCCTCTGCAGGTAGGCCCGGCTGGTAGTCGCTGATTAATTTCCACAGCGGTTTCGCCCGGTCGAGTTCCTGGCGATATTGGTCGTCTGTAAGTTCATTGGAAAGTTCCAGCTCATTACCGTCAGCAAACCACGCGATCAGTGGATCATACGGCGTTGTGCTGGTTTTTTTCTGAAGTTTTTCAATTTTTGGGAAACGCTCATCGAATAAGGTCTTCACTGCGTTCTCTATCAGATTTTCCGCTACAGATGCCGCACCCTCCAGCTCGCCCTCGTATACCAGCTCTACCTTTCCGGTGATTGCCGGCACCACTCCGAGAAAATCGGATAATCTTATGGTGGTCTGGTTTTCATTGCTTTTCAGGAGGCGGCGCTCTGCCGTACTCATCAGGTTTTGATAGGCGGTAATGCTCATCCTGGCACTCACGCCGGATTTCTCGTCGATATATTCATTATTCCTTGCCTCGAAGCTGATTTGCTCCAAGACATCTTTCGCAAGTTCCGGCACGGTGATTTTTTCAGAAAGCTCGGGCTCGAATTTTGCTTCCTGCGCTGTGATTTTTTTCGCAGTCTCCAAGTCGGCAGGGTAGTGCGTGAGGATCTGCGAGCCGATCCGGTCTTTCAGTGGCGTCACGATGCTCCCCCTGTTGGTATAATCTTCCGGGTTTGCGGTAAAAACGAACTGAATATCCAGCGGCATCCTCAGCTTGAAGCCCCGTATCTGTACATCGCCTTCCTGCAGAATATTGAAGAGAGATACCTGGATTTTTGCCTGCAGATCCGGCAGCTCATTTATCACGAAAATGCATCGGTTGGCGCGGGGGATCATGCCGTAGTGTAGCACGCGGTCGTCGGCATAGCTGAGTTTCAGGTTGGCTGCCTTTATCGGGTCCACATCGCCGATGAGGTCGGCCACCGTGGTATCCGGCGTGGCAAGTTTTTCTGAAAATCTCTCGCTGCGGTGCATCCAGCGGATCGGCGTGCCGTCGCCCATTTCCTCCATCAGCTCCTTTGCGAAGCGCGAAATCGGGCTGTACGGATCATCATTTATTTCGGAGCCGTCCACCACCGGGATGTACTCATCGAGGAGGTTCACCATCTGGCGTGCCATCCTGGTTTTTGCCTGCCCGCGAAGCCCCAGGAGATTAATGTTATGCCGGGAGAGTATCGCCCGCTCCAGTTCCGGGATTACGGTGTCCTCGTACCCGTATACGCCGGGGAAGGCATTTTCATTTTTCTTAATTTTTTGTATTAAATTTTCACGAAGTTCGTCTTTAATGCCTTTCGGCCTGTAGCCCGAAGCTTTCAGATCGCCGAAAGTTTTTATATTGGTAATGCTCATTTTAGGTATTGTTTCTGTTAATTATCTCGATTTCCTGCCGCGGTTTTGCTCATAATCCTGGAAAATCATTTCCCCCAAATTCCCCAGGCTGCTGTATATCGCCTTTCCTTGATTAGATTCTGTAAATTTTTCTATAAACCGCTCCAGCTCAGGATCTTGCGTGATCATAAAGGTGGTGATGGAAATGCCGAGCTTCCTCGCTTGCGCCGCGATGGTGTAGCACTGCCCGGTGATGAAGTCATCCAGCCCGAAGTGGTTGCGGTAGTAGTGTCCGTCCGGCAGGCGTATGCAGGTAGGCTTGCCGTCTGTGATCATAAAAATCTGCTTGTTGGAATTTTTTTTCCTCCGGAGGATGTCCATCGCCAGCTGCACCCCCGCCACCGTGTTGGTGTGGAAGGGCCCCACCTGGAGGTAAGGGATCTCCTGAATGCTTATCGGCCAGGCATCATCTCCGAAAACGATTACATCGAGGCTGTCTTTAGGGTATCTCGTCATTATTAGTTCGGAGAGCGCCATTGCCACTTTTTTTGCCGGCGTGATGCGGTCTTCGCCATAGAGGATCATGCTGTGGCTTATGTCGATCATCAGCACGGTGCTCATCTGCGTTTTCAGCTGCGTGTCCTTCACCACCAGATCGCTTTCTTCGAGGTAGAAATTCCCGATGCCGTGGTTTATTTGCGCATTCCTTAGGCTTTCCGTCATCGCGATGTGCTCCGGGCTATCTCCGAACTGAAATTCGCGGAGCTCGCCGCTGGTCTCATCGCCGGTGCCGCTTTTTCTGGTTTTGTGGTTGCCGGCACTGCTTTTCTTTAAATCGCCAAAAATCTGGTTGAGTGCGCGCTGCCGCAGCAGCTGCTCGGTTTTGGAGGTCAGGTTATAATCTCCGCCGTCACCATCCTTGCCGGGTTTTGTACGCTGCTGGATGTATCCCTTTTGCAGCAGATCGTTTATGAAATCATCTATTGTGTATTCCGGCGTGGTCAGCTCATATTCCTCGTCCAGCTGCCGCAGCCAGTCTATCGCCTCATCAAAATCGCCCGAGGTATAGGTGATGAGTTCCTGAAAGATATCGAAAAGCTTTTCAAAAGGAGTCTGGGATTTCGGCTCATAGTTTTTAAAAATGAAGCCGGCAGAACTTTTTTTCATACCGTCAAAATTACAAAAATCATTTTCAGCATATTGTACAGCAGCGCCCGGGAAAAAAGCGGTATAGAATTTGAAACCCGAGATATTTGAAATGATGAGTTTTTTCCCAAAATTGAAGGGCATTTTGCTGATGCAGATTTTCCTAGTCTCAGGGGGTTTTGCGAATTCGCAAACTGTGGACAGCATAACGGTTACGCCGCTTAGCCAATATCCGAAGGACCAGATAAAGACAGATGAATTTGGCCAAAAATATTATTATGATGCCGCCCAGCGGGCAAAAATTTATGAGATAGAAGGGGAGGCAGTAGTGGTGCTGGATGAAGTTTTCCTTCGGGCAAAGCCTCATTTCAATAACCAGCTGGACAGGAATTTTTACTATTTCCTTAATAAGAAGCTCAACCGCGTGTACCCGCTATTCCTCACCGCATTGGTACAGTACAGGGCCCTTGAGGAGGAGCTGGCCTCGATGAACCCTTCCGACAGGCGAAAGTACACAAGACAGAAACAGGCCGAGCTTGCCGAGCAATACGAAAAACAGCTTCGCGATCTTACCACCACCGAGGGGCGGGTTTTTGCCAAATTAATGAACCGGGCCACGGGGAAAACCGTGTATGAAATCATCAGGGATTTTCGCGGAGGGTGGAGCGCCTTCTGGTGGAATGTGAAGGGGAATGCCGCCGATGTTGATTTAAAAACGCCCTATAATCCGCGCCTACACCGCGAGGACGAGTATCTGGAATCTCTGCTGCAGACGGGCTGGGCGCTTGGCTATCTGCAGCCGTACGAAGGCTATCAGGATTTTAAAATTAAATAAAATTCTGGCTCATATTCTGCCCTCGGAAGATTCAGATTTAAGTTTTTCGAAAACGAGGCTGTCCACCGGCAGGGGGAAAGGGTTGCCCGTGGAATGCAGCGGGACCCAGCGCGCTTCGGAAATGCACGGATCCCGAAGGATCAGATCAGTATCATCGATATCTGCGAGATAATAAATCGTCAGCAGCTGCTCGTTCTCCCTGAATCGGGATTTTACATAATCCTCCTGCGTGTAGAAGTGCCGGAAATTTTCCGGAGTAAGATTCAGCTCTTCGCCCAGCTCGCGCCTTAGGCACTCCAGCGTGCCCTCGCCATACTCCAGTCCGCCCCCGGGGAATTTTAGCAGGCGGGTGCCGGCGTACTCCTCTGCAAGCGCGAGCACGGCGTGGTTTTTAATGCAGAGAGCATAAACACGAATGTTGAACATAATTGTTGTTTTGATTAGTTGAGCGTTAGCAGTAGGAATAAGCAGTGAGCAATATAGGAAAATTATCTTCAGCCATCATTCATCTAATAATCTCGCGGTGCACATTTCGCGTTTGCCTGGCGGCCCGGGGCGTTTTTGCACTTCAAAACCCAAAGATCGGAGGTTTCTCTGGAGGCTTCCTTTGGAAGCATAGGTGGTGAAGAGCCCTCCCGGACGCATTTTACCCCGAACCATTTTCAGCAGGGGTGTTTCCCAAAGATCTGGCTGAACCCGCGCCCCGAAACAATCGAAATAGACTAAATCTGCAAGAGGAATGTCCAGATTTTCAAGGTTGAAAAAATCGCACTGGAATTTTTTTAAATTTATCTCAGGTAAAATCTCTACAGTTTCCTCCCAATCGCATGCGTGGATTTTATAAAAAGTTTCCTCAAAATCTCCCTGGAATAATTGATGATAATTCAGCGATTGTGCCTCTTCTATGGTCACCGGATATTTTTCCAAAGAAAAATAGTTTATCTTCCTGATACCTTCATTTTGCAAAAATTCTTCGGCCGTTACCAAGAAGTTCAGCCCCGTACCAAAGCCCAGTTCAAGAATATTTATTTCCTCCTGGACCGTAAGTTTCAGCCCGTTTTCTATAAAAACATGCCTCGCCTCCTGAAGCGCCCCGTGTCCTGAATGGTAGTTTTCATTTAATTCATTGATATGCAGCGTGCTGCTGCCGTCCGCTGTGGTGCGGATCTCCCTGTGTAGTGCCATTTTTCAAATGTAAATGAATTATTCGTAAATTAGCATTTTATAGCTGAAAAATTATGAAAATTACAAAAACCGAAAATTCCCGCATCGGCAGTCTTGATGTTGGCAACATTACATTTGGTGAGGTATTTGGCGACCATATGCTGATAGCCAATTGGGAAAATGGAGAGTGGAGCGAACCGCAAATAATGCCTTACGGGCCGCTGCAAATTTCGCCAGCCATCATGGTAGCGCACTACGGCCAGGCAGCATTTGAAGGTATGAAAGCCTATAAAGATGCAGATGGGCAGGTGTTTCTCTTCCGTCCCGACAAGAATTTTGAAAGATTGAACAAATCTGCGGAGCGCCTCGCGATGCCGCAGATTTCTGAGGAAATGTTCATCGGCGGGCTGAAGGCCCTTGTAGATCTCGACCGCGAATGGGTGCCGCACGGGGAAGGGCTGTCGCTCTATCTGAGACCTGTACTTTTCGCATCTGAAGAAGCCCTGAAGGCGCGGATTTCAGAGAAATATATCTTCGCAATCCTTACTACGCCGGCAAAAGCCTACTACACGGCGCCGGTGTCTGTGAAGGTTTCCAAGTACTATTCCCGGGCGGCGAACGGCGGGGTAGGCTTTGCCAAGGCTGCCGGCAACTACGCTGGAGCGTTTTATCCAACAAAAGTAGCTAAAGAAGAAGGCTACGACCAAATTATATGGACGGATGATGCCACGCACACCCTGATGGAAGAGAGCGGAACGATGAATGTGATGGTGCGCATCAACGACACGATTTTCACGCCGAAGACTTCGGAGCGAATTTTGGATGGTGTGACGAGGGACAGCTTCATTCAGTTGGCGAAGCATAAGGGAATCGAGGTAATCATTGGCGATCTGAAGGTGGAAGATGTGTATAAGGCGCATAAAGACGGCAGCCTGAAAGAGGCCTGGGGCGTGGGTACCGCAGTGGTAACTTCCCAGTTTAAAGCCATCGGATACGAGGACGAAAAACTTGAACTTCCCCAGCTGGACGAATCAGAGAGCTACGCGCTGCAACTGAAAAAAGCATTGGTGGATATTCAAACCAACCAGGCTGAAGATCCTTTCGGATGGAGAGTTTTGGTGGAGAGAAAGAACTGATTTCCATAGACTATATAATAATCGGAAGTTTAGCCTTCCGATTTTTTTGTAACTTTTGCGGAAGCAATCGCAAAAGTTTGGAGTGTTAGTTTTGGAAATTATTTGAAGAAAAATCATTATTTTCGCAAATCTTAATTTGAAGAAAATGATTAAGAAACTGATGCTCTCTGCAGCTGCTGCAGCGATTTTGACAAGTTGTACACCAATTTATAAGAAAATGAATGTTGACAAACAAACTTACGAAGGGCTGAACGACGGCCTTTATGCCAACCTGCAAACTTCCCAGGGCAATATGCTGGTGAAATTTGAAGATGAAAAATCACCGGTTACCGTGGCCAATTTCATCGGGCTTGCCGAAGGAAAAATCGATAATAATAAAAAACCGAAGGGCGTTCCGTTTTACGACGGCACCATTTTCCACCGTGTCATCCAGGATTTTATGATTCAGGGTGGCGATGCCCAGGGAACTGGAATGGGTGACCCAGGTTATAAATTTGAAGATGAGAAAAATGACCTGAAACACACGGGAAAAGGCATTCTTTCTATGGCGAATTCCGGACCGAATACCAATGGCTCGCAGTTTTTCATCACGCAGGTTCCTACACCGTGGCTTGATGGGAAGCACACGGTTTTTGGCAAAGTAGTAGAAGGCGAGGAAGTTATCGACAAAATTGCAGCCGTAGAAAAAGGGCCGCAGGACAAACCGAAAACCGATGTAGTGCTGGAAAAAGTTTCCGTTTTCAGCAAAGGAAATCAATATAAAGATTACGATGCGACGAAGGTTTTTAACGAAGGAAAGGGAAAAATTCAGGAGAACAACCGTGATTTTTTGAGAAAGCAGGAAGCTGAGGCGACGAAGCAACTGGAGGAGCTGAAGCAGGGTATGGAAACTACGGCTTCCGGATTGATGTATAAAATTACGAAGAAGGGCAGCGGCCCGAAAGTTGAGCAAGGGCAGATGGTTGCCGTGCACTATGCCGGAAGGCTGACGAACGGAATGGAATTCGATAATTCCTTCAAAAGAGGTGAGCCGATTGAGTTTCCTGTGGGAACAGGCCGCGTAATAAGAGGCTGGGATGAAGGCCTGCTGCTTTTGAATGTGGGCGATGAGGCTACGCTTTTAATCCCGTCCAACTTAGGCTACGGTGAAAGAGGTGCAGGCGGAATTATCCCGCCAAATGCCTGGCTGATTTTCGATGTTCAGGTAATGGGCGCGAAGTAAAAGCTATCACACCAAAACAAAAACGGCAACTGAGAAAGTTGCCGTTTCTTTTTTGAAAATCAGAGAGTTACTTCATATCGTACATTACCAGGGCGCTGATGACTTTCGGCTCAATCAGTGTGCATTTCGGCGGCATTTCGATTGAGTTTTCCGAGATTTTCACCAAGTCATTATAGCTGATAGGGTGTACTCCGAAGCCTACTTCGTACTCGCCGGAATCCACCATATCTTTCAGCTGAAGAATACCATCCAGGGTAGAATTTCCTCGAACATAATTAATTCTGTCCGTTGTGCGGAAGTCTTCGATGTTCAGGATTTCATCAATCACATACTTTTCCAGCAGATAGTGGTCGAAATCACGCAGATTTTCCATCTCCGCCTGCCGCAGCTCGTGCTTTACATGTAGGCTATAAAATTTGCCGCCTAGGTACATGCTGATGTGGAATTTTTTTGATGGAAAATAAGGTTCGCTGCCCTTTTCATTTATCAGGAAGGTTTTTTCCAGCTTCTTCAGAAATTCCTCCTCTGTAAGGCCGTTCAGGTCTTTGATGAGTCGGTTGTAATCGTGGATTTTAATGCTGTCTTTGGAAACGATGTAAGACAGGACAAAGTTGTAGGGCTCCGAGCCGAAGGTTTTTTTTGCCTTTTCGTTCCGGCTTTGCGCCAGAAGTGCCGTGGAACCCATCCGGTGATGCCCATCCGCAATATAAAATGACTCGATAGGGTCTAATGCCTCCTTCAGCTGCTGAATTTTCAGGCGGTTGTCTATCCTCCAGAGTTTGTGCCGAATTCCGTTGGGAGATGTGTAGTTCATTACAGGCACTGTTTTCTCCTCATTGTTCATTATCAGCTCCACCTTTGGGTTAGAGTTGTAAGTCAGCAATACAGGTTCCGCCTGAATATTTACTCGGTCCAGATATTTAGCCAGCTGTTGCTTCCTCTCCGTAAGCGTAGATTCGTGTTTTTTTATTTTCCCGTTAATAAAATCCTCCACACTTATCAGCCCGAGAAGCCCGCGGTACACCGTTTTATTCGGGAGGATCTGCTCATAGAGATAATACGCAGAAACATCCTGCATAAGTACCTTATTTTCAATGAGATCCTCAAAATTTGTGCGTACTTTTTTTAGACTTTTATCCAAATCGGAAGCCTTGCCCTTTTCCGCGGGGCTCACCATATTTACATAAGTAGTCTTGTCTTCGGAAAGTGTAAGGTAATCCTGATCTGATAGGGATTCAATAGGCAGGGATGGAAAATTTCCCACATATTCTTCGCTTGGGCGTATGCCCCGGAAAGGTCTGAAAGTTGGCATTTTTTTATTTATAACTTTTGCTAAGTTCAATGATTTGCTCGGCGAGCTCTGTGCCGATTTTTTCCTGGGCATCCACCGTGTTTCCGCCAAGGTGCGGCGAAAGCGAAAGCGCAGGGTTCATCAGCAGCGAGAGCGCAGGCGTAGGCTCCTCTTCGAAAACATCCAGCGCTGCACCGGCTACCTTTCCGGCCTCAATCGCATCGATGAGAGATTTTTCGTTGATCACGCCGCCTCTTGCCGTATTTACGATGAAGATTCCGTCCTTCATCATTTTAAATTGTTCATTATCAATAAGATAGCCATCAGTTTTCGGCGTATTAATCGTAAGGAAATCCAAATCTTTCAGGAATTCTTCCATATTATCGGTGGTCTCAATTTGGAAATCCACTCTTTGCCCGTCGAAGAATTTCAGGCTAATGCTTTCCGTTCTTGCTTTGGTCGTCAGCACCTTTACCTGCATTCCGAAGGCTATCGCCATTTTCACCACCTCTTTTCCGATGCCGCCGAAACCAATCACACCCAGCGTTTTCCCGCTGAGTTCCACGGCTTTGGAATAAGATTTCTTCAAATCATTGAATTTCGATTCGCCTTCCAGAGGCATCATCCTGTTCGATTCGTGCAGAAATCTTGCGAGAGAAAGGAAGTGCGCGAAAACCATTTCTGCTACCGAGCGTGATGAAGCGGAAGGCGTATTAATCACCTTGATGCCTTTGCCTCTCGCATATTCCACATCAATGTTGTCCATTCCTACACCGCCACGCCCAATGATTTTCAGCGAAGGGCAGGCATCTATCAAATCCTGCCGAACCTTCGTTGCGCTGCGTACCAGCAGCACTTCCACATTGTTTTGGTTGATGAAATCTGCAAGCTCTTCCTGCGGAATTTTATTTTCGAGCAATTCCTGTCCGCCTTCTTCCAGCGCCTTTTTTCCAGCTTTGGAAATACCGTCGTTTGCTAAAATTTTCATAGTTTCAATTTTTAGGATTTCGCAAAAATTCAGGCTTTAATCTAAAGATTTCATAACATCCACCAAAACCTGAACGCTTTCCAAAGGAAGTGCGTTGTAAATGCTCGCCCGGTATCCACCGATGCTTCTGTGGCCGTTCAGCCCGTTAATTCCGGCATCCTTCCAGAGTTTGTCAAAGGCTTCCTTCTTGGATTGGTCAGTCAGGTCGAAGCATACATTCATCAAGGAACGGTCTTCTTTTGCCGCCATTCCGACGAAGTTTTCATTATTGTCAATTTCATCGTACAGCAGTTTCGCTTTCTGCTTGTTGCGCTCTTCCGCCGCTTCGATGCCACCGTTGTTTTCCAAATGCTGAAGCGTAAGCAAGGTGGTATAGATTGGGAAAACAGGCGGCGTGTTATACATCGAATCTTTGTCGATATGCTTCTGATAATCCAGCATTGATGGAATATCCCGTCCGCTTTTCCCGAGAATTTCCTTTTTCACGACTACTACTGTTACGCCGGCTGGTCCCATATTTTTTTGCGCACCGGCATACATCAGGTCAAATTTCGTGTAATCCCTATCATTACTAAAAATATCAGACGACATATCGCAAACCATTGGGCAATCCACCTCTGGAAACTGGTGCATTTCTGTACCGTAGATTGTGTTGTTGGATGTGCAGTGGAGGTAGTCGTATTCGCTGCCCACCTTGTAATCTTTCGGGATGAATTTATAATTGTCATCCTTGGAAGAGCCCACCACATCTACCGTTCCGAACTTTTTGGCTTCCTTTATCGCGTTGTTCGCCCAGGTTCCCGTATCCAGGTAGGCCGCCTTTCCGCCGTCCTTTTTCATCAGGTTGAAGGGCACCATACAAAATTGCATACTTGCACCGCCACCAAGGTAAAGCACCTCGTAATCATCGCCCAGCTTCATCAGGCGTTTCACGATGGCCCTCGCTTCTTCCATCACCGGTAGGAAATCTTTGCTTCTGTGAGAGATTTCCAGCAGGGATAGCCCTATGCCGTGGAAATCCAGGATGGCTTCCGCCGATTTTTGGAAAACTTCTTGCGGCAGGATGCAGGGCCCTGCGCTGAAATTGTGTTTTTTCATAATATTATAGTGTTTGGTTTTTCTTTTTGTAAAGATAATAAAAATGCCAGACGAATTTGCCGGGCAATGTAAATTATTCTGCGTGGAGGAACGCTTTTTTCTGTAGCAGTGCGTCTTCGCTCTCGATATGATTTTCGTCAGGCACGCAGCAATCCACAGGGCATACCGCCGCACATTGCGGTTCCTCGTGGAAGCCTTTGCATTCGGTGCACTTATCCGTAACGATGAAGTAGAAATCATCGCTCACCGGTTCCTGCGGAGCATCGGCATCTATCGTTTTTCCCGAAGGCATAGTCACTGTTCCCCGAAGACTTGTTCCGTCCGAAGCCTTCCAATCCACGGCACCTTCATAGATGGCGTTGTTCGGGCATTCCGGTTCGCAGGCTCCGCAATTTATGCATTCGTCAGTGATTTTAATGGCCATATTTGATTAGGATTGTTTTAAATTTGCGCAAAATTACGAAAAAATAGGCAATTTTTAAGCAATGGAAATGCAGGGGAAAGTTTCAGCCTTGGCAAAGGTGGGCGATTTTTTGGGTAAATTTTTAACGACGGATGAAGCAGGGTACAGCGCTCAGCAGAAAGATTTTGCGGAAATTCTCCAGCGTTCGGAGATTGAAAATCCGTGGTTTACTCAGCAGAATCTAAGATTTGCGCTAAATTCCTGGGCAGAACTATTGAATGAAGAAAATTTAAATAATTGGCTTGAAAATTATGAATTTCGTAATCACGGAAAAAGGGTAGGGCTCATTCTTGCCGGAAATATTCCGATGGTTGGTTTTCACGATGTGATCTGCGTCATTCTTTCGGGAAATTTTCCGCTCATAAAATTATCGTCGAAAGACCGGCTTCTGATACCTTTCCTGCTGAAGCTTTGGCAGGAATTTTCCGAAGGTGATGTTCAGTTCGAAATCGTGGAAAAGCTGCAGGATTTTGATGCGGTAATTGCCACCGGAAGTAATAATACGGCGCGCTATCTGGAATTTTATTTCAAGGATAAGCCGAGAATTATCCGCAAAAACCGCACTTCCGTTGCCGTACTTTCCGGCGAAGAAACCGATGCCGATTTGCAGAATTTAGCGGGGGATATTTTCCAATATTTTGGGATGGGCTGCAGGAATGTTACGCGGCTTTTCCTTCCTAAGTCATTCGAAATCAATAGGCTGTTCGAAAATTTTATGCCTTTTGGCCACATCATCAACCATCATAAATATGCCAATAACTACGATTACAACAAGGCGATTTTCCTGCTGAACCGCGATGATTTTTGGGATAATAATTTCGTGATGTTGCGCGAAGAGGCCGGCCTTTTCAGCCCGATTTCAGTTTTGAACTTTTCCCGCTACGAAAATTTGCAGGAGGTGGAGGAATTCATCACGGAAAACGAAACGGACATTCAGGCCGTGGTTTCCAATTTCCAACTAACAATCCCAATGGTAAAATTCGGCGAAGCCCAGCAACCATCGCTCGAAACCTACGCCGATAATGTAGATACGATGAGGTTTTTGGCGGGATTGGATTAAACCCGCATTTTCATAGCGTTCAGGAAAGTCTTGAAAATCAGCACCTGGTCGCCGAATTTGGATTCGATGCGTTCCCTGATGTTTTCAAATTCGTTCAGCATAAAATCTTCGCGCTTCTCATCGTTGGCAAACATTAGAAGCAGGTTGGTATTGCTGCCTTCGTTTATCATTTCGCTATCCACTTCGGAAAGTATGTAGCGCTCTGCATCGTACAGGTTTTCAGCGAGTTGTATCAGGGTTGTCTGCACATAATCTTTCCATTCGGCTTCTATCGATGGTATGCTGTGGAAGGTAAGGCTGATGATGGACATTCTTTTCTTTTAGGGTAGAGTTTAAAATTAAAATTCAGGGTTCAAATTTACAAATATTGAATCTCAGGTTGGAAACATCAACTCTCTATCCTCAAATTTAGAATTAATCCCACAATTTTCGTATTTTAGCGCATTAATTTGGTGAGATTTTAATCAGCGGTGTAAAGTGCTGATTCTCACATATTTACAGGATTTATGCAGAAAGAAGGAGAAAGGCTGATACCCATCAGCATTGTAGATGAAATGAAGTCGTCCTACATTGATTATTCAATGTCGGTCATTGTATCTCGGGCACTTCCCGATGTGAGGGACGGCCTGAAACCGGTGCATCGCCGCGTTTTGTACGGCATGTATGGCCTTGGCGTATTTTCCAACAGGAAATATCTGAAATCGGCGAGAATCGTGGGCGATGTGCTCGGTAAGTACCATCCTCACGGAGATTCTTCTGTCTATGATGCTATGGTGCGTATGGCCCAGCCGTGGAGCCTCCGTTATCCGCAGGTTGACGGGCAGGGTAACTTTGGCTCGATGGACGGCGATCCGCCAGCTGCAATGCGGTACACCGAGGCAAGGCTAAAGAAGATTTCCGATGAAATCCTTGCCGATCTGGATAAGGAAACGGTGGATTTCCAGAATAATTTTGACGATTCCCTTACGGAGCCCAGTGTTCTTCCCACAAAAATCCCGAACCTTCTGGTGAACGGAACTTCCGGAATTGCGGTAGGTATGGCTACCAACATGGCGCCGCACAACCTTTCGGAATCCATAGATGCCATTTGCGCATACATCGATGATCGCGAAATTTCCATCGATGATTTGATGAAGCACATCATCGCACCGGATTTCCCAACCGGCGGAATCATCTACGGTTACGATGGTGTGAGGGATGCCTTCCACACAGGGCGCGGAAGAATTGTGCTGCGCGCCAAAGTAAACTTCGAGGAAGTTCACGGCAGAAATGCCATCATCGTTACCGAAGTGCCTTACCAGGTGAACAAGGCAGAAATGATTGAGCGCACTTCCAATTTGGTAAAGGAGGAAAAAATCCCGGGCATTCACGAAATCCGTGATGAATCGGACAGGATGGGTCTGAGAATCGTGTACGAACTGAAGCACGATGCCATCCCAAATGTTGTGCTGAATCTTCTCTTTAAATACACCGCGCTGCAAACTTCGTTCAGCGTGAATAATATTGCCCTGGTAAAAGGCAGGCCACAGCAGCTGAACCTGAAGGACATTATCCATCACTTCGTGGAACACCGCCACGAAGTTGTGACGAGAAGGACGGAATTTGAACTGAAAAAAGCCAAAGAAAGAGCCCACATCCTCGAAGGATTTATGCGGGTAATAGCCACGCAGGATACTTTGGACAGGGCCATCTACATCATCCGCCACTCCGCAACGCCGCAGGAAGCGAAGGAAGGCCTGATGGCAGAGTTTGAACTTTCCGACATTCAGGCTCAGGCCATTCTGGATCTTCGCCTGGCAAGATTAACCGGAATGGAACTTGATAAAATCCGGGCGGAATATGAGGAGATTATGGCGCTCATCAAAGATCTGGAGGACATCCTTAGCAGTGAAGCAAGGCGCTACCAAATCATCAAGGATGAACTTCTGGAAATCAAGGAGAAGTATGGCGACGAAAGAAGAACGGATATTGATTTTTCCGGCGGAGATATGTCCATCGAGGATTTCATCCCGAATGAAACCGTGGTGCTCACGATTTCTCACGCAGGCTACATCAAGCGCACATCGCTTTCGGAATACAAAATCCAGAGCAGAGGTGGCGTAGGAAACCGCGCCGCAACAACGCGGGACGAAGACTTCCTGGAATACATCGTTTCCGCGACGAACCACCAGTATATGCTGTTCTTCACCGAAAAAGGGAAATGCTACTGGCTGAGAGTCTTCGAAATCCCGGAAGGCTCGAAAACTTCGAAGGGCAGGGCTATTCAGAACCTTATCAACATTGAGGCCGGCGATAAAATCAAGGCCTATATAAGGACGGACGATCTCACCAATTCAGAATATGTGAACCAAATGAATGTGGTGATGATTACCAAGAACGGCACCATCAAGAAAACTTCGCTGGAAGCCTATTCCAGACCGAGAACGAACGGAATTAACGCGATTGAAATCCGTGAGGGCGATGAACTGCTTGGCGCAAGGCTTACCAACGGAGAATCCGAAATAATGATAGCCACCCGGAAAGGAAAATGCATCCGCTTCCCTGAGGAAAAGGTGCGGGAAGTTGGCCGAGGTTCCATCGGCGTTCGCGGAATTTCGTTGGAAGATGATGATGCTGTGGTTGGTATGATTGTTGTGAAAGATGTTGAAAATGAAACCGTTCTTGTGGTTTCGGAAAAAGGCTACGGCAAGCGAACTGCGGTGGAAGACTACCGCATTACGAACCGTGGCGGAAAAGGCGTCATCACGCTGAATATTACCGATAAAACCGGCGACCTTATCGCCCTCCAGAATGTGATGGATGATGATGGGCTGATGATTATCAACAAATCTGGCGTGGCAATAAGAATGGGCGTGGAAGAACTTCGCGTGATGGGCAGAAACACCCAGGGCGTGAGGCTCATCAACCTGAAGGGTGACGATGAAATAGCGGCGATTGCCAAAGTGGAAATGGATAAGGAAGTGGAAGAAGATGCGGATGAAACCAATGCGGACGGCATCAGCAATGTGGATTCTTCCCACCCGGAATTTTCGGATTTGCCGATGACTGGGGATAATTCGATGACGAACATAGGCACCGAAAGAGAACTTCGCAAGGCGGAAAAAGAGGAAGAGCAGGAGCTGAAACGCCTTGAAAATGAACAGGATAGCAACGAAGAAAATTAACAACCAAAATATTAAACAATGAAAAAAACATTTTTAAGCCTCGCAGTTCTGGCTGCGACAACGGCTTTCGGACAAAAGAAAGAGATTCAGGCAGCTGCCAAAAGTGTGGACAGCAAGGATTTTGCTGGTGCCCGCGCGCAGATCTCCGCTGCTGAAGGATTAATGGGGGACAGGATCTATATGCTAGAACCGGCTGTACAGGAGCAGTACTACTACGCAAAGGGCTCCGCGCTGATGAATGAAGGTAAAACAGCAGAAGGTGCAAAGTACCTTTCAAAAATCAATGATTTGAGAACGAACAAAATATACGCCGGGAAATCCGGGAAGGATAGGGTGTATTTTGTGGGAAAAGATGCTGCGGACAGATCCGGAATTTCCGGGCTGAAAGAAGAAACCTACGAGCCGAAAATGAATGTAGCACCGCTAATAAACGATGCGCTCAACAAATCCAACCAGGCTGCAGTGGATGCTTACAACAATAAAAGCTATGCTGTAGCAGGAGATAAATTTAAGGAAACCTACTACTTGCTAAAAGCGGCGGGCTCCGATGATAAAACTTATCTGATGAATGCAGCAGTTTCTTACAACGCGGCGGGGAACAATAATGCAGCCATAGAGATCTACGACGACCTCATCGCGTCTGGATATACAGGAGAAAACACAATCTATACTGCAAAGAATAAGAAATCTGGGAAGGTAGAGAGCTTTGATAAGACGAATTTTGAGCTACAGAAAAAACTTGCCGACAAGAGTGATTATACAGAATTTAAAGTTGAAAAAACTCCAAACATCCAGAAAGAACTTTATCAGGCTAATGTGAAAAATCTTTACGATGCACAGCGCTTTGATGAAGCTGCAAAGCTTGCCGATGCAGGGCTAAAAAAGTTCCCGAATGACAGTGTTCTGCTGAATCTACAGGGGCTTTCCTATTACAAGAGCGGCAGATCCAGCGAGTTTATTCAAAGTCTGAAAACGCAGCTTCAAGCGGATCCGAACGATCCTGAAAAATGGTACAATCTTGGCGTGATGCAAAGCAACGATCCGGCGATGAAAAACGATGCTGAGCAGTCTTTCCAGAAGGCGTTGCAGATTAATCCGAACTATCTTCCCGCTCTGCAGAGTATGACTTTTCTTGCAATGGGCGATGACGAGAAAGCAGTAGATAATTACAACGCGCTTAAGAAAGCCGGAAAAACTGACGCGGCGAATAAAGTTTTAGACCAAAGACGGGAAAATTTCAGAAAGGCAATTCCTTATGCGGAGAAATGGTATCAACTGGAGCCGGACAACCTAGATGTTGTAACTACATTGAAAGGCCTATATCAATCAACGCGGAATGAGGCGAAGTTTGAAGAATTTAAGAAAAAAGAGGCAGCGCTAAAGAAGTAGTCCCACCAATTAAAAACATTAAAGCCGCAGAAAATCCTGCGGTTTTTTTGTAATTAACTTATCCTTTAGATCTTAATAATTAAAAATCGCTGTAAATGCTTTATTTACAGCGATTTGGTAATTATTGGTTACTTAACTTACCTAACCTCCTCAAAATCAGCATCCTGTACATCGTCTGCACCGCCGTTGTTCGGGTTTTGGTTTCCGCCCATATCGTTCATATCCGGTGCGCCCTGTGCCTGCTGACCTGCAGCGTA
Organism: Cruoricaptor ignavus; assembly: GCF_900141665.1. Classification (GTDB taxonomy): domain Bacteria; phylum Bacteroidota; class Bacteroidia; order Flavobacteriales; family Weeksellaceae; genus Cruoricaptor; species Cruoricaptor ignavus. The sequence continues at coordinate 183,725 of NZ_FQYI01000002.1, read as the reverse complement.
CAGCTCCTCAGATGCTGCCATCCACGCTGCATCCAGCGCTTCGGTTTTGGCTTTTACATCGTCCGTATTCTTCGCTTCGAAGGCCGTTTTCAAATCGGCAACCGCAGCTTCAATCGCAGATTTTTTATCCGCGGAAAGCTTGTCGCCAAATTCCTTCAGCTGCTTCTCAGTCTGGAAAATCAGGCCGTCCGCTTTGTTGAAAACTTCCGCTTCCTCCTTGCGCTTCGCATCGGCAGCAGAGTTTTCCTGAGCTTCGCGCTTCATTCTTTCGATTTCATCATCGGAAAGTCCGGAGGAAGCCTGAATCTTGATAGATTGCTCTTTACCGGTGCCCTTATCTTTCGCCGAAACGGAAAGGATACCGTTTGCATCGATATCAAAAGTTACCTCAATTTGCGGTACACCTCTTGGTGCAGGCGGAATATCCGTCAAATCAAATCTGCCGATTTCCTTATTATCGTTGAACATCGGCCTTTCACCCTGGCCAACACGGATGCTTACTGCAGGCTGATTGTCGCTGGCTGTGGAGAATACTTCCGATTTTTTGGTAGGGATAGTGGTGTTCGCTTCGATGAGTTTCGTGAACACTGAGCCCATAGTTTCGATGCCGAGAGAAAGCGGCGTAACATCCAATAGCAGCACATCCTTCACATCGCCCGTCAATACGCCGCCCTGTATTGCAGCACCTATGGCCACCACTTCATCAGGGTTTACGCCTTTTGAAGGTTTTTTGCCGAAGAATTTCTCCACTTCTTCCTGAATGATCGGGATTCTTGTAGAACCGCCCACCAAAATCACCTCATCGATGTCAGAAGTTTTCAGGCCTGCATCTTCCAAGGCTTTCTTACACGGTTCCATAGAGCGGCGCACCAATTCAGCGGAAAGCTGCTCGAATTTCGCCCTCGTCAAAGTTTTCACAAGGTGCTTCGGCCCGGAAGCTGTAGCTGTGATGTACGGCAAATTAATTTCCGTTTGCGTAGAAGCCGAAAGCTCGATTTTCGCTTTCTCCGCCGCTTCTTTCAGCCTCTGTAGCGCTATGGCATCCTGCTTCAGATCCACGCCTTCTTCGGTTTGGAATTCGCCGGCAAGCCAGTTGATGATTACATCATCGAAATCATCACCGCCAAGATGCGTATCACCGTTCGTGGAAAGTACTTCGAAAACGCCATCACCCAAATCCAGGATGGAAATATCGAAAGTACCTCCACCAAGGTCGTACACTGCGATTTTCTGGTCTTTATTATTTTTGTCAAGGCCGTAGGCAAGTGCAGCGGCAGTCGGTTCGTTGATGATTCTTTCAACGGTAAGCCCCGCGATTTCGCCCGCTTCCTTCGTTGCCTGTCTCTGGCTGTCGTTAAAGTAGGCTGGCACGGTAATTACCGCTCGGCTCACTTCCTGCCCAAGGAAATCTTCCGCCGTTTTTTTCATTTTCTGCAGGATCATCGCAGAAATTTCCTGCGGCGTATATTCCCTGTCATCAACTTTCACCTTCACGGTATCGTTCGCACCTTTTTTCACTTCGTACGGCACCTTGTCCGCTTCGTTTTGGTTGAACGCCGAGCCCATAAATCTCTTTATGGAATAGATGGTGTTTTTCGGGTTGGTTACCGCCTGTCTTTTCGCAGGGTCTCCCACTTTTCTCTCACCGTCTGCCGTGAAAGCCACGATGGAAGGCGTAGTTCTCTTGCCTTCCGCATTTGGGATTACTACAGGGTCTTTGCCTTCCATTACGGAAACGCACGAGTTCGTAGTACCCAGGTCAATTCCGATTATTTTGCTCATAATATTTAGGATTTTTTGTTTTTTAAATTTTGTTTAAAACACTTTGCCGATCTATCGTTTCGACGCTATCCCAAATTACGAAAATAATACCAAGCAAAATCTTATGACAAATTGGCAGATTTTTTTATAATTAATGATTGATAAGTGAAAATTGATGAGATGGGTGCCGATAAATTTCCACGCAAAAACGCGAAGTTTTTAAATCGCACTTTGGTAAAGTTTCAAATCTTTGGTAAAGTTTCTATTTAAAAACAAATTCAGGAACGGCGTTTCTGTAATATTCCGCGGCTTTCAAATCACCATTCCTTTCTTTGGACTGAATCACTATTTCCAGAACTTCTTTGAAATCTTCCTTCAATTCTTCGACGGTGCAACCGTAAGTTGCAAGCGCATCCTCAATGTTGTCATCTTCCGCAAAACCGTAGAAACCGCTTTCAGCTTCTTCAATGATTACTTTCATATTTTCCCAAAAATTTCATTTGCTAAAATAAAACTTTCACTGAAAACTATCGGGTTTCGATTCGCTTCTACGAAGCTCATTTTTGTGGGACAATTTTCATTGCTATTAACAGTTTGCCATTCGAAGGCTATTATATTTGGCAAAGCCAATCAACCTCCACGCAAAAAGCGAAGGTTTTTCACACCGCATTTTGGCAAGTTTCTCGCTCATATAAAACTTGTGGAAAATAATAATAATTTCTACCTTTGGGCTCTCTAAAAGGGCAACTTCAGCAGGCTTAATAATTAATTTCCACATTTCTCACGAAACTTATATGATTTCCTTACTTTGTTTCAGCCACCTAGGTTGGAATTTCGTGTATCAGAGACCGCAGCATCTGCTAAGCCGGTTTACTTCTAAGTATAAACTATATTATTTCGAGGAACCAAAACCCGCAGAGCGTGAGGCTGTTTTAACAGAGGAAAAGGACGGTGTGGTAATAGTTACTCTATTTTATGCGGAAAATAAAGGTTTTGATGCTGGTAACATTGCATCTTTATTGGATAATTTTTTAGCGGAAAGAAATATAGACAGCTACGGCATTTGGTACTATACCCCGATGGCAGTGGAATACACCTCGCACCTTGTGCCGCAGTTTACAGTGTATGACAGTATGGACGAGCTCTCCAAATTCAGGTTTGCGCCACCCCAGCTAAAGGAGCTGGAAGAAGAGCTGTTCCGCATAGCAGATGTTGTATTCACGGGAGGGCATTCCCTTTATGAGGCTAAAAAGCACCGCAATAGAGGCCTTTAAAACCTGGCCGAGTCTAAAAGGTTTCGCCCTAAACTTGCGATAAATCATACTTAAGGATTTGATTTCCTGCAAGCGATTCCGTAAATTTATACATTGATTTTTTTGAATGTATGATAGATTTTAATGAACTAAAAAAAGTGCAGAATAGGCAGGATCTGCTAAATCTCCTGGAAATGCACAGCAACGAGCCCACCTACGGGGAAGTCCTGGAAAAGGTGCGCTACGAGGAAGAACTGAGGCTGCTGCAGGCTCAGCTGGTGAATTTCCAAAAATGGGCGGCGGAAAACAAGCGGAAAATCGCGATAATTTTTGAAGGGAGGGATGCCTCCGGAAAAGGCGGCACAATCAAGCGGTTTATGGAGCACCTGAATCCGCGGCAAATGCGATTGGTGGCGCTGAACAAGCCGACCGATGTGGAGCGCGGACAGTGGTACTTCAGCCGCTACATCAAAGAGCTGCCGAACGAAGGCGAAATCGTGTTTTTCGACAGAAGCTGGTACAACCGTGCCGTGGTTGAACCTGTGATGGGCTTCTGCACGCCACAGCAATACGAGAGCTTTATGGTGCAGGTTCCAGAGTTTGAGCATATGCTGTACGAATCTGGAACTACGATTATCAAATTCTGGTTTTCCGTGTCGAAAGATCAGCAGCTTTACCGTTTTAACCGGAGGCTGAAAAACCCGCTGAAACGCTGGAAATACAGCCCTGTGGATGAAAAAGGGCAGGAACTTTGGGATACCTTTACCTATTACAAAGATCAAATGTTCAGCAGAACGCACAATGCGTTTTCACCGTGGGTTATCGTGAAATCTGATGACAAGCTGGATGCCAGGCTGGAAGCCATTCGCTATGTTTTGTCACAATTTCCTTACACCGGAAAAACGGAGAGCCCGGTGAATGTAAACCCTGATCCAAATGTTGTGCAGCGGTATTTCAGGACTGTGCAGCAGATTGATTTCTAACTGATTATCAAACAATTATGAATATTACAGAAGAACAATTCAAAATATTGCATTCAAAAAAAGGACTTTATGCCTTGCTTCAGAATTCCAAACTGGATGCAGAAAAAGCCGTCCGTTTCGTGAAGTTTGAAAAGCGGCTGGGTAAGCTTCAGGAAGAAATGATCAAGCTGCTGAATTGGGTGGTGGAAAATCAGCAGAAAGTAGTCATCATCTTTGAAGGCCGAGATGCCGCCGGAAAGGGCGGAGCCATCCGAAGAATTACCGAAAACCTGAACCCAAGGCAGCACCGAACCGTAGCGCTGCCAAAACCGGACGAGGTAGAGCAGGGGCAGTGGTATTTTCAGCGGTACATCAATCAATTGCCAAAGGCTGGAGAGATTGTGTTTTTCGACCGAAGCTGGTATAACCGTGCTGTGGTAGAGCCTGTGAACGGCTTCTGCACGCAGGAAGAGTACGAAACTTTTATGGCTCAGGTGAATGATTTCGAGGCTATGCTTATCGGCTCAGGAATTTACATCCTGAAACTTTATTTTTCGATTTCCAAGGAAGAACAGGAACAGCGTTTTGCGGAAATCATCGATAGCCCGCTGAAAAAATGGAAGTATAGTGATGTGGACAGAAATGCGCTGGAACTTTGGGACAAATACACCGAGTATAAGGAGCGGATGTTTGAGCAGACGAGCACGGAAATTGCGCCGTGGAAAGTGCTGAAAGCCAATCGAAAAAGCCGTGCAAGGCTGGAGGCTATGGAATACATCCTGCAAAGTATACCGTACCAGGTGAAAGATCTGGAGGCTATAAAACATCAGCCTTTCGAGTAATATCAGCCTTCCGGAAACGGAAGGTTTTTTAATTTTGTAGAAACGAAATTATGGCAATCAAAAACATCATCTTCGATTTTGGCGGCGTTCTGATGGACTGGAATCCGCGATATTTTTTTCGGACGCATTTTAATGATGATGAAAAAATGGAGTACTTCCTTACGCAAGTTGCTCATAATGAATGGAATGCGGAGCAGGACAGGGGCCGAACGCTGAAGGAAGGCACGGAATTTCTGGTGGCGCAGCATCCTGAGTGGGAAGCGGAGATCCGGGCGTATTATGATAACTGGACTACGATGCTGAGAGCCGATATTCCGCAGAATGTGGAAGTCCTTAGAAAATTGAAACATACTGATTATCAGTTATTTGGGTTGACAAATTGGTCGAACGAGACTTTTCCGTACGCCCTTGAAAATTATGATTTTTTCAAAATTTTTGACGGGAAAATCGTGGTTTCCGGTGATGAAAAACTGATAAAGCCCGACCCGAAAATTTGGGAATTGCTTTTAAGCCGCTACAATATTTCCGCGGAAGAATCGGTGTTCATCGATGATAACGAAGCCAATATAGCTGCCGCAAAAGCCTTGGGATTCCTTACCGTTCACATTAAACCTGAAACGGACCTGGAATCAGAACTGAAAAAACTCGGTGTCCGGTTTTAAAGCAGCAAGATTCCCTTTTTTTCCAGATATTCGCGCATTTCCTCAGGCCAGTAGGATGCCTGCACTTCGCCGATGTGCGCCTTCTGAAGGAAAAACATACACAGCCGGGATTGCCCGATCCCGCCTCCGATAGTCTGCGGCAATGATCCTTGGAGGAGTTCCCTGTGGAAAGGCAGTTTCTTTCGTTCTTCGTTTCCGCCTGCTTTCAGCTGATAGCTCAAAGAATCTCCGTCTACGCGTATGCCCATAGAGGAAAGCTCCAGCACATCGTCCAGCACGGGGTTGTATACTAGAATGTCTCCGTTCAGCAGCCAATCGTCGTAGTCTGGGGCGCGGCTGCCGTGCGGCTCTCCGTGGCTGAGCGGTGCACCGATCTGCATCAGGAATACAGCCTTTTTTTCTTTTGTAATTTCCCGCTCTCGCTTTTCGGGACTAAGGTTGGGGTATTTCTGAAGTAGTTCCTCACTCGTGATGAAGTAAATCTCGTCATCAAGCAGTTTTCTCCGACCAGGCACAAAATGGTTCAGGTATTCATCCAATGCTTTCAGTGTGCGGAAAATTGCGTCCACCGTGTTTTTAAGAAAATCCAAATTGCGGTCACCTGGCAGGATGATCTTTTCCCAATCCCATTGATCCACATAAAAAGAATGGGTATTGTCCGGAATTTCGCAGCGGCGTATGGCATTCATATCGGTATAAAGCCCTTCGTACGGTTGAAAATTATAACGCTTCAGGGCGGCACGCTTCCATTTTGCTAGGGAATGAACAATCTCAAGCGACTGCTCTCCGGCATTAGGCAGTGTGAAATTTACAGGCTGCTCATTTCCGCTAAGATTGTCATTTAAACCTAAATCCGACGCCACGAAGAGCGGCGCACTCACCCTTTTCAGATTAAGATTGTGGGCGAGATTGATCTGAAAAAAATCCTTAATCAGCTTGATAAGATGCTGAGTGCGGTAAAGATCGGTGTCGCTCCTGTAGGATTCAGGAATGATGATGTGCTTCATATTCAGATCACGACAAATATTATTTGTTATTCAATCTTCTGAATTTTAACCCTGAAAAAATGGTGACCAAAATCATCCCGGCAATGCCCAGATATACCCAGAGCGGCACGGGCACTGGATCGCCTTTGGCATAGGAATGCAGCCCTGAGAGATAATAATTTACCCCAAAATAAGTCATAATGATTGAGGAAATCGCGACCATTGAGGCTACATGGAATGCCCACCTGCCGCGCAAACCGGGCACCAGCCTCATATGCAGGACGAAGGCGTAAACCATCACGGAGATAAAAGCCCAGGTTTCTTTAGGGTCCCAAGACCAATACCTTCCCCAAGATTCATTTGCCCAGATTCCGCCGAGAAAAGTACCGACCGTAAGTGCGTAAAGCCCGATGGTTAGTGACATTTCCGAAACTATCGTCAGCTCGCGGATCGTGGTGCTGTGGTGTTTTTTGAACAAATTTTTATCTGCTAAAATGTAGAAAATCAGGGAAATAATGGCAATCACAAAGGACAGTCCGAAGAAACCGTAACTTGCCGTGATTATCGCCACATGGATGATGAGCCAGTACGATTTCAGCACCGGAACGAGCGGCGTAATTTGCGGATCCAGAGCGGAGCCACCGTGCGCAAAGCCCATCATAATTACCGCTACCAAAAATCCTGCCGCAGGAATTAGCGCGTTGGAATTTCGGTAAAGCACCAGGCCTGCCGTGATGCCAACCCACGAAATGAAGATGATGGCTTCGTAACCGTTCGACCAAGGTGCGTGCCCGGAAATATACCACCGTGCGATCAGCCCCAGAAACTGCAGAACATAGCCTATGCAGCCTACGATGATGATGGTTTTAATCGCCTTATCCAAAATTTTCGACGGGTGGAATAATTCCACAAAACCGAGCACCACCAAAAGAATTGCAACAAAGGTGTAGAAAATCAGCAGTTTAAAATTAATGTTCACCTTGTTCAGGAAAACTTCCAAATCCACTTTGGATTTTGCCGGTACTACATTTTTCCCCCATTTCTGCTGATAGTCAGAGAGTTTTTTTAATTCAATGTCCGCCTGCTGCCAGCTGCCGCTTTTCTGCGCCTCAAGAATTTCAGCAAAATACGGCCCCATAATTTGCTGGGATTCCATATCCGGCTCGAATTTCTCATCAAGCCAGGAGTTCCAGCGATGGTTGGGATCGTTTTTCACAGGAACTATTCGCATTAGCTGTCCGCTGAAAAATTCATTGAAAATCTGCACACGCTCATTTAGCGCAATTACTTCCTTGTCATAATTGCTCTGCTCCGCCATCTTCTTTTGGAAAGCAGCGTTGTAATCATCTTCCAAAACATAGCGCAGATTCCCTTCCGCATCGGTAGGGAAGAGGTTCATAAGCGAGGTGTAGCCCTCCTCATTGGCGCGGGTTTTTCTCCTCAGTTCCTCGCCGCCTTTAGAGCCCACTTTTATCATCGGCACCATCGTCCAGCTCGGCGTGTCTGTATTTATAGAAAGGAACCACTGCTCTGGGGTTAATTTTTTTCCATTCGTACCTTTAAAATTATCTTTTTTGTAAAGTTTTCTCAGAACATCAATTGCCTGTGTGTTGATAGGGACGATTCTCCCTTCAATATTTTGAACGAGCAGGTAGCCAAATTTGTCCGCATGTTCTTTCGGAATTCTCACTGACTGTATAATTTCATCCGCAGAAATAGTGCGCAGCTTCGTCAGTGGTGGGGCAGTATTTGTAGGTGCGGTGTGCGTGTGTTCGCGTTCTGCGATGCGGGATGTGCCGCTGCCATCATCGGTGCCGTGCGTTTCAATTTTTTGTGCAGAAAGCTGGATGCTCATCAGCAAAGCCAGTGCTGCTGCCGCTTTTTTCCGGCTGATGTCTTTCAGCGTCTTGTTCAGTTTCCAGAATTGCGTGCCTTTCCAGAAGAAAATTAAAAACATCGAAATAAATAAAACGGCGTAGCCAATGTAGGTTATCAAAGTGCCCCAGTAATCGTGGTTTACGGAAAGCACCGTGCCTCTCCTGTCGCTGTCGAAGCTCGCCTGAAAGAAGCGGTATCCCTTGTAATCCAGCACATTGTTCATATAGACTTTGTACGGCATTTCCTTGCCTTCGTCAATGACTTTGATGTGGCTTTCAAAGGCGCTCGGCGAATTGCTGCCAGGGTAGGTTTCCATCACGAAATCGTCAAGCTTTATGGCAAATGGTGTGTGGTAAACTTTCGGCCCGAAGCCCAGCATTACATTCATCCCATCCAGGTTGATTTGCTTGAAAAGATTTGGGTTGCCCTTTTCCACAGGAAGATTTACGATTTGCTTGCTTTTCGGGCCGCTCACTTCCACCGTCAGTTGGTCGGGCAGGTTAGCATCCTTCACCTTATCGCCTTCGAAGGCTTTCACGGTTCCAGTCTTTAGGCCTTCCGGCACCACAATTCTCAAATCTCCTATGGTGTAGAGGCTTCGCAGCATCAAAGGCTGGTATTCGTCTTTCTTCGTGGCACCTTCAGTTTGCGTGGCCATCACCATATATTGCGCATCCTGCGGCGTTTTTATCATCAGGTTTTCGCCGTCCTTCCGGAATTCCACCGCACCGTCAATCGGCCTGTTGTAAGTGATGAGCATCCCGTTCACGCTTTGGCTTTCGCCGCTGCGGATGTAATGATTTTCACGGCCGTTTTCGCCGGCAATCACGAAGTGCAGGTATTCAATGCCATCCTTATCCGCCAGCAAACTGTCCTTTTTCCGCTGAACATAATCCAGCGCCTTTACGGAAATCTTTTTATCGTGGAAATTGTATTTCGCCTTGAAGTTGTGATGAAGCGGCGACATTATGTAATGTAAGTCCTTGTAATTCAGCACATCGCCGTTCTCTTCCACCTGTATTTTGAAGAAATGTTTATCGGTGATGATTTCGTTGGAAGTTTCGCCTTCACGGATATGCATAATACCTTCATAGCTGATGTACCGAGTGATGGCACCGCCAAGAAATATCAGTATGAAGGAAAGGTGGAAGGCAAGTACAGGCCATTTTTCGCGCCGCCAAAGCTGGTAGCGGCCGATGTTGCCCAGGAAATTCAGGATGAGCAGCAGCATTAGAAATTCGAACCATTTGGCTTCGTAGATGAGCGCTTTTGCAGTGGGCGTACCGTAATCGTTTTCAATGAATGTGGCCACCGCCATTGCTACGGCGTACACTACCAGAAGCACCGCCATCGTTCTTGTAGAGACAAGGATTTCCTGAATTTTTTTCATAGAACTGCAAAAATAAGAAGTTTTAGGTAAAGGCTTGGAATGAGGTTAAGGTTAAGATTAAGTTTAAGATTAAGGTTGAGTTTAAAAAAAACTGTGCCTCTGTGTTGAAAAATTTTAGGAGTTAATCGCCGTGTTCTCAGTGTTTTTACGAGGGTTAAAAAAACAAACTCTGTGTATCAGTGGTGAAATAAAAATTACAGAAGTCATTTGCAGTGTTCTTATTACGAGGATTAAAAAACAAACTCTATGGCTCTGTGGTTAAATCTAGGCTCTCAAATCTTGTATCTCTATAAAACCAGAATCCGCCCATTCAGGCGGATTCGGTAGATAAGAACATCTCATTTTTTAAAAGTTAAACACCCACGAAAAAAGGGAAGCCGACGATGCTTCCCTTAAATTTTTATGCTAAATTTAAACGCTGTTTCAAACTTAGAAATCGGAATGGCTTTCACCTTCTCAATTTTTTACATCGTAAAGGTAGGTATAAATTTCCAATCCAATATAAACGGAATGTTAAGTTTCACAGCTTTTCCACAAAAATTTGTTAATAACTGATTTTCAGGATTTTACATTAAATGATTGAAAAATGGGAAATTAAGAAATTCTTGTACAGATTTGCAACAATCTGATTTCCAACTATTTGTCTTTTAATTTCTCCAAAATATATTTTGCCGTCAGAGATTTTTTATCCTTCGCCAAATCTTCCGGCGTCCCTTCGAAAACAATTTCGCCGCCGTGCTTTCCGGCTTCAGGCCCTATGTCAATCACAAAATCTGCCGATTTAATAATATCCGGATGATGCTCAATCACCACCACTGAATGCCCTAAATCCACCAGAGCCTGCAGCGATTTCAGCAGTTTCTGAATGTCGTGAAAATGCAGCCCGGTAGAAGGCTCGTCGAAAATAAACAGCGTCTTCTCCGTCGTTACGCCTTTCACCAGGAAGGATGCCAGCTTTACGCGCTGCGCTTCACCGCCGGAAAGCGTGCTGGAACTTTGCCCTAATTTCAGGTAGCCCAACCCAACTTCCTGCAGAGGTCTCAGTTTCGTCACGATTTTTTCTTCCTGCAAATCCGCGAAAAATTCCAGCGCTTCGTTCACTGTCATATCCAAAATTTCGGCGATGTTTTTCCCGTCCAGCTTCACCTCCAGAATTTCGCTTTTAAATCTCGTACCCTTGCAGCTTTCGCATTCCAGCTCAATATCCGCCATAAACTGCATCGGTACGGTTATTACGCCTTCGCCTTTGCACTCGTCGCACCGCCCGCCGTCTACATTGAAAGAGAAATGCTTCGCCTTCAGTCCCAGAAGTTTCGCCGATTTCTGCTTTGCGAAAAGGTCCCGAATTTCATCATAGGCCTTCAGGTAAGTCACCGGGTTGGAACGCGAAGATTTCCCGATTGGGTTTTGGTCGATAACCTCCAGGTTTTTCACCAGGTTTTTCGGGAATTCCACCGAATCATAGTCCGTCTTCTTGCCGCCTAATCCCAGCTGAATTTTCACGGCATTGGTGAGCACCTCCCTTATCAGCGTAGATTTTCCTGAACCCGAAACGCCGCTTACCACGGTAAAAACCTGAAGCGGAATTTCCACGCCCACATTCTTCAGGTTGTTTTGCCGCGCGCCTTTTATCGTGATAAAATCCTTCGGTTTCCGACGCTTTTTCGGCACCTCTATTTCCAGCTCGCCGTTCAGATATTTTGAAGTGAGCGTGTCCGCTTTTTTCAGTTCAGAAAAATTTCCGGAAAAAACCAGTTCGCCGCCTAAATATCCAGCTTCCGGACCAATGTCAATGATGTAATCTGCAGCACGCATCACATCTTCATCGTGCTCCACCACAATCACCGTATTGCCCAAATCCCGCAGGCTTTTCAGCACAGAAATCAGGTTTTCTGTGTCACGGGAATGCAGCCCAATCGACGGCTCATCCAGGATGTAGATGGAACCGACGAGCGAACTTCCGAGCGAAGTGGCAAGGTTGATGCGCTGAGATTCTCCGCCGGAAAGCGTGTTGGAAGTGCGGTTCAAAGTAAGGTAGCCCAGCCCAACTTTCAGCATAAAATCAAGCCGTGTGGTGATTTCGTAGAGTAGCCTTTTCGCTATTTCCTGCTCGTGTCTTGTGAGTTTCAAATTTTGGATTACGGGCTGAAGCTCATCTAGCGGCAGTTCTATCAGGCTTTGGATGTTGTGCCCGTCCACTTTTACCCATTCGGTTTCTTTGCGCAGCCTAAGGCCTTCACAATCAGGGCATTCCGTTTTTCCGCGGTAGCGCGAAAGCATTACCCTGTATTGTATTTTGTACAAATTTTCTTCCAGCATTTTGAAGAAATTGTTCACCGAAGGGAAGTTCCTTGAATTATCGCCACGCCAAAGAAACTGTTTCTGCTCTTTTGTTAATTCGTGGTAAGGCTTATGAATAGGGAAGTCCTTAGCCTTTCGGATGAACGCCCTTTTCCATTCGCTCATTGTTTCGCCGCGCCACGCAGCCACCGCATCTTCATACACCGAAAGGTTTTTGTTCGGGATTACCAGATCCTCATCTATGCCTATCACTTTGCCGTAGCCTTCGCAGGTTGGACACGCACCGTACGGATTGTTGAACGAGAAAAAATGAACATTCGGCTCAAGAAATTCCATTCCGTCGCGCTCAAATTTGTTGGAAAATTCCGTTACTTTTCCGCTTTCCACATTTTTCAGCGAGAGAAAGCCTCTGCCTTCGTAGAACGCCATTTGGATGGAATCGGCAAGCCTTTGCAGGAAATTTTCATCCTCTTCGAAAGAAAACCGGTCAATCACCAAATGGATTTCCATCCCATCCTCTGGAACGAAGCCGAAACTTTCGAGGTCTTCAATTCCGGCAATGTTTCCCCCAATTTCCAGCCGTGTGAAACCTGACACTTTCAGCGAGTTCAGCGTGGTTTTAAAATCCTTGGCATCGTAGTTTAGCGGCGCTCTCAATAGGAAATTTTCACCCTTCGATTTTTTGATGAAATCAATCACATCGCTCACAGAATCCTTCCGAACCTCTTCACCGGAAATTGGCGAGAAAGTACGCCCAATCCTTGCGAAAAGCAGTTTCAGATAATCATAGATTTCCGTGGAAGTGCCCACCGTAGAGCGCGGATTGGAAGAAATGACCTTCTGCTGAATGGCGATGGACGGTGCCAGGCCTTTGATGTCATCTACCTTCGGTTTTTCCAGCTTGCCTAAAAACTGCCGAGCATAAGAGCTCAGGCTTTCCACATATCTGCGCTGGCCTTCGGCGTAAATGGTATCGAAAGCCAGGGAAGATTTTCCCGAACCGGAAACGCCGGTTATCACGATTAATTTGTTCTTCGGGATGCGTACATCTATGTGTTTCAGGTTGTTAAGGTGCGCATTCTTTACGAAGATTTCCTTTTTAATATCGATTGCTTTCGGTGCTGCCATTGTGTGAGTAAGACTTGCAAAATTACGCATTATCTTTGCACTTTATAATTGATAAGTGATGATTGATAATTGATCTGAGAACTTTCCTCTTAATCAAATATTGGCAACTTATCATTTATCAGCTATCACTTATGAAAACCGATCTCCCAGGAATTGCCATCAGAGATTTTTACGAAAATAATTTGCAATCCGAACTTTTCGTGCACGATAAATTTGGCGTGCCTACGGAAATGCCGGTGGAAATTTACTTCCGCAAATTCGATGAAATGCCTGAAATAGAGCAGAAGGCGCTGGAACTTTGCAGCGGCAAAATCTTGGATGTGGGTGCAGGTGCAGGCTCGCACGCTCTACATTTGCAGGAAAATTCTGCGGATGTTTCAGCGTTGGAAATTTCGCCAAATTCCTGCGAAGTGATGAGAAGGCGTGGCGTTCGGAATGTGCTTTGCGAAGATTTCTTCCGCATCAATCCCACCGAAAAATTCGGCACCATATTATTGCTGATGAACGGCATCGGAATTTGCGGTGATTTAGAAGGTTTCCGGAAATTTCTGCAAAAAGCGGAAAGCCTGCTGGAACGCGGCGGAAAAATCCTCTTTGATTCTTGCGACATTCTTTATATGTACGAAACGGCGCCGCTTCCCACGCATTATTACGGCCAGGCATCGGTGCGCTACGAATATGCCGCGCAGTTTACCGATTGGTTCAGTTGGCTCTACATCGATAAAAAAATGATGAGCCACATTGCCGAAAAATGCGGCTGGAAACCCGAAATCATTTTGGAAGATGGGAATTTCCAGTATCTCGCTTCGCTGGTACGGAAGTGATTTTCGCTAAAAATCCAGCTTCTTGGAATCTGCCACGAAAGTTGCCAAACCGTTGTCTGTAAGAGGATGGGCAAGCAATGCCAATATCGATTGCAGCGGCGATGTAATCACATCTGCACCGATTTTCGCACAGTGGATGATGTGCATCGGGTTTCTAATGGACGCTGCAAGAATCTCCGTTTCGAAATAATAATTGTCGTAAATCAGCCGGATGTCTTCAATCAGTTTCAGGCTATCCACCGAAATATCGTCCAGCCTACCCATAAACGGCGAAACATAGCTGGCACCGGCTTTCGCGGCAAGAAGTGCCTGCCCGGGCGAAAAAATCAGGGTGCAGTTCGTGCGGATGCCTTTGTCCGAAAAATATTTCAGCGCCTTAATGCCGTCCTTCACCATTGGGATTTTCACCACGATATTTTCATGAAGTGCGGCAAGTTCTTCGCCTTCACGCACCATTCCGTCGAAATCTACGGAAAGCACTTCGGCAGAAATATCGCCGTCCACAATTTCGCAAATATCTTTGTAACGCTGCAGAATGGCGGCCTTTCCCTGGATGCCCTCCTTTGCCATCAGGCTAGGATTGGTGGTTACGCCGTCCAAGATTCCCAGTTCCTGCGCTTCACGGATTTGCTCAAGATTTGCCGTATCGATAAAAAATTTCATAGCAGATTTTTTGCAAAGATAGCCTACTTTTCCTTTCGCACCGCATATTTCAGCACATCTTCCGCCACAGCCATCGTGATGTTTTCTTCCGGATATTTGTACTGCAGCAGCGTTTTCATTTTTTTCGCCGCCTTCTTTTTCAGGGCTCGTTTCTTTAATTCAGTTTCCGTGGAGAGAAATTCCTGCACCACATTTTTCTCACATTCGTTCGGTATGGAAATTTTTTTATGGTAAATTTTCGAGAGCCGTTTTTCTTCCGCTATTTTTTCTTTGGCCAAATCTATCGCGGCCTTTACTTTTCGTGCGCATTCATCAGCATCCTGCCGAATTTCCGTTTCCCAAAACCGCAGCACCGTCCATCCATTTTCGCAAAGTTGCTTCGTCACCTTGTAATCCCGCTCAATATTGCGCTCTATTTTATCGTACCAAAATCCGGCATTTGCACCTACTTTATTTCGCCTTTTTTCCCAATCTTTGCCGTGCCAGAAATCCCCGTCTGCAAACACCGCGACTTTATATTTTGCAAAAGTAAAGTCTGGCGTTCCGATTATTTTTCGGTTATTCTTCCTGTACCACAAGCCCTGCGCCCACATTGCCTTACCGAGCAGCACTTCAATCTTGGTGCCCGTCGCTTTATTGCCTTGCATCGCTTTCCGCCGCTGTTCCGGATTCAGGATGTCCATTTTAATTTAATAGCCGAAGCAAAATTACAAAGTAAAAAACAAGGCTGAGTTTTTTGGTTAAGCAGAATATTTATCAGTCATTATAATTTTCTATGTCAGAGTGTTTTACCGAATTATCTGATTAAAAAATATTGTGTCATCGTGTTTTCAAAAAACACTCATCATTTATCAATTATTCTTCCTCAATACTTACCCTTCCATTTCCTTTCCAGCATTTCTTTGATTTTCAGTTCCTTAGAATTATTTCCAGGCTCATAGAATTTCGTGCCGGAAATTTCGCCTGGCAAAAATTCCTGCTCCACGAAATTGCCTTCGTGTGCGTGGGCATACTTGTAATTTTTGCCGTAGTCTAGATCCTTCATCAGCTTGGTTGGCGCATTTCTCAGGTGCAGCGGCACTGGCAGATTTCCTGTTTTTTTCACAAATGCCAAGGCTTCGTTTATCGCAGCGTAGGTGGAATTGGATTTCGGGGAAACCGCAAGGTACACCGCCGTTTCGCTCAGGATAATCCGGGCTTCCGGATTGCCGATTACATTCACCGCCTGGAAACAGGAGTTGGCCATTACCAAAGCATCAGGATTGGCAAGCCCGATGTCTTCCGCCGCCAGAATTACCAGCCTTCTCGCAATAAATTTAATGTCTTCGCCGCCAGCAATCATCCGTGCCAGCCAGTACACCGCAGCGTTCGGATCGGAACCGCGGATGGATTTTATGAACGCCGAAATTATATCGTAGTGCATCTCGCCGTTTTTGTCATACAGCGCCATCGTTTCATGCAGCACCGCCAGCACATCATCGTTGGATATTTCCCTTTTGCTAGAATTTTTATACTGGTTCAGCACTAGTTCCACGGAATTGATGAGTTTCCGTGCATCTCCGCCGGAAGCCTGGATCAGCGCTTCTTTTTCGCTTAAAACAAACGCCGAATTTTCATTTTGGTTAAATTTTTCCAGTGCTTTTTCCGCCACCTCTTCCAGATTTTCATACGAAAGCGATTTAAGGATGTAAACCTGCGACCTCGATAAAAGTGCGGATACCATCTCAAAACTCGGGTTTTCCGTAGTGGCACCTATGAGCACGATCCAGCCCTTTTCCACGGCGTGCAGCAGGGAATCTTGCTGAGATTTGTTGAACCGATGAATTTCATCGATGAATAAAATTGGCGACTGCCCTGAGAAAAGGTTCTGCTTTTTGGCTTCCTCGATGACATCGCGAACATCCTTCACGCCGCTGGAAACCGCGGAAAGTTTGAAAAACTTCCTGCCCGATTGTTCGGAAATTATTTCCGCCAGAGTGGTTTTTCCAGTTCCCGGCGGACCCCAGAAAATCAGCGAATTCAGCGTGCCGCCTTCCAGCATTCTGCGGATGGTGCCGCTTTTCCCCGTCAAATGTTCCTGCCCGATAACTTCATCGAGAGATTTCGGCCGAAGCTGCTCTGCCAAAGGAATATTGCTCAAAACCTGAATTTAAAACTGAGCAAAATTATTGCTTTTTAAAATTTTCGGAATATTTGCCGAATGAAATTTTGAAGGCTGAATTTAAGTCAAGTTTAAAGCCCGCGAAACTCGGAATTTCCATTTCCGCCGAAAAATTTATTTTTGCAAAGCATTGGAACGACTGAATAAAATTATCGCTTTTCCGCTTATAGCCGCTGTTCGCGGTTATCAGATTTTCCTATCGCCTTTGCTCGGGAAAAACTGCCGCTTTACGCCAACCTGCTCGCAATATATGCTACAGGCTGTGGAGATTCACGGGCCTTTCCGCGGATTTTGGCTTGGGCTGAAACGCATTTCGCGCTGCCACCCCTTCGGAAAGGAAGGCTATGATCCTGTGCCTCCAAAAAATTAAACCACTGAAAATGAGAAATTTCCTCTTCAAACTTCTTTCCGCATTCTGCATTGTATTTTCCCTGAAAGTTACCGCGCAGCTTTATCCCGAAGGTGTTTCTGATGGCCGGCTCATTGTTGATAATCAGACGGTTCCGGTGAAAATTTTCTCTACAACAAATTATTCGCGCTTTAGCGATTTCCCGAATGAAGAGACGCGGAATGCGCTGGTGATCGTGAATGAGGACAATTTGTTTTTGGGAAGTGAGGAGAATTTAGCATACACTTCGCGCGTTTTTGAGAATTTCTATGTTAAAGGTTTTCAGCCTCTCTCAAAAGATTTTAATTTTCTTGGTAAAGACCTTTCAGCAGAAGGTCTTCAGCAGGTAAAATATCTGATTAATACGGACAAAGTAATTTCTCCAGGGTCGAATTTGCACTTGGAAACTGAGTACAAAATCTGGGATCCGAAAAAAAGTTTTAGCTTCGGGCCTGTCAGTATCCATTATTACAGCCTGATGTTCATCATCGCCTTTGGTCTTGGTTACTGGATTTTCAGCAGAATTTACCGCCGGGAGAATGTGAATGAAAAATATCTGGAGCCGCTTTTTACGCTCACCCTGCTCGGCACTATTTTCGGTGCTAGGCTTGGGCATGTAATTTTCTACCAGCCAGAACTTTTTAAACAAGATTTCTGGTCTGTTTTTTTGCCAATTCAAACTAAGCCCGAGTTTAAATTCACCGGGTTTTCCGGGCTTGCGAGTCACGGTGCAGCCATTGCGCTGATAGGCACTACGCTTTATTATGCATTTAAAATCATTAAGAAAAACCCGCTGTGGGTATGCGACAGGATAGGGCTTGTAGTGGCGCTAGGCGGAGGTTTTGTGCGTCTTGGGAATTTCTTCAATTCGGAAATCATCGGTAAGCCGGTGGCGGCGTCCTCACCATTTGCAGTACTTTTCCCGCAAATGAGCGACGAATACGGGCTCACGGTGCCGCGCTACCCAACGCAGCTGTTCGAAGCCTTCGGGTACTTTTGCCTGTTCCTCGTTCTCTGGCTAATTTACCGATTCACCGGGAAAAAATATCAGCAGGGCTGGCTTTTCGGTTTCTTTTTCCTCGTGCTCTGGTCTATCCGGTTCCTTATAGAATTTTTAAAGGAGCCCCAGGGCGAGGAGTTTATTACTTTTGGCGGGCTGAATACGGGGCAGGTGCTTTCCCTGCCGTTTATGCTGGCAGGCCTGGCAGTTCTGATAATGTCCAGAAAATTCCCTACCACTCCGGAGGAAACCGCTAAACCCGAATACCCGGCACAAACGCGCGAACGATAACCAGATTAAAGCCTTGTACCGCTTACAATTTCGTAAGGCGGCTTATTTTTCTCAAAAATTCTGGTAGTATGCGGGCCTTCCACGGTTAGGCTCTCCCCCCGTTGCCGCAGCCAGTTGCCTTCCCGAAGACCGATAACGGTGGTGTCGTTTTGTGTTAAAAATTCTTTGATCCTGGTCTCCCTGGTCTCGCCGTTATGTTTAAGTTCTGGGTTGGGATCGAGGTAATGCGGGTTCAGATTATAAGGAATAATCCCCATGCAATCGAAGCTTGGCGGGTACACGATGGGCATATCGTTGGTGGTTTTCATACTCACCCCCGCGAGGTTGCTGCCGGCGCTCGCCCCGAGATAGGCTTTCCCGCTCCTGATATTTTGTTTTAAAACCTCCATCAGGCCGTGTTCGTGCATCGTTTTTACCAGCAAAAAAGTATTGCCGCCGCCGGTGAAATACCCCTGCGCGGAATTGAGCGCTTCCGCAGGTTTATCAAACTCGTGAAGGCCTCTGGCACTGATGCCCAGCTCAGCGAAAAATTTCTGTGCCTTCGCGGTATATTCCTCGTGGGAGAGCCCGGAGGCGCGGGCATAGGGTATAAAGATTATTTCATCCAGTCCTTCGAAAAGGTACGCGATTTCGTTTTTAATGTATTCGAGATAATTTCCGCCAAACAGGGTAGAAGTGGAGGCAAGCAAAAAATTCATTCTGGAAAAGTTTATTCAAATTTAGATGTAAAAAATCAAAGCGTAAAATCTTTGCCCCAGTTTTCCTCAATCACATCAAAAATAAATTGCGGACAGCGGATGATTTTTTTCTTTTCCGAACTGAAGAAAAAAAGTGTGGTCTGCGCCTCGGTGATTTTTTCATTTTTTTGATTAAAAATCTCATACTCGAACTCGATTTTCACGCCGGGCTTTTTTGGTATTCTGGTATGGATGTACAGAATATCATCATAAAAAGCCGGCCTTAAATACTTGATTCTGAACTCCGAAACGGGCAGCCAGATGCCGCGCTCCTCCAGCCCCGAATAGGGTAGCCCGAGGCTCCGGAGGAGCTCCACCCGGCCAATCTCAAAATACTCGGCATAGTTGCCATAGTATACATACTTCATAGAATCTACTTCGCTGTATCTTACTCGTAATGTGGCAGTTGCGCTTATCATTTAATATTATTTTAATCCTACATACAAATATATTTTTTAAAAATCAATACCGCAAAAACTTTTTTTGATGAGATTAATCTTTCATATTTGTGGCATCGAAAAGTGAAAGTCTTTTAGCAGAATTTTGGGCGGTATGGATCAGGAATTAGATTTGATTTGGGACAGGTGTCTGGCATTTATGCGGGACAACCTGAACGCGTCCGAAGCTGACGACGACTTGCGCAGGCTTGAGAAGTCTTTCGATTTGCTTTTTGATAAAGTGAAACCCGTATCACTCGTGAACGGCAACCTCACGCTGCTGGTACCCTCTGATTTTTATAAGGAGTATATTGAGGATAATTACATTTCTCTGCTGGGCGCCGCCCTACGGAAATATATAGGCCGCGGGGTGAAGCTCTGGTATTCGGTGATGGAAAATAAGCCCTCAGGCGAGGGGCGGCCGATAACGCAGAACTTTAAGGGAATTTCTACTCCGGCGCCGAAGCTACAGGAAGTGATGCCTGTGCCAAAATCTCCTGTGAACCCCTTCGCTGCGCCCGGCATACGGAAAATACAAATAGAATCCAACCTGAACAACAGCCTGTCTTTTGAGAATTTTGTAGAAGGAGAGAGCAATAAGTTTGCCTCCACTGTTGCGAAATCGATTGCGAAAAGACCGGGGGCTACAGCGTTTAACCCGCTGTTCGTTCACGGAGGGGTGGGCGTGGGCAAGACGCACCTCGCGCATGCCATTGGGCTGGAAATCAAAAATAATTTTCCGGATAAAGTGGTGCTGTACCTGTCTTCTGAAAAATTCATCCAGCAGTTTATCTCCGCGGCGAAGGCTCAGAATAAAACGGATTTTCAGAATTTTTACCAGATGGTGGATACTCTGATCATCGATGATATTCAGTTCCTCTCCGGAAAGGCGGCTACGCAGGACAGTTTTTTCCATATTTTTGATTATCTCCACCAGAACGGCAAGCAGATCATCCTTACATCGGACAAGGCGCCGGTGGATATCCAGGACATCCAGGAGCGTATCGTCTCCCGTTTCAAGTGGGGGCTTTCCGCGGAGGTGAGGTCTCCTGATTTCGAGACCCGCCGCAAGATAATTGTCGATAAGCTCAGCCGCGACGGCATTGTATTGACCGATGACATGGTGGACTACCTAGCCGGGGAGGTGAATTCCAATGTGCGGGAGCTGGTGGGCGTCATCAATTCCGTGATCGCTTATTCCACCATTTACAAATCGGACCTGAGCCTGGAGCTGCTGAAGGATACTATCAACAAAATTACTTCCAGCCAGAAAAAGGTCATCAATATCCCTTACATCCAGGAAGTTGTGTGCGAGTATTTCGGAATCCGCAGAGAAGATCTGCTCTCGAAATCCCGGAAAAGGGATATAGCGCTGCCGCGACAGCTTGCGATGTATTTCGCGAAGGAGTACACCAACGCTACTTTTTCGAAAATCGGCGAGGAAATGGGAGGCAAAGACCACAGCACCGTGATGTACGCCTGCGACACCATCAAGGATATTTCCAAGGTAGATAAAGAGGTAAGAAAGTATGTGAAGGATTTGAATGACCGGATCAAGCGGTGATCCGCATAACAATTTAATTTATGTAAATTTTTTACTATGAAAATCCTGATGGTATGTCTTGGGAACATTTGCCGCAGCCCGCTAGCGGAAGGGCTTCTGAAGAAAAAAGTGCCGGAAAGTTTTGAGGTGGATTCCGCGGGCACGAGCGGCCAGCACGAAGGAGAAAATCCTGATAAACGCAGCGTGGAAACTGCACGGAAATATGGCCTCGATATCTCCCAGCAAAAATCAAGACCGATAAGTGCTTCTGATTTCGAGTACTTTGACAGGATATATTGTATGGACAAAAACAATTTCCGGGATGTGCTGGCACTCGCCGAGAATGATGAACAAAGGGAAAAAGTGAGCCTAATTGTCGCAGATGGGGAGGTCCCGGATCCGTATTTCGGGGGTATGGAGGGTTTTGAAAAAGTTTATGCCCAGCTGGACGAAGCTACAGATAAAATCGCCGCGGAGCTTTTGGGATAATATGCTTTACCTTCTTCCCGCCTATCTTTCGGACACATCGCCAAGAGATTTTTTTGCGCCGGTAATTTCAGAAATAATTGAAAAAACCAGTTTTTTTCTTGTTGAAAATGAGAAAACTGCAAGAAAAGTTATCAAGTTTTATTGTCCTGAAAAAAAACAGTCCGAGCTAAAGCTTTTTCTCCTTAACAAATACACTGAAACCACCGACCTAAAGGAGGCCCAACAGTTGATGTTGGAAGGCGAAGATTTCGGTTTACTTTCAGAGGCGGGTTTGCCTTGCATTGCCGATCCAGGCAGCATTATCGTAAGATGGTGCCACCAGAATTCCGTAAAGGTAGTGCCGGTAAACGGGCCATCTTCCATTATTCTTGCCTTAATTGCCAGCGGACTCAACGGGCAGAATTTCACTTTTCACGGCTACCTCCCGATAGATAGATCTGAGCGCCGAAAAATCATACAAAATATTGAAAATCAAGTGGATAAAACCGGCTATTCGCAGATATTTATGGAGACACCTTACCGAAACAACCAGCTGATAGAGGAACTAGTAAAAACTCTGGGGCCAGGAACACAGCTCTGCATAGCTGCAAATATAAATCACCCGACGGAGGAACTTATCCTTACAAAAAAAATTAGCCACTGGAAAGAGGCCAGGGCAGACTACCATAAAATTCCTGCGATATTCGTAATCGGGAAGTGATTTTTTAGCATAAAAATTGCTTAATTTGCAACACTTAAAATTTTTGATATGCAAGAAAAAAGATTGGCCGGTGTATGGCTGGATGGGCAAAAGGCTATTGTAGTAAAAAATCACGACGCGCAGAGTGCGTTCAAATTTTTCCTTTGTGATCCTGTGAAGAGGGATGTACAGCACGGAAATTCCAACGAGAATGCCGCCAACAACCACGAGCAGACATCTAAAAATAAATTTTTCAAAGAAATAGAAAAACTGCTCACCAATACTGAGGAGCTTTGGGTTACGGGTCCCGGCACTGCGCAGGAAGAATTAAAAAAACATTTGCACGAGACTGCTCAGTTTAAAAATTTGAAGGTCTCTCTCGGAACTGCCAGCAATATGAATGATCAGCAGGTTTTGGATGCCGTAAAGGAACATTTTGGAGAATAATAAGATTCAAGCCATTTAAAAAAATAATCCTTCTGCCTTTGGCGGAGGGATTTTTTGTTTGAATTTTACTATGTTTATGCTATGAAATTTTCATCGAATTTATTATTCATATTTGCTACCGCCAGTATTTCTGCACAAAATTTACCTCAGAAACTGGATCAGGCGGTAAAAACCTTTCTCTCTGCTGATGCCGCTTATGCATCGAATCTTTCATTTTATGTAAGCGATGATAGCGGGAAGATGATCTATGAATATCAGGGGAATAAAGGTCTTACCACGGCATCTACGCAGAAAATTTTCACTGCGGCAGCCGCTCTGGAAAGCCTTGGCAAAGACTACCGTTACGAGACTACCGTGAGCATAAGCGGCAGGGTGGTGCAGGGCGTGCTGAAGGGAGATTTAATTTTATCTTCCAACGGCGATCCTACGCTCGGCAGCTGGAGGTACGAGGGCTACAGACCCAAGGATTTTCAAAAAAAAATTATAGAAGCTATTAAAAATCAGGGGGTTACAAGAATTGATGGCAATATCTTTCTTGATGATTCTTTTTTTGATTTCCAGGTTGTCCCTGGAGGCTGGCCCTGGAATGATATGGGCAATTATTACGGGCCGGGCGTTTGGGGCATCAACTGGCGGGAGAACCAGTTTGACCTGAACCTACGCGGCAGCCATATTTTGGGCACGAATGTAGAGCTGCCCAATGTGGTATGGGTCAATGATTTGAAAACCGCAGGCTCCTCGGACCGCAGCATCATCTATACCGCGCCGCACTCGCCGGTGGCGCACATATCGGGCACCCTGCCGAACAAGGCGATTACCGTAGCGGGCGCCATGCCAAATCCCCCGCTTACTTTGGGGAATGAAATAAGTAATTGGTTAAAGGAGAGCAAGATAGAATTTGGCGGTGAAATTATTTCAGCAAGCGCTCAAAGGATTGCAAATCAAAAGGTTACCAAATATCCTGATGCAAAAATAATATTGACCTACCCATCGCCCCCGATGGAAAAAATTGTTTATTGGTTTTTGCGGAAAAGTGTGAATATGTATGGCGAAACCTTAGTAAAAACTTTTGGCAAGGAAAATAAAGGCGAGGGCAGTTTTTCTTCCGGGGTGGAGTGGCTTAAGGATTTCTGGAAAGCCAAAGGTATCAAACCACAGATGATCAACTTCGCTGATGGCTCTGGGCTTTCGCCGCAGAACTATGCCTCGGCAAGGGCGGAAGTACAGGCACTTCTCTGGACAAAAAAACAGCCGTGGTTCGCAACCTTTTATGAAGCATTGCCAACACACGGGATTGGCATAAAGGCCAAAAGCGGCACGATGAGGAATACTAAATCCTACGCTGGATACCACAATGGATATGTATTTTCAATCATTGTGAATAATTACCAAGGAAATGCTTCGGAATCGCTACTAAAGATTTTATATAATTTGAAATGAAACCGCGGTTTTATTCAAGAATCGGCAGTTGGCTTGTTTTCCTCGTCCTTACGGCTATCATTGGGGGCGTCATCTTGGCGAGCCAGTTTCTGATCGATTATTTACGAAAAGAAGAGACCCGGCGCATACAGCTTTTCGCCAAGGCGATGAAATATCAGCAGGAGGAAAATCTTGACCCGGCTGCCCTCGACCTTATTCTTGAAATTTCCAACAGCAATACCACCATACCGGTGATTGTTACGGATGCTTCCGGGAACCCTTTGGGGGAAGATATGATGAAAAATATACCGGCGGATGCGATGCGGGATCCACAAAAAATACAGCAGCTGCTTGCGAAAATGAAAAAGACTTATCCCCCTTTTATCATCTCTCTTCCGGAAGGTAATCAGTATGTATATTACAATAATTCCTTGCTGCTGAATGCTCTCCGATACACACCTATCTACTTGAGTATCATCGGTTTAGGATATCTAATTTTTACATTTTGGTTCCTCAGCACTGTGAAGAAAACTGATGAGGGATTTCTTTGGGCAGGCCTGGCAAAGGAGACGGCGCACCAAATCGGCACGCCATTATCATCAATGATTGGCTGGATTGAGATTCTCCGACTGGAAAGCCCTGAAAATGAAGCAGCTAACGAGATTGAGAAGGATATCGACCGGCTGACGACTATTACGGAGAGATTTTCAAAAATTGGCTCAGTACCGGAGATAAACGATTTAAATCTTTCAGAAACAATTTCGCAAAATTATGAATATTTAAAAAGGCGGATTTCGGCAAAAATTGATTTTCAACTACATATGCCCGCTGATGAAATACTTGTTCCGCATAGCAGAATTCTAATGAGTTGGGTCATTGAAAACTTGGTGAAAAATGCCGTTGACGCTATGAAAGGCAGCGGTGTTCTGAAAATTATCATATCCTCAAAAAATAATAAAATTTTTATAGATTTTACAGATTCAGGCTGCGGTATGTCGCGCCGGCAGGCGAGGTCGGTTTTTCGTCCGGGATTCACTACCAAGAAGCGGGGGTGGGGCCTCGGTTTAAGTCTGGCCCGCCGCGTTATTAATGAATATCACAAGGGCGAGCTTAAAGTCTTACAAACTGAAATTGGGAAAGGAACTACTTTTAGAATTGTGCTGAGAATCAGGTGATTGCCATTAATTATTGATACAGAATTTTATATCATTTTCCAGTTTTGACCTTATTGCTTTATCTGTTTTCCTGAATTAATACAATCATGTCCTGCTTTTAGGTTTAAAAAAACAGGTTCTTTTACCTGCCGGAATTCTACGAGATTCTCCGTGTTAAACCTTGTAGATTTTCCATCTATAATACGAATGTGCTGCCAATTTTCATTTGGGCTTATCCATTGATTTTCATTTAGTTGCAGAGGTAAATTAAATCCTTGAACCACATTCTGATAGCGGTAGTACAGTCTGCCTTCTTTAGTGAAAAATTCAAGCACGGGGATGTCGGTGGTTCTGAGATATTGATCGAAAACTTTGGAAAAATCTATGCCTGAATTTTCGCTAATGTATTTTTCAATTTCCTTTCCACTAACGGTTTTGTGATGAAATTTCTTGCTAATTCCTCGAAGAATAGTCCTGAAATTTTCATCATCATCTATTGCCGTCCTAATGGTATGCAGCATTGCGGCCCCCTTCCAGTACATATCGCTGCTGCCGGAATTTCTCACTCCGAACCGTCCCTGTATCGGCCTGTCGTTCAGAATGTTTTTCCGAATTCCGAGGATGTACTTGCGGGCATCATCTTTAGAGAAATTTTTCTCGATAAAAAGCGTTTCGGAGTAGCAGGTAAAAGCCTCGTGAATCCACATATCCGCAGGGTCGCTGGCAGTTACGCTATTGGCAAACCATTCGTGACCGCTTTCGTGAACGATGATGAAATCCCAGAGATTGCCTACCCCCGTACCGCTCCAATCCTTGCCAAGGTAGCCGTTTTTGTACCCATTTCCGTACGCCACATTGCTTTGGTGTTCCATCCCAAGAAATGGCGTCTCCACGAGTTTGTAGGAATCTTCATAAAATGGATACAGACCAAACCAGAATTCCATAGCTGCGAGCATAGGTTTCACCTGCTGAAACTGTTTTTTCGCCTTTTCTAAATTCTCGCGCAGCACCCAGAAATCTAAGTCCAGTTTTCCTTTTTCGCCAAAAAACTCATCTTTAAAGTTTACATAATCTCCCACAGAAGGCGCGATGGAATAGGCGTTGATGGGATTTTTTACCTGCCAGCTCCAGATTTTCTTATCCCTTGTCTCGGAAGTTTTTATAAGTCTTCCATTCCCTATGCCTACTAAATTTTTTGGAGTTAAAATATTAATAATCAGCCCGTTATCCGGTTCATCGCTCCAGATATCCTTTATGGGGAGCCAAAGTGATGCTCCCGCTGCTTCCTGGGCTACTCCGATAAAAGGCAACCCATTAGAATCCTGGCTAAAAACCCAGCCGCTGTCCCACGGAGCATTTTCCGAATTTTTAGGTTTTCCAGAAAATTCAATTTCGATGATAAATTTTTCTCCTTTCTTAAAATTTCCTGTACTTTCTATGAAAATAAAATCTCCCTCGCGCCGGTGGCTGAATTTTTTGTCCGCTGTTATTAGTTTGTACCTCATCGGCTGCATAAGATCGATCTGAAAGACTGGATTTTTCACATTTTTCTCAATTTCAAAAGTGATAATATTTTTCCCTTTCAGACTTTTATTCTGAAAATCAGGCTCTACGGTTACCTCGTATTTTTTCACATCCCAAAAATCCCGGAAACGCGTATTGGAGCCCTTCAGACTGTCTGTCTTCGTGAAATTTTGCGCAAAAACCAGTTTGGAGATTAATACTAAAGCTGTAAAATGCTTTTTGGTGAAATGCATTTTTTCGGATAAAAATTATTGATTAGTGGTGGAAAGCTTTGCTCTTTCTGCTATCTCCCGCTTTTGAACTTTTCTGTAAGTTCGGCTTGCCATTAAAATGCTGAACTCGTAAAGCACCAGCAGCGGGAACGCCGCCGCCAGCATGCTGAGGACATCCGCAGGCGTCACTATTGCAGCCACTACCATAATCAAGACGATGGCGTGACGGCGGTAGGTTTTGAGAAATTTTGGGGTGAGGATGCCGATGTTTACGAGGAAGTAGACCAGGATCGGGAAGAGAAACAGCAACCCCATCCCGAGCACAATCTGAAGGAAAAGCGTGGTGTAGTCCGAGAGGTCAAAAAGCTGCGTGATCCTGTCTGATACTGAGAACATTAGCCCAAAATTAATGGCAAAAGGCAGGATGAGAAAATACCCGCACAGAACGCCGCAGATAAAAAGTATCCAGACAAAGTTGATTAAAAAGGTAGAGTTTTTCCGCTCATTTTCATGCAGGGCAGGGCTTACGAAGCGCCAGATTTCCCAAACAATGTACGGAAATGCCGCCACCATTCCGCCGAAGACGGATACCGCCATCATTACATTAAACTGCTGCAGGAGCGTTTTCTGCTGTATGGCAAAGGTCCCAGGAATCGTGACGCTGTCTTGCCCCGTGAATTTCCTGGATAGCGCGTTCACAAGCCGGAATGTAGGGAAATCCTGGCGCGTAGGCCCGAAGAAAATGGAATCCATAATCCATTCAATATTGAAACCCACCAAAATACCTCCAATCACTATGGCAATAATGCAGCGGATCAGATGTCCGCGCAGCTCTCCGATATGCCCCATGAAGGACATTTCTTTATCCTCGTTCACATTCAGGAATTAGAGTGCGAATTTACAAATTAATTTATGCCCTCGTCCAGAAGGCGATGAAGGTCTATAATGCCTTTGTACTCGCCATTTTCTGTAACGAGCAACTGCCCGATGTTATATTCCTTCAGTATCCTCAGGGCGGTTTTGGCAAGCTCGCCAGACTCGATGGTTTTCGGTTTTCTGCTCATGATGTCTGATGCAGTTATATTAGTTATCTCCCTGTTATTCAGCAGCATACGGCGCAAATCTCCGTCTGTGATCACCCCAGTAATTTTCCCCTCATAGGTAACGGCGGTGATGCCGTGCCGCGAACTGCTTATTGCGATGATCACATCCCTGACGGGCGCAGATTCTTCCACCTGAGGCTTGTTTCCAGAGAGAAACTGGGCGACTTTTGCCGTTAAATTTTTCCCAAGGCTGCCCCCAGGATGGAATTTTGCAAAATCCTCATTTCCAAAATTTTTCATCTTCATCAGGACGGCTGCGAGGGCATCGCCAAGAGCCATCTGCACGGTGGTGGAGCTTGTGGGCGCAAGGCTGTTCGGGCAGGCCTCTTTTTCCACAAAAGTATCAAGGATGATGTCCGAGGCTTCCGCAAGTTTGCTCTGTAAATTGCCCGTCATACCGATCAATGCAGAAGAATAGGCCTTCAAATACGGCAAAATATTGACGATCTCCGGAGAGTTGCCGGAGTTGGAGATGCAGAGCACCACATCCTGCGGCTGGATGATGCCAAGGTCCCCGTGGATGGCTTCCGCAGCGTGCAGGAACTGGGAGGGGGTGCCGGTGGAATTGAGTGTGGCAACGATTTTCGCAGCCACATGTGCGGACTTCCCGATCCCTACCACCACGAGCTTTCCCGCGTTACCGGCGATCATCAGAGCGGCACGGGCAAAGCTGCCATCCAGTCTTTTCACTAGCTTCTCGAGTTCTGAGATTTCAGTCTGGATGGCCTTCTTTGCTTCATCTAAAATTTCATATTCTTTCATGCAATTTTTTTACATTAACCAAAATTAATATGGAAAATTTTTCTGATAATTTAATTTTTTATTAACTTTGGAATAGTGCAAATTTAGAAAATCAAATTTGCCTTCATAAGATGAAGAGTTTAGATTTAAAGAAAGAACTTAAAAGACACTTCGGGTTTTCGGCATTCAAAGGTCAGCAGGAGCAGATAATCTCCTCGCTTCTCCGCGGGAATGATGTTTTTGTATTGATGCCTACCGGCGGCGGAAAGTCCCTGTGCTACCAGCTGCCGGCACTGATATCCGAAGGTACTGCCATTGTGGTCTCGCCACTCATCGCACTTATGAAAAACCAGGTGGATGCAGTGAACGGTATTTCTGCAAATGAAGGGGTAGCGCATGTGCTAAATTCTTCTTTAAATAAAGCCCAGATCTCGCAGGTTTACAATGATATACGCTCCGGAATCACGAAATTGCTTTATGTAGCCCCAGAGTCTTTGGTAAAGGAAGAGTATGTAGATTTTCTGAAGACAGTCAATATCTCATTTGTCGCGATAGATGAGGCACACTGCATCTCTGAATGGGGGCACGACTTCCGCCCGGAATACCGCAACCTGAAGTACATCATTGAGCAGATTGCTAATGTGCCTGTAATCGCATTAACTGCCACTGCGACGCCGAAGGTGCAGGATGATATTCAAAAAACGCTGGGCATGCCGGATGCAGTGGTTTTTAAAGAAAGCTTCAACAGGCCAAATCTTTTTTATGAGGTACGGCCCAAAGTGAATGTGGACAAGGAGATTGTAAGATTCATCCACCAAAATAAGGGTAAATCCGGGATCGTGTACTGCCTGAGCCGAAGAAAGGTGGAGGAGTTTGCGCAGCTGCTGCAGGTGAACGGCATTAATGCACTGCCTTACCACGCCGGCCTTGATCAGAAGACTCGTATAGCCAATCAGGATAAATTCCTGATGGAGGAATGCGATGTAATCGTTGCCACCATTGCCTTCGGAATGGGAATAGATAAGCCGGATGTGCGCTTCGTAATTCATTATGATTTTCCAAAGTCGCTGGAGAGCTATTACCAGGAAACCGGCCGCGCAGGCAGGGATGGCGGCGAGGGCTACTGCCTTGCATTTTACGACCCTAAAGACATTGAGAAACTTGAAAAATTCCTTGCCCAGAAACCGGTATCCGAAAGAGAAATCGGGCTGCAGCTGCTGAATGAAGTCGTGGGCTATGCGGAAACCTCGATGAGCAGGCGGCAGTATATCCTTTGTTATTTTGGGGAAGAATACGATCCAAAAAACGGGGCAGGCGCGAAGATGGACGACAATTCCCTAAATCCGCCGGTGATGGAGGATGCATCTGAAGAGCTTCGCAAAGTTCTGGAAATGGTGAAAAAGCTCGACCAGAAATTCCGCACCAAGGATCTTATAAATGTCCTGGTTGGGAAGGAGAGCCCGGTGACGAAGTCTTACAAACTGGAGTCGCACAAGCTCTTCGGGAGCGGTAGCAAGCACGGGGAGAATTTCTGGAAAACCGTAATCCGCCAGGCGACGGTACAGAATTTCCTTCAGAAAGACATAGAATCCTACGGCGTTTTAAAACTCTCAGAAAAAGGAGAAAAGGTATTGCAGGGTAAAGAAAACCCTGAGTTTGCCATCGCCGAGGACAGGAAATTTGATGTGGAACAGAAAAAGGTAGAAGAGCCGACACTAATGCAGAGCAGCGGGCTGGATGAAAATCTCTTCCAACAGCTGAAAGAGCTTACGAAGTCGGTAGCAAAAAAACACGGGATACCGCCTTATACAGTCTTTATGGACCCGAGCCTGGAGGATATGACGGTACAATATCCCGTAACCGTGGAGGAAATTTCCAAAATCTATGGAGTAGGAGACGGGAAGGCAAAAAAATATGGAAAGGAATTCGCCGATTTTATAGCAAAATATGTGGCGGAAAATGATATAGAGCGTACACAGGATCTTGTTCTACGGCAGGTTGCCAACAAATCTTCCCACAAGGTTTTCATTATTCAGAATACGGATAAAAAAATAGATCTGGAAGATATAGCGCGCGCCAAGCATCTGAGTATGGATGAGCTGCTTAAGGAGATGGAACGCATTGTATATCAGGGTACTAAGCTCAATATCGACTATTATATCGAGGAAAATATAGACGAGGATCTTGTGGAGGAATTTATGGATTTTATGAAGGATAGCGAGAGCGACAGTATGAAGGTGCTCACCGCAGAATTTGGCGAAGACCTCAGTGACGAAGAACTTAGGATGCTGAGAATCAAGTTTATAAGTGATGTGGCAAACTAACAGATGAAAAAAAGCATCATTTTCATTCTGCCCGACTTGGAATCCGGCGGTGCTGAAAGGGTGGTGACGACCATCGCAAACGCCCTCCCACGAGAAAAGTTTTCACCAAAAATAATGCTGCTGCGAAAGGAAGGCGCATATCTAAAACTTTTAAAAAATGATGTAGAAGTAATAGACCTAAAAACGCAGCGAATAAGAAATGCACTCTTCCCAATATTTAGGGAAATACAGAAACGCCGTCCGGACATAGTTTTCACGGGCTTTGGAGAAGTGAATGCATACCTTTCGCTCTTCGTAAAATTTTTTCCGAAAACCAAATTTATTGCAAGAGAAACCAATGTGGTTTCAAAGCATGTAACCCGCCCCGAAATTCGTTTTTTTTATAATTTCTACAATAATTTTGATAAAATTATATGCCAGAGCGATGATATGCGGATGGATTTAATTCAGGAAATTGGGGTAAAACCTGAAAAGTTAATTAAAATTAATAATCCTGTTGATATAGATTTTATCGAGAATAAACTTGCCTGCTCAGAAAAGCCGGAAAGTTTCAAAGAGGACTATAGGAATGTAGTTGCCATCGGAAATCTATCTCCACGAAAGGGTTTCGATAATCTCTTAAAAGTTTTTACACATTTAAGAGATGAAAAAATTATGCTGCACATACTTGGTGATGGTAGGGACCGAGAAGCTCTGCTCGCATTGAAAGATGAGCTTAAGTTGGTAAATATAACTTTTCACGGCAGGCAGGAAAATCCCTACCGATATTTAAAATTTGCCGATTTAT
The DNA here is from genome assembly GCF_900141665.1 of Cruoricaptor ignavus. Classification (GTDB taxonomy): domain Bacteria; phylum Bacteroidota; class Bacteroidia; order Flavobacteriales; family Weeksellaceae; genus Cruoricaptor; species Cruoricaptor ignavus. The sequence goes on along the minus strand of NZ_FQYI01000002.1, from coordinate 151,639 downwards.
TCGTGCTGTCATCCCGCTATGAAGGTTTTCCGAATGTGCTTTTGGAAGCGGGAGCCTGCGGAATTTATTCTCTCGCTAATAATTGCCCCGGAGGTATTAATGAGATCATACAGCCGCACATTAATGGTGAAATATCTGATATTACGGATGATATAAATTTTGCAAGAAAATTAGTTGAATGTCTAAAAATTCATAAAAACCCTGAAATTATTAAAAACTCTATAAAATCCAGATTTTCTAAGGATGTGATAATGCAAAAATATGAAGATGTGCTGTCTCAATTTTAAGTACTTGCCCTTCTGAAGTTTTGCAATAAATTCCTAAATTAGCCCAAAAATTTTAATAAAAATAATACAATGAGTAAATATGATGTTGTGGTGATTGGCGCAGGCCCCGGCGGATATATTTCCGCGATCCGCTGTGCACAGCTTGGTTTTAAAACTGCAATCGTGGAGAAGCACAGCAAGCTGGGCGGCACCTGCCTGAATGTGGGCTGTATCCCGAGCAAAGCCCTTCTGGATGCATCTGAGCATTTCGAAAATGCAAAGCATAATTTTGCGGAATTCGGTATCGAAATCGGTGAGCCAAGGGCGGATTTGGCAAAAATGATTGCCAGGAAAAACAGTGTGGTGGATCAGGTAACTAAAGGCGTAGAGTTCCTGATGGATAAGAATAAAATCACGGTTTATTACGGCTTGGGCAGTTTTGAAAATTCGAATAAAATCAAAGTCAGCAAGGAAGATGGATCTTCCGAGACCATCGAAGCAAAGTATACCATCATAGCGTCCGGTTCTCAGGCTAGTTCTTTGCCCTTTGCCCAGTGCGATGGCGAGAGGATCATCACTTCTACAGAAGCACTAGAGCTGAAGGAAATCCCTAAGCATCTCATCATCATCGGCGGCGGCGTTATCGGTCTTGAACTTGGTTCTGTTTACAAAAGATTAGGGTCAGAAGTTACGGTCGTTGAATATGCTGACCGCATTATCCCGGGAATGGATGGCACGCTGTCCAAGGAACTTCAAAAAGTCCTGAAGAAACAGGGGATGAAATTTAACCTTCAGACCGCGGTTTCTTCCGTGGAGAGAAGTGGCGAAACCGTAAAGGTAACAGCGAAGGATAAAAAAGGCGAGGAGCTTAGCTTCGAGGGCGATTATGTACTTGTTGCCGTGGGCAGGAAGCCTTACACGGAAGGGCTTGGGCTGGAAAATGCCGGGGTGGAGCTGGATGAGCGCGGCAGGGTAAAGGTAAATGACCATCTGCAGACCAATGTTCAGAATATCTATGCAATTGGCGATGTGGTCCGCGGAGCAATGCTGGCCCACAAAGCATCTGAGGAAGGCGTCCTCGTCGCGGAATACCTCGCAGGACAGAAGCCGCACATAGATTACAACCTGATCCCTGGAGTAGTATATACCTGGCCGGAAGTGGCAGGAGTTGGGAAAACTGAAGAGCAGCTGAAGGAGGAAGGCATAGCTTACAAAGTGGGCTCTTTCCCAATGCGCGCACTCGGCAGGAGCCGTGCTTCGGGCGATACGGACGGACTCGTAAAAATTCTCGCAGATGAAAAAACCGACGAAATTCTCGGCTTCCATATGATTGGCGCACGCGCTGCGGATATGGTGGCAGAGGCGGTGGTAGCTATGGAGTTCCGCGCCAGCGCAGAGGATCTGGCAAGAATTTCCCACGCACACCCAACCTACGCCGAGGCGGTGATGGAGGCAGCGCTAGACGCTACCGGCAAGCGCGCTCTGAATATGTAAAAAATTTCAAATAAATAAGCAACAGGCCTGATGAGCTTCGGCTCGTTAGGTCTTTTTTAATTTTAAAAAATGGAACCGGGAAAAACACAAACTCTTAAAGTTATAGAAAAAAATAATGGCGGTTTCCTCCTTCAGGACGCTGCCGGGCAGGCGGTTTTCCTCCCAAAATTTTTTGCCGAGGTTACTCTGGAAGCCGGTGACGAAACCGAGGTATTCATTTACCAGGATGATGGTGAGCTGAAGGTAACCAACGAGAAACCCTTTGCCGAGGTAGGTGAGTTTGCGGTGATGACCTGCGTGCAGACATTACCGAGCGGGGCATTCCTCGATTGGGGGATCATAAAAGACCTCTTCGTGCCGTACACCCAGCAAAAAATGAAAATGGTAGAGGGGAGAAAGTATCTCGTGTATGTTTACCTCGACGAAGATACCGGCCTGGTAACGGGCACCGCGAAATTCAAACGAAATGCCACATACAAAAACCCAAATCTAAGACGCGGGGAAAAAGTGGAGCTCATCATAATTGGACAGGGGGATCTGGGCTGGAATGTGGTCATCAACCAGAAATATCTCGGGCTGATCTATTTCTCTGATGTCTATAAAGATCTAAGGCCGTTGTCGGAGGAGGCAGGCTACATAAAAGAGATCCGTGAGGACGGCAAGATTGATGTAACTCTGCAGCCGGCGGGTTTCGAAAATGTAGATGAATTTAAAACCAAAATCCTTAAAAAACTGGAAGAAAACTACGGCTTGCTATATCTTTCGGATAGATCCTCTCCCGAAGAAATAAAGGATGAATTACAGATGAGCAAAAAAAATTTTAAAAAAGCTGTAGGCAGTCTTTACAAAGAGAAGAAAATTGAACTATTGGAAGATAAAATCCGCCTTTTGTAAAATAAATCTTTAATGTTGTGTGATTGAAACTTTTATTTAAATTTGTATAAGAACATTTTAACGAAACTTTTAATTATTCAACAAAAATGAAGAGAAATTACAGAATTGCTGTGGCAGCCCTCTTCCTGAGTGCTGCGCTTCAAGCTCAGGATTATTCAGAAATTATTCAGAATTATCTTGATAAAAATGAGGACTTTAGGTATTCAAACCTTGAAAACAGGCAGTTTCAAATCGGTAACCAGGACAAATCTGAGAGCCTTGGCGGGACGGTGCTGTATGTGCAGCAGACATTTGGCGGAATTCCTGTTTACGGCGCCGGTGCCTCTGCCGTGGTAAAAGATGGGGAAGTGGCGCATTTTAGCGGGAATTTCAGCAAGGGCACGCCTACGGAGGCGCAGCGAAACAGGAAAATTTCCAAGGAGGCTGCCTACTCCTCCGTTTTGAATAAAATGCAGCTGCAGGAAGGAGATATTCTAAAAATTCATAATGGGAATCTTGCAGAAGAAGTGTATTTCCCCGTAAAAAACAGTCTTGTCCTTGCCTACAATTTTGAATTTGAGGAAAAAAGTGGGCAGGTGTGGAATGTTGTTGCCGATGCCTCTTCGGGGAAAATCCTCCTGAAAGACAGCCTTACTTATTCCTGCAGTTTTGCCGATGAAGATGCTCACCAGGAATTTCACAATTCTCAAAATCGCATCCTCCCGGAAAATAAGCCCTCCGGGAAATCTAATCTTTTCGCTGCTGAAAGTGCTTCCTATCGGGTATTTGCGCTACCTTTAGAGGCGCCCACCTTCGGCGGAAGAACGCTGGTGACTAATCCCTGGGATTTGGAAGCATCCCCTAAGGGCTGGCACGAGGACGGTGGGAGAAAATATACCACGGCACGCGGGAACAATGTTTTCGCTTATCTCGACCTGGATTCTGTAAACCCTACCTTGGGGCAGACTACCGCAGATGGCGGTGCAGAGCGCGTTTTTGATTTCCCGCTGGATCTTAATCAGCACCACAGCACCTATGCGGACGCAGCCATCACCAATGTGTTTTATATGACGAATATGATGCACGACATCACCTACCGCTTCGGCTTTACAGAAAGCGCGCGGAACTTCCAGTACACCAACTTCACAGGGGAAGGGAAGGGGCTGGATCATGTACTGGCGGAAGCCCGGGATGGTAACGGCGCATCTGACAAGTTAAACAATGCAAACTTTTCCTCGCCACGGGATGGCTTCAGTGGCAGAATGCAGATGTACCTCTGGTCGCCAACCAAGATAGACAGAGTGTTCTATAACAGCCCGGAGAATTTTAAAACAAGAAAGCCGGTAACCCAAACGGCAAGCTTCGGGCCTGCGCTTACTGCGGAGGGCGTTACCGCCGGCATCGTCCCTGCAGAACCGAAAAATGGCTGCGGAGAAATTACCAATGATTTATCAGGCAGCATTGCCCTAATAGAAAGGGGCTCGTGCAACTTTACGGAAAAAGTAAAAAACGCCCAGAATAAAGGAGCCGTGGCAGTGATGATCTATAACACAGCTACAGGATCCTGGGGTGGTATGGGCGGTTCTGATGATACAATAACCATCCCCGCGGTGATGGTGCAGGCCGGCGAGGGAGCGGCAATCCTGGAGCAGCTGAAAAAATCTCCGGTGAATGTAACCATTAAGGATGATAAAAGCACCTACATCTACCGCGACAGCGATTTTGACAATGGTATCATCGCCCACGAATATGCGCACGGCGTCTCCAACCGGCTTACCGGCAGCGGGGTGGGCGCGCTAAGCACCGCCTATGCCAATGAGCAGATGGGCGAGGGCTGGTCTGATTTCTTCACGCTGATGCTCACCAACCGCCCGGGCGCTACTGCTTCCGTAGCCCGCTCGGTTGGTACTTATGTCAACGGAGAAGGCGTGAACGGTGGCGGAATACGCCCCGCGAAATATTCCCCGGATTTCAGTGTTAATAATTTCACCTATGGCAAGACAAACGGTATGTATTACAAAAACGCGGCTGGAAAAACAGTGCCGGATGTGCACGCCATCGGTTTTGTATGGGGTACTATGCTTTGGGATTTACATTGGAAATATGCCGAAAAATACGGGTATCAGTCCAATGTTCTTGCCGATAAAAACTCCGGAAGCGCGCGCGTGTTTCAGCTGGTGATGGACGGTATGAAGATTCAGGGCAATTATCCGAACTTCGTATCCGGCAGGGATGCGCTTATTGCTGCGGATGAAATTGCCACAAAAGGTGAAAATAAATGTTTGATATGGGAGGTTTTTGCCAAAAGGGGCCTTGGAGTAAAAGCAGACCCGGGTGTTACCCAACCCAATTCTGATACCGCGGAGGATGTAATGGCAGCACTGAACGATCAAAAGGAAGATTTCACGCTTCCTGAAAGCTGCATATTATCAGCTGCAGATACCGCCGCTACGGCATCGTTTTCAGTTTATCCGAACCCTGCGAAGGACAAAATTTCTATTCGCTTTACAGCGGGGTATGCAGGAAAAACAGATATAAAGATCTTCGACGCATCTGGAAAACTGGTACTTCAAGACCAAACAGATCACTTGAAAGATGGGATAGATGTGGCAAGACTACAGCCAGGTGTGTATATACTGAAAGCTGAGAATCTCGCCGGGAAATACACAAAAAAAATTGTAATCACCCAATAGGGATATGCTAAAAATAAAGAACCGCCTCAGTTTTGCGGCGGTTTTTTATTTTTTGGTAGCCCCGCCAAGAATCGAAACTAACTTTGCAAAACATTGGTAGTCAATTATTTATGAATTTATAAAATAATTTTGGAACGGATTTTAGAACGTGCAACAAGATTAAACATTTTTTAGGCTGTGATTTTAGTGGGGTTTTGAACGGTTTTAGGAAGCGGTTTATTCCAAATTTTTGCCCACAAATCTGAGCAGGAAATAAACGCTTCGAACGCTTGCCATACTATCAGCGCCAAAGAAAAAAGGATAGGATCAGCATCTGCGGAAATGACGCGAAGATAAAGGGCGGAGGTTTCCTCAACTTTGGGGACATCTAATGCGCGATGCTACGAAGGATTGCGTCCGCACAAAATCGGCAATGAAATCAGGATTTCTGTTTGGCGTTTCGGGATGCCCACCACGATGCCACCGATGCGAAAAACGGCAATTTTTTCTGCACCAAAATGGCTAACTTTTGATTAACTAATGGTTAACTAATGAGTAACTTTTGGTTAACTTTTTGGCTAATTCTTGTAGTTCGTCAAGCTGTGAGGTACTTAGTTTTGAATTTCTCATATTCCTCTCACCGTCCTATCATAAATTTCATTGAACCAAAGGCACTTGAATTCTTTGTTCACGCAGTCTTCTGTGAGTTTGTTGTACAGAGACAGTTTGCCGTCTATGAAGTTTAAGAGTTCATCATCTATAGCGTCATTAAATATGGGGGCAAATAAATCAATTATTTTCATAAAAATCAACCTATAGGTTTATTTTAACACTTTTATTTAATCGTATGCAAGAACCTCATCAATGATAGATCTTATCTTTTTATTATTAAGTTGGGTGTGAAATTCTACTTTGTAACCGTCTATTGTAAGTTGATCAAAAAACTTTTTAGCGCTTTCTATTTTAGCGTGTTCTGTTCCCCGTAAATCGGTTTTATTTTCTACATCCTTTGTCTCAACTATGATATTCAAAACTTTTTGACCGTCTGCTTTTTTTACAACATACATAAAGTCCGGGCTGTAGGTTTGACCAGTAACGGTGGGAATCGAAATGCTGTTTCTCGGTATTTTACCATAAACGATAATTTCATCAATATTATCAACTAAAATATTTTCTTTTTCCAATGGAGAATCATATGCATATACATCATAAAGATATTTTGTAGTGGGTGTACCATCAATGAATTTTGTACCGATTCTTCCCTGTGCAATTTCCTCTTTTGGTGAGCCATCGCTATATGTCAAAGCAGTTTCTCTTGGTTTTATATTGCCTTTTGAATAACTGAACCTGCCTTCCAGGTGGGTGTTTTTCCATTCAACGAATGCTTTAACAAAATTAGCTGCACTAATGTCATTTATTTTGTCGTTATCAATATTGTTTGTTGAAGCGTATTCGGAAAGTGTTTCGTGCAACAGTTGGATTGGGATATTGGTTTGTCTGTTTATCCTTTTCAGAAAATCAGAATATGGTATCGGCTTTTTTATCAGATATTGCATGCCTGAATCTTCACCCACAATCATTGCACCTTCACCATTCATTCTTACATCTTCTCTTTTACTGGACATGTAAACATCCGCAAAGACACCCTGCTGAAAGATTTTAAGCAATTCGTCTTTTAAATAGCCGCAATCTTCAATACGGTCATAGTACAAAATGTATTTCTGATTAATGGCTTCCCACAATGTTTTCAGTTCTTCATAAACGTCTTTTCGGATTTTTATTTTTTTATCTGTTTTCTTATTGCGGTCTTCTACTTTTCCTGAATTTAAGCCAATGGTAAAATCCGGATATTCTTCAAAGAATTTATCTAAATTTTCTGCATTAACATTGTAATTTCTATCGATGTATTTTTTAGTAATTAACTCAATAAATAAATCATCTGCATCTACTGAAAGTTTTTTTGCCACTTCATCTAATTTATTTTCTGTTATTGCAAACCCTTTTGGAAGTTCTTTATTAATCTCATCAATGAGTTTTCTGGCAAAATCTGCCTCGGTAAAATCAATGATATAGTTGAGTTTAAATTCCTCATTGGAGATACGGTTGCCGTGCTCATCCACCGGCAGTCTTAACCCTCTGCCTACTTCCTGAATCTTGCTGCTCTCGCTGCCGCTTGAACGAAGTTTTGCAATGGTAAATACATTTGGATTATCCCAACCTTCTTTCAGTGTCCATTTTGAAAATAAAAAGCGGCGGGTATTTAAAGTGCCATCAGGATGTTTTATTGAAAGCAGTTTCTTCTTCTCAAACAATATTTCGCTGACCTCTGCCGCAATGGCTTCGTCAGAATTAGAATTGTCTTGAGCGAAATACCCAGCGTGCGAGGCTCCAGGATTTGCTTTGGTTGCTAATAGATATTCTTTATACTCATTTTCCTGTTCTGCCAATGCAGGCAGCAAACTATCAATTTTTTCAATTAACAGCCGTTCAAAGGTTTCTTTCAGATAAGGCTGCTTATCTGTTTTTTCGTCTGTTCTGTAGGAATAAATATCATCTATAAAAAACAGGGCTAATGTTTTAATCTTAAACCTTCGGTCAAAATTGCGTCTTTCTATCTCAAAATGGCGGTCTAATGCCAACCGCAGCATAGATTCCTGATAGGATTCTGAATAGATGTCTGTCGTAAATTCTTCGCCTGAAAATTTAGTCTGCCCGTTAGACAGTTCAATAAAATTAGTACCTACAGCATCAATAACAATACCTTCTAACTCCTGAGAAATGATGCCTAAACTATCGCCTTTTGATAGAGTAAAAGATCTATTTGGCCTGTCCTTTTCGATGAATTGTAATCTTGCGGAAGATTTACTTTCAACAGACAGAATCTTTATTTTGCTTTCTTTTTTGGAAATGGGTTCAAAGTGTTCTTTAGCAATTCCTTTTATCAGGTTTTGGTTGAATGATTGATACGCATTTAAGTCATACAGCAGGTTTTGATAGTCACTTTTTGTGATTTTATTTGCACCTCTGCCTGTTGTAACTTGCGGGAATGTTGCACCGAAACGAATCAGTGCCTGTGGCTGAAATTCATTCTCTATAAACTGAAATGCTTTCTGTGTTTTACTAAATCGGTGTGGTTCATCTATGATTACAAATGGCTTTGTTGCCCGTAACGCATCTACAGGACGATAGAAACCTTCCACGCCGTAATCATAATCATCACGGGTAAGCATATTGGAACCTGTGAGCAAAGACATATTCGTGAGCAGTACATAAATTTTATTGGTGTTTTGGCTGGAACCTGTTACAAATTCCCTCACCACACTTGGAAAATACTGTTTGCCTTTCTTTTTTTTGGCGGCTTCCAGGGTGAGCAATTCTATTTCCGAACCATAACCGCAAACATCTCTAAAATGCCGTTTGGCATAAGGGTCTTCTATAAACTGTTTTGTACCTGCCTTTATCGCTAAGGTTGGCACTACAATGATAAACTTGTTTATCTTAAATCTTTTGTGCAGTTCATAAATAGCAGAGGTATAAACATAGGTTTTACCTGTGCCTGTTTCCATCTTGATATCCAGATTCAGGTGATTGCCAATTCCATTTTGCGCACGGTATTCTTTCGGAATTTCATTTCTTTTCTGAACAATTTTGATGTTTTCTGCCAGTTGTTCCTTATCACGGATAAGAGAAGGATTCTCGTAATAGAAATTATTTCTGCTGAAACTATCTTCCGTAAAGACATCTGCAATAGCCGTGAAACCTTTCACCTGATGTTCTAGACCGTTTTTTAAAATCAATTCCATAACTAATATCTTACTGCGTAATTAATCTTCAGATTCTTCTCCGAATCGTTCAGTATTTTTAGATTTTTCTCCAGCATTTCGTTTACCGACCAATCCGGGAAACTGTAGCCAAACAGCACAATGTTTTCTGGGTTGAAACTGCCGTCTGTATCAAACCTGGTGATGAGTGCCTGCAAGGCTTCCTGCGTAAAGCCCGGATAGATGAAGTACAGGTGCTTGTCTTTGTAATAGGCTTTGTAGCCTGCCAGATCTGTTTCTTCAGCAGTAGCCGTAAGACCGTAGCCGTCATCATTTAGCCAGGTGGCCAGTACTGTTTCTGCGCCAAAATCATCCAGCACGGTGGTATCTGCAATTAGTGCAGACTTATCAAAACGCTCCAGTTTATCCAGGGTATTCTGCTCAGGCTCTTGTAGAGTGAAATGCTTGAAACCTAAATCCAATGCTTTGTCCGGATTTTCTTCTTTTATTTTAGCCGCTGCCCGTTTTATTCTTTCAATGCCGATATAGTCTAATGTTGTTGGGTATTTGTTTTCTTTTAGGAAATTATAAGCATTCTTTTGAGAATCATCTCTGTCGTTTAACACTTCCGGCAATTGCACGGCGATAAATTTTCTGTTACCCCCATCCTCCGCATTTAGCTTTAAAACAGCGTGGGCTGTTGAAGCGGAGCCAGAGAAAAAATCAAGAACAATATTATCGCTTGACGTAATAGCATTAAAGTTAATAAGATAACTAATGAGTGAAATTGTTTTTGGATACTCAAATATTCTTTCATTAAATAGGATATTCAATTCCTTCGCACCATCTTCATTAGTACCAACTTCGCATTCAACTTTAGAAATTACATCAGAAGGTCTTTTTATCCTTTCTCCTTCTCTCGCATATCTAATTGCAAATTTATTTGTCTTTATAAAAAATATTGTTCCTTCATTTGTTTCATTAATAACAGTTTCTTGCGACCATTTAAAAGGACCTTCTAAAACTATATCAACATCTGATTTGCCATTTTTAATTATTATATCATTTTTTAATATAACACGATCATATTTCCCTTTTTGAAACCTTCCATCAATTTTAAATATCACCGCATCTTTATTAAATTTTATTTCTTTTATAGGGTTTCCCTCATTTAATAATGGCATATCACCGCCTTCAATAATACCGCCTGAATACTTTATTGAATTTCGTTTTTTTTCAAAACATAAAATATATTCATATTTTCCTCTAACCTTATCTGAAAGTGCGGGAGGCGTGGAAGTTTTATTCCACTTATAAGTTGCTATAAAATTCTCCTCCCCAAAAATATCATCGCAAAGCAGTTTCAGGTTGGCCTGTTCGTTATCATCAATGGAAATAAAAATAACGCCGTCGTCCGTCATTAAATCCCTTGCCAAAAGCAAACGCGGGTACATAAACATGAGCCATGCAGAGTGCGAGGCAGAACCTCTCTTGGTAAGGTCCAGAATGCGCTGGGCTTCTTTTTCGCCAATGCTCAGTTTTTCCTGCAGTTCCTCCGAGGTGTAGTTAAAAGAATCGTTGTACACAAAACCATCCGAACCGGTATTGTAAGGCGGGTCTATATAGATGCATTTTATCTTCTTCTGGTAAGAGTGCAGCAGGTGTTTCAGCCCGTCAAGATTATCCCCGCTGATGTAGATGTTTTCGCTGTTTTTGTTTTCGGGCTTTTGGTTGTGTTCCTCATCCGGTACTATTACGGTGGTAGTTTCTGTAGATGCTAACAGTTTGGCGTAGGATTTTCCCAGAAATTTCAGTTCGTAGCCTTCGGCGGTGATGTCGGTTTTATCCTTTATTTCTTCCTTAAAGCGTTCTATATCAAACGCACCGTCTTTGGAGAAACAGGCTGGGAAATGCTCTTTCAGCATCGCCATCTGCTTGTCGTTGCTATGTATATTGTCGTTGTTAGCGAGTATGTCCTGTATCATAAATTCAAACTTGAAAATTTGTTAAAAATTGAAATTAGTCCTTTTTTGCGGCTCCATGGTACAATATCAGAACCTGTCTTTGTAATTACCGTGGTTTCTTTTACTAACTGTAATTAGCAATGAAATATCTTGTAAATCATCTGATTCGGGAGCAACGATAGTGGTGGATTCCAATTCTGCATAGTTATTGCTTGGATTAATAATGCTAACAGTGCCTTCAGTAATAATTTTTTTTCCTTCAACAAGACATTTGTAAAAGGTAAATTTTTCTTCAACTTCTCTAAAAAGCTGCATACCCAATGAAAATAATTCCGAAATTTCCAAAGATAATAATTTTGCCTTATATTTTTTCATAGTTTCCTATAAAAATCCATCCTTGGGCTTCTCCAAATAATCCGGTACAAGTTTGCTTAGAATGCCATCTACGGTGCGTTCGCTCCAGCCTTCGCCTCATTGCTCCTAAAGAAGCTAGTTCAAAAAAAAAAATCAAAATTTTTCGACTTAATATATTCTTTTTTATTTTCTATTTTTTTATTTTCTTTATGAATAAAGGGATTGTAATAAAAAAGACGCTATTGTTTGGTAGCGTCTTGTTGCGAGTTTGTAGCCTCACCAAGAATCGAACTTGGATCTAAAGTTTAGGAAACTTCTATTCTATCCGTTGAACTATGAGGCCTTGCGTTTGCAAAATTAAGAAATTCCGCGGAATTCAATCATTGTGATAGGGCTTGCCTCGCAAAATTTGATCGGCTCGGTATAGCTGCTCCACAAAAAAGAGCCGTATCATCTGATGCGTGAAGGTCATTTTTGAGAGCGACAATTTTTCAGCTGCCATAGCATAAATTTCGTCTGAGAAACCGTAGGCACCGCCAATCAGAAAGTTGACTTTTTTCAAAGAAGTATTCTGCCACGATAAAATCTTCTGTGAAAATTCTCGGCTTGTGTATTGCTTGCCCTTTTCATCAAGCAAGATCGTAAAGTCCGCTGAATCAATATGTTGCAGGAAAAGTTTTGCTTCTTCCTTTTTCAAATTTTCGACAGAAAGATGACCCGCATTTTTCACATCGGGAATTTCCGTGAGTTCAAAATTCCAATGGCGCGGCAGGCGGGCTGTGTAGTATGTTATCAATTCCCGGAGGCGTGGGTCATCAGTTTTGCCCACGCACAGAAGTTTGATGCGCATTTTAGTATCTTTGGCCGCAAAATTATACTTCAGGATTGAAAACTCCTCAATTTATTTCGAAAACAAAAGAATTCTTGGAAAGTACACCTGTGCCCGCCTTCGGTATTTCATTCGCAGAGTTTTTCAGAATTTATAGCGGCGGGATTTCAGATATTAAAATTGGCAAGATGGCAGCCGGGATTTCCTGGGCTTTTTTTATGAGCCTTTTTCCGCTGATTTTATTTCTTCTCTCTCTTTTGCCCTATCTTCCTCATTATGAGGAACTTCAGGAATATATCCTCACGGTTTTGCTCAGCAATATTCTCCCAGAAAATGTGTATGGACAGGTGCGCAGCTACATTGTGGAAACTTTCATCCCGAATATAGAAAACCTAAGCCCGCTTACCGTTTTGTTCTCCCTTATCTTCGCGACGAACGGGACGCACCAGCTGGTTGACGGCTTTAATCATAACCGAGTAAGGCGTTCCTTCATAAAGGACTACTCTGTGTCCCTGCTTATTACCAGCTTATTTATTGCTGCTTTAATTCTTTCGATTCTCGGGATTTATTATGCTGAGGTGGTTACAAAACTGCTAAATTCGGAAAAAAATCTTTCGTGGATTGCAGAAAACCTAACAGCGATCATAAGCTTTGTATCCTTCCCCCTGTTTTACTTCCTTCTGCTATCAGGTTTTTACTGGCTTGGGACGGAGAGGATCCATCGCTGGGTACACGCATTGCCAGGGGCGCTTCTCACCACGGTTCTCTTTATGCTTGTAACTTATCTTTTCGCAATTTTTCTCAAAAATTTCGCACGCTACAATGTACTCTACGGCTCCATCGGGACTATGATAGCGCTGATGGTCTGGGTAAATTTAAACATCATTATCATTCTCCTCGGAAACGAGCTGAACCTTTCCGTACGGAAGATGAAGAACACTAAGGTAAAAATCGAGCATTCCGATCCTGCTACTCCCGAGCCCTAGCTCCCGTCCCGGAGCGCAGGATGAGGAAACCGATAATACCGGAAAGGATTGATGCCAGCAAAACGGTAAACTTCGCCTCTTCCTGATAAAGGGGCTCGCTGAAGGAGAGTAGAGCGATGAAGATCGACATCGTAAAGCCAATCCCGGCGAGCATCCCCGCGCCAATCATATCCTTCCAGGAACTATCCGCAGGCATATCGCTGATTTTCAGTTTAATAGCAAGCCAAGAGAATAGATTTATCCCTAAAACCTTACCCACGCACAGGCCGAGAAGTATCCCGAGACCAAAACGGGTGAAGAGCGCTTCCACCATCTCTGGCTGAAGAGTAATATTGGTATTAGCAAGGGCAAAAACCGGCATTATGAAGAAATTAACAGGTTTCCCCAGTGCGTGCTCCAGTTTTTCCAGAGGGGAGGTTACCGTATCAGATTCATTTGTTGGGATGGTAAATGCGAGCAGCACACCCGCAATGGTGGCGTGGATGCCGGAGTGGTGCATAAAATACCAAAGAAAGGCACCCGGTATAAGATACAGCGCCAGGTTTTTCACTTTAAAATAGTTCAGAACCGCAAGGAGAAGCACGATTCCGAAGGCTATAAGAAGATATGTCCATTCTAGGCTGTCGGAGTAGAAGAGCGCGATCACAAGTATAGCGCCCAAATCATCCACAATGGCGAGTGCGGCAAGGAAAATCTTCACCGCCGGCGGCACACGGCTGCCGAGCATGGAAATCACCGCAAGGGAGAAGGCGATGTCCGTAGCCATCGGTATTGCCCAGCCCGAGGCATATTCAGTGCCGTGGTTTAGTGCGAAATATATTAATGCCGGGACTATTATCCCGCCCACCGCAGCAAAAACTGGAAGCGAGGCACTCTTGAACGAGGAAAGCTCGCCTTCTAAAAATTCCCGCTTTATTTCCAGACCTACCAGCAGGAAGAATATCGCCATCAGCCCGTCATTGATCCAGACTGACAGAGGGTATCTCAAATGCAGTGCCTCGGACCCAATTTCTGTATCTATCAGGTTTTGGAACGGTTCAGCAAATTGTGAGTTTGCAATGAGCATCGAGACGGCCACGCAGATCATCAATAATATGCCGCCTGCCTGGGAGCTTTTAAGGAAATTAGTAAAATATTTGGTTAAATTCATGCTTCAAATTTAAGTTAAATTCTTCTAACTTTAGAAATACCCTTGATTTTTTTCAGCTGCTGCAGCGTGTTTTCCAGCTGATCTTTACTTTTTGCCTCAAGTATGATGGTGCCGAGAAAAATGCTGTCGTCCGAATTGATGGTCATCCCTTTCATATCCATATTCATACTTCTCGAAATGATTTCGGAAATATCACTAATGATGCCGATTCTGTCAATACCTTCCACCTCTATTTTCACGCGGTTTTTAAAGCTCTCCGCATTCACCCACCTGGCGGGAATCACGCGGTAATCGTACTGCGCGCGGAGATTAATCGCGTTCGGGCAGTTGTCATTATGCACCTTAATCCCTTCGGAAATGGTAATAAATCCAAAAATCTTATCACCGGGGAGCACATTGCAGCACTTCGCGAAGCTGTAATTCAGTTTTTCCTCATCCTTCCCGAACACTATGGTATCCAATGTTGTTTTTGGCGCCAGATGTTCCTCGTCGGTTTTTATTTCCTTTTTTCGGAATCTTGAAAGGAAACGGTTCAGCCCGCTCTTACTGTCGGCATAGCGTTTCAGATCACCACTGTCGAATGTATTATTTTCAAATTTTAAAAACAATTCCTGAGAATTTTTCAATCCTAAAAACCTCTGGAGCCCGTTGATTTCTTCTTCATTAAAATTCAGCTTAGCAGAGCGCATCTTTCTCTGCAGAATATCCTTACCCTCCCTGGAAAGCCTGCTTTTTTCGTGATTCATGTAGGCTTTTATCTTGGCTTTGGCTTTGGATGTGCCCACCACCTCCAGCCAGTCCTGCTTGGGTTTCTGATTGGCGGAGGAGATGATTTCCACCTGCTCACCGTTTTTCAGAACATAGGAAATGGGCATCAGCTTCCCGTTGATTTTCGCGCCTACACACTTCATTCCCAGGTCGGTATGAACGGAGAAGGCGAAATCCAGCGCGGTGGATCCTTTCGGTAAAATTTTGATTTCTCCCTTTGGGGTAAAAACGAAAACCTCCTTGGAGTAAAGGTTCATCTTAATGTTGTCCAGAAGCTC
This sequence comes from Cruoricaptor ignavus, assembly GCF_900141665.1. Classification (GTDB taxonomy): domain Bacteria; phylum Bacteroidota; class Bacteroidia; order Flavobacteriales; family Weeksellaceae; genus Cruoricaptor; species Cruoricaptor ignavus. The sequence goes on along the minus strand of NZ_FQYI01000002.1, from coordinate 136,244 downwards.
TGAAGTGGATGTAATAGATTGATTTTCAAGAACATCCCTTATTTCTGACAGCCATTTCTCAAAGTTCTTATCATCTATATCCTGGTTGGGATTTTTGTTGTAGCCCTCCTTATATTTGTAATGCGCCGCTACGCCTTTCTCCGCAATATCATCCATCCTTTCAGAGCGGATCTGCACCTCGATCCATTTTTTATCGGGCCCCAGCACCGTAAGGTGGAGGCTTTCGTATCCCGTGGATCGCGGCTGGGAGATCCAGTCGCGCATCCGCGCAGGATTGCTGTGGTAGATGTCTGTAATAATGGAGTAGATTTTCCAGGCTAAGAATTTTTCATTTTTTTGGTCGGATTTATAAATAATCCTTATCGCATAATTATCAAAAACTTCCTCGAAACTTACGCCCTGTTTCAGCATTTTGCGATAGATTGAGGAGATAGCTTTTGCCCTTCCCTTTATCTTGAAATTCAGCCCTTCCTCCTCAAGCCTGTGGGATACTTCTGTCGTAAATTCCTGCACATACCGCTCCCGCTGCTCCTGCTCCAGTTCCAGCTTCTGGCAGATGTCATTGTAAACTTCGGGATTGTTGTACTTCAGTGAGAGGTCCTCCAGTTCGGATTTTATATTGTAAAGACCAAAGCGGTGCGCCAGCGGAGCGTAGATGTACACCGTTTCCGAGGCGATTTTCTTCTGCTTGTCCGGGCGCATACTTTCCAGCGTCCGCATATTGTGTAGCCGGTCTGCGATTTTGATAAGGATTACCCTGAAATCTTCCGAAAGTGTAAAAAGTAGTTTCCTATAGTTTTCTGATTGCGCAGAGACATTCTGCTGGTTAATCACGGAAATTTTGGTAAGCCCTTGCACTATATCCGCGATTTTTTTCCCAAAAATATTCTCGATGTCTTCGTAGGTGTACTCAGAATCTTCTATTACATCGTGCAGCAGGGCAGAGGCTATGGATGTAGCCCCGAGCCCGATCTCGTCCGCCACGATTTTCGCCACCGCGATAGGGTGGTAGATGTAGGGCTCCCCGCTCTTTCGCCGCTGTTCCTTGTGGGCATCCAGCGCCACATCAAATGCCTTGCGGATCAGGCGGTTGTGTTCCTCATTCAGCTCGCGGTAGGTATTGGTAATCAGGTCTTTATATCTGGCGGCTATCTCCTTGTTTTCTTTTTCTATGTCGATTTCTGTCATCTCTGATATTTTCCTTCTGGCTAAAATGAGTAGATGGCTCTGGCGAGTATTCTCAAGCTTCCTACGGACTTCCCGTTGCCGCCAGCCGCGCCGTTGCTGTCGGTATCTGCCCACTTTGCAGCAGTATATTCTACTTCCGGCGCTAAATTAAATTTATTTTGTTTAAATTCCACTCTGCCGGATGCCCGCCATACATTGTCAAGAACTCGCCTTGCATCCCCACCCCGCATATAAAGATTGCTGATGTCGCCGCCGGCGCCGTGGTTTTTCGTATATCCAAAAAATATTCCGGGAGTGATCTTGGCGTTGCCGGCTGAAAAATCTGTCCACAGGGAGGTCGTTCGTACTGGCTTGTAAGCCTCCGTCCCGTCATCGGAAAGGTATCCTCCAAAGCCGCTGTTCATCACATAATGGTGAAGATTTCCGCCGTGCATTCCGTAAAATTTCCCTATAAATTTACTGTCGGAATACCGGAAGTAAGCATATCCCGCACCCGCATTTACCTTGTTGCTGCTTTTCAGATTGTTGGATTCTGTTACGGGTTTTAGCGACTGATATTCACCGCCGATTCCTGTGATGATGTGCTCATTTTTGAATTGTATCTGAGCGTTAAAAATCGGGATGGAAGAATTTAAACTCGCTGAATTGGTATACGCGCCCCCAGCCGTAGCCGTCGGGAATTCCCGATCCTTGTAGGCGGTGATGCTCGCGGTGATGTTTGTGTTAAACTGATGATTTACACGGATCTGCGTGCCCCATCCGAAGGGCGTGAACATCACGCCGGCATTAAAATCGGCGACGCTTGGCATCACTTCGGGAATCACCGCCGGGTACCACGACTGCCCAACATTCAGCGAAGTTTTTTGCCAGGCAAGCGTAAAATGTGCCTGGCGCAGCCGCAGCATCCCGATGGTGCCGGAGCCGCCCGAGGCGCGGTTGATCTCCGTATTCCCCACAAAATCCGCCTCCGCCAATGCATATGATTTCGCACCCCAGATTTCCGGACCGCTCACCCTTGCGCCGAGCCGGGTGCCGATCGCGAGGAAATTGCTCCCGCCGCTGGCATTTATATCATCACCATTGGCATCTAGTTTTTCGTCCAGAGGGTAGAGGTTCATCAAGTATTCCCGCGTGTAGGCTACCTGCCGGCTGTCGTAGGAAAAATCCGTGCGGATGAAACCGTAAAAATCAACCACTGAAGTCTTCTTCGGATTCTGCTTGTTTTCAAGTTCCTCAATGCGTTTCAGCAATTCTTCGTTTACGAATTGGCGATTTTCAATGCTGTCTTTCTGCGCATAAATGACTGAACTACTGAGCGTTAGAAATCCAAGCAAAGTCTTGGTTTTATGGAGCCACATCATTACTTTAAATTTTATGTGAATTTAGACAAAAACTCAGACAGGAAGCAATTTTAAATTAATGATTTTTATTATCTTTGCATCCCAATGGAAACGCGCAAAAATTCATTGGTTTTTTTTCGGTTAATCAGCAGCGCTGATGTTTTCGGTGATGAATTGTTTCCTTGTTACGAAGTTTCAGACTTCGTTTTTTTTTGCCTAAAAACTTAGAAAATGCTCACGATACAGGATTTTAGCAAAGAAGGGCTACTGCAGATTTTGGACGAAGCCATCGCGTTTTCCGATGGAAAAACGGCGAAGGTTCAGGGTGAAGTTTTCGTGGCCAATCTTTTTTTTGAAAATTCAACGAGAACGAAGATCAGCTTTGAAGTTGCCGAAAGAAAATTGGGAATGCAGGTGGTGCCATTCGAGGTGGAGCATTCTTCAGTGAAAAAGGGCGAAACGCTGTACGATACCGTGAAAACTTTGGAAAGCATCGGGATTGATTTGGTGGTGATTCGGCACAGCGAGAATGAGTATTGGAAAAACCTGCAAGGCATTGATATTCCGATAATTAACGGTGGTGATGGCACGGGAAATCATCCATCTCAAACGATGCTGGATTTGCTTACGATTTATCAGGAATTCGGAAAATTCGAAGGGCTCAAGGTCGGAATTTGTGGCGATGTGAAACATTCCAGAGTTGCCAATTCTGCGGCGGAAGCTTTGGGAAAATTGGGTGCGGAAGTTTACTTTTCCGGTCCGGAAGAATGGTTTGCTGGCGATTTGAAAAATTTCCGGACAATAGATGAGCTGCTACCTGAAGTGGATGTGCTGATGCTGCTGAGAATACAGCACGAAAGGCATTCCGAAGCATCGGCATTTTCCGTGGAAGATTATCTGGAAAAATATGGCCTGACGAAAGCGCGCGAAAAAAGGATGAAACCAAATGCAATCATAATGCATCCTGCGCCAATAAATCGTGGCGTGGAAATCGACAGCGATTTGGTGGAATGCGAACGCTCGAGAATTTTTAAACAAATGAAAAATGGTGTGTTTGCAAGAATGGCGATTTTAAATAGAGCCAGGAAACAAGAGCCAAGAATCAAGATAAAGTAACGAAAATTACGATTTAGAATAAACTCAAAAAGTAACAAAACCAACGAAGTACTGGCTCTTGGCTCCAAAATCTTATGTCTATTAAAATGAAAAAGAAACTCATATTAGAAACGGGCGAAATCTTCCACGGTGAAGGTTTCGGTGCAGAAAATGATACGCTTGGCGAAGTGGTTTTCAATACGGGAATGACTGGTTATCAGGAAGTTGTGTCCGATCCTTCGTACTTCGGGCAAATCATTTGTATGACTTATCCGCTGATTGGAAACTACGGCATCAACCGTGATGATTACGAATCCATCGAGCCTGCCATCAAAGGCCTTGTGGTGAAGGAGCTCTGCGATTTTCCGTCCAATTTCCGTAGCCAACTGAGCGTACAGGAATTTTTTGAAAAAAAAGGCCTTAGCGGAATTTCCGGGGTGGATACAAGAAGGCTGACGAAAATTCTGCGCAGCAGCGGCACCGTGAAAGGGAAAATCGTGAATGCCGATGCCGATGAACAGCAGGTTTTAGCGGAACTGAAATCTGCAGTTTTGCCAAATAATCAAGTGGCGGCGGTTTCCACAAAAGGCACCTATGCAAGTCCTGGTCGCGGTTTCAAAGTAGTGTTGGTAGATTTCGGCTCGAAGAACGGCATCCTGCGCGAACTAAACCGCCGGGATTGCGATGTAACGGTAGTAGGCCACCAAATTTCGGCGGAAGACATCCTGCTTTTGGCACCGGATGGTGTGATGCTGACGAACGGCCCGGGAAATCCGGAAGATGTGGGAACGGCACAGGAAATGATCCGCGGAATTTTGGGCAAGGTGCCAATTTTCGGCATTTGCCTTGGTCATCAGCTGATTTCATTGGCTTGCGGCGCGAAAACTTTCAAGCTAAAATTCGGTCATCGTGGCGGCAATCATCCCGTGCTGGATTTAAGGACGAACAAGGTGATCATCACATCACAAAACCACGGCTATGCGGTGGATCAGGAAAGCCTGAAAACTACCGACCTGGAAGAAACGCACATCGCGCTGAATGACAGAACGAACGAAGGCGTGCGGCACAAGATTCACCCGTGCTTTTCCGTGCAGTACCACCCTGAAGCAAGCCCAGGCCCTGAAGATGGGAATTATTTGTTTGATGAGTTTATTGAGATGATGGCGGAGTTTAGGAACCGAGAACCGAGATTCGAGAACCAAGATTATAGATATGCATAATTTCGAGAGGTTACTTTTTTGGCAGAAATCAATCAATTTGGCAAAAGAAATTTACCTGAACTGTGACAATATTTCTGCTGAAGAAAAGTATGGGCTAATTTCTCAGATGAAGAGAAACTCGGTTTCAATACCTTCAAACATTGCAGAAGGGAGCGGCAGAAACAACAACAAGGAATTCAATCACTTTCTTGGTATTGCGATGGGCTCTGCTTTTGAACTTCAAACACAATTAATTTTAGCAAAGGAATTACAATTATTGAACGAAGATTGCGTGGATAAATTGCTTTCAGATTTAATTGAAATTCAGAAAATGATTTACAAATTTAAAAACAACCTGCTGTAAAATCTTGGTTCTCAAATCTCAAATCTAAAAAAATGAAACGCACAGACATAAAAACCATTTTGGTAATAGGTTCCGGGCCGATAATCATTGGGCAGGCTGCCGAATTTGATTATGCCGGCACGCAGGCCTGCCTTTCCCTGAAGGAAGAAGGATACCGCGTGATACTCATTAACAGCAATCCAGCAACGATAATGACTGATGTGGAAATCGCCGATAAAGTATACATCGAGCCGATTTCGTTGCCGTTCGTAAGCCAGATTATCCGCAAAGAAAGGCCCGATGCTTTGCTGCCGACACTTGGCGGACAAACCGGACTGAATATGGCGGTGGAACTGCAGAATTCCGGCATCCTGGATGAATACGGCGTGGAAGTTCTCGGCACGAAACTATCGGCGATTAATCAGGCGGAAGACCGCGATTTGTTCCGTGCGCTGATGAACGAGCTCGGCGAACCTGTGCCCGATTCTGACATCGTGAACACCGTGGAAGGTGCGCTGGAATTTGCCCAGAACATCGGCTATCCGGTGATTGTGCGCCCTGCGTTTACGATGGGGGGGACTGGCGGTGGCATAGCCTCGAACGAAGCGGAACTGCGCGAAATTGCAGAGCTTGGCCTGAAACATTCACCAGTGACACAGTGCCTTATCGAAAAATCCATCGCAGGCTACAAGGAAATAGAGTACGAAGTAATGCGGGATGCGAACGATAATGCCATCGTGGTTTGCAATATGGAAAACATCGATCCGGTGGGCATTCACACGGGAGATTCCATCGTGGTGGCGCCATCTCAAACGCTTTCGGACAGGGAATATCAGATGCTGCGCAATGCTTCGCTGAAAATCATTCGGGCACTTGGAATTCAGGGCGGCTGCAATGTTCAGCTGGCCCTGGATCCGTACTCTTTCAAATACTATGTCATCGAAGTGAACCCAAGAGTTTCGCGCTCATCAGCTTTGGCAAGCAAGGCCACCGGCTACCCGATTGCGAAAATCGCGGCGAAAATCGCTGTGGGATTAACGCTCGACGAAATCCTGAATCCTGTAACCGGAAAAACCTACGCCTGCTTTGAACCGGCGCTCGATTATGTGGTGACGAAGTTCCCGCGCTTTCCTTTCGACAAATTTGAAACGGCAGACCGCAGGCTTTCCACACAAATGAAGGCAACGGGTGAGGTGATGGCGATTGGAAGAAATTTCGAGGAATCCCTACAGAAAGCCATTCGGTCGCTAGAAACTGGGCTAAGGCATTTAGGCTTGAAATCTAAACAGGCGGAAGCCCTTTTCCAAAATCCGGAAGAAGTGGAAAGGCGCATCAAAACGGCAGATGACGAAAGGCTGTTCATCATTGGTGATGCCTTGCGCCGCGGCTTCGATTGGCAGCAAATCGTGGAATGGAGCAAGATTGACAAGTTTTTCATCTGGAAAATCAAAAAGCTGGTAGATTTTGAGCAGAAGCTTTCCGAACTTAAAAATCTTGACGAAAATGAGCAGATTGAATTAATTCGCGAAGCCAAAAAATTAGGCTTTGCCGATTTGAATATTGCGCACTTCTGGGAAGTTTCGCAAAAGGAAGTTTTCGAGTTCAGGAAGCGGCACGGCATAATGCCGGTTTACAAAATGGTGGATACCTGCGCTGCGGAATTTGAGAGCGAAACGCCTTATTTCTACGGCACTTACGAAGAGGAAAACGAGAGCATCGTTACCGACAAAGAGAAAATCATCGTGCTTGGTTCCGGGCCGATAAGAATTGGGCAGGGTGTGGAGTTTGATTATGCCACGGTGCATTGCGTCTGGGCGATCAAAGAGCTGGGCTATGAGGCGATTATCATCAACAATAATCCGGAAACCGTGTCCACCGATTTTTCGATTTCAGACAAACTTTACTTCGAGCCTTTGACGGAGGAAGATGTGATGAACATCGTGGAACTGGAGAAACCAAAGGGCGTCATCGTACAATTCGGCGGGCAGACTGCCATTAACCTTGCCGATAAACTGGCGGCACACGGTGTGCAGATTTTGGGTACATCGCTCGAAGATTTGGACAGGGCGGAAAACCGCGATAAATTCGAGAAATCTCTTCAAGAACTGGGAATTCCGCAGCCAAAGGGCAAGACTTCTTTCTCGAAAGAAGAGGCGATAAAAATTGCCAACGAAATCGGCTATCCTGTGCTGGTTCGGCCGTCTTATGTTTTGGGAGGAAGGGCGATGGAGATTGTTTACAACGAGGACGAACTGGCGTACTATATGGAGCACGCCGTGGAAGTGGACCCGGAAAAACCGGTGCTGGTGGACAAATATATGGTGGGCAAGGAAGTAGAAGTAGATGCAATCTGCGATGGAGAAACGGTGGTAATTCCTGGAATTATGGAGCACATCGAAAGAGCGGGTGTGCATTCCGGCGATTCCATCGCGGTTTATCCGCCGCAGAATATCAATGAAAAATGCCTGGCACAGCTTGTGGAATACACGGAAAAATTAGCACGCGGACTGAATGTCATCGGACTGATGAACATACAGTATGTGCTGTTTGAGAACCAGGTTTATGTGATTGAGGTGAACCCGCGAAGTTCCAGAACGGTGCCGTTTTTATCAAAAATCACGGATGTTCCGATGGCTAACTTGGCAACGAAGGCCATCCTCGGAAAAAACCTGAAAGAGCTTGGCTGGGAAAACGGACTGGTGCCGCAGAAAAGCGGCGTGTTCGTGAAAGTGCCGGTGTTCTCGTTCTCGAAATTAACGAAGGTGGATACTTCGCTCGGTCCGGAAATGAAATCCACCGGAGAAGTGATGGGTAAAGATCAGACGCTGGAGAAGGCCTTGTACAAAGGCTTCATTGCTGCCGGAAGGAAGCTGCCGCTATTTGGCTCGATACTTTTCACCGTGGCTGATAAGCACAAGGAGGAAGCCGCGGAATTTGCACAGAGGTTCCACGATGTTGGGTTTAAAATCTGGGCTACGGAAGGCACGGCGAAATTTTTCAGCGAGAAGGGCATTCCGGTGAAAATCGGCTATAAAATCACGGAAAATCCGGAGGAGAATTTGCTCAACCTCATTCAGAAGGGGAAGGTTCAATATTTGGTGAATACCACTACGAAAGGCAAGCAGGCTGAAAGGGACGGCTTCCAGATTCGGCGGATGTCCGTGGAAAACGGCGTGCCGTGCCTTACATCGATGGATACGGTGGAAGCAATTCTGAAAGTGGTGGAAAGTATGAGCTTTGAAATGCGGGCAATGTAAATCAGTGTTTAAAGTTCAAAGTTTGAAATTGAAAGCGCACTTTTTGGTGCGTTTTTTTTAAAAAATTAAATTCCGATTTTTTATTGGTGGAATTAACAATTCGTTAACATTGAATAAAAAAAGGCTTCTTATATTTGGGCACTAAAATCTCGGCATGAAAGTAAGGAAGGTTTGGCTACTTTTTTCAGCTTCGGTAATGCTGTCCTGCGGGTACGGCGAGAAGCCTGTAAAGATAAAGGGCTCCGACACAGAAGTAAACCTCACTGTAGAGCTTGCCGAAAAATTCCGGGAGAAGAATCAGGATTATAGTCTTGCGGTTTCCGGCGGCGGTTCCGGGATGGGAATAGCTTCCCTAATCAACGGCCAGACTGATATTGCAAACTCTTCCCGGCCCCTATCCGATGATGAGGAACGAATGTTTAAGGAAAAGGGTATAGAAATCGTAACCAATGTATTCGCGGAAGATGCCACCGCATTTGTAGTGAACAGCAATATCCCGCTTGAAGACATCGATGTACCCACGCTCGCGAAGATTTTTTCTGGTGAAATTACCAATTGGCAATCCATCACCGGCAGGGATATTCCGATTAATATCTATGGGCGTCAAAGCAGTTCGGGAACGCACTCTTTCGTACAGAAAAAACTAAAAATTAAGTTTACGCCGAAGGCAAAGGAAATGAACGGTAATGCGCAGATAATGGAAGGAATAAAAGTAGATCCTTCCGGGATCGGCTATGTAGGCGCGGGCTATCTGCTGAACCAGGGGGAGGCCGCTGATGCCGTGAAGCCTCTGAAAATAAAAGAGACTTCTGACGCGATGCCCGTTTCGCCGTTGGATAAAGAAGCGATTTCAAAGAAAGAATATTTTTTTCAGAGACCGCTTTACCAGTTCATCCAGAAAAACTCCTGGGAGAAAGTAAAACCTTTTATAGATTTTGAAAAAACAGATGAGGGCAAAGAAATCATCAGTAAATCAGGCTATTACACTATAGAGGATTAGATATGAGTACGACCAAGACCCAAAGCCGCGAGCGGCAGAATACCGCATTCCGATGGTTGTTTAAAATTACAGGCTTCCTTGTAATTTCCATATTGTCGGGGATTTTTTTCATGCTGATATACAATACTTTCGCATTTTTCGCCCACACTTCCCCGCTGGATTTTGTAACAGGTATGCAATGGAATCCTTCTTCGGATCTTTACGGCATCCTTCCGCTGCTGGTTTCCACACTTATAGTTACCCTGGGCTCTATGCTTATTGCCATCCCTTTGGGAATCGGAACTGCTACATTTCTCTCAGAATATTGCCCTCCAAAACTTAAAGCCTTTCTAAAGCCGGCTATCGAGATGCTCGCTGCGGTGCCGTCTGTAGCCATAGGATTTCTAGGGATAGTACTGGCAGGACCGGAGATTGCCGAACTGACAAACCAGCCCAACGGACTTAATGCAATTAACGGCTCTCTTTTGCTGGCCATAATGGCGCTGCCTACAATCATTACTGTAAGTGAAGATGCGATAAATGCCGTGCCAAAAACCTACCGGGAGGCTAGCCTCGGCATTGGCGCTGATAAATGGCAGACCGTACGCAAGATCGTAATACCTGCAGCTGCACCCGGGATCATAGCTGCAGTAATGCTTGGTGTGGGTAGGGCAATTGGCGAGACCATGACGGTACTGATGGCTACCGGGAATGCGGGCGCGTTTCCAACCAGCTTCCTGGATTCTGTGCGCACCATTACCGCTACCATCGCAATAGAAATGGGGGAGGTGCCATACAATACCACCCACTATTTTGCACTATTCGCTATTGCTGCAGTACTTTTTATTATGACTCTCGTAGTGAATGTGTTAGGAGAAAGATTTGTTCAAAAATTCAGAAAATATCAGGCAGTATAGATGAAGGCTTTCAGTAAATTTTTTGAGTGGTTTCTGCTTCTTTTCTGCACCGGAACCGTACTTTTTTTCCTCGGTATTATAGTTTGGGATTTGGTAACCAAAGGTGCTCCTGCACTGTCTTGGGAATTTATAACCGATACTCCCAAACAGGCTATGACTGCCGGCGGAATATGGCCGGCAATAATGGGTACCGTATTCCTCACCTTACTTACAGCGGTTTTCTGTATTCCCTTCGGAATTTGCTGCGCCATTTACCTTAATGAATATGCAAACGATGGCTGGCTCACCAGAATCATCCGCGCATCGATAAGGAATCTGTCCGGCGTGCCATCCATCATCTACGGACTTTTTGGTCTGGCACTTTTCGTTCAGGGGCTAAGGTTCGGCACCTCTATGCTTTCCGCAGGGCTTACGCTGGGGCTGCTGTCGTTGCCATACATCATTACTACCACGGAAGAAGCCCTGAGAAGAATCCCCAACTCAATGCGAGAAGCAGCGCTCGGCATCGGCTCCACGCAGTTTGAAAGCATCCGCGATGTTGTACTTCCCTCAGCACTGCCGGGGATTTTAACCGGTGTGGTGCTTACTCTCTCCCGCGCAGCAGGGGAGACTGCGCCGATACTTTTTACAGGTGTTGCCTTCTACATCACCGGGCATTCAGGAAATATTAACCAGGAATTTATGGCTTTGCCATATCACCTTTATATGCTTTCCACCCAGCATCAGGCAATTGAGCAGGTGCGGCCACTGGCATACGGCACCGCGCTGGTTCTTATCATCGTAGTATTCCTGCTGAGCCTTACTGCCTTTTACATCCGTCACAAATACACGAAAAATGAGCGATAAAATAAAACTTTTTGGTCATAATGTCAATCTTTGGTTTGGCGAAAAACAAGTGCTGAAAAATGCAAGCGTAGATTTCAGAGAGCATGAAGTAACGGCGCTTATCGGCCCTTCAGGTTGCGGCAAATCCACCCTTTTGCGCTGCTTCAACCGTATGCACGATCTTAATACAGAAGCCAGAGTGGAGGGAGATTTTAGACTTGACGGTACGAACATCTACGATCCGAAAGTTCCAGTTACAGAATTTCGCCGCAGAATCGGGATGGTTTTCCAAAAGGCAAACCCTTTCCCGAAAAGCATTTACGAAAACATCAATTACGGCCTGAAAATCAACGGCGTACCGGAAAAAGACCGCCCAGCAATCATCGAGCAATCTCTAAAGGAAAGCTACATTTGGGACGAGGTGAAGGACGACCTGAAAAAGCCAGCAACAAGAATGTCTGGCGGGCAGCAGCAAAGGCTCTGCATCGCAAGAACCGTGGCACTTCGCCCGGAAGTTATTCTTATGGATGAGCCGTGCTCTGCATTGGACCCGATTTCCACGATAAAGGTGGAAGACCTGATTAACGAGCTGAAAAAGGATTTCACCATCGTAATCGTAACGCACAATATGCAGCAGGCTCAGCGTGTGGCGGACAAAACGGCGTTTATGTATCTAGGGGAGGTCATCGAATTTGGCGATACCAAACAGATTTTCGAAAATCCGCAACACGAGCTCACCAAAAATTATATTCGCGGAGCTTTTGGGTAGAGTCTAGATGTAAGAACCAGAAGCTATTTCAAGACGACGCGATTCACAATACTTGGCGTAATAAATACGCCCAAAACAACCTTTAAATAGTATTAAGTTTTCTTAAAGTTGGTTAAACAGTTCGGTTTCTACCGGACTTTTTTTATTTTGCATACTTGAAATTTTTCTGTTAATGAAAATTCAAATGAAGAAAAATCTTTCCGCGCTTTTAATTGCCGCAATTTCTTTAATTTCTTGCAAAAAAGAGCAACCAAGGATGGATGCACCAAAACCGGTTTCCACGGTGGAAGTTCAGGTGCGCGATGTTACCGGCTACCAATCTTTCCCGGCGAGCATCCAGGGCAGAACGAACAATGATGTGCGCGCGAAAATTCAGGGCTACATTACCCAGGTTCTTGTGGATGAAGGTCAGTATGTGGTGAAAGGCCAGCCGCTTTTCCGCTTGGAAACCAATACTTTAAATGAAAATGCTGCTGCTGCACAGGCAGGCATAGGCTCAGCGCAATCGATGGTTTCTGCGGCGGAAGCCAATGTAAGCGCCGCCAAATCTGCGGTGAATGCTGCACAGGTAGAGGTGGATAAACTTCGGCCTTTGGTTGAGAAAAACATTATTTCCAATGTTCAGCTGCAAACTGCCCAGGCAAATCTATCCCGGGCAAAAGCACAGCTGCAGCAGGCAGAAGCTGCACGGAAACAGGCTGTAGCAGGCGTTTCTCAGGCGAGAGCCAATTTGAAAGGTGTGCAGGCGAACATTGATTATTCCGTGATTCGTGCGCCGATTTCCGGAATCGTAGGGAAGTTGCCTTTGCGTGTCGGAAGTTTGGTAGGCCCTGCAGATCCTACGCCTCTTACCACGGTTTCGGACACGAATGAAATTTACGCCTACTTTTCGATGAATGAAAAGGAATATCTGGACTTTCTGAAAAATTCCTACGGTGCCACCTTGCCGGAAAAACTTCGCAACCTTCCCAATGCAGAGCTTGTGTTGGCAAACGGCGAAACCTACCCTAAAAAGGGTAGGATAGAAGCGGTAACAGGGCAGATTGATTCGCGATCAGGAACGATTCAATTCCGTGTGTCCTTCATTAATCCGAACAAACTTTTGAGCAACGGAAACAGCGGCACGATCCGTATCCCGAAAACTTATGAAAGAGTAATGGTGGTGCCGGAAACTGCAACCTACGAACAGCAGGGCATCACCTATGTTTACACCGTGGATAAGGATACGGCGCGAAACATTTCCGTACAGCTTGCAGACCGGGTGAACAATATGGCGGTGCTGAGCGGCGGCGTAAAACCTGGGCAGAAAGTAATTGCCGAAGGCCTGGGAACGCTGCGCCCCGGAACGGCGGTGAAGTCTCAGCCTAAAAATTTCGACTCAATAATTTCGGCGATAAAGCCCGTGTTTTAATCCCGAAAATTTCCATTTATGGTAAGAAAATTCATTAATCGGCCGGTGCTTTCCACGGTGGTTTCCATCATCATCGTCGTTCTTGGTTTGCTCGGCCTTCGCAGTTTGCCCGTTACGCAGTATCCCGATATTGCGCCGCCAACTGTAAGTATTTCAGCCAATTACACTGGTGCCAATGCCAGAACGGTGATGAATTCCGTGGTAATCCCGATTGAAGAGCAGGTGAACGGCGTGGAAAATATGGACTACATTACATCTAGTGCCGGTAACGATGGCTCTGCGAGGATTCAGGTGTTTTTCAAGCAGGGAACCGACCCTGATATTGCGGCGGTGAATGTGCAGAACAAAGTGCAGCGGGCGATGCCGCTACTTCCTGCCGATGTTACAAGAGCAGGCGTGGTTGTTCAGAAGCAGCAGACCAGTGCGCTGATGTTCCTTTCGTTTTACTCCGAGGATCCGAATCTGAACGAGGTCTGGCTGCAGAACTATATGAATATCAACATTGTTCCGGCGATGCAAAGGGTAAATGGTGTGGGCGAAGCCCTGGTTTTCGGAGGGAAATCTTACTCGATGAGAATCTGGCTGGATCCTGTGAAAATGGCAGCCTACGGCCTTCAGCCTTCCGATGTGAATGCGGCAATCAACGAGCAATCCCGTGAAGCAGCTGCCGGACAGCTCGGGCAAAACAGCGGCTCGTCCTTCCAGTACATCATCAATTATAAAGGTAAGCTGAATGAAGAGCAGGATTTTGAGAACATCATCCTGAAAGCGCTGGGCAATGGGCAATTCCTTCGCCTGAAAGATGTGGCAAAAGTGGAGCTCGCTGCGCTGAATTACAACGGTGTAGGCGAAAATAACGGAAGGCGTGCAATCAGTATGGGTGTGTTTCAAACGCCGGGCTCCAACGCTCAGGTTATCATTAATGACATCAAGCAGCTGCTGAAAAATACCGAAAAAACGCTGCCGAAAGGTGTGGGCTACACTATTAATTTCGATACCAACGATTTCCTGGAAGCATCCATCAATAAAGTGACTACAACGCTGCTGGAAGCCTTTATCCTAGTTTTCGTGGTGGTGTACATCTTCCTGCAGGATTTCCGTTCCACGCTCATTCCTGCCATTGCCGTTCCCGTTTCCATCATCGGTTCATTTTTCTTCCTGAATTTAATGGGCTATTCCCTTAACTTGTTGACACTCTTTGCATTAGTGCTTGCCATCGGTATTGTGGTGGATGATGCCATAGTTGTGGTGGAAGCCGTTCACGCAAAAATGGAAAACGGCATTTCGGATGCGAAAAAAGCCACTGTGGAAGCGATGGACAAAATTACAGGTGCCATCATCTCGATTACTTTGGTAATGGCAGCCGTTTTCATTCCGGTGACATTTCTCAGCGGGCCTGCCGGGATTTTCTATCAGCAGTTTGGCATTACCCTGATTTTTGCGATATTAATTTCCGCGGTTAATGCATTGACACTCAGCCCGGTACTCTGCGCACTCTTACTGAAACCGAACGCTGCGCATCATAAAGAATACGCCGAAATGAACTGGCGGGAAAGGTTTTTCTTTAAATTCAATACGGCGTTCAACAAGGCTACGCAGCGCTATGGCAGGGCGTTCACCTATCTTCTTCGGCATAAGTGGATTACGCTGGTCATCTTCATCTTGGGAGCCATTACATTCTGGTGGGCGAGCAGCACTATGAAGTCTGGCTTTGTTCCGAAGGAAGACCGCGGCATAATTTTTACCGATGTTCAGCTTCCGCCCGGAGCTTCGATGGAGCGTACCTATGCAGTGCTGAAAGGCCTTCAGGAAGAGGCACGGAAAATTCCCGGTGTGCAAAATGTGACCTTCACGGCAAGCCGCGGCTTTATGTCCGGAAACGGACCGAATGCCGGGCAGGCATTTGTTAGGCTAAAGCCTTTCAAAGAGCGCGGCAAGTCGGAATCTGTGGATGAAATCACGAAAAAACTTTTTGCGCTTTCGGCGAAATTTCCGGATGCAAAGCTCGTATTTTTCGCGCCGCCAAGCATCCCGGGTTTTGGTGCGAGTGATGGTTTCTCCGCCGTTCTTCTGGACAGGTCTGGTGGTGAGCTTTCCAATCTTAGCATGGTTTCTCAGCAGTTCATCGGTGCGCTGATGCAGCGGCCGGAAATTCAGTTTGCCAGCACATCGTTTAACACCAATTATCCGCAGTATCTCCTCAGCATCAATGTGCCTTTAGCCAAGGAAAGCGGCGTTTCGGTGAACGATATTCTTTCTGCAATGCAGGGTTACATCGGCGGAATTTACTCATCCGACTTTACGAAATACGGCAAGCAATTCCGCGTGATGATTCAGGCTCTGCCGGAAAGCCGTGCAAATACGGAAAGCCTGAATTCTATTTTCGTGCGAACAAATTCTGGACAGATGGCGCCGGTTTCCCAGTTTGTGACGATGGAAAGAACCTACGGGCCGCAGTCTATCGAGCGTTACAACCTCTTCACTTCGGTGAGTATTTCCGGTGCGAACAATCCCGGTTTTTCCACAGGTGATGCGCTTCGTGCCATTCAGGAAACGGCGGAAACTTCCCTGCCAGCCGATTACACCGTGGAATTTACGGGTCTTTCCAAAGAAGAACAAAAGGCCGGATCGCAAACTTTCGTGGTATTTCTGCTAAGCTTCCTGTTCGTATATTTCATCCTGGCAGCGCAGTACGAAAGCTACATCATTCCGTTTGCCGTCATCCTATCATTGCCATTAGGTGTCATCGGGGCATTTTTCGGGCAGAGAGTTTTCGGCTTGGAAAACAACATCTACTTCCAAATCGCGATGATAATGCTCATCGGGCTTCTCGCGAAAAACGCCATCCTCATCGTGGAATTTGCGGTGCAGCGAAGAAGGCACGGCGAAACCCTGGCAATGTCTGCCATCAATGCTGCGAAGGCAAGGCTTCGCCCGATTTTGATGACTTCGTTTGCCTTTATTTTCGGAATGCTTCCGCTAGTTTTTGCAACGGGTACAGGTTCTGTAGGAAACCGCTCGATTGGTACCGGTGCAGCAGCCGGACTTTTAATCGGAACATTTTTCGGCTTGGTAGTAATTCCCGTGCTGTATGTGATTTTCCAATGGATTCAGGAAAAAATTTCCCCGCCGAAAAAGCAGGAAATAAACCTGACCGAATGATTTTTAAATTAATGAAAAGCAATGCTCAATAATCAATATTGCAGAATATTCGCCGCCCTTTTTTTGGCTTTGGTAATGAATTCCTGCGCCATTCGGGAAAATTACGAAAGGCCGGCAAACATCGCGGAAGCC
This sequence comes from Cruoricaptor ignavus, assembly GCF_900141665.1. Lineage (GTDB taxonomy): Bacteria > Bacteroidota > Bacteroidia > Flavobacteriales > Weeksellaceae > Cruoricaptor > Cruoricaptor ignavus. Next base: position 119,627 of record NZ_FQYI01000002.1, on the reverse strand, counting down.
CATCTGTACCGAACAGATCAGCTGCCGAAAGACAGCCTTGGTGCGGCACAGCTTTCCTGGCGGGAATTTTTCACCGATGATATTTTGCGCAATCACATCGCCCAAGCTTTGCAGAACAATCAGGATATCCGAATTGCAGAGCAGAACATCGTTCAGGCGGAAGCCTATCTCAACCAAAGCAAGGCTGCCTACGCACCCACGATTTCTGCAGGCGCAGATTATACGCTGAGCACGGCATCGCTAAACTCACAGCTTTCGCGGCAAATGGGGTTGGGCAGGAAGTACAGCGATATGTTCGGACTTGCGGCAAATTTAGGCTGGGAAGCGGATATTTTCGGCAGAATTCGTTCGCTGGAAAAAGCACAACAGGCGCAGTATTTTGCCGTGGTTTCGGCGCACAGCAGGGTGAAGAGCACCCTGGTTGCAAGCTTGGCTTCTGCCTATTATCATCTTCTGGCTTTGGATGAGCAAAAGCGCGTCATCAACGAAACCATCGCCATTCGCAGAAAAAATCTTGCGACAACCAAGGCGCTGAAAGAAGCTGGGATTTTAACGGAAGTTGCCGTGCAGCAGAGCGAAGCGCTGGTTTTCAGTGCAGAATCACTTTTGATAAATGTGGATTTGCAGATTTTTCAGCTGGAAAATACTTTCAATCTGCTGAAAGGTGAGCCCGGAAAAAGGGTAGACCGCGGAACGCTGGATGCGCAAAACCCACCGGTGCAGATTTCGGCGGGCTATCCTGCAGCAATGCTGAGCCACAGGCCTGATGTGATGCAGGCGGAATTTAACCTGATAAATGCCTACGAACTTCGGAATGCTGCAAAGGCGGCGTTTTACCCTACGCTTCGCCTTACAGGCTCTGGCGGAATTCAGAGCTCGCAGTTTGATGATTTTTTCAGTGTGAATTCTCTTTTCGGAAACTTGACGGCAGGGCTTACCGCACCGATTTTTCAGCGAAGGCAAATAAGAACGCAGTACGAAGTAGCTGTGGCAGAGCGTGAAAAAGCAATGCTGAATTTCCGGAAAACCGTGCTGCAAGCCGGCAAGGAAGTTTCGGATGCGATTAAAACCTATGAGATGCAAGACCCGATAATTGCGCTGAAGCAGAAGGAAGCGGAGAACTACCGCCGTTCTGTGGAATATTCCCAGGAACTCGTAAATTACGGTATGGCGAATTATTTGGAAGTGCTGAACGCCACGGTAAATTCTCTAAATGCCGAGCTGAGCATTGCTAATGCGAAATTCAGCAAACTGAACGCAAGCGTTGAACTTTACCGTGCTTTAGGCGGTGGCTGGAAGTGATTGGAGATTTGTAAAAAATTTTTAAATTAGCGGTCTGTAAATAGGGGAATTAGCGCAGTTGGCTAGCGCGTTTGACTGGCAGTCAAAAGGTCACGGGTTCGAATCCCGTATTCTCCACGAGACACCCTATAAAATGGAGTAAAGAAGTTGGCGGGACTAAATCAGGGACTAATTTGATTGTTCCTGATTTTTTTTAAGTAAAAGTTTAGTTTTTATTTTTCTAGTTTTAAATAAAAAAGTAAGAGTCTGCAATCCAAAAAGGCGCGAATTATGACTAAAGGTAAAATGCTCTACGAAGGAAAGGCGAAGCAGGTTTTTGAAACTGAGAATCCTGAAGAAGTGATTGTCCGTTTTAAGGATGACGCCACTGCCTTCAATGCGCAGAAAAAGGGGCAGTTCGACAGGAAGGGCGAGCTGAACAACGCTATTTCAACACTGATTTTCAACTACTTATCAGCTAATGGCATCCCCACACATTTTATAAAAAAACTGGACGAGAGGGAACAGCTGGTGAAAAGGGTGGAAATAATCCCCCTGGAGATGGTAGTAAGGAACTATGCCGCAGGCAGTATGGCGCAGCGCCTAGGGGTAGAGGAAGGCATAAAAGCTCCGGTGACCATTTTCGACCTTTGCTATAAAAAAGATGAGCTTGGCGACCCGCTTATCAACGATCATCACGCAGTATTTCTCGGCGCGGCAACCTACGATGAGCTGAAAGAAATGTATACGATGACTGCTAGAATCAATGACCTGCTGACGGGACTTTTTGATAAAATGAACATCATCCTTGTGGATTTTAAAATTGAATTGGGAAAAACTTCTGATGGTAAAATTGTGCTAGCCGATGAAATCTCCCCGGATACCTGCAGGCTTTGGGACAAGGATACAATGAAAAAACTCGACAAAGACCGCTTCCGCAGGGACCTGGGAGAGGTGACCGAAGCCTATGAGGAAATTTACAGCCGCCTGCAAACCGCACTGAATGCTTAAAACGAAATGAAGAATTCAGAAGATTTAAAGAAAACCTATAAATCCGTTTTTGCCGGGAGGCCATATGGAAGAAATTTATTTCGTACAAAAAGCGAGGAATTCCTCGACGCGCCTAGGGAAGAATGCGGCATTTTCGGACTCTATTCACCTGATAACATTGATACATTTTCTCTTTCGCAGTTCGGGCTGTTTGCGCTTCAGCACAGGGGGCAGGAGGCGTGCGGGATTTCCGCACTAAGGGAAGGGAAAATTTCCAACATAAAAGAAGAGGGCCTGGTGCTGGATGTCTACCGCACGATAGAGAACCCGGAGCGCTTTATGGGCAACGCCGTAATTGGCCACACGCGTTACACTACTGCAGGTGACAAGAAAAAGTATAACTTCCAGCCGTTTTTTGCTAAAAATGAGTATGATCAGATAATCTTGTCCATTGCCCACAACGGTAATCTTACCAACGCGGCTCCGCTGAGGAAGGAGATGGAGGCAGAGGGAGTAGAATTTCAGGCGACTTCGGATTCAGAAGTAATCTTAAGGCTGATTCAGAAAAATCTGGATCTTGGGCTTAGGGGAGCCATAAAGGCTACGATGGAAAAGATAACAGGGGCCTATTCTGTGGTTGGGATTACCAGAAATAAATTCTTTGCATTCCGAGATCCACACGGTATTAGGCCGCTGGTTTTGGGGAAAATCGGTGAGCAGACTTTCGTAGCCGCATCCGAAACCGCGGCGCTTGACGCTGTGGGGGCAAAGTACATCCGCGATATAAAGCCCGGGGAAATTGTTTTCACCTCTGAGAATGATGAGGGCCTGCAATCGTATCTCGTAAAAGCGGATTGCCAATTGCACATTTGCGCCTTTGAATACATCTATTTTGCAAGACCGGACAGCGATCTGGAGGGCATCAATGTACACGAAATCCGCGAAAAATCCGGTGAGAAGATCTGGGAGCAGGCACCCGTGGATGCGGATATCGTCATCGGCGTCCCAGACTCAGGGGTGCCAGCTGCGGTGGGGTTTTCCAGAGCTTCCGGTATTCCGTTCCGCCCGGTACTTATTAAAAACCGCTACATCGGAAGAAGTTTTATCATCCCCACTCAGGAAATGAGGGAGCGGATAGTAAACCTCAAACTTAACCCTATTATTTCGGAAATTAGGGGCAAAAGGGTGGTAATCATCGATGATTCCATCGTGCGCGGCACCACCTCCAAACGGCTGGTGAAAATCCTGAAAGATGCAGGCGTGAAAGAAATTCATTTCCGAAGCGTTTCGCCGCCCATTATCGCGCCCTGCTATCTCGGCATAGATACGCCCACCAAGGATGATTTGATCTCAGCGAATATGTCTCAGGATGAGCTTCGAAAATACCTTGATGTTGATAGCCTCGAGTTTTTAAGCGTTGAAAATTTGATAGAAATTTTAGGAAGCACCAACCATTGTTTTGGCTGTTTTACAGAAAAATATCCGGTTCCAAAAGGTCCGGATATAAAGTACACTGACGAGTGATTTTGGCGATAAGTGATTTTCAACAAATTAATAGTTGAAAATTATCCCCCCACCAAAACCGCTGTGGTTGTCGCAGTTCAAATTAACAGATAATATACTATAAAACAATACATTACTTAATTTATTTGATTGTTTTAAAAATAATTGGTGCTTTCAAAAATATGCGTATATTTGAGAGTTAGCGGTCATTTTAAAACGACATAGAATCAACAAACAGTAAATTATTGAAAATGGAATTTAAACTTAGACCTTGGAATATTTCAGACTTAAACTGTTTAGTTAAGTATGCTAACAATTGGAATATTGCAAAGAATATGACAGACAAATTTCCATTTCCATATACTGAGGATAGTGGAAGGGCATTCATAGAAATTGCGACAAAGGATGACCCGATTCATATTTTTGCTATTGACATAAACGGACAAGCAGTTGGTAGCATTGGAATACACCCACAAGACGACATCCACAGAAAAAATGCTGAACTTGGCTATTGGTTAGCGGAACCGCTAAAATCAGATCGCGTTGGACGTGGTCCGCCGCCAATAATTTAAAATACGCACTCCAAATATAGCTATAAAATATTAATATACAAATACTTAATAAAGATTCAAAAAAAATTAGGATTTTATGATGCTTGATTCATAAATATTCATATATTTGAGCGTTAGTGGCAATTTTTCGCAGACACCGCCAACAAAGAAGACAACTGATTTTTAAACATAAAACGGACTAGCCGAACACCGTAATAAGAAGTAGGCAAAACAAAAAAATAAATTTAAGTAATGTACACAAAAATTGTAGCAACAGCTTTAGTAACACTAACCCTATTTTCTTGTAACCAAGGAACAAAAACGGAAACAAAAAATGAAGGTTCGACAGAAACCAAAGAAGTAACAAAAAACGTTATAACAGACGTTATGACCAAAGAACAACAAGCTGCCTTGACACCTGATGCTGTTTTGCAGGAATTAGTAGAAGGCAACAAAAGATTTAACTCTGGGAATAGCACAATAAGAGACTTATCTATTCAGGCAAAAAAAACTGCCAATGGTCAATTTCCAAAAGCTGTTGTTTTAAGTTGTTTGGACAGCCGAGTACCAGTAGAAGATGTATTTGACCAAGGTTTGGGAGATATTTTTGTAGCCAGAGTAGCAGGAAACTTTATTAACGAAGACATTTTGGGTAGTATGGAATATGCTTGTAAAGTATCAGGTTCAAAATTAGTTTTGGTTTTAGGACACCAACATTGCGGAGCTGTAAAAAGTGCTATTGACGATGTAAAATTAGGTAACATTACAGCTATGCTTGCTAAAATAAAGCCAGCAGTAGCAATGAGCCAAAATTTTGCAGGTGAAAAAACTTCAAAAAACGATGAATTTGTGAAACACGTTTCTGAAAACAATGTAATTCATACTATAAATGAAATTAGAGCAAAAAGCCCAATTCTTAAAGAAATGGAAGACAAAGGTGAAATCAAAATTGTTGGTGCTTTTTATCGTTTAACAGACGGAACCCTTCAATTTGTAAAATAAAATGCAAAAAAAAATCATAGTTATACTTGTTTTGATTTGGTGCATTAGTAATAATGTATCAGGTCAAAACAATCGTATAAATACACACGAAAATATTGGTTGGTACAATTATTTTGGTACTTTCAAATTATCAGACAAATTTGGTTTACATACTGAGTACCAATTCCGTAGAGACAATTACATAACAGATTGGCAACAAAGCCTTTTACGAGTTGGTGTAAATTATCAACTTAATCCAAGAGTATTATTTAGAGCAGGTTATGCTTGGATTGAAACTTTTCCGTATGGTGAAATACCAATAAACGGACTTGGAAGAGATTTTACCGAACATAGATTATTTCAAATGGTGCAACTTTCACACAAAGAAGGTATTGTTGATTTTTCTCACCGATTTATGTTAGAACAAAGATTTGTAGGAAGATACAGTTCTGCCAGTGTAGAAAAGGAAGATGAATTTCCGCTACTACACAGAATGCGTTATATGGCAAGACTACAAGTGCCATTAAAAGGTACAGAAATAAAAGACAAAACTTCATACTTGGCATTGTATGACGAAATTTTCATTGGTTTTGGAGAAAATGTAAATGCTAATATTTTTGACCAAAATAGAATTGGCGTTTTGCTTGGTTATCGGTTCAACAAAAACGTAAGAATTGAAGGTGGTTATTTAAACCAAACCGTTCAATTTGGTAGACAAATAAGCGGACAAAATGTGTTTCAAAACAACAACGGAATTATCATAAATGCAAACTTCAATATTGACTTGACTAAAAAGGAAAAAAAATAAAACTGCCACTAACAGGCGTTTGGCTCAATGGCGGGTTCGGTGCTATATTGAACATTTGGTTTTCAAATAAACATTAGTGCTAAAATGAAAGTAAGTGCTTCTAAATCCGCCACTTCGCCAAGCTGCAAAACGTTAGCGGTCATTGTAAAGACGATACCCACAACAAAACAAAATGATAAGATTAGAAACCATAATTGCGGTTAAAGACGTTACCAAAAGTTCAAAATGGTATCAAGACCTGATGAACTTAAAAAGTAAACACGGTGGCGATAGTTTTGAAATGTTAGCGAATGAAAAGGACGAAGTGATACTTTGCCTTCATTGCTGGGACGAACACGACCATCCGACAATGAAAGACCCAAACATTACAGTTGGTAATGGACTGATTTTATATTTCAGGGTTTCAGACTTGGATGAAATTTGGAATAAAGCAACACGATTAAAACTTACCGTTGAACAAGCGCCTCACTTAAACGAGAACTCTGGAATTCGGCAATTTATTCTAAGAGACTTAGACGAATACTACTTAATAATCTCGGAGTAAGACTAATGTGCAACAAACAACAACGAACCGCTAACAAGCGTTTAGCTCAAAGTGTTATAAAATTTTTGCCAAAAAATCATCTCTGAAATCACAGAATTATAGTTTTCGTCTAATATTAGAAAATCCCGGTTTTTAGCCGGGATTTTTAATAGTATTTAGATACAGAATGTTTATCAATAAACAAAATTAATCCCCCCACCAAAACCGCTATGGTTATCGTAGCCTGCGGAAAGTGAGATGTATCTGCTGAGGATGTACGAAATTCCGGCGCTAAATTCTCTGTCAGTATTGACCATAAAATTCCCGCGGAATCTTGGCGAAAGCGGAATGTCCTCACGGCTTAGCGACAGCAAAAATTTCCCGTTTATATCCACGCTTGCATCGCCCATAATCAGGAAGGGCAGCACATATTCCAGACCGATAGCTGCGGTGTTCCTATACTTGCCGACTTTTTGCTGGCCAAACATCGTTTTCTTCTCAGTCGCCATTTCGTAGCTCATCGGGTTTCGGAATCGGTAGCTAATGTACGGCATCGCCCATTGAAACTTGCCGAGATAGCGCCCGGCCTTTACTTCCGCTTCCAAATCTTTGTGATGGTAGCCGTAGTGCACATCGGCAAAGGCCGCATATCTTGCGCCCAGCATTGCCATCGCATCGGCGTGCAGCATATTGGTTTGCACACCCAGCATACCCATCGTGCTGAACATTCGGTTGTCATTTTTGAATTTTCGCCACGCTTCTTTTTGGTTGGGAAGCTGCGGATTTGCCGCCGAGTTTTCGTAGCTGAAAACACGCCCCATACCTCCCATCATATGGTACAGAATGTGGCAGTGGAAGAACCAGTCGCCATCTTGATTTGCCGGGAATTCAATCGTGTTGGTTTCCATTGGCATTATATCCACCACATTTTTCAGCGGTGCATAATCGCCCTTGGCGTTTAGGAGCCTGAAATCGTGGCCGTGCAAATGCATCGGGTGCCTCATCATCGAATTGTTGTACATTTCGATGCGCAGAACTTCACCTTTTTTAATGAGAATTTTGTCCGATTCCAGCACGGTTTTATTGTCGAGCGACCAGAGGTAATGCAGCATATTGCCTTCCAGCGTGAATTTCAAAGTGCGCACATTCTCCGTTGGCAAAATATTTTTCTCAGGTGCTGCCAGCATATCGTAGTTCAGCGTTACAATGCTGCTTTCGTGATTGCTGTGTTCACCGTGGTTTGCGGAATGTGAATGGCTGTCGTGCCCGTTTTCGTGAGAATGATTTTTATCCGAGCAGCAACTTTTCCCTTCGAGATTTTTCCCGGCATTTTTCATTGGCACTAAATCCATCTTGCATTTCGGGCATATTCCTTTTTCGTTGGAAATAATTTCCGGATGCATCGGGCAGGTGAATGTCTCAGCATCAGAATGTTCGCAGTTGTGCCCGTTTTCGTGAGAATGATTTTTATCCGAGCAGCAATGTTTCCCTTCGTGATTTTTCCCGCCATTTTTCATTGGCACTAAATCCATCTTGCATTTCGGGCATTTTCCCTTTTCGTTAGAAATAATTTCCGGATGCATCGGGCAGGTGAATTTCTCAGCCTCAGAATGTTCGCAGTTGTGCCCGTTTTCGTGAGAATGATTTTTATCCGAGCAGCAACTTTTCCCTTCGTGATTTTCTGAGTGTTGAGAATGATGATGCATCGAATGTTCCGAATGATTTTCGTGCGAAGAATGATGATGAGAATGTCCATCCACATTGCTCATATCCATCATCTCATCCATATGCTTCATCATCATTTCGCGCTCGTGTTTCGGCAGTTCAGGGTACATCACCGAATTCATATCCATCGTCTGGTTGCTCATCGTCATATTCATCGGCTTCATATCGCCGCTCATCTTCATCATCGAGTTCATCATCTTCATCCCTTCGAAGAGTTCCAGCCTTGGCAGGGTAGGCGCTTCCACTTTTTCGCCGCTGCCAAGCCACAGCGATGCGTAGCCTGATCTGTCTTCCGCCGTTGCACGGAATTCGTAGGATTTATTTTGCGGAATTTCTATCTCGATGTCGTAAGTTTCAGAATTGCCCACAATCAGCCTGTCCACTTCCACAGGCTCTACATCGTTACCATCATTGGCGATGACTTTAAATTTTCCGCCACCGAAATTCAGCCAGAAATAGCTCGATGAGCCGCCGTTTACCACGCGAAGTCTCACTTTATCGCCGGCCGAAAGATTGCGATATTCATCGGCTACCTTTCCGTTGATGAGAAATTTTTCGTAATACACATCCGATATGTCCATCGCTTCCATCCGCTTCCATTCGTTCTTGAGCTTGGTGAAGAAATGCCCTTTCTGTATCGCTTCGGAATAGCTCTGCACCGCCTTCTTTTTTATGGCGTACCATTCGGTGTTGTTCATATGCAGTCGGCGCATTATTTCTTCCGGCTTCTCGTCTGACCATTCGCCGAGAAGCACCGGTATATCAGCCTTGTAGTAATTTTTCTTCGAGTCGTTTCTTTTGTGGAAAACCAGCACGCCATTCATCCCGATTTGTTCCTGTAGTCTGCTGTGCGAGTGATACCAGTAAGTTCCGTTTTGCGAAACTTTGAAGGTGTAAAGGTGCGAATCGCCGGGCTTGATGAGCTTGGTGGTAAGGAAGGGAACGCCGTCCTGAGGATTGGGCAGAATCACGCCGTGCCAATGGAAGCTCGCGCTTTCCTTCAGCTGATTGTGCAGGTAAATTTCCGCCGTATCGCCTTCGGTGAAATGTAGCGTTGGTGCTGCAAGGCTGCCGTTCACAGCGATGGCTCTGCGCTTTTTGCCGGTAAAATTCACGATGGTATCCCTGGCGTAAAGATCGTAGCGCACTTTCTTTCCGCCGAAGGAAACTTTTTCGTCATTGGCTTTTGCATCATCCGCTTTATGGTGATGGTGTGCTTTTCCGCTGACTAAATTCATTCCGCATTTCGGGCATTTCCCTGGTGCTTCCGCTACGATTTCTGGATGCATAGGGCAGGAGAACGCCGCCTTGTCCTGCGCAAAAACCGCCAAGGAAAATATCACTGAAAATAAAAGTGTAAGGAGTTGTTTCATTTTTGAATAAAAGATTATTTAGTCCAAACCTTTCGATTTCGATAGGCTTAGATTAAATTATTTCACAGCCACAAAAATTTCAACTTCGGCATTTTCCTTTTGGAAAGATTTTTCGGTATAGCGTTCGTAATCGTAGGTGTAGGCACGGTTCAGAGCGCTGTCGTTATTCCAGATTGTTTGCCAGGTTTCCATTACAGCATTGGGCATTTCGCCTTTTGCTACAAATTTCTTAAACTTCTGTTCAGGAAATTCTCTTCCCAACAAACCATCAGGGATATTTTCAAAATCCGAAACTTCCGGACCGATGAGCACGGTATAATCTTCGGTATAATCACTTTTGTAATCGGTATAAACGCAGTAAATATCGCTGCTCGTTTTGTTCTCGATTTTATCGACGATATTTTCTGCTGTGAATTTCTGCCAGAGTGTTTCCAAATCTGCTGCAGCCTGCCCATCCTTATTTGTAGTGCGTGCTGAGATGCCTATGATTTTCATTGCTAAATTATTGTAATTACTAAAATTACTTCCCAATTGTTTTGGAAACTTCGCCGCAGTTCAGCATTTGGCTGCCGTAATACGGGTTTTCAATCACTTCACTTTTGCTCAGCCACGATGCTTTTGCCATCGGACAATGCTGCACGAAGATTTTGCTTTGCGACACTGCAAATTTTTCAGCAATTGTCTGCATATTTTCCGAAAGATGTTTGAAGGATTTGCGCTGTTTGTCAATGCTTTTGCTCTCAGAAATTTCCGATGCCTGCTTTTTCAGGATGTTGATATTACCTTCGGAAAGCAGCTTGTAATCCACCGCTGAAACGCTTTTAATGAAGCCGTCCGCTTTTTTCGTGGCAAGCTCAGCATTGTCCTTCACCAAAGCATTTTTCAGTTCGATGTAGGCATCAAAAACCTTTGAAAGCGCCGGCTCAGCTTTCTGCGCAGAAACATTTACAAACGAAGCCATCAGGATGATTGCGGTGAAAAGTAGGTTTTTCATAGGAGAATTTTTTAGAATCAATTTAAATAATTATGCAAATATCAAAAAAAAATCCGGATGATTTCTCACCCGGATCAAGGTATGTTCCTCTAAAATTTAGAATCTGTAAGAAACACCAGCAGAGAATACGCCAGATTTTACAGGGTCTCCGTCATTATCTTTCGCCATATCAGTTAGGCCGGCCATATACCTTACATTTACGCCAAAGTTCGGTACAAAATAGTATCCTGCGCCTGCGCCAAGGCTGAAATTGAAAGTATTGAGGCTGTCTTTGAAATCTGTAGTGTTAGAGGTACTTCCACCAAGACCAGCAATATTTGCATCGCCATCAAACTTGCTTTTCGCGCCAGCTACGAAACCGAACTGAGGCCCTGCTTCCACATAAAATTCCGGAGTAAAATGGTACTGCGCCATTACAGGAATGTTTATCATATGGATATTGTTAGTGGTCTTATAGCTATAACTTCCCAGAGAAGAGCTATAAGAGCTTTCCACTTTATTACCCTCTAGGGAATAAAGTACTTCCGGCTGGATGCTGAAATTAGCGCCAAGCGGAGCGTTCATAAAGAAACCAGCATAAGCACCCACTTTGGCTTTGGTATCAGAGCTCAAGCCATTGTTGTCCAAGCCAGAATCCTGGCTTAGGGCAGATACATTCACCCCGGCTTTGATACCGAAAGTTAAAGGGCTATCAGCAGTTCCTGATGTAGCACCGTAAGTGTTGCCTGTTTGTGCAAGAGCAAATGAAGACATTGCTACAGCTGCACCTAAAAATAACTTTTTCATTGCGTTTGTTTTAAACAGTTGTTTACTTTTTTTCGTTAATCAAATTCTTTGCCAAAATTTTCTTTTCCAAAATTCAGCGAAAGTTACTCGCTATCTGCAAAAGCTTTGCCAAAGCATTCAAATACATTTTTAAAACATTAAATGAACGCTTTTTACCATTAAATATTGCGGAGATGCCTTAAATTCAATACATTTATGCTTTAAAATTGGTAAAAAATGACATTTCAGGAAGAAATCAAGCAGGGGATTCCACAACAATTGCCTGCACAAAAAAAATACGACGAAGCCATAAACCATGCACCGAAGCGCAAGGAAATCCTGAACGATGAGGAGAAAAAGCTGGCGCTGAAAAATGCGCTGCGATATTTCGAGCCGAAATTTCACGCGGAACTTTTGCCGGAATTTCGCCAGGAACTGGAAGAGTATGGCAGGATTTATATGTACAGATTCCGCCCGGATTATGAGATGAAAGCCCGCCCAATCGATGAATATCCCGGAAAATCTCTTCAGGCAAAAGCCATCATGCTGATGATTCAGAACAACCTGAGCTATGCCGTAGCGCAGCATCCGCACGAACTCATCACTTACGGTGGAAACGGCGCGGTGTTTCAAAACTGGGCGCAATACCTGCTCACGATGCGGTATCTTTCGGAAATGACGGATGAGCAAACTTTGGTGATGTATTCTGGCCATCCGCTCGGGCTTTTCCCAAGCCACAAGGATGCACCGAGAGTTGTGGTGACGAACGGTATGGTAATCCCAAATTATTCCAAGCCGGACGATTGGGAAAAATTCAATGCGCTGGGCGTTTCGCAATACGGGCAAATGACGGCGGGCAGCTATATGTACATCGGGCCGCAGGGCATCGTGCACGGCACCACGATTACGGTTTTGAATGCATTCAGAAAAATCAGCAGAAATCCGAAAGGTGGACTTTTCGTAACGAGTGGGCTTGGCGGAATGTCGGGCGCTCAGCCAAAAGCAGGGAACATCGCTGGCTGCATCACGGTTTGTGCGGAGGTCAATCCGAAAATTACCAAAATCCGCCACGAACAGAAATGGGTGGATGAAATTCACGAAAACCTCGATGAATTGGTGAACCGTGTGAAAACCGCGCAGCAAAATTCTGAAACGGTATCGCTGGCATACCTTGGCAATGTGGTGGATGTCTGGGAAAAATTCTACGAAGCCGGACTGAAAATCGACATCGGTTCCGATCAGACTTCGCTGCACAATCCTTGGGCAGGCGGATATTATCCTGCCGGACAAAGCTTCGAGGAATCGAACAGAATGATGGCCGAAGAGCCGGAGCTTTTCAAAGAAAAAGTTCAAGAAAGCCTGAGAAGGCACGCTGCAGCCATCAATAAGCATACGGAAAACGGCACTTATTTTTTCGATTACGGTAATGCATTTCTGCTGGAAGCAGGCAGGGCAGGTGCTGATGTTTTTGCCGAAAATCCGCAGCTTGGCAGGGAGTTCAGGTACCCGTCGTATGTTCAGGACATTATGGGGCCAATGTGTTTCGATTATGGCTTCGGGCCGTTCAGATGGGTCTGCACAAGCGGAAAGCCGGAAGATTTGGCCAAAACAGATGAGCTTGCCTTGAAAGTTTTGGAGGAAATGATGCAGAATTCTCCGGCGGAAATTCAGCAACAAATGGCCGACAACATCCAGTGGATCAAGGGTGCGCAGGAAAATAATCTGGTGGTGGGAAGCCAGGCAAGGATTCTCTATGCCGATGCTGAAGGAAGGATGAAAATTGCACAGGCATTCAACGAAGCCATAAAGAACGGCGAAATTGGGCCGGTAGTTTTGGGCAGGGATCACCACGATGTTTCCGGTACGGATTCGCCTTACCGCGAAACTTCCAACATTTACGACGGCTCAAGATTCACGGCAGATATGGCGATACAGAATGTCATCGGCGATAGCTTCCGTGGTGCCACATGGGTGAGCATCCACAATGGCGGTGGCGTTGGTTGGGGCGAAGTTATTAATGGTGGCTTCGGTATGCTGCTGGATGGCTCTAAAGATTCTGAGCGCCGCCTGAAATCGATGCTGTTCTGGGATGTAAACAACGGTATTTCGCGCAGAAGCTGGGCGCGGAATGAAGGCGCAATTTTCGCGATAAAGCGGGCGATGGAAACCGAGCCCAACCTGAAAGTTACGCTGCCTAATTTTGTGGATGATGATTTGTTTTGAACTTAGACTTATAAAAAAGGCTGTCTCAATCGGACAGCCTTTTAGTTTTAATAAGAAATATTACAGTTTCGCAATGATTGAGTTCAGCGTTTCGCTCGGTCTCATTGCAGCATCAGTTTTGGAAAAGTCAGGGTGGTAATACCCGCCGATTTCCTGCGATTTGCCTTGCGCACCAATCAGTTCATCATTAATTTTTTGCTCGTTCTGCTGCATCGCTTCGGCTATCGGCTGAAATTGCTCTGCAATCGCTGCATCTTCAGTTTGCTTTGCCAAAGCTTCCGCCCAAAACATCGCCAGGTAAAAATGCGAACCGCGGTTATCAATGCCACCCACTTTTCTTGCCGGAGATTTATCTTCCGCCAAAAATTTTGCGTTCGCTTCGTCAAGCGCTTTTGCTAAAATCATCGCTTTGCCGTTGTCTTGCGTTTGCGCCAAATGTTCCAGTGAAGCCTGCAGTGCCAGGAATTCGCCCAAAGAATCCCATCGCAGATAGCCTTCCTGCAAAAACTGCTCTATGTGTTTCGGCGCTGAACCGCCGGCTCCAGTTTCGAACAAACCGCCGCCATTCATTAATGGTACGATGGAAAGCATTTTCGCCGAAGTGCCAAGTTCCAGAATTGGGAACAGGTCGGTAAGGTAATCGCGCAGCACATTGCCGGAAACCGAAATCGTATCCCTGCCTTCTCTGCCGCGTTTCAGCGTTTCGCGCATTGCATCTTTCACATCCATTATGCGGATGTCCAGCCCAGTTGTATCGTGCTCCTTCAGGTATTCGTTTACTTTTTTGATGATTTGTGCATCGTGCGCTCTGTCGTGATCCAGCCAGAAAATAGCCGGTGTATCGGAAAGCCTTGCACGGTTCACCGCAAGTTTTACCCAATCACGAATTGGCTCATCCTTAGTTTGCGACATACGGAAAATATCGCCCTCGTGCACTTCCTGCTGCAGCAGCACATCGCCGTTTTCATTTTCAACCTTAATCGTTCCATCTGCCGAAGCTTGAAAAGTTTTGTCGTGAGAGCCGTATTCTTCCGCTTTCTGAGCCATCAAGCCAACATTCGGTACGGAGCCGAAAGTTTTCGGATCTATAGCGCCGTGCTGCTTCATATCTTCCACCACGGCATCGTAAAATCCGGCATAAGTTCTGTCCGGAATAATCGCCACGGTATCTTCTTCCTTGCCGTCTTTGTTCCACATTTTTCCGCCGCCACGGATCATCGCTGCCATTGATGCATCCACAATCACATCGCTCGATACATGGAAATTCGTGATGCCGTTGTCGGAATTTACCATCGCAATTCTCGGCCCGTTTTCAATGGCTTTTGCAATGTCCGCCTTTATTTCTTCGGCTTTTTCGCTGCCGCTGATTTTCTCGAAAAGCGTTGCCAGCCCGAAGTTTGGGTTAATGTCCAGCGCTTTGAAATCATCCTTATATTTTTCAAAAACATCTTTGAAATAAGTTTCCACGATGGCGCCGAAAATTATCGGGTCAGATACCTTCATCATCGTAGCTTTCAGGTGTGCGGAAAGCAGCACATCTTTTTCTTTGGCTAAATCTATTGCCTGCTGTACGAATTTTTTCAGCTCTGCCAAATTCATTACCGATGAATCGATGACTTCACCTTTTTTCAGCGGTGCAAAATCTTTAAGCACTTTTTCTTCTCCATTTTTTCCGTAAAAAACAATGCGGAATTTCCCGTCGTTTTCCACCGTGGTAGAAGTTTCCGTGCCGTAGAAATCGCCCTGATTCATATGCACCACCTGCGTTTTGGAATCCTGCTTCCATTCACCCATTCTGTGCGGATTGGCCTTCGCATAATCCTTCACCGATTTCGGCGCACGGCGATCGCTGTTGCCTTCGCGAAGCACTGGATTCACGGCACTTCCCAAGACTTTCGCATATTTTTTATTGATTTCCTTTTCTTCGTCGGTTTTCGGTTCAGCGGGATAGTTCGGCACATTGTAGCCCTGCTTCTGCAGCTCTGCAATGGCATCTTCCAGCTGAGGAACGGAAGCGGAAATGTTCGGCAGTTTGATGATGTTGGCTTCCGGTTTTGTAGCCAGTTCGCCAAGTTCTGCCAGATAATCCGGGATTCTTTGTTCTTCGGTTAATGCTTCGGGAAAATTAGCGAGAATTCTTCCGGCAAGGGAAATATCCGGCACTGCGATTTCGATATCGGCAGCCTTTGTAAAAGCCTTGATAATCGGCAGGAAAGAGTGCGTGGCCAGCATTGGTGCTTCGTCCGTCAGCGTGTAATAAATCTTTGATACAGCCATAAAATAAATTTTGCTCAAATTTACAAAAATAATGCAGCACATCACATTTTTGCCGACCGCAAGCAGGATTTTAAACATTTTTTCTATATTTGATTTAATTTTAAAACTCCACGATATGTCCACAAACAGTAAACCTTCAAAGGGCGTCATTATCGCAATTGCAGTAATCGCATTAATGATCATTGCCTATCTCATTTGGGCTTTTGCACTGGGCGACTTAATGAACGGGCTGAATACCGGAGAAACCGAGGCCGTTCCGATGAAATAATCTGATTTAATCTGTGTTTAGAATCTGCTCTACTGGCAGATTTTTTCTTCAATGACGCTGCTGAAATTTACAAGCAAAGGAATTTACTGCCCGCAGGGAAAATTTTACATCGATCCTTGGCGGCCTGTGGATTTAGCGGTCATCACGCACGGTCACGGCGATCACGCAAGATGGGGGATGAGGAAATACCTGTGCCACCATTTCACGAAACCCATCCTGAAATCGAGGATTGGCGATGATATTGAAGTGCAAGGCCTGGATTATGCAGAGCCTGTTAATATTAATGGCGTGAAAGTTTCGCTGCATCCTGCTGGGCATATCATCGGTTCGGCGCAAATCAGGATGGAGTACAAGGGCTTTGTAAGCGTGGTTTCCGGTGATTACAAAATTCAGGATGACGGCATTTCTACGCCATTTGAAGTGGTGGGTTGTCACGAATTCGTTACCGAAAGTACTTTCGGTCTGCCGATTTATAATTGGCTTCCAAAAGAAAAAATGGACAATCTCATCCAAAACTGGATTTCCGCCAATCAAAATGCCGGAAAGACTTCCGTGCTCATCGGCTATTCTCTCGGCAAAGCGCAGCGCATTATGAAGGCTGCCGAAGGTTTGGGCAAAATTTTCGTGCATCATTCCATCGGCAAACTGAACGATGCTTTCGAAAGCGTCGGCATCGAACTTCCGGAATATCAAACGGCGAATTTTCTCGAGGATAAAAAAACGATGAAAGGCGAAATCGTAATCGTGCCGCCTGCTTTGCTGGACAGCAATATCATCCGAAAAATTCCGGATGCTGCCACCGCCATTTGCTCAGGCTGGATGCAGGTACGCGGTTCCAGGCGATGGAGAAGTGCGGATGCCGGTTTTGCAGTGAGCGACCACGCTGATTGGAACGAGCTTCTGCAAGCCGTGAAGGCAACAGGTGCGGAAAAAGTTTTCGTAACGCACGGGCAAACCGCCGTGTTTTCCAAATATTTAAACGAAATCGGGATTGCTGCAGATATCGTAAGCACGCAGTTTGGCGACGATGCGGAGCTTGCAGACAAAGAAATCGAGGAGCAATGAAACTTTTCGCCGAACTCATCAATGCGCTGGAAAGCACGAACAAAACCAACGCAAAGCTTGAAGCGCTTGTCAATTATTTCGCGAAAGCGCCGGAAAAAGATAAGCTGTGGGTGATAGCGCTTTTCACGGGGAAAAGGCCGAAACGCAGCGTGAACACCAACTTCCTGAAGGAATGGGCGCTGGAAATCACCGGGCTGCCGTACTGGCTTTTCGTGGAATGCCATAGTGCAGTAGGAGATTTGGGCGAAACCATTTCGCTGATTTTACCGCCGTCAGAAACGAACATCGAGCTCACGCTTTCGGAATGGATGGCAGAAATCATCAGCCTGAAAGAAAAAACCGAGCAGGAGAAAAAAAAATTCGTAATTAATGCCTGGGAAAATCTTGACTACACCGAGCGTTTTATTTTCAATAAATTAATCGGCGGCAGTTTCCGCATAGGTGTTTCTGCGAAAATGCTGGTGAATGCCCTCGCCAAATTTTCTGAAAAAGAACCGAGCGCGCTCACGCACAGCATTATGGGAAGCTGGCATCCGCACACCATTTCGTTTGAAGAATTAATCAGCGGAAATCCCGATGTGCAGGACAATTCCAAGCCGTATCCGTTTTGCCTGGCTCACGCTTTGGATAAAAATCTGGAAGAGCTAGGCGAAGCGCAAGACTGGCTCGTGGAGTATAAATGGGATGGAATTCGAGGACAATTCATCCGCAGAAATGGCGAGGTTTTCATTTGGTCAAGAGGTGAAGAATTGGTGACGGCACAATTTCCGGAAATCGAAAATGCGCTGAAAAACCTGAAGGGAAATTTCGTGATTGACGGAGAAATTTTAGTGATGAAAAACGGTGAAGTATTGAATTTCAATGAATTACAAAAAAGACTGAACCGAAAGAACATCACCAAAAAAATGCTGGAAGAATTGCCGGTGCATATTTTCTGTTATGATTTGCTGGAACTGGAAGGCGAAGATTTGCGCACGAGACCGATGGCAGAAAGGCGCGAACTTTTAGAAAAATTAATTTCTGAAAATAATCCGCAGAATTTTACGATTTCTGAAAAAATTGATTTTGAGAACTGGGAAGATTTACCAAAAATCAGGGAAAATGCCCGCGATATCAACAGCGAAGGCCTGATGCTGAAGCAGAAAAATTCCGTGTACCACAGCGGAAGAAAGCGCGGTGACTGGTGGAAATGGAAGGTGGAGCCACTTACAATAGATGCCGTGCTGATTTATGCGCAAAAAGGCAGCGGCAGAAGGAGCTCGTACTACACGGATTATACTTTTGCCGTGAAAGACGGCGAAAACCTGGTGACGATTGCTAAGGCTTATTCCGGTCTCACCGACAAGGAAATTATGGAGGTGAGCCGCTTCGTAACTAAAAATTCTCTCGAAAAATTCGGGCCGGTTCGCACCGTGAAACCAGAGCTGGTTTTTGAAATAGCGTTCGAAGGCATAGGCTTCAGCAAGCGGCATAAAAGCGGCGTAGCACTGCGCTTCCCGAGAATTTTGCGCTGGCGAAAAGATAAAACTGTGGCAGAAATTGATGAGCTGGAGGAAGTGAAGAGGATGATAAAATGATTTGGAAATTCGGAAATTCGTTTGGCATTTAATCAAAATTAAATAGTTAGAAATTTTGGCAAAATTCCGCGATAGCGAAGGTTATAAGATCATCCAAAACTGGATGGCGGAGAATGGCCGCACGCCTTTTTCGTTTCAGGCGGAAACCTGGGAAAAGTTTGGCAGGGGCTTCAGCGGAATGGTGGTAGCACCCACAGGCTTCGGCAAAACTTTTTCCGTTTTCCTTGCCGTGATTACGGATTTTATGAACCATCCGCAAAATTACGGGAGCGGCCTAAAACTCATCTGGATAACGCCGCTTCGCTCGCTGGCAAAAGACATCGCCAAGGCTATGCAGGAAGCCATCGCAGAAATCGGGCTGGATTGGGAAGTTGGCGTGAGGAACGGAGATACCGACCCGAAAATCAGGCAGCAACAAACACGAAGAATGCCTGATATTCTGCTTGTAACGCCGGAAAGTTTGCACCTGCTTTTAGCGCAGAAAAATAATCGGCGGTTTTTCAAAAACCTGAAATGCATAGCGGCCGACGAATGGCACGAGATGCTGGGCAGCAAAAGGGGTGTGATGGTGGAGCTTGCCATAGCGAAAATCCGCAGCTATGTTCCGACGCTGAGAATCTGGGGAATCACCGCAACCATCGGCAATCTGGACGAAGCGCTGGAAGTTCTCATACCGTACGAAATTCCAAAAACGAAGATCATTTCCAAAGAAAAAAAGAAGGTGGACATTATCCCGGTTTTTCCGGACGAAGTGGAAGTTTTGCCTTGGGCAGGGCATCTCGGCGCAAAACTGGCCGACAAAGTAGTGCCGATAATCCTCAACTCAAAATCCACCATCGTTTTCACCAACACGCGAAGCCAAAGCGAAATGTGGTACCAGCTGCTGCTGGATGCGCACCCAGATTTCGCAGGGCAAATCGCCATCCACCATAGCTCGATAGATGCACACCTGAGAATTTGGATTGAAGAAAATCTGAGCAGCGGCAATCTGAAAGTCGTGGTTTCAACATCGTCGCTGGATTTGGGCGTAGATTTCAAACCTGTGGATACGGTGATTCAGGTGGGCTCGGTAAAAGGCGTGGCGCGCTTTATGCAAAGGGCTGGCAGAAGCGGACACTCGCCTTTTGAAACATCCAAAATCTACTGCGTGCCCACACATTCGCTGGAGCTCATCGAAGTTGCCGCGCTGAAAGAAGCCGTGAAGCAGAAGGTCATTGAGCCAAGAGAACCGATGGTTTTGAGCTTCGATGTGCTGGTGCAGTTCCTGACGACTTTGGCTGTAGGCGATGGATTCTTTCCAGAAGAAACCTTCAGCATCGTTCGTAACACGCACGCTTTCAGCGAGATGACGGAAGATGAATGGCGGTGGATGATGCAGTTTCTCACAATAGGCGGCGCACTGAAAAATTACGAAGAATTCCACAAAATGGTGATAGACGATGAAGGGAAATACCGCGTAACTTCCCGCAAAATCGCGATGCTGCACCGAATGAACATCGGCGTAATTGTGAGCGACGCAATGCTGAAAGTGAAATTCATTTCTGGCGGCTACATCGGGATGATCGAAGAATATTTCATCTCAAGATTGAAGAAAGATGACAAATTCATCCTTGCCGGCAGAGTTCTGGAAGTGGTGAAAATCAAGGAAATGACGGTTTTCGTGCGCGCTGCAAAAGGCAAAGCCTTGGCACCGAGTTATTTAGGCGGAAGGCTGCCGCTGAGTTCCAACCTTGGGCACTTCCTTCGGCACAAACTTTCCGAGGCGCTGAAACCTGGTTCTGGCGAGAAGGAGCTGCGTTTCCTGCACCCGCTGCTTTCCGGGCAGGAAGCCGTGTCGCACATTCCGAGCGAAGATGAATTTTTGGTGGAAATCATCCAAAACCGCGAAGGCTGGCACCTTTTTATGTACCCGTTCGAAGGCCGCCTGGTACACGAAGTAATGGCAGCGCTCATCGCTTTCCGCATTTCGAAAATCTCGCCGATTTCTTTTTCGATGGCGATGAATGACTACGGCTTCGAACTTTTCAGCGACCGTGAAATTCCTGTGACGGAAGAGAATTTGTCACAAATTCTGTCGGCGGAAAACCTGATGAACGATGTGGTTTCGAGCATAAATGCTGCCGAAATGGCGCGGCGAAAATTCCGCGATATTGCGGTAATTTCCGGAATGGTGGTGCAGACTTTTCCCGGGCAACAGCGCAGCAATAAATCTCTTCAGGCTTCTGCTGGGCTGATTTTCAATGTGTTAGAAGAATATGAGCCGGGCAACCTGCTAATTCGCCAAGCGTACACCGAAGTTTTCAATCAGCAGCTGGAAGAAGCGAGATTGACGGCTGCTTTTCAGCGCATCGCCAAATCCAAAATTATCCTCAAATTTGCCAATTCTTTCACGCCGCTGAGTTTTCCGATAAAGGTGGATTCTTTGCGCGCCACGCTTTCAAGCGAGGATTTGGACGCACGGATTGAAAGAATGACGAAAGATTTTGAGAAGAAAGCCGGCAAATGACGATTGCTACCCGAGAAATTTTTATTGAAAATTCACCGTTAATCCTTACAAATCAGCGGGTTGCGTTTTTGCCATCGGAAAAAGCGTTGCTGCTTTCAGATTTGCACATCGGGAAAACGGCGCATTTTCGAAAGCACGGCATTGCAATGCCGAAGGATGTTTTCCGGAAAGATTTGCAGCGGCTGGAAACGGTGTTGAAATATTTTCAAGCGGAGAAAATTTTTATCGTGGGAGATTTGCTTCACGCTGGAAATAATTCGGATGTTGAAGATTTTTGCCGATGGAAATCGTATTTTCAATCTGTTGAATTTCATTTAGTTACAGGAAATCACGACCAAATATCTGCCGATTTGCAAGAGCAATTATGTTTGACTTCCCACAAGAAAATAATCGAATTAGAAAATTTTCAATTAATTCACGAATTTTCTGAGGATTCCGAAAAATTCCAAATCACTGGGCACATTCATCCTGGGATTTTATTTCGGAATCGTGTAAAACGGCTTCGCTTGCCTTGTTTCGTAAAAACTGACCGCCAACTTTTGCTGCCTGCTTTCAGCGAATTCACAGGGCTTGATACAAAAAATACCCCGAAAAACGGAGTATTTTACGCCTTCACAAAAGACAGGTTTTTCGAGTTTTGATTACTGCCTGTTTCCGCCGCCTAATCCTCTGATAACGAATAAGATAGCAGCAATTACAACCACTGCTACGATGATGCCCCACCATTTTCCGGCTTCAAAAATCGTGTTAATCGCTTCGCAGCTTGTAAGCAAAGTCAGCGCAAAAACAGAGAGCGCCAAAAGTGAAAATTTTTTCATAACTAAAAATTTTATTGGCGCAATTTAAGGAAAATTTTCATTGCAGATTTTCAATAGCCATAAGCATATCAATGCCTTTGCCTAAAGTCGGCAAAAATATATCACCCTTTGTTTTCAGGCGTTCCAGCGCATTATCAATGTTGAAATCCGTAGGCTTCAGACCAAATTTCAGTTCATCCCAATCCAGCGGCATTGAAACCGGCGCACCTTCTTTCGGCCGAACGCTGTACGCGCTTGCAAGGGTTTGCCCGCGACGATTTTGAAGATAATCCAGGTAAATTTTCTTCTTGTCGCGCTTTTGCAAACTGCGTTCCAGCGTTGTAATTTCTGGCAAAGATTTCTGAACGAATTGCATCAGTAAATGTCCGAAATTTTTTACCTGCTCAAAAGTATAATGCTGCTGCATTGGCAGATAAATATGGATGCCGCTTTTTCCGGAAGTTTTCGGGTAACCTTTAATTTTCCCCTTATCCAGCACGCTTTTCACGGCTTGTGCCGTTTCGATAACCTCGTCAAATGAATTGTTTTCCGATGGATCCAAATCAAGCACTAAATAATTTGGGCGATCTAAATTAAAAATCTGGCTCGTCCAAACATTCATTTCAATACAGCCTAAATTCGCGAGATAAAGGAGCGTTTCTTCATCATCACAAATGATATAGTTGATGTCCTTCTGGTTACTATCAGAAAATATTTTTTCGGTTTTCACCCAGGTTGGTACATCCTGTGCATCCTTTTGATAGAAGCTCATCCCGTTGATTCCATTTGGAAAACGGTTCATAGATTGCGGCCTGCCTTTTAAATGCGGTAAGATAAATTCGGAAACTTTTTGGTAATAATCAATCAAATCGCCCTTACTGATTTCGCTTTCAGGAAAATATATTTTTTCGAGGTTAGTGAGTTTTACTTTTTTATTTACTGCTGATTTCTCCTTTTTATCGATAATATTTTGTTTGGTAGTGCTAACTTTATGGTTTTCTTTTGGATTGATTTGCTTATCAAAATTTTCCCGTAATCTCAAAAAAACCGGGTGGCGATAAAGGCCGTCTTTTGTGATTTCCGTAAACTTAATTTCGGCAACAAGTTCCGGTTGAATCCAGGTTGCAGGGCTGTTCGTTGCAGGAATTTCTTCAAATGCCGATTGCTGGATTTTCAGCGGTTGCATTCTCACGAAAAGTTCTTTTAAAGTTTTATCAGAAAATCCTGTTCCTGCGTGACCGCAATAAGCAAGTTTTCCCTGTTCATCATACTTTCCGAGAATCAACGAACCGAAATATTTTCGTGAACCCTGCGGTTCAGTATATCCACAAATTAAAACATCATCCGTTTCTAGCGCCTTGATTTTCAGCCAGAAATCAGTTCTTGCGCCTTCAATGTAGGTGCTGTCGGTTTTCTTAGCGATGATGCCTTCCAAACTTGCTTTTTGTGCGGCTTCAAAGAATGCTTTGCCGTTGTGCAAAATATGGTCGTGATACTTGATGACTTCCGTTTCTTTCAGCGCATCTTTCAGCAATTCTTTACGCTGCAAATATTCCAAATCCGTTGTGGAATGCCCATTTAGCCAAAGCAAATCAAACACCTGATATTGCAATCTTAAATTCGGATTCTCACCAATTTG
Organism: Cruoricaptor ignavus; assembly: GCF_900141665.1. GTDB lineage: Bacteria > Bacteroidota > Bacteroidia > Flavobacteriales > Weeksellaceae > Cruoricaptor > Cruoricaptor ignavus. Next base: position 95,781 of record NZ_FQYI01000002.1, on the reverse strand, counting down.
TTGTAGTAATTGAAAGTTAGGTTTACCTAAATCGTCCAAGGCTATAATTTCACCATCCAAAATCATCGAATGTTCCTGCAGCTTCAGCTGGTTAAAAAAATTTTTAAATTTCTGTGAAAAATCCAGCCCATTTCTTGAATATAATTGAAAATCATTTCGCAAATCTGCAATCGCTCTGTAGCCATCCCATTTGATTTCAAATGCCCAGTTTTCATCATCGAAAGCTTCTTTTGCAGCCTTGCAAAGCATCGGCTTGATGAATTTCTGCAACTTTTTTTCGCCGGAAAGATTTGGCGTATAATTTTTAAACCGCCCGCTTTTCTTTGCCGAATTTTTTGAATTAAGGTAGGTCGTCACTTTTGAATTTTCGTCTGTAAAGTCTTCAGCATCAAAGTGTTGCGAGGTCGAAAACTCATCCTTGTGCTTGATGAGCAGCCAGGAATTTTCATCTTTTGAATTTTTAATTTTCACTAATGCAAATTCGCCGCGAAGTTTTTTTCCGTGCATTACAAACTTCATCGACTGCTTGTGAAGTTCCGCCCGCATTATCACATCATCGCTTTTCCCAGCGGCTTTTTGCAGCGGTTCATAAAAGCCTTCGTCCCAAATTTCCACTTCGCCGGCTCCATAATTACCCTTCGGAATCGTGCCTTCAAAAGTTCGGTAAGATAGCGGGTGATCTTCCACCATCATTGCCAGGCGTTTGTCATCTGGGTTCAAAGATGGCCCTTTTGGAATTGCCCAACTTTTCAAAACGCCGTCCATTTCCAAACGGAAATCATAGTGAAGATGCGATGCGGCGTGCCTTTGCACCACGAATCTTAATCGTTCCGAAGTCTCTTCCGAAAAGCCTTCAGGTTCAGCCGTTTTATTAAAATTACGCTTTTCGTTATAAAGTTTCAGGGGGTCTTCCGCCATCGAAATTTTTTCTAAAGTTAAGATTTTAGCAGAAAAGTTCACTTTTACGATATGGCAATGAAATAGGGATTTTTTTGAATGAATTAAATTTGTATTTTTACGCTTTAAACCGAAAATTATGAAACCGTCATTAGCGAAAGGCACAAGGGATTTTGGTGCGGAAGAAGTTGCAAAACGGCGATATATTATTAATATTCTGCAGAAAAATTTCGAGCTTTTCGGCTTTCAGCCTTTGGAAACGCCGAGTTTTGAAAATCTTTCAACACTTACCGGAAAGTACGGTGAAGAGGGCGATAGGCTCATTTTTAAAATCTTAAATTCCGGGAATTTTCTTGAAAAAATTTCGGATGAAGAATTGGGTTTGAAAAATATCTCGTCGCTTACGCCACAAATTTCCGACAAGGCTTTGCGCTATGATTTGACGGTGCCTTTTGCCCGATTTGTCGCGATGAACAGCGGACAGCTGGTGATGCCTTTTAAGCGCTACCAAATTCAGCCAGTTTGGCGAGCCGATCGTCCGCAGAAAGGGAGGTTCCGCGAGTTTTATCAGTGCGATGCCGATGCTGTGGGCAGCACAAGTCTTTGGCAGGAAATTGACTTCATTCAGCTTTATTTGAAATCTTTTCAGGATTTGCAGATTCCAGTGAAAATCCACATCAACAACCGAAAAATCCTTAGCGGCTTGGCTGAGTTTGCAGGAATTTCAGAACAGCTCATCGAGTTTACCGTGGCGCTTGACAAGCTTGATAAAATTGGGAAAGATGGTGTAAAAAAGGAAATGGCTGACAAGGGAATTTCCGCTGATGCATTGCAAAAAGTGGATTTCCTTTTCGATGAAAAGTTGACGCAAAATGAAGTTTTAGAAATTCTCAAGCAAAAATTTGAACATACTGAAATTGGAATACAGGGCGTAGAAGAATTGACTTTCGTTCTTGAACAATGCGAGAAATTAGGAATTGCGGAAGACCTGTTTTTTGACATCACGCTTGCACGAGGTCTCGATTATTACACTGGTGCAATTTTCGAGGTGAAGGCTCAGAATGTGGAAATCGGATCGATTGGTGGTGGTGGCAGATACGACAATTTGACGGAGGTTTTCGGCGTGAAAAATATGCCGGGAATTGGGATTTCTTTTGGTTTAGACCGAATTTATCTCGTTTTAGAAGAATTGCAAAAATTCCCTATAAACTCTGCGAATTCCGTAAAATATCTTTTTGCAAATTATGGCGATTTAGAAGCCGTAGAAGCGCTAAAAATTATCGCAGAAATTCGTTCAAAAAATATTTCCGCAGAGCTTTATCCTGAGCCTTCCAAACTGAAAAAGCAGTTTTCATTTGCCGAGAAAAAGGGTATCTCGGAAATAGTTTTTCTTGGAAATGACGAAATCCAAAACGAAACAGTGACCATTAAAAACCTGCAGAGCGGTGAGCAGCTAACTTTACCGCAGCAGGAATTTCTAGCCGGCAAGTTTTAAAATGGATATCCGAAGGCAAAATTAAGCATCGGCTTCAGCGGCTGCCACTTGCTGATGACCCACCGCTCGCCCTGCGGCCGGTTGGGATCGTGCACTTTGTACGCCGCGTCCAGCCGGAGAGTTACGAATGCCACATTCAGGCGTAGCCCGAGGCCTGCACCCACGCCCATCTGACCTATAAATTTTCCAAATTTAAACTGGTCGCTGAATCCAGATTCTTTAGTAGACCAAATGTTTCCGGCATCTGCAAACGCTGCACCTTCAAATAGCGAAGAAAATGGTACTCGATATTCTATACTGGTGGTAAGCTTCACATTATCAAAAACATAGGATCGTACCCGCTCGTCCAGCTGGGAATCTGCAGGACCAAGACCCCCGAATACCCTCCAGGCTCGGATGTCATTAGACCCGCCATTGAAATATGAACGGATAATGGGCATCTGCGAGGAATTTCCGTACGGTATGCCCACCCCTATGAACTGCCGAAGAGCCAGTGTTTGCCTGCCTTCTGCGAACTGGAAGTATTTCCTCACATCTACATCAAACTTTACAAACTGGGAGTATGGCGTATCAAAAATTAGTTTTTTAGAACCGGTAGTAATGGCTGAATTCTCATTTTCATTTTTCGCAAAAATTCCCAGCAAATTTCCAGAAGTTTCAAATTTTGCGCTTAGATAAAATGGGTTGCTGATATTCTTTCTGCCAATTTCATTGTACAGAAAATTGTAGATAATAGATGAGATTAGTACATCCTGCGTCTGTCGGTCTTTGTTTGCAAGCGACTGACGGAAGTTATTAAAAAGATCGGTTTGCCCTGCGTCCAGTTGAGACTGCCAAGCCTTGTCATCCCAAATTATTTTCGAACCTTCGTCGGAAGTGATGATACCGTCTGAGAACTTTCTGTACAAATCCTGAGAGTATAGCTGGAAAATCTGGTCACGGATCTCTCCGTCTCTTGGAAAATAATCATAATAGCGGTCTTTATTTCTGGTAATATTGTACTGCCAGTTGAACAGTGTGAGCTTGTGCGTGGTGATGTCGTTCACATTAGCAAAATAATTCAGCCCGAAGTTAAAAATCGTGCGGCCAAGCCCGATATTATTTTGCTGAGAGGCTCCAATGTTAATGGTGGAGGTGGGGGAGTACCGTTTCGGAAGTACCCGCCAGTACCTGAAAGGTAGCAGCAGCCTCGGAATGGCAAGATTCACCTGCGCGGAAGCCTCATAGGCCAGCGAGCGCTTGTCATTCTTAGGATTTTTTACACTCCCGACAATCCCGGAAACGCTCGTCACAAGGTTCTCAGCTCCGCCGAAAAGATTGCGGCTGGTGAGATCTACCGAAGGCGACACACCGAAATTCAGAATCTCTGAATAGTTGACATCCCCCGCCACGCGGAGCTCATACTTTGGCAGTGGCGCCAAATAGTAGCGGACATCTAGGATGCTATCGTTCTCAGCGCGCAGCTCTTCTTCATAATTTATTATGCTGAAGTTATTCATCGCAGCGATATTCCGCTTTGTAAGATCAAGATTCCTCTGGCTGTAAAGTTCGCCTGGCTTCAGGATTATTGGTCGCCAAAGCGGCGGCGTACGGTACTGATCATCAAGTTTGTAAAAATTAATTCCGCGCAGAGAATCCTTAGCAGTTTCCGGAACATCCTGCATTTTTTCAAGGAGATAAACGCTCACATTCCCGATTGTGGTTTTGCGGTAGGGTGTATCCAGCGAATCTTTGTGAATATCCATCGTCAGCGGCACCTCCTTGCGGCTCCTGAGCGTGTCCGCCGTGAAATAAATTTCCGTGCCAGAAGCATTAAACCTGTAGTATCCCTCCTTACGCATCAGCTCGTTGATGCGTTTTATTTCCTTCTCCAGATCAGTCTGATCCAGCCGCCCCCCCGGTTTCACAAGACTTTTGCTGAATTGCCCTTCATAATAATTGCGAATTTCTGGATCGGGTATGTTGTAATAAAAGTCCTTGATTTTTGTAGGATCATTTTGGGTAATGATATAATTTGCCTGCGCTTTCTTCGCCACGGAATCCCGCTGAATTCTGTACTCCGTCTCGGCATCCCAAAAGCCGCGGTACACCATCCTCTTACGGATATTCTCTGCCCCTGCCTCAGTTTTGCTCTCCTCAAGGATCACCGGCCCCTGCCCAAGATTACGGAAAACCCTGTCCCAGAAAAGACTTTTACCCTGATCTTCCGGCCTGCCATATTTTACGAAAAGAGAATCCCGAAGCTTCTGGTTACGGATGTCGGCAGGATAGGTAAAATATTCGGTGAGCAGTGTGTCATTCCTAGAATCCGACATATTATAAAACCAAAGCCCAAATGGGAAAACCCACAGCGCGCGCCGGTTAGGCTTCTGCAGCACATAGTCCGGCAGCTCATTGCGGAGGCTGTTTTTATCCTCGTACTGAAACCGGTTTTTCGTGAGCAGGTATTCACCTTCAGGCACTTTTCGCGTCGTGCTGCACGACCAAATCAGCAGCGGCAAAATTGCAGATGAGAGAAAATATTGATACTTTTGAAGATATTTCGGCAAATGCTTACTGCGCATAAAATCAAGGTTTTACAATCGCTCGACAAAAAGAAGTTCCGGCAAAAATACAATTTGTTTTTGGTTGAAGGCTTCAAAACTATTCGTGAGCTCATCGGTTCCAGATTTAAAATCGTTGAAATTTTTTCTGCAAAAGACGACGAAATTTTTTCGAGCATTGATGTTGAGCGAATTTCTGAGCGGGAATTGAAGAAAATCAGCTTTCTGCAAAATCCGAAAGACGCAGTGGCAGTTTGCGAACTTTCTGAAAATCAGCTGATTACCAATTCAAATTTCAATTTGGTATTGGATGGTATACAGGATCCGGGAAATTTGGGCACCATCATTCGCCTTGCCGATTGGTTCGGCATTCCGCAAATCATCTGCAGTGATGATACGGCAGATTTTTACAATCCTAAAGTCGTTCAGGCAAGTATGGGTTCGTTTTCACGAGTTAATATTTTTTACACGAATTTGCCAGATTTTTTGCGAAATTCGCAAAACGAAAATGTAGGAACCGATATGCTCGGCGAAAATATTTACACCGCCGATTTTCCGAAAAATATCAACCTAATTTTAGGCAACGAAGGCAACGGCATCCGAAAAATTACAGAAGAATTTTTGGACAGAAAAATTTCGATTCCGCGTTTTGGCAATCCTACAGAAAGCCTGAATGTCTCCATAGCTGCAGGAATTATCCTTGGCGAAATTTTTTCCAGAAAGTTTTGAAAATCAATAAGATAGGGAAGTTATTTTCCAACCTCCATCCAGATTTCGTCGTCGATTTTCTCCACTTTCACCAGATTGTTTTTGGTAAGGTTTTTGGTAGCCTTGTCCCATTTTTTTCCGGAAAGCTGAGATTTCTCTTTTACCGAATTTAAAAGCTGTCGCTCTTCATTTTTCAGAATGTCCATAATTCCCTGTTCATCGGCGTTCAGCTCAATTTTTGGTGCAGATTTTTCTGGCCTCATTTGCGGAAAAAACAGCACTTCCTGAATGCTCTGGCTGTCCGTCAAAAACATAATCAGCCTATCCATTCCCACACCAAGCCCAGCCGTTGGCGGCATTCCGTATTCCAGCGCCCGAAGGAAATCCTGGTCGATGAACATCGCTTCGTCATCGCCTTTTTCCGAGAGCCTCAGCTGCTCTTCAAACCTTTCCCTTTGGTCAATCGGGTCGTTCAGCTCGGAATATGCGTTGGCAATTTCCTTTCCGCAAACCATCAGCTCGAAGCGCTCTGTCAGGCCTTCCTTGCTGCGGTGTTTTTTCGTAAGCGGCGACATTTCTATCGGATAATCCGTGATGAAAGTGGGCTGAATGAAATTGGGCTCGCACTTTTCACCAAAAATTTCATCGATTATTTTTCCTTTGCCCATCGATGCATCCACTTCAATACCAATGCTTTGCGCAAAATTTCTGAGCTCATCTTCCGATTTTCCGGTAATATCAAATCCGGTGAATTTCAGGATGGCATCCGTCATCGAAATCCTTTCATACGGCGCTTTCCAATTGATGGTGTGTTCTCCAAACTGAGATTCTGGCTTGCCGTTTACTTCCACCGCCACAAATTCCAGCAGCCGCTCCGTGAAATCCATCATCCAATGGTAATCTTTGTATGCCACATAAATTTCCATCGCCGTAAATTCCGGGTTGTGCGTTCTGTCCATACCTTCGTTTCGGAAATTTTTGGAAAATTCATAAACGCCGTCAAAACCGCCTACGATCAGCCTTTTCAGGTAAAGTTCGTTTGCAATCCTAAGGTACAGCGGAATATCGAGCGCGTTGTGATGCGTGACGAAAGGCCGTGCAGCAGCGCCACCAGGAATGGCTTGCAGGATTGGCGTTTCAACTTCAAAATAACCTGCATCGTTGAAAAATTGGCGCATCGCATTGAACATCTTTGTGCGCTTCACGAAGATTTCCTTCACCTGAGGATTCACCGTCAAATCCACATAACGCTGCCTGTACCGCAGTTCCGGGTCGTTGAAGGCATCGTGTACCACGCCGTTTTCATCGGTTTTTGCCTGTGGTAATGGTCGCAAAGTTTTGGTGAGAAGCGTGAAATTTTTCACCATCACGGTTTGCTCGCCAACCTGGGTTTTGAAGAGTTCGCCTTCAACCCCAATGATATCGCCAATATCAAGCAAATGCTTGTAAACCTCGTTGTACAGGGACTTATCGTCAGTCGGGCAAATTTCATCCCGATTAAAGTAAACCTGAATTCTGCCTTCCGAATCCTGAAGTTCCGCAAAGCTTGCCTTTCCCTGAATCCTTCTGCTCATCAGCCTTCCTGCGATTTTTACCTGCTTTCCTTCGGCAAAATTTTCTCGGATGCTTTTCGTGGTATCGCTCACCGAAAATTCTGCGGCAGGGAAGGGCTCAATGCCCAGCTCAATCAGTTTTTCTAATTTTTCGCGGCGGATAAGTTCTTGTTCGGATAGCGACATTTCTTCAGATTTTTAGCCTGCAAAATTAATTTTTTTGAATGGAATTTTCATTGGGAATGTATTTTTTCCACCATTTTTCGTGAAGATTCCCTTCATTTTCCCATTCTATTTTTTTCCCTATTTCGGGAAAAAGGATATTCAGGCGGCCTTTATTTACTGAATCCATTTTCTCCAGCGGCTCGTACCACGGGTGCCTCGCCAGCGCAAATTTTGAGTTGTGCACCGGGATCATCCGAGCGGCATTCAGGTCTTTCATTGCCTGTAGCTGCTGGCCCGGGAGCATATGGATGTACCGCCAGTCCTCGTTATACTGCCCGTTCTCCAGGATGGCGAGATCAATACTTCCAAATCTTTCACCGGTTTTTTTGAAATGCCTTCCGTAGCCGGAGTCTCCACCGATGTAGATTTTCTTTTTATCGATTTCCAGCACGAAGCTCGCCCAAACGGCGCCGTTTCTCTTCATTCCTCTACCAGAAAAGTGCCTCGCCGGCTGGGCAGTGATTATGAAGTCGGGAGAAATTTCCCTGCTCTCCTGCCAGTTTAGCTCGATAAGATTTTCTGCGGGATAGCCCCAGTACTCCAGGTGCTCGCCGGTACCGAGGCCGGTGGCGATTTTTTTAGTTTTCCGGAAAAGTTTCAGCACGGTTTTGTAATCCAGATGGTCCCAATGGTCGTGAGTAATGATGAGCAAATCCAGCTCGGGGATGTCTTCCGCCGTGTACAGATCGCTGCCGCTAAAGGATTTTATCATAAAAGGAAAGGGTGATGCGTAGCCTGAGAATACGGGATCCACGAGGATTTTTTTGCCTCCCACTTGCAGGAAGTAAGAGGAATGCCCCATCCAGACGAAGATATTTTCTTCTGGCTGGAGTGTTTTTAATTCCGTTTTTGTAAAATGGAAGTCAGAGGTTGGCGTGCGCTCCGGGATTTTCTCGAGTAGCATTTTGGAGAAAATTTCGAGGGACGAGGATTTTTTCGCTAGCTGGGGCGTATTTTCTTCGTTCTGGAACTGCCCGCCTCGGTAGTTTGGGCTACTAAGGATGCGGTTCAGCCGCTCCCCGGAGGGGGATTTGCCGAATTTTTTTTGGTTTAAAATGATGGCTGCGGTAAGGGTGACGCCCGCGGCTGCCGCAAGAATGCCTACGCCTGTTTTCTGCCAGATGTTCATAGGGTTGAATTTTTCGGGGCGAAATTTACGAAAATGGCGCGATCCAGAAGGAAGCATAGCAGCAAGCAAGCGATGCCGACTGTCGTGGCGCGCGCCAAATAAAATCAGCGGAATTTTGTTTAAATTTGGCATTGATTTTTAGCTATGAAAAAAACTTTGGTAATGGCGCTCGCAGCCTCAATTTTTGCGACTTCCTGCAGCAAGGACAAAGAAATCCTGAATACTCTGGCGGACTATAATTTGGAGATGGAATCGGAAGGTTATCATTTTGGAGATAAGATAAAATTGCCAGAAGCTGTGCTGAAAAATGTTGAAAATGTGTCACTTAGCTTTGGTGATCACGATACTGCCGACCTGAGGATAGACCCGAAGAAGTTTACCCTCGGGGATAATGCTGTGACTTTTGTGATAAGAACGAAGGACGGGAAGGAGCTGGTGCAGGATGCCACGATTAATGTTTTTGCGAGGAATCCTGAAAAACAACTGAGCTATACGCTGGTAAGGGAGTACCCGCACGATGTAAACAATTTTGTGCAGGGTTTTCAGCTGGAGGGCAATATGATTTATGAGTCGGACGGGCAAAATGGCAGCTCTCAAATTTTGAAATATGCACTGGGCAGCACTACCGCCACAGCTATGGCGAAACAGCCGGCGGAGGTTTTTTCTGAAGGCTGTACGATTTTGGGGGATAAAGTTTATCAGCTTACCTGGCAGAATAAGAAGGGTTTTATCTATAATAAATATGACCTGAAGCTTATCGGCGAATTTCCTTACCCAAATGTAATGGGAGAGGGCTGGGGGCTAACCTACGACGGGGAGCACCTGATAGCTTCGGACGGTACGAAAAATCTGTATTTCCTGAGCCCGGAAGACCCGTCGAAGCTGGTGCGCTACATTTCGGTGGCGGGGAACTCCCAGGCTTACAACCGGCTGAACGAGCTGGAGTATCACGATGGGCACATCTATGCGAATGTGTGGCAGCAGGCTATCGTGCTGAAAATCAACCCGGAAAATGGGGAAGTGCTTGCCATTATTGATTTTTCTCAGCTTGCTAAGGAGAATACCAGGGGGCAGGATGATGTGCTTAACGGAATTACTTTTAAAGGTGAAAATATGCTGGTGACCGGGAAAAACTGGCCGAAAATTTACGAAGTTTCGATTCAGTAAATGCGGGTTTTCTGGCTCATAGCGTTTTTATTTTTCGGCAAAATTTCGGGGCAGGTTTCCGGAATTTCAGATTTCCTGGCTGATGATTATGGCAATTTTTATTTTACCGATAGGGAACAGTTTAAAATTATAAAAACAGATGCTTCCGGTGCAGAAATAGCGAGAACGGCAGTCCGCGCTCCATTCCGAATATTAAGTGTGCGCAATCCTCTAAGTATCGCGCTGTTTTCTGAAAATACGCAGAGCATCATTATATTAGATCAAAACCTAACCGAGATAGAGAGGATCCGTTTGAATGACCTTGGCTGGGTGAAAGCCGTCTATGCGCCTGATACACAGGAGGTTTGGCTGCTGAATTCGGACAGACGGATGCTTGCCCGATACCACCTCCGTGAACGGAGGGAGATTTCTGCAATACCGTTGGCTATTAATTTTATGGAAATCAAGGATATTATCATTTTCAAGGATAAAATATATATTTTATCAGAAAATTCTCTGAATGTTTTCAATCTTAGCGGTGAAATGATAAAAACTTTTGATGTTTCAGGTGGTAAGAGGTTGCAAATTAATAACTCAGAATTATTTATAACCAGCTCCGGCAGGGTGGAGAGTATTATGGATGATAAACTTGTGACTGTCTATCAGCTGGCGACTGATGAGGAGATTACTCTCAATTCTGAGAATGCTTACATTTTGAAGAATTGTAGGATTATTGCGCAAAATTTTAAGAAAAACACAAAATAAAAAATGCACATTGCTGTCACCGGAAATATCGGGGCTGGGAAAACCACGCTGACTACAATGCTCGCGAAGCATTATGGGTGGAAACCGCATTTCGAGGATGTGGAGCACAATCCGTATCTGGAGGATTTTTACGCAGATATGTCTAAGTGGAGTTTCGCGCTGCAGATTTATTTTTTAGGCAGCAGGTTCCGTCAGGTGAAGGAGATACGCGAGAGCGGGGAGAGCGTAGTGCAGGACAGGACAATCTATGAGGACGCATATATTTTTGCTGAAAATCTGTATGATATGCAGCTTCTTTCTCAGCGGGATTTTAAAAATTACCTCTCGCTTTTCGAGTTGATGAAAAGCTTTATCCTCGCTCCGGATTTGCTGATTTACCTAAAATCTGATGTACCGAATCTTGTAAAAAAAATTTACAAAAGAGGGCGGGATTATGAAGCGTCTATTAGTATCGATTATTTAACAAAACTCAACCAAAAATACGAAAAATGGATTTCGGAATATAAAGAGGGCAAGTTGCTAATAATTGAAGTGGACGATTTGGATTTTGTAGAAAAGCCGGAAGATTTCGGGTTTATACTGGAAAAAATAGAGGGCGAGCTGCACGGTTTGTTTTAAATTTGCAAAATGATCAAAATCCTTCACAATAACTCCTGTTCGAAATCTAGGGCAGCGTTGGAATATCTGGATGAAAACGGTATTCAGTTTGAGATAATTGACATCATTAAGAATCCACTTAGTGAGCTGGAAATCAGGACATTACTGCGTAAACTGAATTTAGAGGTTACAGAAATAATTCGCAAAAACGATCCGCTCTATCCTCAGTATAGCCGGGAAGCGAAAACAGAAGAAGACTGGGTGAAAATTCTCGGCAAAAACCCTGAACTCCTGCAAAGACCGATATTAATCAAAGGTCCGGTAGCAATGATCGGCAGGCCGCTTGAAAATATCCGGTTCTTTATTGAAGGATAATCCTCAGCTTAAAGCATCATTATTCCCGAGATTTCCCCGGCGGATTTATACCTACGGATGACATCATCAGCATCCAGTACAAAGGCGTCCAGCGTAATGGATATGTATTTGGCGTTCTTGCTTTCGCGGCTAGACATCGTATATTTCAACCCGTCGAACACACGCAGCAGCTCGATGAGTTTCAGCTGGTCATTCGGCAGGACAAATTTGAAAATATAATTTTCCGGAAAGTTATGATTTTCTTCCAGGCGCAATTTTAAATTTGCATAAAATTCATCCGGATTAGGATTTGAGGAATTCTGAAATATTTCCATTTTTTTTGACAAAAAAATAATTTAAGGGTGGCGATTTTATTACCAAATTCTGCGCCAAATTACTTATAATTTCCTATTTTTGATGTTTTAATCCACTACAGATTTATGGATACTTACAAGAACCCACTCGAAGAGCGATATGCCAGCGGGGAAATGCTTTTTAATTTCTCCAATGATAAAAAATTTAGAACCTGGCGGCAGCTGTGGATTGCGCTGGCAGAGATCCAGAAAGAGCTGGGGCTGGAGATATCCGATACGCAAATTGCTGATCTAAAGGCAACTGCAGAAAATATTGATTATGAAAAAGCCAGAGCATACGAGCAGGAATTTCGGCACGATGTGATGGCGCATGTACACACATACAGCGATGCCGCACCATCTGCGAGGGCAATTATCCACCTCGGGGCGACATCGGCTTTCGTTGGCGATAATACGGATCTGATACAAATTCGTGACGGACTGCTAATTCTCAGAAAAAAACTTGTCAGTATTATCAACTCCCTTGCAGAGTTTGCATTGAAATACAAGGACTTACCAACGCTCGGTTTCACGCATTTTCAGCCGGCACAGCTGACTACGGTTGGGAAAAGGGCGACGCTCTGGCTGCAATCCTTGATCCTGGATTTTGAAGAGCTGGAATTTTTCCTAGAAACGCTGAGATTCCGCGGCGTGAAGGGCACTACAGGAACTGCCGCAAGCTTTCTGGAGCTTTTCGCCGGAGATTATTCCAAGGTGAAATATCTGGACAGGGAACTTTCCAAAAGATTCGGTTTTGAGAATGTTTTCGGAGTTTCCGGGCAAACTTATGACAGGAAAATTGATGCGAAAGTTTTGTCGCTTTTGTCGAACATTGCACAATCTGCCCACAAATTTAGCAATGATCTGAGGCTTTTACAAAATCTTAAAGAAATAGAGGAACCTTTTGAGAAAAATCAAATCGGCTCTTCAGCGATGGCATACAAAAGAAATCCGATGCGCTCGGAAAGAATAGGAGCTTTGGCAAAATTTGTAATTTCTCTGCAAAACTCTTCTGCAATGGTGGCTGCAACGCAGTGGTTTGAAAGAACGCTGGATGATTCTGCCAACAAAAGACTGACAATTCCGCAGGCTTTTTTGGCTGTGGATGCCATTTTATTGATTTGGAATAATATAATGAATGGCCTAATTGTTTACGAAAACCGCATTAGGAAACATATTGATGAGGAGCTGCCATTTATGGCGACGGAATACATTATTATGGAGGAGGTGAAGGCTGGCGGAGACAGGCAGGAAATTCACGAAACCATCCGCAAACATTCGATGGAAGCGAGCAGAATGGTGAAAATGGAGGGCAAGGAAAACGACCTGATTGAACGCCTGATGAATGATGATTCGCTGAAAATGGATAAGTCGAAAATTTCCGAAGTGCTTGAGCCTAAGAACTTTATAGGTTTCGCACCAGTGCAAACGGAGGAATTTATCCAGAATGAGGTGCTGCCAATTCTTGAAAAATATAGGAATGAAATCACCGAAGCCGCGGAGCTGAAGGTATAATTTTAAGCAAACGCTTTTAAATGAACACAAGAATTTTTGTAGAGCGCAGAGCCGATTTTGATGTGGAGAGCGCCAAACTTTATAAAGATCTGAAAACGGCTGCGCCTGCGCTCCAGTCCGCAAAAGTTTACCAAATTTATGACATTTTCGGAATTTCCGCAGAGGAACTGGAGGCAGTAAAATTTACCACCTTTGCGGACCCCGTTACGGACATCCTTCACACAGAAAATCCGCTGAAAAATCCATTCATCGCGATGGAATTTTTGCCCGGGCAATACGATCAGCGCGCGGATGCCGCGGAGCAGTGTATCGCCCTGCTTACGGGTAATACCGGCGCCACGGTACGAAGCGGCAAGGCAGTAGAACTGCAGGGAGCTACTGAAGCAGAATTGAAGGAAATTAGGCATTATCTCATCAATGCGGTGGAGCGGCAGGAAAAGAATCTTGCAGAACTGCAAATCCCTCAGGAGGGAGAGCCTGCGCCCGTAAAAGCCCACGAGGGTTTTATTAATTTCAATGAGGAACAACTGCAAAATTTCTACAAAAAAAACGGCTTTTCCTTTGGTTTGGACGATATGCAGCATATTCAGCAGTATTTCGTCAGCGAACAAAGAAACCCGACAGAAACAGAGCTAAAAGTTCTGGACACCTACTGGAGCGACCACTGCCGACACACCACTTTTGAAACTGCACTTACTGATATAAAATTTACAGGGCAATATAAAGAAACATTAGAGCGCATTTTCGCTGATTATCAGGAGAAGAGAAGGTTTCTTGGCAGAGAGAACCGCGCAGTTTCCCTGATGGATTTGGGGACCATCGCGGCAAAGTATTTCCACAAAAAAGGACAGCTGGAGGACCTGGTAATTTCTGATGAAATCAATGCCTGCACCATCGAAGTTGAAGCGAAATACGATGGCAAAACCGAGCCCTGGTACCTTCTGTTTAAAAACGAAACCCATAACCACCCTACGGAAATTGAGCCTTACGGCGGTGCTTCCACCTGCCTTGGCGGTGCCATCCGCGATCCGCTCTCCGGCCGGGCGTATGTGTACCAGGCGATGAGAGTTTCCGGCGCTGCCAATGTCCTAGAGCCCGTTTCTGATACCATCCCCGGAAAGCTTCCGCAAAAGGTGATCACAAAAGGGGCCGCGGATGGGTTTTCATCCTACGGAAACCAAATAGGCGTTGCAAGTACCCTGATCAGCGAGTTTTACCACGAAGGTTATAAAGCCAAGCGTCTGGAAACGGGTTTCGTGGTGGGTGCCGTGCCAAAGGATTGGGTAAAACGCGAAAAGCCTTTGGCAGGCGACATTGTAATGGTTTTTGGCGGATATACCGGCCGCGATGGCGTGGGAGGCGCTACCGGAAGTTCAAAGGAGCAGAATGAAGATTCCATACTTACGCTATCTACCGAGGTACAGAAGGGGAACCCCGTTACGGAGCGGAAGATGCAGCGCCTAATGCGCAACCCGGAATTTACGAAACTGATAAAAAAATCCAACGATTTCGGGGCGGGCGGCGTATCAGTAGCCATCGGAGAAATTGCAGAGAGCATTGATATTAATCTTGACAGTATGCCCTTGAAATACGGCGGACTGAACGGCACAGAGCTCGCTATTTCCGAATCTCAGGAGCGTATGGCAGCGGTGATTTCTGCGAAAGATAAGGAGAAATTTCTTCACCTTTGTGAATCGGAAAACCTTCACGCCTTCGAAATCGGGAAAGTCACCGATAGTGGCAGGATGCGGATGCACTGGCAGGGCAGGACTATAGTAGACATCAGCAGGGAATTTCTGAACACAAATGGCTGCGCCAAAGTGCAGACTGCTGAAGTTTCACACCTTGAAGAAATCACTGAAAACCATATTGAGTTTAACGAAAAAAACTTCATCGCTGAACTCTCCGCAATGAATAACGCTTCTCAGAAAGGTCTGGTAGAAATGTTCGACTCCAGCGTAGGCGGTACCACCGTAGCAATGCCTTTTGGCGGACGGTACCAGGAGACGATGATGGAGGGAAGTGTGCATTCACTGCCGGTGCTGAATGCTGAGGATGTGGAAACAGTATCGATGGCAGCCTGGGGATTCGATCCTGACCTTTCCGCGAGAAATTCCCTCATCGGAGCTGCAAATGCAGTAGTGGAAAGCGTTGCGAAAATAGTGGCCATGGGCGGAGATTATCAAAAAATCCGGCTCAGCTTTCAGGAGTATTTTGAAAAGCTAGGAACAGAGCCTGCGAAGTGGGGCAAGCCCTTGGCATCCCTGCTTGGCGCTTATGACGCTCAGATGAATTTGGAACTAGCAGCAATCGGAGGTAAGGACAGTATGTCTGGTACATTTCAGGATTTAAATGTTCCGCCAACTTTGATTTCGTTCGCCTGCGCACCAGGAGAAAAATCAAGCATAATTTCGCCGGAATTTAAAGAACCCGGGAATAAAATTTATTTATTTGAGCATACTCCGCAGCCCAACGGACTCCCTGATTATGACGCACTGAAACAGGTTTTCAGGCTGATAAATGGAAATATTAAAAGTGGGAAAATTGTTTCAGCCAAAACTGTGAAGGGCGGCGGAGTAGCGGTGGCACTCGCAAAAATGAGTTTTGGAAATAAAAACGGAGCGAGCATACAATATGACGATACAAAACTCCTTAAAAAAAATATAGGGTCCATCATCTTTGAATCGAGAGAAAATATTGATTCCAACCTGATTGAACCAATAGGTGAAGTCATTAACGGTAACTACCTAAAAATAAATGACTTAGATTTTGATATCTCTAAATTGCTTCAAGCTTACAAATCCACTTTTGCAGATCTTTTCCCTTTTAAAGAAACCGATCCAAAAATTGTGGAAGTGAAAAGCTCCTTTGCCTTAAAAAATGAAATTCCACAAAGAAAATCTTTTAAAATTTCAAAACCATCCGTTTTTTTGCCAATTTTCCCCGGGACTAATTGTGAGTATGAAACTATTAATGCATTCAGAAAAGAAGGCGCTTTAGTTTCCAATTCTGTATTTAAATCACTGAATAACAGCCAAATAAAGGAAAGTATTGATGAATGGGCACGACAGATTTCAAAATCTCAGATAATTGTTTTTTCTGGTGGATTTTCTAATGGCGATGAACCGGACGGTTCCGCTAAATTTATGGTAAATGTGCTGAAAAACGAACGCATAAAAAATGCGGTGCACGAACTGCTGGAAAGAGACGGCCTGATTCTGGGAATCTGCAACGGTTTCCAGGCGCTGATAAAATCCGGGCTGGTGCCTTTCGGCGAAATTCGTGATTTGGATGAAAACGCACCGACTTTGACGAACAATAAAATCGGCAGGCATATTTCACAAATGGTAAATGTGAAAGTTGTGAGCGAGCAATCACCGTGGCTGAATGGGATGAAAGACCAGATTTTCACCATCCCGATTTCGCACGGTGAAGGCCGTTTCGTAGCGAGCGAATCTGTGATTGAGCAGCTGTACCGAAAAGGCCAAATCGCTACGCAATATGTTGATTTTGAAGGGAATATAGCGCACGGAATGCCGCACAATCCGAACGCTTCGCTTTTCGGAATCGAGGGAATTACATCAGAATGTGGAAAAATTTACGGCAGAATGGGGCACGGCGAAAGATTTTCCGAAGGCCTGATGAAAAACATACCTGATGCCAATTACCATAATATTTTCCGCAACGGTGTGGAATATTTCCGTAGCTAACTGAAGAGGAGGGAAAGGTATTTAGGGTAAATCAGAATTGCGGCGGCAATTGCTGCGAAAGCCAGCAGCAGAACGGCACCTGCAGAAATATCCTTGATGAATTTTATTCGGGCATCTTGGTTGGGCTGAATAAAATCGCAGATTTTCTCTATTGCAGTGTTGAAAATTTCCGCGGAAAGAACGGCAGCGCAAATCAGCAAAATCATTGCAGAATCCTGCGGGCTAAGTTCCAGCAGGAAAATCAGCGCAAGATTAATCAGCAATGCCGCGAATTCAATCCGGAAATTCCGCTCACGAAACATAGAGCGAAGACCGTTGAAAGCGAAGCGGAAACTTTGGAAAATGCTGTGGCGTTTCATCCCACAAAATTAAAAAATCGCAATTTTGGGCGGTGAAATTTTTGCAATAGAAAATTTCCAGGCGGCGTTTATATTTTTATATTTGTAAAAAATTTCGGATTTATGAAATTTATGGTTTCAAGCGGCGAGCTGCAAAAGGCGCTGCAAACGGTAAGCGGCGTGATTTCAAGCTCGCAGAGCAGACCGATACTGGAAAATTATCTTTTCGAACTGAACGGCGAAACGCTGAAAATTACGGCTTCGGACGGCGAAACCACGCTGATTACAGAGCTGGAAGTGCGTTCCGATGATTCGGGCAAAATCGCTGTGCCGGCAAAAACTTTTCAGGATTTCGTGAAAACTTATGGCGAGCAGCCTTTGACGCTTTCTGTGCGTGAAAATGCGGAAGGCACCGGCCAGCAACTGGAAATCTTGGACGAAAAGGATAATTTTTCCGTGGCCTTGGACAACGCTAATGACTATCCGGAAATTCCGGAATTTGATGCGTCGCAAAGTGTGAAGCTTCCTGCCGGCGTTCTGGCCGAAGCTTTGTCCAACACGCTTTTTGCAACTTCTAATGATTCGCTGAGACCTGTGATGACGGGCGTTCTGTTCCAGTTCAAGGAAGATGAGGCCAACTTTGTTTCCACGGATTCTCATCGTTTGGTGGTGTACAAGCGCACCGATTTGAAAGGCGAGCCGATGGAGTTCATTATGCCGAAAAAACCGCTGAACATTTTCAAAAATGTGCTGGCGAATTCCAACGATGATGTGACGATTGAGTTCAACGAAAATATGGCGAAGTTCAGTTTTGGCAACAACACCTGGATTTGCCGTTTGATTGATGGAAAGTATCCGAATTATTCTGCAGTTATTCCGAAAGAAAATCCTAACTTGCTGACAATCAATCGTTCGCTGCTTCTGAACGCCATCAGAAGGGCATCCATTATGTCAAACAAATCAACGAACCAAGTGAGGTTTAAACTTTCCGGAAACATCCTGCACCTTCACGCTGAAGACACCGAGTTTGCAAACAAGGCAGATATGCAGATTCCGTGCGATTACAGCGGCGAAGATATCAACATCGGCTTCAGCTCGAAGTTTTTGACGGAAATGCTTTCTGTGCTTGGCTCGGAAGACATCACGATGAAAATGTCTCAGCCGAACCGCCCAGGAATTGTAGAGCCGGTGGACGGTTTGGAAGACGAGGAGCACATCCTGATGCTTTCAATGCCGGTGATTGGAATGTAAGTTTAGAATAAGTTTTAGGCTAAGGCTTAGAGGCGCAGAAATTTTTCTGTGTCTCTTTTTTTTGTATAAAACGGACAAAAATAATCGAAGGCTATCCGCTCAAAAATTTCGGAAAATTAGCTTTAAATCACGATATTTGCCGGGTTACTTTTAGCAAAATGAAAATCTCGCATAATTGGCTGTCGGAATTTATTTCCACGGATTTAAAAGTTGAAAAAATCGCGGAATATCTTACCGATATTGGTCTGGAAGTGGAAGGCATCGAGGCTTACGAAAATTTTCGCGGCGGTTTGGAAGGAATAGTTGTCGGAAAAGTTTTGACCTGCGAAAGGCATCCAAATGCCGATAAACTCAGCAAAACTACTGTGGATGTAGGCGGCGAAATTCTGGAAATAGTTTGCGGCGCACCCAATGTTGCTGCCGGGCAAATTGTTCCTGTGGCAACCATCGGCACGAAGATTTACGATAAATCCGGGAATTTTTTTGAGATAAAGGAGGCGAAAATCCGTGGCGAAAAATCGCAGGGTATGATATGCGCTGAAGATGAGATCGGCCTTTCTGAAAACCACGATGGCATAATGGTTTTGGACGAAAATCGGTATGAAATCGGCAGGAAATTTTCGGATTATTTCGAAGTGGTGAAGGACAGCGTTTATGAAATAGGCCTTACGCCAAACCGTGCCGATGCGATGTCTCATTACGGCGTTGCACGGGATTTGAACGCCTACCTTAGTGCGAACAATTTGCCGTCAGAATTTGAGAAAATTTCTTCGCAAAAAATTGATAGTGAGGGAATTAGCGGATTTGAACTGGAGGTGGAAGACGCGAAATTTTCGCCAAGATACATCGGTGCGGTAATTGAAAATGTGGAAATCATGGATTCGCCGGACTGGCTTCAGCAAAGGCTAAAAGCCATCGGGCTTTCGCCGATAAACAATGTGGTGGACATCACGAATTACATTCTGCACGGTGTCGGTCAGCCGATGCACGCTTTCGATGCGGATAAAATTCAGGGCAAAAAAGTTCGTGTGGGAACGGTGCCAGCCGGAACGAAATTTACGACTTTGGACGGCACAGAGCGCACGCTGAACGGTGCGGAAATTATGATAAAGGACGGCGAAAATCAGCCGATGTGCATTGCCGGTGTTTTTGGCGGGCAGCATTCCGGCGTGAATTCTGAGACGAAAAATATTTTCCTGGAAAGTGCGTATTTCGATCCGGTAAGTGTGCGCAAAGCCGCTAAGCATCACGCTTTGAACACGGATGCTTCCTTCCGTTTTGAGCGGGGAACCGATCCGAATATTGTGAAAACGGCTATGACCCTGGCAATCCATCTTATCGAAGAAATTGCGGGTGGAAAGCTGAAAGGCGAGCTGCTGGAATTTTATTCCGAAAAAATAAAGGAGCATTATGTGGTGCTGCGCTATTCTGCGCTGGACGAAATTCTTGGCGTGAAAATTCATCGGGAAAAGGTGAAGGAAATTCTGCGCCTGCTGGAAATTCAGATTCTGAACGAAATTCCGAACGGACTGGAACTGGCTGTGCCACCGTTCAAAACCGATGTGACGAGGGAAATAGATGTGATTGAGGAAGTGCTGCGGATTTACGGCTACAATAAAATTGAGGCGCCGCAAAAAATTTCTTTCACGCCGGTTTCGCTGAATCTGCAGGATCAGGATGAGCTGGAAAATTCCTGGGCGAGAACTTTGCAGAGCAGTGGTTTTAACGAGGTGATGAACAATTCGCTGACATCACTGAAGGATGAAACCGATGCCGTGAAACTGCTAAATCCTTTGAGCGGCGACTTAGAATTTATGCGGCAATCTCTTCTGGAAGGCCTGCTGGAAAACGCGGCGTTCAACATCAACCGGAAAAATCCGGACATTAAATTTTTCGAGTTTGGGAAAATTTATTTCAAAAAAGAAAATTACGAAGAGCGGAAACAACTTGGGATTTTGCTTTCGGGGAGGCAGTTTGCGGAAAATTGGCTTGTGCCGAAATCTGCTACAGATTTCTATTATCTCAAGTCTTATGTGAATTTGCTGCTCTCAAAACTTGACGTGGAAATTCACGAGAAAGCCTTGCAAGACGGGCGTTTCAGCGATGCACTGGAATTTTATTCAGGAGAGAAAACTTTGGCCAGATTAGGTAAGGTTTCGCCAAAACTTTTGAAGGAAGCCGATGTAGAGCAGGAAGCATTTTATGCGGAAATTGAACTGGAAACGGCGCACAGTCTTCGCAAAACAGAAAATTTCAAACTGAAGGAAATTCCGAAATTTAACAAAATCAGAAGGGATTTGGCTTTACTTGTGGATGCAAGTGTTTCATACTCAGAGCTTTACAAATCTGCAATGGGTAAGAATATTGAAATT
This sequence comes from Cruoricaptor ignavus, assembly GCF_900141665.1. Taxonomy (GTDB): domain Bacteria; phylum Bacteroidota; class Bacteroidia; order Flavobacteriales; family Weeksellaceae; genus Cruoricaptor; species Cruoricaptor ignavus. The sequence continues at coordinate 74,830 of NZ_FQYI01000002.1, read as the reverse complement.
TTACAGTCGGTGAATTTGTTTGACGTTTATGATGGCAAAAATTTACCGGAAGGCAAAAAATCTTATGCCCTTAGTTTTGAGCTGCTGAACCCGGAAAAAACTTTGGAAGAAAAAGAAATCGCCGAGACGATGAACAGCCTGATAAAAACTTTTGAGAAAGATTTCGGCGCGGAACTTCGTGCTTAGGATTTTTGTAAATTTGGCAAAAATTAGCTTATGAAAAAACTGGCAATAGCAGCGGTATCGTTTTTTCTCCTTTCCTGCGGCACAGCTACTACGGCAAGCAGTAGTAAAACTTCCGCCCAACCTTCGCTGGCAAACTCTAGCTGGTATCTCGCTGAAAAGGTGAAAGGTAAAACGCCTACCATTGCTTTTCAGGACGGGAAGATTTCTGGAAATGCACAGTGCAACAATTATTTTGCGGATGTGAATCTGGATGATTCTACGGGTGCATTCAAATCCGGCGTGATTGGTGCTACGAAAATGTCGTGCGACCAAATTGCGGCGGAAAACACTTTCTTGAGTATGCTTCAGGAAGCCGACAGATACGCTGTTCACGGCAATACGCTGGAACTTTACAAAGGCAACCTTCTGCTGCTGAAATTTACCAAGCAGTAATTTTTTTGGAAAAAATAAAGGGAACCAAAGTGGTTCCCTTTTTCGTTATTCATCATCTAAATCGTCATCTTCATCGTCGTACTTCGCAAGTTCTGCATCGCAGAATTCGAAGGCCTGCTCTACAACTTTCGTGAAATCATCGGCAGCCGCTTCATCTTCACCTTCCAGATCATCGAGCCATTCCACTTCTTCCTCTTCCACATTCAGGATGAAGCGCGGATATTCCGTGTGCACCACGAACAGATCTTCAGGCATTTCAGTGTTGTCCGCCAGTAAAAACTTTGGTAGTTTCATAATATAAAGTTTTGGTTTGGTAAATATAGAAATTTCGTCGCAAATTATTTCCTAAACATCGCCGAAACTTTCTCGGCCTTCTTACTTTCGGCGTAATCGTAGAAACCTTCGCCCGATTTCACGCCAAGCTTGCCGGCACGCACCATATTTACAAGCAACGGATTTGGCGCGTATTTCGGATTCTTGAAGCCGTCGTACATCACATTGAGAATCGCCAGGCAAACATCCAGACCAATGAAATCCGCCAGCTGAAGCGGCCCCATAGGATGCGCCATTCCAAGCTTCATCACGGTATCAATCTCTTCCACACCAGCTACACCGTTGTACAGCGTTTCAATGGCTTCGTTAATCATCGGCATCAGGATTCTGTTCGCCACAAATCCTGGATAATCGTTCACTTCCACCGGTGTTTTCCCGAGTTTCTGGCTTATTTCAAAGACTGCGTCAAAAGTTTCCTGAGAAGTGGAGTAGCCCTTGATGATTTCCACGAGCTTCATTATCGGCACTGGATTCATAAAGTGCATCCCGATTACTTTTTCCGGGCGTTTTGTGGCAGCCGCAATTTGCGTGATGGAAATCGACGAGGTATTGGTGGCAAGGATGCAATTTTCCGGCGTATTTTCATCAATTTGTGAAAAGATTTTCAGCTTCAGGTCAAGGTTTTCCGTAGCTGCTTCCACTACCAAGTCAGCATTTTTCACGGCTTCCGCTGTATCGGTAAAAGTCGTGATTTTGCCAAGGGTTTCCGCTTTTTGCTCTTCGGTCAGGTTGCCCTTTGCGATTATTCTGTCAAGATTTGTGGTGATGGTTTTCAGGCCCCTGTCCAGCGCATCCTGCGAAACATCTGCCAAATTCACAGGGAAGCCTGCCTGCGCAAAAGTGTGCGCAATTCCGTTGCCCATTGTTCCTGCACCGATAACTGTAATATTCATTAGTTTAGAGTTTTAAGGTTTAAAGTTTAATGTTTAAAGTTGATGATTGTTACACTGTTACATTGTTTCACTGTTACATTGTTTCACTGTTACATTAGCAAATTATTACACTGCTGCTCAATTTCCAGCGCCACTTTCAGTGCATCCATACCGTCTTCCAGCGAAACTTCAATATTGTGCTTGCCCTCAATTGCTTCTGCAAAAGAATTCAATTCGTCCAAAATGGCATTATTTGGCGTGATTTCCGGATATTCGAACAGGATTTGATTTTTCTCGCCGTCTGCATTTTCGATTATCATATCGAAATCACTCGGGTTTTCGGGCGCTCTTTGCATCCGGATAACCTCCGCTTTTTTCTCAAGAAAATCCACTGAAATGTATGCATCACGCTGGAAGAACCGCGATTTCCGCATTTGCTTCATTGCAATTCGGGAAGTCGTCAGGTTCGCAACGCAGCCGTTTTCAAACTCAATCCGTGCGTTAGTAATGTCCGCCGTTTTGGAAACTACCGCAACTCCTGCAGCGTGAATCGTTTTAATTTCCGATTTCACCAGCGAAAGCAGGATGTCGATATCGTGTATCATCAGATCCAGCACCACGGAAACATCCGTGCCTCTCGGGTTAAATTCTGCCAGCCTGTGTATCTCGATGAACATCGGGTTTTTGATGAAATCCTTCGTGGCAATGAACGCTGGGTTATATCTTTCCACATGGCCAACCTGCGCTTTCACGCCGGTTTCCCTGCATTTTGCCAGAAGAATTTCCGCCTGATCCAGCGTTTGCGTTACCGGTTTTTCAATGAAGAAATGCTTGCCGCTTTGCGCTGCCTTCATCGCATAATAGAAATGGAAGAGGGTAGGCGTCACGATATCCAGCATCTCGATTTGCGAAAGTAGCTCATCGAAATTCTCGAAAAATTTATAACCGAATTCTGCCTCCAGTTTTCGGCCGTTTTCCGCATCGGCATCGTGGAAGCCCACCAGCTCGTATTTCTCTGACTGCTGCAGCAGCTTCAGATGAATTTTACCCAAATGTCCCGCACCAACTAGCCCGGCTTTTAGCATAATTACTTTTGCTCAAATTTAAGGTTTTCCTGCCAACAAATTTTTCACCGCACGAAAACAAAATTATTTTCCGTGGATTTTTCGTCGGCGAAAAGGTAGCCATCCCAGTTGAAAGCCTTTATTTCTTCTAAATTTTCAACCTGATTTTCGGCGCAGAAACGCACCATCAAGCCGCGCGCATTTTTCGTGTAAACCACGATGGTTTTTGGCTTGCCGCTTTTCATTTCGTAAAAATCGAAAATGATAACTCTGCCCTTAAGTTGCTGATTATCAATGGATTTGAAATATTCATTGCTCGCCAGATTGAGAATAGGCTCCTCATCCTTCAGTTCGGAATTCAGCTGAGCGGTAATTTTTTCACGCCAGAATTCATACAGATTTTTATAGCTGGCAAACTCAAAATTCCTGCCCATTTCTAAACGATACGGCATTATTTTGTCCGACGGTTTCAGCACTCCGTACAACCCGGAAAGAATCCTGTAATTTTTCTGCAAATATTTCACGGCATCTTCCGAAAGTGTTTCTGCATCGAGACCGCGGTAAACTTCACCTGTGAAGGCCATCAGTGCAGGCGCACTTTCCGAAGCCTTCGGCTTAGCGTTCCAGTTCTGGTTGCGCTGCCAGTTTTCATCGGCAAGTTTCGGTGAAATCTCCATCAATTCCTGCAAAAACTTCGGCGATTTGGTTTTCAAATGAGACTGGATGAATGCCGCTTCATCTATAAATTTCGGGGTTGTAGCTTTCAGGACTTCGCTACTTCGCGAAATATCCATCAGCTTTGCCGGTGAAGTAATGAGTTTCATAAAGTGTTGATAATCAATTACCCAGCCTGTTTTTTGCTGCCTTCCAAGCTTGCCTTCAGCATTGCCATCAGGTCTGTTGTGGAAGTTTTTTCTTCCTTCTCTTCGGTCGGTTTATAGGTTTGGCCCTTGGCTTTTTTCTCGATGATTGCCAGCAAATCAGCGGAGTAGCTGTTCTCGTATTTCTTCGGGTCAAATTCCGTAGCTAGCTGACTGATGAGCATTTCTGCCATTTTCAGTTCTTCGTCTTTAGCCTTTTTCTTCGGAGGCAGCTTCAGTTCTTCGTAGCTTCGTACTTCTTCTGGAAAACGCATCCGGTTCACCATCAGGATTTTCCCGTCGTAAGGCCTTACCAAACCGAGAATTTCCCTGTCCCGCAAAATGAAGGTGCCTATGCCTGCCATTTCCGTTTTCAGCAATGCCTGCAAAAGTAAGCGGTATGCATCCTCACCGTTTTTCTGCGCTTCAAGGAAGTAAGGCGTTTCGTAATACGCAGGGTCCACATCCTCCAGCTTCACGAATTGCTTGATGGACAGCAGCTTGGATTTTTCCGGGGCCACCGCTTCGAAATCTGCATCTTCCAGCACGATGTACTCGTCTTCCAGCTTGTAGCCCTTTACAATGTTGGCATAGGGTACTTCCTTTCCAGTTTTCTCGTTCACCCTCTTGAAGCGGATGTTGCTCAGGTCGTTTTTATCTAGCATATCGAGATCCAAGTTGCTGGATTCTGATGCGGCGTAAAGTTTCACGGGGATATTCACCAGGCCAAAGCCAATGGCACCCGTCCAGATTGCTCTCATATTTTATCTTCCGAATTTAAACCATTGGGACAGCGGATGCTCTTTGCCACGCAGATAATCTGAAACCATATCTGCACCGGCTACGGAGAAAGTAATCCCGTTGCCGCCAAAGCCCAGCACAAAATAGCCGTTCGGGAAGTCTTTATGCTCCCCGATGTACGGCAGACCGTCCTTGGTAGAGCCGAAAGTCCCCGCCCAGGCGAAGTCCGTGCGGAACTGGTAGTCGGGGAGGTTTTTATGAATGTATTTCTCCAGCCGCAGGGCTTTTTTTTCAAGTTTCGCATCGCGGCGCTTGGCATTGCTGAAATCATCATCCAGCCCGCCTATGAGGATCCTGCCGTCGTCCGTAGTGCGGAAGTACTCGTAGGGGTCGCCGGTGTTCCAGAAGAGCGTATCTTTCAGCCCGTCGCAGTTTTCTGATTGCTGCTCGCCCACGATGGCGTAGGTGGAGAGCAGGTCTACAAAATTTTCTTTCAGGATTTCCACCGTCTCGAAACCTGTGCAGTATATTATTTTTTTTGCCTTAATCTCAAAACCCTCGGTGCTAATCGCGGTAATAGCGTCTTCATTATGAGAAATATTTTGGAATTCAGTTTTGTCAAAAATTCTAAGACCGCGCTCCACAGCTGCAGAGAGCAGGTCGTGGGCGAATCTGAATCCGTCAATACTTGCGCCCTGGTGGCTCAGGATGCCTCCGAAGCTGTTCTGCAGTCCGTATCTCTCCGAGATTTCTTCAGCATCCAGCCACTCCACAGGGAAGCCGTGCGCAGCCCTTGCTTCATACTCTTCCCTAAGGTGTTTCAGATGCCTGCGCCGAGAGGCAAAATATAGCGAATCTTTCTTTCGGAAGCCTGCTTCGGAATTGATTTCAGCGTGCAAATGCCCTACCTTATCAATAGCTTCGGAGCACGCCCTGTAGCTCGCCACGGCACCTTCCTCACCAATTTTCGGGATAAGGTCGCAAAGCATTAAATCAATTTCATACTGGAGCATGGCCGTAGTGGCGCTCGTGCTGCCGGTGGCGGTCTCCCGGCGGTCGGCAACTATGGTGGAGTAGCCATCCTTCGCGCAGCGGTTCGCCACCAGCGCGCCCGTAATACCGCTCCCGATGATCAGCACATCGCACTCGGCGTTTTCTTGTAGGGATGGATAGGAGTTCAGGAGGCCGTTTTTCACTAGCCAGAAGGGTTCGGAGGATCGCAGTTTCATGCTGTAAATATGCGAAATATTTCAATAAAAATCCTTGCCTGAAATATTTTGAACAGCTATTATTTTAAATTTGTCCCAAGCTTGATACCAACTAAATATTTGAAAGAAATTGAACTTATCCAAGTGAATATTTGTCTCTTTTTAAGTAAAAATTAATGCCTTTTTGACGGGTAAGGCACAGTATTAGCTGGCAAAAAGTTGAATAGTAAAAATAAAATAATGGCAACAATCAAACTAAAAGGAAACGACATCCAAACGGTAGGTTCTCTTCCGCAAAATGGCACCACACTGCAGGATTTTAACCTTGTAAATGCTCAGCTGGAGGAAAAAACTTTAAAGGATTTTGATGGAAAGAAAAAGATTTTTAACATCTTCCCAAGCATAGACACGGGGGTTTGCGCTGCAGCCGCGAGGAAATTTAATGAGGAAGCCAACACGCTGGAAAATACCGTGGTTATCAATGTATCCAAAGATCTTCCGTTTGCCTTGGGCCGGTTCTGCGCTGCTGAAGGCCTGGGTAATGTGGAAACGCTATCGGATTTCCGTGGCAGCTTCGGAGATGATCTCGGCGTAAAAATCTCCAGCGGACCGATGCAGGGGCTGCTCTCCCGCGCGGTAGTGGTGGCAGATGAAAATAACAAGGTAATCTATACGGAGCAGGTGCCGGAAATTACTAACGAGCCTGACTATGAAAGTGCATTAAAATCATTAAACCAATAAAAAATGGGAGAAATTTTAGACGCAGCCTACAGCAGGCTAAAGCATTGGTACACCCCGCTAATTATCGGCATTCTCTTCATAGCGTTCGGGGTATTTTTGTTTTCGCAACCCGTGGGCGCCTACCTCGGGCTTGCTATATTTTTTGCGTGGACTTTCCTGCTTTCCGGTATTTTTGAAATCTTCTTTTCCTTCTCCAACCGGGAGTCTATAAACGGCTGGGGCTGGTATTTGGTAAGCGGTATATTCTCCACGGTGATAGGTATTTATCTGCTGATATATCCAGGTATTTCTGCCGCCGTGCTCCCTTATGTGGTGGGCTTCACGCTTATGTTCCGCTCTGTTTTTGCGCTGGGGCTCGCCTTCCAGCACAGCAGTATGGGTCTGGGTACCTCCTGGGGGCTTATCCTCACCGCGGTTCTCGGGCTGATACTTTCATTTATGATAATCTCCGATCCGCTCTTTGGGGCGTATTCCATCGTGGTGATGACTGCGGTTACCTTCATAATGGTAGGTATAAATGCTGCGATCCTCGCCTTTGATCTGAAAAAGTTGAAGAACAGGGTAGATGGCGTGCGGGATTCCGTGAAAAATTTCCGCGAAGGAAGCGACAACCTTTAGTCAGCTAATATAGGTCTTTAAAATCCGCCACATTTTTTGGGCGGATTTTTTTTATTGTAAAAAATTTAAAATTATTTATTACCTTGCTGCGATATAAATCAACCCGATGGAGCCAATTGTATTAAATATCAGAATATTAAAACCTGTAGAAAAAGTTTGGGATCTGTACACCAAGCCGGAACATATTACCAAATGGAATGTGCAATCCGGGGAGTGGAGCTGCCCGAAAGTGGATGTAGATTTCCGCGAGGGCGGACATTTCCGCTTCACTATGCTTTTGAAGAAATTTAAATTCTCCTACGACATCGCCGGCACCTACAGCAGGATAGATATGCACCGGCACATAACTATGGCGATGGAGGATGGCAGAGAGGTGAATGTGGATTTTCAACCACTTGATGCGGCCACTACGGACATCACCTACTCCTTTATGCCGAGAAAAGGCCTGTCTTGGCGTACCCAGCGGGAGAATTGGTATAATATTCTGGATAATTTCCATAAATACGCGGAACGGCAGAAATAAACCACAGAAGATAAGATTTAGATAACTCAGGAATTTTTTTCACTCAGGTTTTTGAAATTTCGGGGATTTTACTAAATTTATCAAAAAAATAAAGACAATGAAGAAGCCCCTAAAATTCGTGCTTGGCGCAGCCGCAGCAGTTGCAGCCTCTGCAGTTATTCAGAAAATTTACGCTAAAAGAAGCCTTTTCGAAGAAGTGATGGACGATTTTAACATCGATGCGAGCACGCCTGGCGATCTGCTAGACGGCATCCGAAACCTGAGCGAGGAAGAGTATGAGGACTTCCGCCAGAACGCCAGCCCTATTTTCAGGACGATGCTGCAAGGTATTTGCAAGTTTTAAAGACCAAACAGTGATAAAATCCGGCATACCCTGTCGGATTTTATTCTTATATAAAATTCTGTTTTTTTGAAGGATTACTACTATTTTCTCGGCGTAGAAAAGGGCGCTTCGCAGGATGAAATCCGCAAGGCCTACCGTGCGCTATCGCTGAAATATCACCCTGATGTGAACGAAGGCAGCGAGTTTTTTGCCAACAGATTCCGCGAGGTTCAGGAGGCGTACGAAGTTCTCAGCAATGATGAAAAGCGCCGTAAATACGATGCTTCCACGGGAAATGCCGTGAAGGCAGAGCGCAGCGATTTGCCGCCTTACATCAAAACTTTCACGGCGGATAAAACTTTCGTGAGAAAGGGCGAAAGCATCACGATTTCCTGGCAAACCGTAAATGCAGATTTGGTAAAAATTCTGCCGTTTGGTTTAGAAAAATCTTATGGCGAAAGAACCTTTAAAATCAATGAATTTCAGGGCGGAAAATTCAGCGTGGTGTTGCAGGCTACCAATACGCTCACCAATAAGTCTGTTGCGAAAGGCATTACCTTCACCGAAATAACCGACAGTTTTTCTGGAACTTTCAGGCATCCTGCCGAAGAAATTTTCCGAAGGCCTACACCAAGAACGGTGGTCTATAGAACTGGGGGATTTGGAATTTCCGGCTGCCTTACCATTGTTTTACTGATTTTATTTTTCATAATGCTTTTCTTCTTTAGTTATTAATTTCGTATTTTCACTTGAGAAAATTTTTTGGGAAATTTTCGTATTTTTACACCAATAAAGTTTCCCCTAAATGAATACGACGAAATTTCAAAACCGCCACATTGCTTTGAACGAAGATGACAAGCAGGCAATGCTGGAGAGAATAGGCGTGCATTCTCTTGATGAGCTCATCAACCAAACCATACCCGAAAAAATCCGTTCGGAAAAAGACCTGAATATTTCCGAACCGCTTTCCGAATCGGAACTTTTGGCGCATTCCAAAGCGCTGGCATCGAAAAATCAGATTTTCGATACATACATCGGTTTCGGTTACCACGAAGCCATTTTGCCTGCTGCCATTCAGCGGAACATTTTTGAAAATCCATCGTGGTACACCGCATACACGCCATACCAGGCGGAAATTGCGCAGGGCAGGATGGAAGCGCTGCTAAATTTCCAGACCGTAGTTTCAGATTTGACGGGCTTCCCGATTGCCAATGCTTCGCTGCTCGATGAATCTACGGCTGCTGCAGAGGCGATGAATATGTTTTTCCAAAATAGGACGAGAGAGCAGAAAAAGGCGGGTGCCAATAAGTTTTTCGTGAGCGAACTGGTGCTGCCGCAAACTTTAGCCGTACTGAAAACTAAGGCCTACGGACTTGGAATTGAAATCGTGGAAGGCTGCCACAAATCTGAGAATCTGGATGAGAGTTTCTTCGGCGTGCTGCTGCAGTATCCCGGGAAAAACGGTGTGGTGGAAGATTATACCGATGCCATTTCAGAATTCAAAAATAAAAATCTTCAGGTGGCCGTTGCCTGCGATCCTATGGCCTTGGTGAAGTTGAAATCGCCGGCTGATATGGGTGCAGATTGTGCGGTAGGCACTACGCAGCGCTTCGGCATCCCATTAGGTTACGGCGGGCCGCACGCTGCATTTTTCGCTTGCAAAGAAAATTATAAGCGCGATATACCGGGAAGAATCATCGGTGTTTCCCAGGATATGTATGGTGGCAGAGCGCTCAGGATGGCGCTTCAAACGAGGGAGCAGCACATCAAACGCGAAAAGGCGACTTCCAACATCTGCACGGCGCAGGTTTTACTGGCTGTAATGGCTGGAATGTACGCCGTTTATCACGGGCCGAAAGGCTTGGAATTCATCGCCAACCAAATTCATTTCAAAACAAATACGATTGCCAATGCGCTGAAGATTTTGGGCTATGATGTGGTGGAAGACAGCGTTTTCGATACCGTGAAAATCCGGATGAGCGAAGACGAGAAAAAGGCGCTGCAGCGCAAAATGGAGGAGCAAAGTATCAACCTGAACTACTTCTCAGAAGGCATTGTGAGCCTTTCCGTTAATGAAACCACGACGCTTGCCAAACTGCAGAAATTAGCGGATACTTTTGCTTCGTTCAAGAGCAAGCAAAGTTTCCGGCTGGAAATTTGGGAGGAATTTTCACTTCCGGAAAATCTTTTGAGAAAGGATGAAATTCTTCAGGAAGAAGTTTTCCAAAAATATCATACGGAAACCGAGCTGATGCGCTACATCAAGCGGCTGGAACGGAGGGACATTTCTTTGACGCAATCGATGATTTCGCTCGGTTCCTGCACTATGAAGTTGAACGCTGCTGCGGAAATGCTTCCGCTGAGCTGGGATGAATGGGGCGGTGTGCACCCGTTCGTTCCGCAAAATCAGGCGAAAGGCTACCAATTAATGCTGAAGGAACTGGAAAAAGATTTGGCGGAAATCACAGGTTTTGCAGGAACTTCGCTGCAGCCAAATTCCGGTGCACAAGGTGAATATGCGGGGCTGATGGTCATCAGAGCATACCATAAATCCAACGGTGAAGAGCACCGGAACATCGTGCTGATTCCTCAGTCTGCGCACGGCACGAACCCAGCTTCCGCCGTGATTGCCGGCCTGAAAGTGGTGGTGGTGAAAAATCTGGAAAACGGCGAAATTGACCTGGATGATTTCAGGGCAAAAGCCGAAGAGCACAGCGAAAATCTTGCGGCGGCAATGATTACTTACCCATCAACCTACGGCTTTTTCGATGCTAATATTAAGGACATCATCGCCACGGTTCACGAAAACGGCGGGCAGGTGTATATGGATGGCGCCAATTTGAATGCTCAGGTGGCTTTCACGAGTCCAGGTTTCATCGGTGCGGATGTTTGCCATTTGAATTTGCACAAAACTTTCGCAATTCCGCACGGTGGCGGTGGCCCTGGTGTAGGCCCGATTTGCGTGGCGGAACACCTCGTGAAATTTCTGCCTTCCAATCCAAACATTAAGGTGGGCACAGCGGATTCCATAGATGCGATTTCCGGTGCGCCGTACGGCTCTGCGCTGGTTTGCAACATTTCTTACGCTTATATCAAAATGCTTGGCGCAGAAGGTTTGAAACTCGCGACTTCGCACGCCATTCTGAACGCCAATTATCTTAAAGAACTTCTGGCAGAGCATTTCCCGATTCTTTATGCCAATGAAAAGGGCAGGGTAGCGCACGAATGCATCGTGGATTTCCGCCAGTACAAACCGCTGGGGATTGAAGTGGCTGATGTTGCGAAACGCTTGATGGACTACGGTTTCCACGCACCTACGGTATCATTCCCTGTTGCCGGAACGCTAATGATTGAGCCTACGGAATCCGAAAGCAAGGAAGAGCTTGACCGTTTTGCCGAAGCGCTGATCAACATTAAAAAGGAAATTGATGAGATTGCAAGCGGCGAAGCCGATGCGAAAAATAATGTCGTGAAAAATGCGCCGCACACTGAGCAAATCGTAATTTCCGACAGCTGGGACAAGCCGTACACTAGGGAAAAGGCAGCCTATCCGCTGGAGTGGGTGCGCGAAAGAAAATTCTTCCCGTCCGTTTCAAGAGTGGATGAGGCTTTCGGCGACAGAAACCTGATTTGTACCTGTGCGCCAATTGAAGCGTATCAGTAATTTATTGATTATCAATTATTTCCCGATGATTATATTTCGTCGGGAATTTTTTTGCCTAAATTTGAAGCGTGAATCTCAACCAAATTTACACCAACCGAAGAACCGGAAACAGCCTGCCAACGCCTGCCAATAGAACGGATTTTCAGCGGGATTATGACAGGATAATTTTCTCGTCGGCTTTCCGAAGGCTGCAGAACAAAACGCAGGTTTTCCCTTTGCCAGGCAGCGTTTTCGTGCATAACAGGCTTACGCATTCGCTGGAAGTTTCTTCCGTGGGCAGAAGTTTGGGAATGCTTGCGGGAGATTTCATCCACGAGAAATATTCTGCGGATTTGTCAGCGGAATCGGCGGAATTTTACAGGCATCATTTGCCCACCGTAATTGCCGCTGCCTGCCTTTGTCACGACATCGGAAATCCGGCTTTCGGGCATTCCGGTGAAGATGCGATTGCAAGCTATTTCGAAAGAAATGAATCTTCGCTGAAGGAATTTTTTCACGAAAATGAATGGGCAGATTTAATCAATTTTGAAGGAAACGCCAATGCTTTCCGCGTGCTCACACAGCAGCAAACTGGCAAGGATTTAGGCGGTATGCAACTGACCTTCAGCACTTTATCGGCGATTGCAAAATATCCGTGCGAAGCCATCGCCAAAAAGAAAGGCATCATCCACAGAAAAAAGTTCGGATTCTTCCAAAATGAAAAGGCGCTGTTTGAAGAAGTGGCACTTGAAGTTTCGATGCAAATGGACTGTGATAACCCATTGATTTTCAGGAGACATCCGTTCGTTTGGCTGGTAGAAGCAGCGGATGATATTTGCTACAATATTATCGATATGGAGGATGCCCACAGGCTTGGCATCATTTCCACGGCAGATTGTGAGAATTTATTTTTCGATTTAATTCAGTCGGAAAACCCTGATACTGAAAGAGTTAGGACCAAACTTGGCTTGATAACCAATGCGAATGATCGAATTTCTTATTTGAGGGCAAAGGTCATCAATGCGCTGATAAACAAGGCTTTTGAGCTTTACCAAATTAATTTTGAACAGATTTTAAGCGGAACTCTGGACAAAGCCCTGCTCGATATTTACAAAAGCGAGAACCGAACTCTGGCGGAAATTGAGCGGTTTTCTGTGGAGAAAATTTACAATCATAAAGCGGTGGTAGAGATTGAAAACGCCGGCTACAATGTGATGTACGAGTTGCTGAATCATTTTATTCCATCGCTGATTAAGCCGGAAGATTCGCTGAAATCTTACGACAAAATGGCATTGAAACTTCTACCGGAACAGTTCCGCTATGAAAGCGGCAACATTTACCAAAAAGTTCTCGGCGTCATTGATTTTGTTTCCGGGATGACGGACAATTTTGCCACTGACCTTTACCGCAAGATCAAGGGAATTGAAATCGGGATGACAGTTTGAAATTAATTATGACAGAGCTGAAGCACTACAACTACACGCATTTTCCTTTTCTGAATTATAGTCTAGATGATTTTCAGATTCAGTTTACGGCTACGGTTCCTACGGCAATTCGAAGGATTGAAACGAGAAAAATTAACGGAGATTTTTCTGCACACGCTGTCACGGTTATGAATAATCAGGTGCCCTGCGGTTTTTTCATTCTGGATTTTGGTTCTGATAAGTATGAATTGACAACCGAAAAAAATTCCGTGCTGCTACGGTCATTTTCGATAAATCCGAAATTTCAGGGCAATGGTATCGGGAAAAATACCATCAATCTCTTGAGTGATTTCATTAGAAAATATTTTCCGGAAACGAAGCTGGTTGTTCTCGCAGTAAACGAGCGCAATGTCGCCGCGATTTCTCTGTATGAAAAAACTGGCTTCAAATTTGACGAAAAAACGCGTGAAGGTGCCAGCGGCATGCAGAGAATTATGTTCAAAAATGTTTAAAATATTTGTATTTTTAGGGAAAATTTAAAAACAGAAATTATGGAAGCATTGTTTAGCGGGTTTTTCAGCCTGTTTTTCTTCATTCTGGTGGTGCTGGTTTTGTCGTCGTTCTTCACGGTGAAGCAGCAAACCGCGGCAATTGTGGAACGCTTAGGGAAATTTCAGTCAGTTCGTCACGCTGGTTTGCAATGGAAAATTCCGCTGATTGACCGCGTTGCAAAAAGGCTTAACCTGAAAATTCAGCAGCTGGATGTACTGATCGACACGAAAACTTTGGACAATGTTTTCGTGCGGATGAAGGTTTCCGTGCAGTATATGGTGATAAAGGAGCAGGCTGCAGATGCCTTCTACAAGCTGGAATTCCCGGAATCTCAGATTACTTCGTATGTGTTTGATGTTGTTCGGGCGGAAGTTCCGAAAATGAAATTAGACGATGTTTTCGTGCGGAAGGACGACATTGCGAATGCCGTGAAAAACGAGCTGCAGGATGCGATGAGAAGCTATGGCTACGACATCATAAAGGCTTTGGTAACGGACATTGATCCGGATGAGCAGGTGAAGCACGCTATGAACCGCATTAATGCTGCGGAACGGGAAAAAACGGCGGCTGAATATGAATCTGAAGCGCAGAGAATCCGCATTGTAGCGGTGGCAAAAGCGGAAGCAGAATCGAAAAAATTGCAAGGGCAAGGTATTGCTGACCAAAGGCGTGAAATTGCACGAGGCCTGGAAGAATCCGTAAGAATGCTGAACAATGTGGACATCGATGCGCACGAAGCATCAGCGCTGATTATCGTAACCCAACATTACGACACGCTGAACGCTGTGGGTGCGAATAACCGCAGCAATATGATACTTCTGCCAAACTCACCAACTGCAGCAACCGGAATGCTGAGCGAACTGGTAACAGCACTGACTGCCGCAGAACAGATGAAGAATGTGCCGCGGAAAGATGAGCGTGAAAATATGCGTCCGTAAAATTGAGGAAACATCACATAAAAAAAATAACCTGCTGAAAATCAGCGGGTTATTTTATATTTTGTAGGCCCATGAGGAATCGAACCTCAACCTAAGGAACCGGAATCCTTAATTCTATCCATTAAACTATAGGCCCAATTTTGGCGTTAAAAAGTTAACTTAATTCCGCCAGTAATTTGCGCGCCCAGCACACGATAACCGTAGTAATCCTGATACTTTTTGCCAGTCAGATTATTTCCAAGCGCAAAAATACTGAAATTCTTGTGAACTTTATACTCCGCCGAAAGATTAATGTCGAAATAGGCATCGGTTTTTGCATCCTTTGGTAAGGAATAAATTCTGTCCGGTAAAAGGTTGTCCGACAGGACTTCGTAAATTCTAACATCATTTCCTGAGCGGTAAAATGCTTGGAATCCCAGCAACATCCTATCCTGAAGGAATTTATAGTCCGCCGAAAATTGCGCTTTCAGATAATTGTTATTGTAAAATTTATCAATATTATCTGCGTCGTATTGGCTGTAAGCCAGGCTGATCCCTGTAACTAAATTCTGCACAGGAAACCACTGAAGGCTGGCTTGTACCTCTGTGCGGGTAGCATTTGCATAGACAATATTGAAAGCGTTTGCAAAATCGTAAGCCGGCCGGGTGGCAGACGAATGCAAATCAAAGAGGGGGCTGTGTGCGAAAAAAGCAGCATTGTCCACCTTGGAATATCCGCCGAAAATGTCGTACTTAAGCTGAGCATTCATATCTCCTTTTATCCCGGCATAGATTTTATATTTCTCATTCCGGGCGCGCAGTGCCTGATCTGGCACCAGCCAGGGATTTCTCTCAAGCATATCGGAATAAGTATTTAAAGCCGTCTCGCCGGTTGCTCCTGCATAAAGTTTGATCCGGTCATTCCCGCTGAAAAGCAGTTCTACATCAGGATAAAATCTGGAATGGCTGTCTGAAATTTTATCTTCATACATTCTTCTGGCGGATTCGTCAAGAAATGCATACTTAAAACCGAGCTTCAGATAGGAGCCGTTTTTCTCAAGCAGTATGTGCGGCGCAATACTGAAATAGAAATTATCACTCTGGT
This sequence comes from Cruoricaptor ignavus, assembly GCF_900141665.1. Classification (GTDB taxonomy): domain Bacteria; phylum Bacteroidota; class Bacteroidia; order Flavobacteriales; family Weeksellaceae; genus Cruoricaptor; species Cruoricaptor ignavus. The sequence goes on along the minus strand of NZ_FQYI01000002.1, from coordinate 59,289 downwards.
TTCTTGCTAGCGTTTTAAACTTTGCCGACTGCCCACCGAGAGCCGTGTTCAGCCCGGCGTCCAAACGAATTCCCGAAGTGTTTTTAAAAAAATCTGCGTACTTCAGCTTTATTTCCAAATCTCCATACTGCTCCTCGGAATCAAAATGATCGGTGAGGTAAGAGGTTTTAAAACGCACATCGTCCAGGATTTTATTGGAATAAAAATCATAATGCCCGTTCAGCTTTACGGTATTGGTTTTCTGATGCAAATCGGGAACCTGACCCGGCGCCATTGCATAGATTCCGTAAAAATGATAGTCGTTCAGAAGGTAGCGCGCCTCTACGCCTGCCTTACCGCTACCACCGTAATAATTCAGGAAAGCTCCAAAATCGCCCTTCGCAGCATCGGAATCCCACGGATATTCATTCTTCAGCCCGGAGGTGGAGAGGTAATGCACATCAGCACCGGCTTCCCACCGGTCATTCAGCTGCGCAGAAATATTCCCGTCCCCCAGCACTTTACCGTAGTTTCCCATACCCAGCCGCACGAAATTCCGTTGGTGATTTGTTTTAAATTCCGGGGAGAGGTCGGCTCCTTCGATTTCAGAAGTTTTAAATTCCGAAACAGGCTGTACATCCACAATTTCGTAACGGAGGTTCAGGGAATCTTGAATGTGTTTCTCCCTCGGAGGGTAGTTTTTTTCAATCTTCGCGGCGCTCTGCTTTTTCTCAATCCTTCGGACTTCTGGTTCCCTTTTGCGGTCGAGGATGAGAACCTCTTCCCGAATCTGCGCTGCCACTAGCTGGGACAATCCGAAAAATGCAATCGCCGTAATTTTTTGCTGAATTTTCATAAGCTTTTCAGTTTCTCGCTTATTTTTTTATAGATTTTTTAATTTCTTTTGCTTCCGAGATGATTTCAGGGAAATCTTGGTAATTGGCAATCACCTGGTCCACCGTATAGCTCGCCTGATACTGATCCTGCAGGCCGAGGTAGTTCCGCGCCATCACGAGCAATGCCTTCGCGCCCCAGTATTCTTCCGATGCAAAGTTATTGGCAAGTTTAAAAATCGTCTCGTTGGAGTTTTTGTACGCCTTAGCCTTATTCTGATAAAAGGCTTTCGCATACAGTGCTTCTGCCGCAACCTCCGGGTTGGTTGATTTTTCCAGGGCAGCATACGCATTCTGTGCGTCGCGATCCTTGCCGGTCTGCATCAGGCTACGCGCGCATATCACCCTTGCTTTTTCCAAAACTGGGGGCGGGCTGGAGGCATCTTTCAGTACCTCCTCAGCGCGCTGGCTTGCTTTTGAAATTTCGTTATTCTCTGCATAGAGGCTCATCAGCTCTACATTCGCAAAGTTTCTTATTTTTTTATCAGGTGCTTTCAGGAGTTTTTCCAACTGTCTTATCGCCTCGGCGGAATTATTCTGCGCAAGATTAATTTGCGCAATCCTTGTCTGCGCTTCGGTTTGATAGTCATTGGGCTCATTGGCGACCTCCTGAAGCACCGCCAATGCTTTGGCAGCATTTTTAGTCTGGTAATAGCTTTCGCCCAGTTCATACTGTGCCAGATAGCGCCCTTGCCCGGTAGGGTTTTTGATTAAAAATTTCTCATACATCGGGATGGCGCGCGCATACTCTTTTTTCTGGTAAAAATTCCTTGCGCCCGTGAGGTTGATTTCATCCAGCTCAGCAGAAGATACATCTACACCCAGGGACTTCGCAAACGCCTGGTAGCCACTGATGTCATTATTTTTCAAAAATGCTGCACGGGAAGCCGGCAGGATTTTCTTCGCCCACTCAGTATTCCTGTACTCGCTGCCCAGCAGCCGGAATTCTTGTAGGGCTCTTTCCGTCTGCCCCAGGTCCGCCAGGTTCTGCGCCCTTGCGATTCGCGCGTTGATGGTAAGGTCACGGTCTTTTCCGGATTTTATTACCTTCTCAAGATAAGCGTTAGAATTGCTATAATCCTCCTGGGAGGCGTATGCGGCGGCGATTTCAAAATTGGCTTGCTCGGCAAATTCCGAGTTTGGATATTTTCCTGTAAATTTCTTTAACTCAGAGATTTTCGCCTGAGAGTCGCCCCTGTATCCCTGCGCCATTGCCTTCTGAAACATCGTGTGCTCATCCGCGCCCTCCGCCTTGTCATAAAGGGCAATGGCATCGGTAAGTTTGTTTTCGGCAAAATAGGTATCTGCAAGCCGCAGCTCTGCATCTGCCTTATATTCCTCTTGTGGATTTTTCAAATACTGGGAAAAATTCTGCTGTGCTTTCGGGAAATTTTTTGATTTAAAATAAGCATAGCCCAGATCATACGGCACCTGCTGATTTTCAGGGAAATTTTTGCCTGCCAATTTTTCGAATCCGGAGATGGCGGCGGGGTATCTGCCTTTCTGGTAATCGATCTGTGCCAGCCAGTATCTGGCGCGGTAGCCCGCTTCCTCACTGATATTTTTTTTCAGGCTGCGGTTTAGATATTTTTCGGCTTCGTCGTAGTTTCCCTTGTTAAATTCCTCCATACCGAGCAGCAGCGAGACCTCCTGGTTGATTTTTTCAGTTTCTCCGCTAGCATTTCCCATTTTATCTATCGCTTCCAGCGTGGCGCGGTAGTCTCCGGAGTAGAGGTAAGAATTTACGAGCAGTTTCTGCATTTCTGCGCGTTTCGCCGATTTCGGATAGGCAGAAATATATGCCTGCAGTACCTTGCCCGGGGTCTCAAACGGGTTTCCAAGTTCGTAGCCTAGTTTCGCATACTGCTCGTGGGCAAGCTGCTTCACTTTAGCATCATAGCTCATCTGATACGCAGAGCGGAAGGCGGATAGCGCTTCCTGCTTACGGCCGGTTTGCAGGTAGGCATTCCCCAGCTGATAGTAGGCATTCTGCGCCGATGCAGACTGCTCATTCAGCAGGCGGTTATAGTAATGTACCGCCTCTTCGTAGTTTTGCATTTTTGCTGCCAGGAAGCCCATTTCGTAAAGGTCGGACGAGGTAGGGTTCTGCTGCTGCTCCAGATAGTTTTTAAGGTAAGGGTAGGCATCAGAATATTTTCCCTGCCGGAAATAGCTTTCACCTATAATTTTCTGAACTTCAGATTTGTAAGTGGGAGAGAGATCACCGTCCAAAAGGTTCTTCCCTTCGGAAATTGCCCTGCTATAATCGCCCGTGTTGTAATACATCTGCACATAGTACGGCTTTACCATCCCGGCAAATTTCTCATCATCCTTTATTTCATCGAAATATTTGAAAGCCGCCTCGCTGTCTCCTCCCGAGTAGCTCAGGTGCCCCAGCATATAGGAAATCTCCTTTCTGGACTCGCCCTCCGCAGAGTTGTACGCCTCCTGCAATGCTTCCACAGCTCCCGCCTTATCTCCAGTCATAAATTTTGCATAGCCCAATTTCAAGACATATTGTGAATTCTCCTCACGAGAAAGCTGCAACTGGTTTACCTTCATGAGCATTTCCAGAGCCCTTTCATAGTCCTTTTTATTCAGATAATAATCTGCAAGGGGGAGGCTCGCTGCAGACAAAAATGCCGAATTGGGATTTTCTTCCAAGAAAGCCTGTAGACCGAGCTCTGCGCCGTCCTTCTGCAAAAGTGTGCCAATCAGATTATCGAAAAACCGTGCTGCCTCTTTTTGTGAATTGTTCAGGTCTCCGTAAAAATATTCACTTGCAAACTCGTACTGGGATGCATTGTAAACTTTACCCTGAAACAGATTTTCTGCCAGGCCAAAGTGATAATCTGAGGCTTGCGTAAAGTATTTCGTCTGCTGTGCGCCGCTCAGGCTGAAAAAAAGGACCGCGGCACCTATTGATAGCGTGCGATTTCGCATTTTAATAGCAAAAAAAGTTAGTAACAAATTATCAACGAAAATAGGCAAAACTTATTGCCCGAGCAAGTTTTCTGTTAATGTCAATTTGTGGATAATTTTAATATAAAACATTTTTTAGCTCCCACCGACCAATCATCATTTTTCAAACTAATGTTTACTTTTGCCGGATGAATCAAATTTTCAGAAAGAAAACTTATAGCGGCACCCCAGGCGGGTACGGCCTGCAGCGCGTGCTGGGCGTCTGGGACATTGTTTTTTTCGGCATAGCGGCGATCATCGGCGCAGGCAGTTTCAGCAGCCTTGGGGAGGCGGTGTACAAGGGCGGCCCGGGCGTTATACTTCTTTATCTGATTTGCGGCGTGGCTTGTACCTTCACCGCGCTTTGCTATGCAGAATTCGCCAGCCGTATTCCCGTAGCGGGCTCCGCCTACACCTATGCCTACGCCAGTTTTGGAGAGCTGGCAGCCTGGGTGATAGGCTGGGCGCTCATTATGGAATATTCTTTCGGGAATATTTATGTGGCATTTTCCTGGAGCGATTATTTCACAAGTATGCTGGATAGGATTGGAATTCACATCCCGGATTATTTCACCTGCAGCTACCCCGAAGCTAAAAAGGCTTTTTTGGGACATTCCAAAAACCAGCAGCTCGTCCGCGCGTGGGACACCGCGCCAGAGATCGGGGGGCTAAAGATTATTGCCGATCTGCCCGCACTCCTCATCAATGGCCTCATCACCGCGCTTTGCTACATCGGCGTGCGGGAGAGTAAAAATTTCAACAACCTTCTGGTCATCCTCAAGCTCGCCGTGATTTTGCTGATCATCATTGTCGGCAGCAGATTTATAGACACCTCTAACTGGACGCCTGTGAGCAAAATTACCGGTGAGCCGTCCTTCCTGCCCAACGGCATAGCCGGGGTAATGAGCGCGGTCTCGGGCGTGTTTTTCGCCTATATGGGCTTCGATGCGCTCAGCACGCTGTCGGAAGAAACAAAAGATCCCCAGCGCACACTCCCGAAGGGTATGCTGATCTCGCTGGCGCTGTGCACGCTCATCTACATCATCCTCACCCTGGTAGTCACCGGTATGGTAGATTACCGCAAGTTCGATGGCGTGGGAGATCCGCTGTCGTTCATTTTTCAGCCTGAAAATGTAGACCTTCCGTGGATGGAGTTCACGGTTTCCGCCATCGCTATCGTGGCGATCACCACGGTGCTCCTCGTTTTCCAGATGGGGCAGCCCAGAATCTGGTATGCGATGAGCCGAGACGGCCTGATGCCGGGTAGATTTCAGGAGGTGCACCCGAAATTCAAAACTCCCTCCTTCGCTACGATAATAACGGGGATTATCGTTGGAATTCCTATACTTTTTACAGACAAAACTTTCATCCTTGATTTTACCAGCATCGGGACTATTTTCGCCTTCGTGCTCGTGTGCGGCGGCGTGCTGATGCTGCCACCACGGGATAAAGCGGACGGCTTCCGCCTGCCGTACATCAGCGGCCAATGGATTTTCCCCCTATTGTTCCTCACCGGTCTTGGTCTCTTCTGCCTTTTCGATGCAGATTTTTTCCGGAATCTTTTTCAATTCGAAAGCGCGGTGGAACGGGAATTTAAAATCTCGGTAATGATCTACCTCATCATCCTGGCGGTGCTCAGCGTTTTCGCCTTCACCAGAAAACTTTCCCTTATCCCCCTGCTCGGGCTAGCCTCCTGCCTCTACCTACTCACAGGTATGAGCCACGAAAACTGGCTCTGGTTCGGGCTTTGGTTTGGCATAGGTCTCGTGGTTTATTTTTGGTACGGAAGGAAGCACTCAGCGCTGGCAGGCGGGGAGTAAATATTTTGGTTAAATTTTTGATGAAAATTAATTTAAATAAATTTTGCAAAGATGGAAAAGAAGGAAATTCAAGAAACCACAGTGGGGCAGGATACCACTACCAACAACCTTACCAACACCAGCACCACACAGCCGGAGCGCAGGAATATAACCACCGGCGACATCCCCGGTGAGCAGGAAAAAGATGCCTCCGACGCCATTACGGAAGCGGCAAAAGAGGGGGACAGCAATTTCCGTAGCGGGAATTAATAATTTTAGGGCGGGCAAGTTCCCGCTTTTTTTATTTCAGAAAACTATGACAGAAAAGCTACTTCACGCTGCGGGATTTTATGAAATAAAAAATCTCCGAAGAATCTCAGGAGGCGATATCAATGAGGCTTTTGCGTTTTTCTCCAAAGAGCAAGAATATTTTGTTAAAATAAATCAGCTTCAGGATTTTCCCGATTTATTTGAAAAAGAGGCATCCGGGCTGCAGCATCTTTCGGAATGGAAGAAAATTTCAGTTTTATAAAAGGGGGGTAATTTAGTTTTGATGTAATGTAACTTTTACTACTTAAATGCGGTGTTAATTCTGTACTGCAAACCGAAGTAAAAAACTCTTTGTTGATAGAAATTATAAAATCTTGAAGCATAGTTAGTATTATAGTATTGAGACATTTCATTTTTGTTGTTTAGAATGTTATTTATCGACAAAAAAGTTATAAGCGAATTAGAATTTCCAGTTCTGAAAACCTTGTTTACTGAAAAATCAATTTTATTATAATTATTAAGTTCAAATCCATTTATATTGTCAAATTCAGGTTGGAATACCTGCAGTGTGGGTACCCATATCGCATTACTTACAGAGGTAATAAAATTCCCAGGTCTTTTTATAAGGGATAATGAGACTGTTACATATTTGGGATTATTATATACAATCTGTGCCTTGATAAAATATTTAAGATTGTTTGAAGTATTGAATTTTGTGTTATTTGCGTATGCGTATTGATTCATATAGGTGTTTGCTAGGCTGAAAGATAAATTTTTGGAAAAGTCATAATTAGTTGATATTTCTATACCGAATGTGTTGATTTTACTATAGGAATCAGGGTTTTCAAATATGAAATCTCCGGAATCTTTTTTGTAATAGATTGCTGAAGAAATATTTAACTTTTTTTCCTGGTGATAATAATCCAACGCAATCTGTTGACTTTTTAGCAAAAAAATATTATGATTAAAGTAATTTGGGGTAGAATAACTATGATATTGCCCCATAGAGAAGATGAAACGGTTTTTAGGGCTAATATTATAATGTCCTGAAACCTGAGCACTCAGAAAATCTGAGGTTTGATTTTTAGGTAAGATATTCTTTCTAAACGCAACTGATATGTTCGATTTTTTAGAAGGAGCGTAGTCTGCATAAGTATATATTTCAGAATAATTAAAATCAATGTTATCAATTTGCTTATACTGAGGAAATTCTTTCTGGAGTGCAAAAAAATATAAGGGTTTTATTTCATTAAATGAATATGCAGTATTAAAAAAGTCGAATCCGTACTGAAGCGTAAACTTTTTAGAAAGCCTATATTTATGGCTAAATGAAAGCATAAATTGGACATTTGAGGATTTTGAATCTATACTTCCAAAATTAAAATTTTTATTACCCACATCAAAAACCGTCGATATTCTAAATTTAGATTTTGAATAAAGGTAATCTGCATTATTAATAGTGAAAAATCTTTCTTGAGCAGCTGCTGCCGAACCTGTATAGTTGTAAAGATTATTTATGGAGGCATATTTTTCATTAATAAAATAATTAAAAGAATTTACAGAGAAACGATCAGAAAAGTTATTCCTTATATTGAGTCCAAAATCGTTTGATGAAAATTCTTTGAGATTAGGAAGATTGCCACTATTTAAAAACAATAGCGCATCGGAAAACTGGTAATTCCCGTAAGTTTGTAGAAATGCTTTTTCTGATAGCCATTTGTTAATCATCATTCCGAAATTTGACAAGGCAGCGGAAACTAAAATATTTTCTTGACTTAAATTTTTATTGGTTTCTATTTCTATAATGCCAGCGCTCGAATTACTATATGATAGGGGTGGATTCGACGCATATACATATTGCTTGCCAATAATTTCAGTATTTAATAAAGAGAAATTACCAAGTCCATTGGTCTGCGAATTACGAACAGGATTTAAAACCGGGGCACCATTTATGAATACTCTAGTCCTGTCTGCTGTGCCCCCTCTAAGCACAGGATTTGCGGTTTCATCTGTATTGGTGGATGCTGGAAGTATGCTGATAGCGTGCAAAGGATCCCCCTTTGATACAGGATTAAAATAAATGTCCAGTTTTTCAATTTTTACAACTGAAAATTTTTCTGAAATTGGATTTTTTCCTACTAAAACTACTTCATTTATTTTATTAGAGTTTACGCTGTCGCTTCTTTTTTGAGTATAGAAAGGTGAGCATACTAAAAAGAAAAGTAGAAACAGCAATTTATTTTTTAACCAAGGCATAATATAGGAAAATCATTATAGGGAAAAGCATAAAAAGCCAAGAAATAATAATTGATATTATACTTAAAAAAAGTATATATTATATAAGGTGCCTTTTTAATATCTATCTAGAATAAAATATAGAAAGGAAATCGCTTAAGTCACTATAACTTAATGCTTCTTGTGAATATTTTCGGATGCTTTTCCTTCTATTATTAATGTTTTTAAGATGGATATAATCCTCTGATTTCATTTCAGGTAAACACAAAGGAAAAGTACGACATATTCTAGTTTCATATTGGGAATTAAAAATTTTTTTGTAAATATTTGGGTTCTGATTTACATAGGTGATTATTTCAAATTTTTCAGGAGATTCGATTTGATATTCTAAAAACTGAAAAAAGATTATTAACTGTTTCTGCATTCATTAGTCATAATTTAAAAGAATGATGGGAATTCTTTTTTCGCAAGATCTTTTATTTTTGTAGCGTCTTTCTCGCGACCTTCCGTTTCGTAAAATTTAATAAGCAGCCTATAGATATCTACTTTGCCCCAATATGGAGCGTAGTAATCTTCGCTAGAAGTCATAGGCAACGCAATTCCTTTAATGCAGTATTGTTCAACTTTAGTCATTCCTCCAAACATTTTCGGAGTATAAAAGTTATGCGATGCAAGTACATAATATGCTCTTACATTTTTAGGGTTTATTTCAAGGGATTTATCTGCATATTCCTGCGCTTCTGCAGAAATACTAGCTAGTTTTGTCATGTTAGCAAATTGAATTGAAAATGATTTGCAAGCAGCATATAAAGCATAATCCTCTGAAGTTTTTAAATTTTCCTGCAAAATGTTAAGAGCCTCGTCAATTGCTTTACTTGCCTTATCATTATCATTTACTGTTTTATATAGAATAGACTGTTTATAATATATGTATGCTTTCCAGTAATTTTTGAAGTTTTTAGGTATCTTATTATCAGTATTGATAGATTTTAAAAGATCGTTGAGAATAGTAGGAGTTTTGTTTCTATAGGCCACGTCAATCTTTTCGTCAACGATTTGTTCGTATCTGCCTCCAGTTGTTTGTTGAGCATTTTTGTCTTCGTTTTTTTTATCAATTGTAAGATGCGCATCTACAGTGTCTTTAGAAATAGTTTTTTTAGATGATAGGCTGTCGACAATATGAGATAGAGCCTTGTCATTATTGATGGTTTTAGTTTCAACTTTTTTATTTTGACATGAAGCGAAGCCGTTTAAAACAGCAAATAAGATTATTGTTTTCATAATGTTTTCCATTGATTTAAATTTTTAGAATTAGTGAGATGTTAAAAATATTGATAGGCATATGTGATTTGATTACATCAACATGACAAATATAATAATATCAGCCATTCAAAGATTAATATTAGCAAAAATTAATATTACTTGGAATAATTATAATGTTATATGCTTTATAGTTGTTTTTCTTCATTTTGCCAAATTTTTGGAATATTAGGATATATTCTAACTATAGGGAATTTGTGAGGTGATAGAGTTTTTAATAGGTCGTAGACGATTTTTAATATTTTAAGGTTTATTTTAGTGTGGAAGTCTTTTTTTTATCGCATTTGTTTATAGTAGTGTTATTTTTTTAATTGCCTGTTTTCTTATTATGATTAAAACATTAGAGTTTATTTTCTTACCTTTTAAAGAAATAGTTATTGTAAATTGTCAATGCGGATTAGGATGTTTTGCTTTGGTTTTATAGATACGAATGTACCATAATTAGATAATATCTCCATTACCCGATGGAAAGCGGGCTAGAGGAGCGCCTGCCGGTCTCGCAGCTGTACCACCTGATATTCCACGCGGTGCAGTTCGGCGGCGGATACATCCGCAGGGTGAAGGAAATTTTGACAAAGTTCTAAAAAACCCCTGCCTCGCGAAGGACCAGCTCTATGTTTCGGAAGGTCTTTCCAACTACCACATCTTGTATTTCCCCGCGCGTCATCCAGCGCACCTCAGTAATGCCCTCTTCGGTTTGCGGTTGTGGCAGATCCATTCCGCTGTATTTCATTTTAAACCAATGAGTTATTTTCAGTATCAACTTTCCATCACGCTCGCGGTAGGTATGATATGTGGTAGAGATAAATTTCTCCAGCCCTACGCCGGAGAGCGCCGTCTCCTCCGAAACTTCCCGAACGGCTGCGTCCGGCACGGTTTCGTTTTTTTCCAGCTTGCCTTTTGGCAGATCCCACTTGCCGAGCCGGTGGATGAAGAGAAATTTTCCCTCAGAATTTTCCACAAGCCCACCCGCAGCTTCTATATTTTTATAATGTTTTCGGAAATCGCTCCACATCCCTTCCACATCGTGGGACACTACGGCGAGGCTGCTGCGGGAAGTATTTTCCAGCTGGTCCACAGCAATATCAAAGGTGTGGGCGTCCTCAAAATGCAGAAACTTTTCATCAATATCCGCATTTTCTGCGAAAGACATCTGCTTCTCATTGACAAAAACTTTATACATTTGTAGGAATTTTATATCACAAATTTAGGAAAAATGAATTTACAGGGACGAAAAATCATCGTAAATAAATCCGCCGGAGAACTCGCTAGTATGCTTCGCGATCCGGAAAACTACCGCGCACTGATGCCGGATGACCTTCAGAAATTTGAGACTACGGCCGATGGATTCAGGTTTTCAATCAAAGGTATGCCGGAAGTTGCCCTTAAAATTGATGAAGTGACCGATCAGGACATTAGGCTTGTATCTGCCATGTCCGGACTGGATTTTAAACTGGACGGTAAGATGACGCCTGCTGGGGAAAACCAGACAGAAGCGCAGCTTTTGTTCGAAGGAAAATTTAACCCATTCATCAGGATGATGGCAGAAAAACCGCTGAAAAATTTCCTTGACAGCCTTACCGATAAGATTGAAAAACTTTGATGCCCAAAATTCCGCACCCTGCGGAATTTTTATTTCCCGGCACTGGGGATTTCCTTCGAGCTGAAGGTGCCGGAATTGTTGAAGAAAGTAAATTCAGAGAAATCATCCCGGGCGGTAAGGCCGTTGGCGCCCACGAGCGTGGAGCCGTCTTTATCCGTCACGAATACCGTATCCCGTGTGAACATTTTGTGATTTTTCTGATCCCAAAATATCCTCTGTGTCTCGAAGGTCTGGCCATCGTTTGTTATAATTTTAACATCGCCGGTGGCTGTGTAAAACTGCGCCAGCTCATTCATCCGGGCATATTTTGCCCAGATTCTGCCGGGGATTTCCGGCTTTTTTTTATCAAAATATTCCAGGTAGATACCTTTCTTGGCTTCTACATAGGGAGAATCTACCAACGAGTATTTCTCCAGAATCGGTGCCCGGAACCTCAGGTTTACATAGCCCGAATCATTCCGTATTATGTTGGCATTTAGTATGGTCTCGGTTGGGAAATTTTTATTATTTCTCCTGTCTTTTTTTTTCAATTCTTCCTCGCAGGAAACCAAAAAGGCGACAGAAACCATCGCCTGAAAAATATATTTAGCACAGCGGGGCATCAGTCGTACTGCCTTTTTTGGAACCATCTGTCTGCAAAATTAATTGCCACCCTGAAGTTGATGAAGGTTTCCTGGATCAGGCCGTTGCTGGTAGTTCCGCGCTTCCCAGCTTCCAGCGCAATATCCATACTGCTCTGGCGGTTGATGTTGGTATTGGCAAAGGGCAGCGTCATCCCGAGGGAAGCTCCAAAACTGTCCACACCTTTTGCAGGGGCATTATCCACCTGGAGTTTCAGGTTGCCTTTCTCATAGAAGCCCCCGAAGCGATAAGTAACGCGCGAGAAGTAATTTCTGAAATTATTATAATTGGGCAAATACCAGCCTCCAAGGGAAAATCTGTAACCATCTCGGTGCTGATAATTTAGCCCCGAAACCTCGATGTCCGGCATCTGGCGGAAATCTGCCTGCGTGGAGGCAAACCAGCGGCCATCTCTGCCGTATCCTATGCCCACGGAAAATTCGCTTGGGATTGCGGTTTTGCCTTTTACAGTTTTTTGCGAGATAAGCTGCTCGCCCGCTACATCGTTGCCTACATAATAATAGGTACTGTTGAGGATGGTGGTTTTAGAATCGCCCGATGGCTCCGTGGTGTAGCTCGCGCCCACTGTAAGCTTGTAATCCTCTGCCACAGTTTGCTGCCAGGTGGCACCGCCTGTGACGCTAAACGCAGAAACCTTATTCTTAGTTCTATATCCGTTGATTAATTCCGCCCCTGTGAAGGTAACTTCCTGCAGATCGTTCACGGTGCCGAAGTAATAGTTGCTACGGATACCCAGAGAAACCCCCTTCCCAATGGAGTATCCCAGCGCAGCCTGAGCGGTGTTTACCGAACCGTCTCCGCTGAATCGGTTTGCCTGCACCACATCATCGGCAAGCTTCCCTGTTTGCACAAGGCTATAATTCTTTGTGCTGTACGGCTGGAAACCGGCACCAAATTTTAATTTTGGGCTTAAGGGAAATGCCAGTGAAATGTTGGAAAAATAGGTGGAATGCTTTGTGACATCCTCAGCGCTTTCCGATTTGTACATAGTATTTTCATTGGCGACACCCATTGAAAAAGTAGCAAGCTCGAGGTTCTGGTTGGCGGCAGGATTTTGAAAGTTGAATTTATTATTAAAATCATTTACGAAAGCTGTAGAGATACCTCCCATCGCGTGATGGTCCAGCGTATTGTCGTACTTTACATCTCCTAGCCCGAAAGCGGCATAGGGCGAATTCCCGATAGTCTGCGCCTCCGCAAAATACCCTCCTGCCAGCAGTACCGCAAAACAGAATTTTTTCATCCTGAATTTTGTAAAATTAATTGGCAAATATCTTAAAATATTGTCAATTGGAAAAGTTAAAATAGGTTAAGATTAATAGGTTGAGAATGCACGCCTTACCAAACTTCAACCTTGACCTTAACAACCTCAATTCTAAAACCGCAAATCCTTATCTTTGGAAAATGGTTTGGGAAAACATCGTAGGGCAGGGTGCAGTAAAGAATGCCTTGCTGGAAAGCATTGCGCAGGATAGGGTAGGCCACGCACACTTGTTCATCGGGAAGGATGGCTACGGCAGCCTGCCTTTGGCGCTGGCTTTTGCGCGCGAAATTTTATCGCGGGAAAATCCCGATGCTGCAGAACGGGTGGATTCGCTGAACCATATCGATTTGCATCTGAGCTTCCCGACTTTCAACTCGGCGAAAACCGATGCCCTGAGCAAAAATTATCTGGAAACTTTTCGTGAGGCATTGACAGAAAATCCGTACCTCTCGCTGAACGACTGGATGACTTTCCTGGATGCCGAAAACAAGCAGCTGTTACTTTCTGTCAAAGAAATTTCTTCCTGGGTGGAAGATTTTGCGCTGAAAAGCTATGAAGGCGGCTCGAAAATTCTCATCGTGTGGAATGCCGATAAAATGCAGGCGAAATCTTCCAACAAACTTCTGAAATTTCTGGAAGAACCGCCGGAAAAAACGCTCATCATCTTGACGGCTGAAACGGAAGATAACTTCCTGCCAACGATTCTTTCACGAACGCAAATCACGAAAATCCCGAGGATTGAAGATGCTGCCATCGAGAATTATCTGGCGAAAAATTTTGATTTGCCTGATGAACAGCTGAAATCCATAGTTTTTCAATCTCAGGGCGATTTAAATTCGGCGCTGAAACTTGCAAATTCCGGAACGCAAACTTCCGAGTTTGAAACGCTCTTCGTTCAATGGGTGCGCGAAGCTTTTATGGTAAAAAACAAGCCGGAACTTTTGCGGAACATCATCAGCTGGGCAAGGGACATCGCATCCTGGAACCGCGAAAAGCAGAAACAATTTCTAGAATATTGCGCCAAAATGTTTCGGCTGGCATTGATGCAAAATTACGGACTTAACAATTTGGTTTACAGCAAAATAACGATGAGTAAATTCAATTGGGAAGCCTTCTCGAAGTTTGTTCACGGTGCCAATATCAGCAATATTCTCGAAGAACTTTCCGATGCCGATTTCCATTTGCAGCGCAATGCCAATCCGAAAATCGTGTGGACGGATGTTGGCATCAAACTTTCCCGATACATCCACATCAAGGCATAAAAAAAGCCGGCAAAATTGCCGACTTTCTCACAAACCTTAAAACCTTATTATTATGACTTATTCTGCCGTTGTTTCTGCGGTTTCTTCGGCATTTTCGGTTTTAGCTGGCGCCTCTTTTTTCGGCGCAGCTTCCACCGGTGCGTCAGAAATCACATCGAATTCATAGTTGTATTCCACATTTCTGTGAAGGCGCACCAAAGCGCTGTACTTCCCGGTTCTCTTGATGGTATTGCCCGGAATTTTGATGTATTTTCTGTCAATTTCAATGCCTTTCGCTGCCAAGGCTTCTGAAAGATCCGCATTGTTGATAGACCCGAAAAGTTTATCGCCTGCACCCACTTTCGCTTCGATGGTTACTGGCGTTTTCTTAAGCTGTTCCACCTTAGTTTGCGCGTCAGCAATCAGCTTTTCCTCTTCTTCTTTTCTCGCTTCTAGCGTTTCTTCCAGCTGCTTTCTGTTTTTCGGCGTTGCCAAAACAGCCAAGCCTTTTGGTATCAGGAAATTCCTCGCATAGCCCGGCTTTACGCTTACCGTATCGTATTCCAGGCCAAGGTTTTCCACATCTTGTTTTAGGATGATGTCCATTGTTGTTGTCCTTTTTTAGTTAGAATTATTGTTAATTCAGCAACAAAATATTGCCTTTTTTTAAATTTATTTCAAAAGGTCAGTCACATAAGGCATCAAGGCCAAATGTCTTGCTCTTTTGATGGCTGTAGATACTTTTCTCTGGTATTTCAGGGAAGTTCCGGTGTATCTTCTCGGAAGAATCTTGCCCTGCTCGTTTACGAACTGAAGAAGGAAATCCGGATCTTTGTAATCCACATACTTGATGCCGTATTTCTTAAAGCGGTCGTATTTTTTCTCAGTTTTAGTATTGATGTCCAGCGGCGTTAGGAATTTCACTTCGGATTCCCCACCTGCTGAAGCCTGCTTTGCCATTTCGTCAATTGCCATTGTCTTTCGTTTTTCGGGTTAGTTGGATTTTGCTTGTTTCAGTTTCGCTCTGCGTGTTTCAGCGTATTCCACCGCATACTTGTCAAGTTTCGTCGTCAGGTAGCGGATTACTCTTTCATCGCGCTTGAAGGCGGTTTCAAGGTCTGCTACTACATCGCCTGCACCTTTGAATTCGATGAGCGTGTAGAAGCCGTTCTTCTTCAGCTGAATAGGGTAGGCAAGCTTTTTCAGTCCCCAATTTTCTTTGGCAACAATTTCACAGTCTCTGGACTTCAGGAAGTCCACGAATTTCTGCACTGCTTCCTCCACCTGAGATTCAGACAGAACGGGAGTTAAAATGAAAACAGTTTCGTAGTTGTTCATAAAATTAAACTTTTGGTTAAAAATTCAAGGCGCAAAGATACACCATTTTTTCAAACCTGCAATGATTATCAGTGATTTATTTTGAAAAAAGTGACAAGCAACTCCCTGCTGCAGGTGCAACGCTGAAAAAGCGGAATTTTACGAACACTCAACAATAACTTTTTATTACAATGGTCTGCTGAAAAACCAAGTTGCGGAAGTTCTGAATATTTAAGGTATCCAGGGAACAATTTCTTCTCAGCGATTCTTATTAAAAAAGCGCCCTTTTCTCAGAATAGGTATGCATTAAATATTAATTATTGCAAAATGCTATGCGTGCATAACAATTTTTTTATCTATCTTTAGCGCAAATTTTAAGATAAGTATGAAAATTTTAGTGTGTATCAGTAGCGTTCCAGACACTACTTCGAAAATTAACTTTACAGCAGACAAGTCTGCGTTTGATAAAAACGGCATACAGTGGGTGATCAACCCTCACGATGAATTCGCCCTTACCAGAGCCGTTCAGCTGCAGGCATCCGGCGCATCGGTTACGGTGCTAAATGTGGGAGATGCAGGTACTGAGCCGGTTATCCGCAAGGCGCTGGCCATCGGTGCTAACGACGCCGTGCGTGTGAATATCGAGCCTAAAGACAGCTACCAGACCGCTCAGGAAATCGTTAATGTAGCTAAGGATGGGGGATACGACATCATCCTGATGGGTAAGGAATCCATTGATTATAATGGCGGTGCAGTGCCGGGTATGGTGGCGCAGCTTCTAGACATCCCTTTTGTAAATGCGGCTATCGGCCTGGAAGTAAACGGTGGAGAAGCTACCGCGCTCCGCGAAATAGAGGGAGGTAAAGAAAAAATCAGCGTGAAGTTGCCGGCAGTATTTGCTGGGCAGAAAGGTCTTGTGGACGAAAAGGAACTCATCATCCCAAATATGCGGGGCATTATGTCTGCTAGAACAAAACCTCTTCAGGTGGTGGAGCCGGCGTCTGGAGATGTGCGGGTAGAGCCGGCAGGATTTGAGAGCGTACCACCAAGAGCCGCAGTAAAGCTTGTGGAGCCAAGCAACCTAGACGAACTGGTAAGGCTGCTCCACGAAGAGGCAAAAGTAATTTAATCCAAACTTTAACAAAAAAATTCAATAAGAATATGGCAATCTTTGTATATGCAGAAAATATTAACGGCGTTTATAAAAAAGCAGCATTTGAAGCAGTGTCCTACGCGAAAGCCATCGCCGATCAGGCTGGCGACAGCGTGACAGCCGTTACCGTAAACCCGACGGATTCATCTGAGCAACTTTATAAATTCGGAGCTGAAAAGGTAGTGGTGATTAAAGATGAGGGACTTAAGAATTTCAGCGCACACGCTTATGCGAAAGCCGTGAACGAAGTTTTCGACGGGAAGATCATCGTTTTCCCACACACTGCCGATGCTTCTGCTGTGGCACCAATGCTGGCTGTGCTTAAAAATTATTCAATCATTACCAACGCACTGAAGGCTCCGGAAAGCGTGGCGCCGTTCCAGGTTACCCGCCGTTCATTTTCGGGGAAAGGCTACATGCACGCAAAATCTGACGCGGAGGGCGTAGTGGTAACAGTGCTGCAAAACGCTTTTGGCACTAAGGAAAACCCGGTGAGCGGAACGGAAGAAGTGAGGGAAGTTTCTGTAGCGAGTGACGATATTAAAGTAATTTCTCACGAACAAAGCTCTGGAAAGCTCGACCTGAAGGAAGCGGAAGTCGTGGTATCCGCTGGCCGCGGTATGAAGGGGCCTGAAAACTGGGGCATGATAGAAGAGCTCGCAGACTTGCTTGGCGCTGCTACTGCCTGCTCCAAACCGGTTTCCGATATCGGCTGGAGAACGCATAACGAGCATGTGGGGCAGACTGGTAAAGCCATCGCCCCTAACCTTTACATCGCGGTGGGTATCTCCGGCGCTATACAGCACCTCGCAGGCGTGAACGGTTCTAAAACCATCGTTGTAATCAATAATGATCCGGAGGCGCCGTTCTTCAAATCTGCAGACTATGGTGTGGTAGGAGATGCCTTCGAAGTAGTGCCTGCGCTTACTGAAAAAATCCGCGCTCTGAAAGGCTGATTTTAAAGCTTCCAAAATCTAAATTCAATTCCCGGCACTTTTCCGGGAATTTTTTTTTAGGATAAAACTGTACGCGTGAATCTCATTAATAATTATCACCGTAAATTTGCAGCATATGAGAAGAGATCAAAACTCACGAAGAGACAACAGGCAGAATCCCTCGTCGAAGAGAAGGGAACAAGGGGGCCGCAAAAACATAGGCGGTTCTGCATTTGATTCCAGAAATAAATATGAAAAAGGTGACCGCCAATTTTCCCGCGGAAATTCAGGAAATTTTGAGGACAGAGAGCGGCAGCAGAGAAATGAGCGTACTAAAAATTTCGTGCAAAAACGCCGCCTGGAGAAAATCGAGAGAGACATTCATAAAGATACCATCCGCCTGAACAGGTACATAGCCAATTCGGGAATCTGCAGCCGCCGAGAAGCTGATGAACTTATAAAGCAAGGACTGGTGGAGGTGAACGGAAAAGTAATAACCGAAATGGGCTACCAAGTACAGAAAACCGACAGGGTGGTCTTCGATGGGCAAAGCATCACACCGGAAAAACCGGTCTACATCCTGCTGAATAAACCAAAAGGCTACATTTCCACCACCAAGGACGAAAAGATGAGGAAGACTGTGCTGGATCTGGTAGCAAATGCCTCGCCGTACCGCGTGTTTCCAGTGGGGCGCCTCGACCGGAGCACTACAGGTGTTCTTCTTTTGACCAACGATGGGCATCTAACGAAAAAGCTGACGCACCCTTCTTTTAATGTGAAGAAAATTTACCATGTAACCCTCGACAGAAAAATTTCCCGCGAAGATCTGCAGCAGATTGCGGACGGGGTCCGTCTGGAAGAGGGCGTTGCAGAGGTTGATGCGATTTCCTACATCGAAGGAAAGCCGAAAAACGAGATAGGGATAGAGCTACACATCGGGTGGAATAGGGTGGTGCGCCGCATCTTCCAAAAGCTGGGCTACGAGGTGGAGGCTTTGGACAGGGTGATGTTCGCAGGCCTTACCAAAAAGAATGTAAAACGCGGCTATTGGAGAATCCTAAACGAACTCGAGGTGCAGAATCTGAAGAAACTGTGAGAATTATTAATGATTATTGATATGTCATTGATTAAAGCCTTAATCTCATCAAATGACTATCCCAGCACCGTCACGCTGTTCTCCAATAACTGATAAATGGTATCGCGGGCATTTTCTGGCTTTACATTTACCGCCCTGGTGCCGTTAAAATGGAGGCAGGTGATATAGCCGTTTCTCACCGCATCTAGGCAGGTGAATTTTACGCAATAGTCGAGTGCCAGGCCGGCAATTTCCACCAGCTGAATGTCGTGGTATTTCAGGAAGTCGTTCAGCCCCGTCTGCATAAAGTGATTATTGTCCTGGAAGGCGCTGTAGCTGTCAATCTCTGAATTTTTCCCTTTTTGGATGATGTGCGTAGCGCGGCTGGTGTTGAGAGTTGGATGAAATTCCGCCCCGGCGGTATCTTGTACGCAATGGTCCGGCCACATAAACTGCGGTATGCCGTTTAGAGAAATAGTTTCCCCAACCTTTCTGCCGTTGTTGCTTGCGAAACTTTTGTGATTTGCCGGGTGCCAGTCTTGCGTCAGCACTATTTGATCATAGGTTTCATCTTCCATCAAAAGGTTGATGTACGGGATGATTTCATTGGCACCGGGCACAGCCAATACACCGCCTTCGCAAAAATCATTCTGAACATCCACTACAATCAGCGCCTTTTTCATAAGTTAAAATTTGAAAATTAAGCGGTAAATTTACGACATTTACAAAAAATTAGCTATGGGTTTTTTCTCGAAATTATTAGGGGGCAGCGAAGATGAATCTGCAAATATTTGGCATTCAATAAATTCCGATGACGATATAAGACAGGCGATTGAGAATTCTTATCAAAATCCGGTGGCGATTTTCAAGCATTCCACGCGCTGCTTCATCAGTAAAACGGTGTTGCAGAATTTCGAAGCCGAAATAAAATCTTATCAGGGCGATGCCGAATTTTATCTTTTAGACTTGTTGAAATACCGCCAGATTTCCAATAAAATTGCGGAAGATTTCGGCGTTACGCACCAAAGTCCGCAGCTAATCGTGATTAAGGATGGCAAGGTTGTGAATCACGCTTCGCACAACAACATCAGCATCAGTTTGGTGCCATAAAAAAGGCTGCCAAATTGGCAGCCGAAAAATTATTTCCCGAGATAAGATTTCAGAATCTTGCTTCTCGTGTTGTGTTTCAGGCGCTTTATCGCCTTTTCCTTGATTTGCCGAACGCGTTCTCTCGTCAGGTCGAAAGTCTCGCCGATTTCTTCCAAAGTCATCGGATGCTTGCCGTTCAGCCCGAAGTATAGCCGCACCAAATCGGCTTCTCTCGGCGTAAGCGTTTGCAGCGCCCTCTCGATTTCAATCTGCAGGGATTCCAGCATCAGTTCCTTATCAGGGCTTGGCGATTCGCCGGAACGAAGCACATCGTAAAGGTTGGAATCTTCGCCTTCTACCAAAGGTGCATCCATCGAAAGGTGCCGCCCGGAATTCTTCATCGATTCCTTGATGTCGTCCTCACTCATATCCAAAACCTCCGCCAGCTCTTCCGGTGAAGGTGGCCGCTCGTTTTCCTGCTCAAGGTGGGCGTACGCCTTGTTGATTTTGTTGATGGAGCCAATCTTGTTCAGCGGCAGCCGCACAATTCTGGACTGCTCTGCCAATGCCTGCAAAATGGACTGGCGAATCCACCAAACGGCGTAGGAAATGAATTTAAAACCACGCGTTTCATCGTATCTTTTCGCCGCCTTCATCAGGCCAAGGTTGCCCTCGTTAATCAAATCTGGAAGGGAAAGCCCCTGATTCTGATACTGCTTCGCCACGGAAACCACGAAGCGTAGGTTCGCCTTTATCAGCTTTTCCAGCGCTGCACGGTCACCGGCACGGATTTTCTGCGCCAGCTCCACCTCTTCATCCGCAGTAATCAAATCCACCTTGCCGATTTCCTGCAAATACTTGTCGAGCGATGCTGTTTCACGGTTGGTAACCTGTTTTGTAATCTTTAACTGTCTCATTCTTTTTCACCAATTTTTACGGCTACAATTTTATATACGAAGAAAGTTCGGGAAAGGTTACAATTTTTATAATTTGCTAAGCGATAAGCGATGATTGATTAAATTTGTTTCAGAAAAAATTGAGCAATGAAAGATTTCAACTTTACCGAAAGGCATTATGAAAAGATGGTGGAGCTTGATGAGAAATTCAGAGAAATTCCGCAGGAAAAGCTGAAGGCGATGATTGCTGAAGGCGGAGAACTTGTCGCTAAAAACGGTGGCTTTGCCAATATTGATCCTTGCTCCACTTTTGATGAGATGCTGAACATCGGCGCATTTATCGAATTCAGAACTGCCAAAAAACTTCTCGGCGAATTCGTGAAGGAAATTGATCATTAAATGAAGGGGATAAAAAAGTTTCGCAAATCCCCAATTTCTTAATTTCCCAATTTCTAAATCCCCAAATCTCTAAATCTCCAAAGTCTCCAAATAAACCGTAAATTTGAAAGTTTTAATTTCAAGTATGAGCCAAAAGGCAGAACAGGAATTTATCGAAATCTACGGTGCAAGGGAGCACAACCTGAAAAACATCGATGTGAAAATCCCGCGGAATCAGCTGGTGGTGATTACCGGGCTTTCCGGCTCAGGAAAATCTTCCCTGGCTTTCGATACCATTTTTGCGGAAGGGCAGCGCCGCTACATCGAGACATTTTCCGCCTATGCAAGGCAGTTCCTCGGCGGTTTGGAAAGGCCGGATGTTGATAAAATCGAAGGGCTTTCACCGGTGATAGCCATCGAGCAGAAAACCACCAACAAAAATCCGCGTTCTACGGTAGGCACCATCACGGAACTTTACGACTTTCTGCGGCTGCTTTTTGCGCGCGCATCCGATGCCTACTCGCTTTCAAGCGGAAAAAAACTCGTAAGCTATAGCCCGGAGCAAATTCTGGAAACCATCAAGGAAAATTACAAGGGCGAAAAAATCTACCTGCTTTCGCCGGTTGTCCGTTCAAGAAAAGGGCATTACCGTGAACTTTTCGTGCAGATGTCGCGCAAAGGTTTCTCTCAGGCAAGAATCGATGGTGAACTGCGCGAAATAACGCCCGATATGAAACTAGACCGCTACAAAACGCACGATATCGACATCGTGATAGACCGCCTGATAATCGGCGAAGCGGCATCCGAAGCAAGGGTGGAGAAATCGCTGAAAACGGCGATGGATATGGGCGAAGGCATCATCGGAATTCAGAAGCTGAACGGCGATGAAATGGAATATTTTTCCAAAAACCTGATGGATACGGAGAGCGGACAATCGATGGCTTTGCCGGAGCCCAACACCTTTTCCTTCAATTCGCCGAAAGGCAGCTGCCCGAACTGCAAAGGCCTCGGCACGATAAAGAAAGTGAATACCGATTACTTCGTGGAAAACGAAAAACTTTCTATTGAGCAGGGCGCACTTTTACCATTGGATGACATTAAATCCAACCGTTGGATTTTATCACAAATTAAAAATATCCTTGAAATTTTTGATAAAAATTTAAAAACGCCTTTTGCCGAAATTCCGCAGGAAGCATTGGATTTAATCTATTATGGCGCGCAGAAAGAAGTGGGCAAAGAGCTGAAACACGCCGGAATTACGAAGAAAATCAAGGTAAATTTCGAAGGCCTTGTGCCGCTGATTGAAGAGCTGATAGAGAATAGGGATAATTACGATGCGGTGCTTCTGGAAAGGCATTTCACCACGGAAGAAACCTGCCCGGAATGTTCGGGAACACGCCTGCAAAAATCAAGTCTCGCCTTTAAAATTGACAATAAAAATATAGCGGAGGTCAGCAGTATGAGCCTTCTGGATTTTCAGGAATGGTTAAAAAATCTTCGCCCAAAATTCCCTAAAAACAAGCTCATCATAGCCGATGAAATTTTAAAGGAAATAGAAACAAGGCTGCAGTTTCTGCTGGATGTAGGCCTGGAATATTTAAGTTTAAACAGAAGTTCGCGAACGCTTTCCGGCGGAGAATCTCAGCGGATAAGGCTTGCCACGCAGATTGGTTCTCAGCTTGTGAATGTGCTCTACATCCTGGATGAACCTTCCATCGGGCTTCACCAAAGAGACAACGAGCGATTGATAAATTCGCTAAAAAACCTTCGGGATATTGGGAATTCCGTAATCGTGGTGGAGCACGATAAGGATATGATACTGGAAGCCGATGAACTGCTGGACATCGGGCCAAGAGCCGGAAGATTCGGCGGAGAAGTGCTTTGGCAGGGAAAGCCTTCCCAACTGAAAAGGGCGAAAACGATAACGGCGGACTACATCAGCGGAAAAAGAAAAATAGAAATCCCGGAAAATAGGAGGGAAGGCAGCGGCAAAAGCATCGTGCTGAAGGGTGCCACGGGAAATAACCTGAAAAATGTGACCCTGAAAATTCCGCTGGGAAAGCTGGTGGTGGTAACCGGTGTTTCCGGCAGCGGAAAATCTTCACTAATCAACGGCACGCTGTACCCGATTCTCAACCGACATTTTTATAGGGCAGTGCAGGAACCCTTGCCTTACAAAAAAATCGAAGGGCTGGAAAACATCGACAAAATTGTGGATGTGGATCAGACGCCGATTGGCAGAACGCCGCGCTCAAACCCTGCAACCTACACAGGAATGTTTACGGACATCCGCAATCTTTTCGCCGAACTTCCGGAATCGAAAATCCGCGGCTACAAACCGGGAAGGTTTTCCTTCAATGTGAAGGGCGGTAGGTGCGAAACCTGTCAGGGTGCAGGTTTGCGCGTCATCGAGATGAATTTCCTGCCGGATGTTTATGTGCATTGCGAAACCTGCAACGGTAAGCGCTTCAACCGTGAAACGCTGGAGGTGCGCTACAAGGGCAAATCGATTTCTGATGTGCTGGAAATGACGGTGGACGATGCGGTGGAATTCTTCCAGCCCATCCCGAAAATTTTTAACAAAGTAAAAACCCTGCAGGATGTGGGCTTAGGCTACATCACGCTCGGACAGCAGAGCACAACCTTGAGCGGCGGTGAAGCGCAGCGGATAAAACTGGCTACCGAACTCAGCAAGCGGCAAACCGGAAACACGCTGTACATCCTGGATGAACCAACTACCGGACTGCATTTTGAAGATGTGAAAATCCTGATGGATGCCATTAATCAACTGGTGGATCTGGGCAATTCGTTCATCATCATCGAACATAATATGGATGTGATAAAGCTGGCCGATCACATTATAGACATTGGGCCGGAAGGCGGAAAGAACGGCGGAACCATCGTGGCGGAAGGCACGCCGGAAGACATCATTAAATCCAGAAAATCCTTAACCGGAAAATTCCTGAAAAGGGAGATGGAGGAAAACGAACTTAGGCATTTTGATCATATATAGTTTTTCGCAACTGTATTATAAATCAATACTTTACATATATTTGCATAAGTAGACATAAGCCGATTTTATGTTTAAATATTAAAGTATTGGCACCTATGAATTTCAGCTTTAAACTTAAGGAGCCTAATTCTGACCACGAGACCCTGATATACTTCCGGTCATTTTTTGACCACGAGAAAAAGTCATTCATCTATTCAACAAGGCGAGAAGATTCACCTCAAGGAGTGGGATTTTAAGAATCGTGCCCGAATGATCTTAACGGAAGGACGAAGAGGGCAGAAAACCACAGAAGCATCAAAAAGCAACTCGACCGCTACAGCGGCCTGTTCACCGAGATAGTAAACCGCTATAAGAACATCAATGAAGAACTTACCACTAAAACTGTAAAGCAAAAATTAGACGCGGAATTCAAGAAATCAAAAGCCGCTTCCGATTTCTTCCGTATTTATGACGAATTTATATTGGATAAAGAGAGTGATTTTAGTGGTAATGCGATCTCGAAATCAACACTGACTCGCTATAAATGCAACAAGAAGCTTCTGGAGGATTTTCAAAATAGGACGAAGGTCAAACTGACATTGGAGAAATTTAACTAAAAAACCTACTCTCTTCTTGAAATATTGCGTGGAAGAACGGGAACATTCGGCGAACACGGTGCACAAAAACGCAGGTTTACTTAAGACTTTCCTTGCCTGGGCTTTCAACAAGCAATATACTTATAACAGCAGTTTCACAAAATTCAAAAAGCCCCCGAAGTTCCGAACGGACGAAATCGCGCTTAATATGCAGCAGGTGGAAGCCACCTACGATTACGATCTCTCGAACAATAAGAGGCTTGAGAAAGTGAGGGATCTTTTCGTTTTCGGCTGCACCACCGGTATGCGCTTCGGAAATTATCGAAGATTTCTAAAAACGACATCCCCATAAGAGGACCATCATACCGCTGAAAAGCCACCGGAGCTTCCGTTCAACGGGCTTTCATTTCTTGTCTTGCAGACAAAACGAAAGCTTAGTTATTGTAGGAAGTTTTTTATTGTAATTCAATAGGATTGTTATTTTTTCTCATTCTTTCTATAAATTCTCTTTCTTTAACTTTGTCAATATAATTCATTCTCCCATTGGATGCTTGAACGGGATTTTGATAATAATTTCTTTTTACTTTAATAAACTCCTCTCTATTTGTCAATATTTCCTGACTATACTTATAGATAATATTTTCAGGAAATTCCGTTTTTGAAATTCCAATTGCTTCTATATAGTATTGTTTTTTTGAATCTTCTATTCTTAAAATTAAACCTGGAAGACCACTAAATTTATAAGGGCCTTCTGATACTGGAATTTCATTTGTAAACCATGCATACCAAATTCTGCCTCCATATGTTAAAGATGCCCTTTTACAGTTATATCCCAATACTTTTAATTCTTGTAAATCTATTTTCCAATTATTTTTTAAATTGTTTTTTTCGAAGTAAATAAAATTTCCTACTCCTGCAATTTTCTCTTTAAAAATTATTGAATCATTAGCTTTTTCAATTGAAAAATTAAAATTAGATGTATATCTTGGTCGATTCAAAGAATTTGTTATGGTTGCGTTTTTGTTATTCTTTAATGAATAAAGTGTTGAGTCAGATTTATATTTGTTTAGTGATAAGAAGTATGATTTTTTAGAATTAAAAAAAAGATATGACAATTCATCGAATTTATAATTTTGTTCTGTGGAATCTTTTACAAAATTAATTTTGTAAGTAACTTTATAACTGTTAGATTGACTAAAAAAAAATTGTGATATAAAAACGATCACAAAGATTATGTATTTCATATAATAAATGTTTAATGCTAAAGAAGGGGTGTAATCACCCCCTCGAAATTTATGGGCAGTATTCAGCATCCATTGACCATATTTCCTCGATTATCTCAAATATTGAAAAATATTTGAAAAATGAAAAATAGTGGGATCCACCACAAGAATCATACCATGTAAATCCGTCCTCATTTAAGGCTTTTATGCTTCCTTTAAAGGTTGTTAGAAGTAAACTCTTTTGTTCGGATGTTATTTCTAACTTTTTGTTGCCAACAATGTTAATTTCCTTTGTTGAACTACTGGCAAATGTCATGCTACCAATTAATATAGCACTTAAAATAAAAACTTTTTTCATTTTTAAAAAAAATTAAATTAAACAATAATTTATCTATAACGGCTCTTTAAAACTTTCTATGCTATACTTTCAAGACGCAAAGTAAGAGCGGTTTTTGTAAAATTTCCTACAACGGAAAAAGTATTTGCGAAGGGCGGGCTAAATTTAACCGAAAGGTTCAATTTCGACCGAACGAAGCAAATTGCTTTTTCAGATTACTAAAATACAAAAAATTGTAATATGAAAAGCAATTTGCGACTAAATGCAACTGGTCTTTCTACTTGGTTTCAACCCCGCCTTTTGCAAATACTAAGTTGAACTAAACCTCCGGTAGTTTTTCCCATTCGCCGTTTTAGTAATTTTGTTTTTATTAACCTTTTAATAACTCATGAAATGGCTACAAAAAAAAATCTCCGGAGGATTTAAGGACCAACAAATTCCTGAACCGTGCCTCGAGCGAAGTTAACGGTTTTGCCGAACTTCTGCAACGCTTCGAAAGAAATATCTCCATCCTGGGCAGAAGCAGGCGTACCTTCGACAGTTATTCCCGTCACATTGCAGCCTTGGCGCTCTAAAAAAAGACATCCCCATAAGAGGACCATCATACAGCTGAAAAGCTACCGGAGCTTCCGTTCAACGGGCTTTCATCTTCTGTCCTGCGGACAAAACGAAAGCTTAGTTATTATTAGCTGTCGTTATTATTTTTCTGTTTCGTTTATCAATTCAAAACACAATAAGCTGAAAGATTTGATAGAATTATAACAGCTGTTTTGTTGGTTGCTCCTCAGCAGAGCCTAATTCCGTTTCGGTTGGCAGGTGCAAATTTCAATTGAAAAAACTATATTTACAAACTGTCAAAAAAGTAGACCACTTACCCTTTTCTTCGCCTTCCCTCAGGCAGGCTACCGTAGAAATAGCGATTAGTGCAAAAAATAACAATGTTAGAAGTTTTTTCATTTTTAATATTTTTATGGGGAGTTTGTTTTAAATGTTGTACAAAGGTCTCGGCTATGCGTAATGCGGGATTTCAAGGCACTTCACTTTCCGTTTAGCTGTTGGTTTATTTAATGTAATTACTTTCATATCAGCACTTTCGCCCGCATTACGTATAGCCAATGTTGGCAAATCGTTGTTTTTAATTTGTTCTCTTATTCAGATTTCATCATTATTAGAATCATTTTAAATGCTTCCGTTGCTTCCAATACATGTGGGATATTTGCTGGCATTACAATCATTTGTCCTTCAGTCAACATATTTTGCTTCCCTGCAATTGAAATCTCACATTTTCCATCAAGGATAATTACAATGGCGTCAAATGGTGCAGTATGTTCACTGAGATTTTGTCCCTTATCGAAAGAAAACAAAGTAGTTGAACCACACTTATTCTTAGCCACAATCTTGCTGACAGTTGCTCCTGGTGAATAAGCTATACTTTCTTTCAAATTAAGAACTTCTCAAATTTTAAATTTTGTTTCATATGTTCTTATTTTATTTCAACCAAAACCAACCATGACTTCCCGCTACTGCTCCGGCTGTCGTTATTAAACTGATTATTAACAATACCCAATGAAGTTTATGCATAATCCCAAATGTCTTTTCAGGATTTTTGCTAGCGTATTTCTTAAATACTTTGTGAAGTATGAATGGTTCAAGTACGTAAAGAATCAAAGAAAATATTATCCACACCAACGTCATAGCATGAATCCACCAAAAGCGATAATCTAAATATCTGTTCCACGCATTTAATTCGTATAGCATATAAAATCCCGAAAGTCCTGTCAAGAGAGTAGTAACTTTAGCTTGTAGGGCAAATTTCCCTTCAATAGTTTCAAAAGTCTTTATTTGTTCTTCCTTCGATTTCATTCTTTTTATTGCAGGTATTAATACAGTTGTCACCATTGACACCCCACCAATCCATAAAATGACCGCAATTACATGAATTACTCTCGCTAATGTGAAATATTCCATTTCTTATTTTTCAATGTTTGCCAACGGCCCGGCGGCTTTGCGAAGGCGGGGCTTTTACACCTAAAATTTCTATTAAAACTGCACCAAGCAAAAACCATTTTCGTTTTTTCAAAATTACAAAAAAATAAAAAACGAAATGGTTTTTTGCGACTAATAATGACGAAACTTTCAACGCAAGAGAAATTTATCCCCGCTTTTGCAAAACCGATGTTATGTGATGTGGCAATTTTGCGACATTTTTATTCGGTTAGATTCAGTTTCAGCAGTCTTTTTAGTCAGCAAAATTTTAAAAATTCAGCGTCAAATTTGTAAAAGTCAGGCACGAAAAATATTCAGAACGTTAAAATTCAAAAATTTTTTCGGAAAGGATTTGCGCGCGAATTTTTGTCAGCGTTTTTTAGTTTCAGGAAGTTATTTTTCAAGCGGAATTTTTTTATTCAACAGCGTAAATTTAAGGCGTTAAATTTTATTTCACGCAGAGATTCCGTTAGTGATGTGGTGTCAGAAATCAGTTTTTTAAGTCAAGTCCGTAATTTATTCAGTCAGTCAAGCAGAAAATGAATTCAGACCTTGTTTTCACGCACATTTCGGTCTGGATTCAGTTTCTATTTAATCACTCAAAATCGTGGAATTTATTTCGAAGCGTGATTTTTGATGCCATATCACATAACGGGAAAAGTATTTGCGAAGGGCGGGCTAAATTTAACCGAAAGGTTCAATTTCGACTAACCGAAGCGAATGCTTTTTTCGTGGAACTAAACTACAAAAAAAATTGTGGAACGAAAAAGCAGGCGCGACTAAATGCATCGGGTTTTTCTATTATATATTCAACCCCGCTAATAGAAATACCTTGTTGAACTAAACCTCCGGTAGCTTTTCCCATTCGCCGTTTTAGTAACTTTGTTTTTGTTAACCCTTAAAAACATATAAAATGGCTACAAAAAATCTCCGGAGGATTTAAGGACAAACAAATTCCTGAACCGTGCCTCGGGCGAAGTTAACGGTTTTGCCGAACTTCTGCAACGCTTCGAAAGAAATATCTCCATCCTGGGCAGAAGCAGGCGTACTTTCGACAGTTATTCCCGTCACGTTGCAGCCTTGGCGCTCTAAAAACGACAACTCCATAAAAGGACCATCATACGGCTGAAAAGCCACCGGAGCTTCCGTTCAACGGGCTTTCATCTTCTGTCCTGCGGACAAGACGAAAGCTTAGTTATTGTGCGTTTGTGCTTTTTATTTTGGTGTTACTTGCCAAGTTATAGTATCGAAGTTGAAATTGGTAAAAAGTTCATTTTGAGTTATTATCGTAACATCACCATGTCTTGTTTCTCTATTAAAATTGTAAACTCGATATATAAATGCAGAATCTCCATATTCCTCGAAAAAGTTCTTTTCATTTTTACTCATATAGAATGGTTGATTGAAACCTCCACTCGTTGTTTTCACTTCTATATAACGAGGTGAACCACAATCATTTATTGAGGAAATATCATAGCCTAAACCATCACCTTGCAATCGGCTCAAATGCTGAACATTTTGTATAGCACTTATCCTGTCTATTGAAAGCACTTCAATTAAACGGTCAATTTCAAACTCTAATATAAATTCTTCGCCCTGGTCGCCAATTTCATTATTTCTATCTCTTGCTTTTTCCCAATCAACTTTACGAGCAATGAAGCGTCTTGTTTTTTCCTTTATAGTTGTAATTTCCGCAGGTGGAATAACTGCTTGTGAAATAGGATTTAATAAAGAAAATTTTGCAGGACGTGAGCTCTTGTCAAGTACAAAACCCTCATCATATACTTTTCTTGTTTCCTGCTGATGAGCAACAATATTTCCTATTCGTTGAATAATAAGAACTTCGTTTCGTGTTGTTGAAGGTATATTGTCCTCTTCACTAAATTCTAAAACTGTATGCAGAAGTTTTTTTACTTCTGATGTGTTTAATTCGCCATAAACAGTTAATAATGGCTTTATTGCTCGTCTTATTTGAGCTTCTGTATGTGCTGCCATTAGTATTTTAATAATTTGTAATCAAAAGATGTTCTACATTTTTGTCATTCCTATTCATAAAGCTAACTAAATATGTTTTGTCGAACGATTGAATGTTCAATCCTTTTTTATCATATAACCCAAAAATAAAATCTGTATTCTTAATGATCATCATCCACTTGGCTTTGCATTTGTTTATTAAATAATTAGCCAATCTTTCTTGGTCTTTTCTTGTAAATTCATTCTTTGCATAAGTGCTAAACTCGCTGTCATAAGGTGGGTCGAGAAAAATGAAATCATTTTTTGATGGTATATGCTTTTCAAAAAACGCTTCGAAATCTTCATTTTCAATTATTGTATTGTCAAGCAAAGATTTTAGTTCTTCTGTTCTCAAATAATCAACTTTCTTTTGAAAGTTTTTTCTATTGTACGCAATTCCACCATATGGTACGTTAAATTCTCCTTTTGCGTTGTAGCGAAACATACCACTATATGCAAAGTTTCTTATAAATAGAAAAATTGCAGATTTGAAAGCATTGTTGATTTTATATTTTTTGGTGTTATTATAAATATGTCGGAAGTGCATATAAAATGCACTTTTTAATGCAGTTTCGATGTTATCCAAAATGTCGTTGTCAGGAAGAACGTTTTTAAGCTTTTCAAGTTCTTTCATTCGTTTGATTTTACGAATGAGGTTTATTTTAATTTCTTTGATAAAATTTTCAATATTGAAGTTGAAAATGGTTGAAAACATTCCATTGAATTGGTCAGAGTGTGTCAAAATAAATTCAAATAAAATGTCTTTGAGTTTATTGTCGTCTATTTTGTCAGTTGAGTATTTTTTATATGTTTGAATAAAAAACTTTTCGTTGTTTTGAATTACTGTTGTTAGTAAATCCCAATTATGAATTATTTCGTCAAGAGCTTTGAAAAATAATTGTCTGTCGCTGTTCGTGAAACTTCGATAAAGAGTTATTAACTCGTCTGATTTGTCATTTATGAAATATTTGTTTGCTTGAACTGCTGTATAAACTGCACCACCACCCACAAATGGTTCGTAATAATCGTTGAATTTTTCTTGTGGTAAATTGGGTAGTATGTATTTCAGCTCTTGTTCTTTTCCTCCTGCCCACTTTAAGATTGGGGAAAGTCTTCTTGTATGCACATAGTTAGTCAAACCAAGTCCAACTTGATTGTACGTTTCTACTGGTTCAGCTACAATAGTATTCATTTTGCTAATTTACTAAATATTTGCCATTTGAGGTTATCTGTCGAATTTTGCACTGTCGCTGTAGCATAACGGCTAACGGTTTGAATATTGCCGAAGGCGGGGATTTTTAGCACTAAAGTTCAATCGAAGGAAGAATGATAAAATTTGTACAAATCTCCAATCGAAGCCCTTTAACCCGCTTTTGCAAATACTATGTTGAACTAAACCTCCGGTAGCTTTTCCCATTCGCCGTTTTAGTAACTTTGTTTTTATTAACCTTTTAAAAAACATATAAAATGGCTACAAAAAAAAATCTCCGGAGGATTTAAGGACCAACAAATTCCTGTACCGTGCCTCGAGCGAAGTTAACGGTTTTGCCGAACTTCCGCAACGATTCGAAAGAAATATCTCCATCCTGGGCAGAAGCAGGCGTACCTTCGACAGTTATTCCCGTCACGATGCAGCCTTGGCGCTCTAAAAACGACATCCCCATAAGAAGACCATCATACTGCTGAAAAGCTACCGGAGCTTACGTTCAACGGGCTTTACTTCACTTGTCTATTATTTAATTAGGTGTTCAGTGATTTTCAATTCATCTTGTGTCCTGCGGACAAGACGAAAGCTTAGTTATTAGCAGAAGTTTTTTTTAGACTCCACCAGTTGCAGCAGCAGTCATCATCATCATGTATATATTTGCACCAAAAACTGAATAAATAGTTAGTTCATAAATTTTAATTTCATCATATTTATCTGTAATATTTTCAACTTCATAATTGTAGTTTAATTTACTCCAATTTACACTAGAATTTAAAATGCAAACTATTTCTCCTTCTTCATTTATTAATTCAAAGTACGATTTCCAAAATCCTTTTGATTTAAGTAAAAAATTCTCTTCAATATTTTCTTTATTTAGTATTCTAATAATTATATCTCCCTTCCAATTAAAGATAATATCACCTACATCCTTTTTATTTTTTATAATATCAAATTTACTTTGCCAGATATTTTTTGCTTTTATTTCAATATTTTCATTACCTAGTTTAGTCTTTGCGTTACTTGAAAACCAGTTTTTATATTTAACTTGTAAAATTTCATAGTTATCCCGTTGAATAATAAAATTTCCTCTACCAGCGACCGAAATAATTTTCATAATATAATATTTTGTTAAATGTTTGTTTTAAAATTCTGACTAACGTTAAACTTTACTATTGATAATCAAATTGTTTTGAATTCAATATCCTTATTAGTCAGTCCAAATTTAGTGATTTGTTTTTGTATTCTTTTGGCTGCTGCTATTTTTCTTTTCTCGTCCAGAAAAAGGTATTGTGAAGGCGGATTGTAACCTTGCCCCTTAACGAGCATATTCCATATAATGACGGCGAGCTTTCGGGCGAGTGCAGAAACAGCAGTTGCCCTTCCTTTTTTGTAGCTTAATCTTTTGAAGAACTCAGCGAGCCATCCCTCCTTTAGGTTGCCGATGGCATTGGCCGTGTTTCTGAATGCTATTTTCAGCCGCGAACTTCCCTTCGGAATGTGGTTGGATAATACTTTGCCACCACTTATTTTGTTGTTGGGGGCGAGCCTGAGCCATGCGGTGAATTGTTTTGCAGTGGGGAATTTTCTAATCCCATCTAATCCGACTTCTGCGATGAGAGCCATAATCAACCCTTCGCTTACCCCCTCAATCGCCATCAAGTCTATCCCTTCAAAATATTGGTAAGCAATTAAATTCATGTCGGTTTGGCTTACTGCGTTTTTATTTTTACGCTTGTGCTTTTTTTTTCAATGGTATGCTGTTTCTTATGGTCGTCCTTTTCGATGAATTCCTTCAGGAGCCGGTCGATCTGCAAATCCGTATCCATGATTTGTTGCTGGAGGTGTTTGTAGGAATCCCACTCTTGCTTCAAGGCAAAGAGATAATCTTTGCGCCCATTGCCGTTTTCGGGCAGCGCGGTCCGCCGCAGGACTTTCTTTTCGTTACCCAACCTTTCTCTGCGGAATAACCTTTGCGGGTAAGGGAAGCTGTGCCCTACAGACAAGTGAAACCCCGCAGAAACCACTTCCAAAGGCTACCCAACGCCACAAAAAAAAGCAGTCCTTCCTAAAAAACTGCTTTGTGTATCTAAATTCTAAAAACGACATCCCCATAAGAGGATCATCATACTGCTGAAAAGCCACCGGAGCTTCCGTTCAACGGGCTTTCACCTTGTGTCCTGCGGACAAGACGAAAGCTTAGTTATTGGCTGCCGTAACGATTTAATCGTAGTGGAATCTGCATTTTGCAATCTGAATTTCTCCTTCTTCATAACGATAAATCAACCTGTGCTCATCGTCAATTCTTCGTGACCAAAATCCGGAATATTTATGTTTCAATGGTTCTGGTTTTCCAATTCCTTCAAACGGATTTCGTGAAATATCTTTCAGCAGATCATTGATACGCTTCAGTTTCTTTTTGTCAGTTTTTTGCCAATACAAATAATCTTCCCAAGACTCATCTACAAAAACATATCTCATTATTCCTCGATTAGCGTTTTCTCAAACGAATTTTTGGATTTTAATTTGTCAATGGCGGAGTCCAAACGCAATTCGTTAGCACGAGTAGAAAGTTCGTGGTTTGTCGCCATTAAAGAATTGTATTCATTTAATGACATCACTACAATTCCTGAATCTTTTCCGCGGCTGATAATTAAAGTCTCGAAGTTTTTCGCAACCTTGTCTAAATAAGTTTTGATATCTTTTCTGAAATCTGAAACGCTGGCAATTAACATTTTTATAAATTTTATTGTACAAATATATGTACAAATATTGTTCCGTCAAATTCTTGACGCCATTTTCTTGTGTTATCATACGGCTGAAAAGCCACCGGAGCTTCCGTTCAACGGGCTTTCATCTTCTGTCCTGCGGACAAGACGAAAGCTTAGTTATTGTCTGCAGCCAAGTTTAGGTTTGTGACAAAAAGAGTAATATACTAAATGTATTAACTAAAGTATGTGTCAATACCGCTGGAAAAATACTATTAGATTTGTAAGTTAGCCATCCAAGAAACCAAGCAGATATAGCAATAGTAATCAGAATTGGAAAAAGTTTTAGTGAGATTGTTAGCAATAATAGATGCGGAATAAGAAAAACGATTGTTTGTAGTAGATTGCCTTTAGTGAAGTTGAATTTATTAAAAAGAAATCGACCTATCAAACCTCTGAAAAACAATTCTTCGCCAAAAGTTATAAAAACTAACTCTCTGAAGAAAATAAAAATAATAACTTTTAGAGATATATTTTCAAAAGAATAATTATTATATGTCGTTTTCTTTAAAATGGAAAAATCAAATGGGAATATCCAAAATAGCACCCAAGTAATTACAATAGAAAAAATTGCTATAAATAAGGCATAAAGATAATATTTACAATAAGGTAAGGAAATGCCATGACGACAAATTATAGAGCGTTTATCTTGACCTTTCCTTACCTTAAAAATAAAATAAATCAAAATTATAAGACTATATAAAATAATTTGCATCTGCATATTCTTTCGGACATAATTAAATTCTAGTTAACATTTCCTTTGGAATATCGTCATCATATGTAATAGTCATTTTTCTTTTCCCATCTTTTAAATATTTCACTATGCAAAAAAGAGTGGGTCTGTCGTCTGAGAAATAAGAGCGCTGAATAAACATACCTTCTGGAAGGAAAATTCCTCTTTTTTCTTGTTCATTTTTGTTTATTACAACATTTCTAACGAAGTCATATTTTGCATTTCTATCTGGAAGACTTTTTAATTCATTTACTAGATTTTTAAACTCTTCACTTTCTGTAAATTCGTCAATTTCTTCCAAAACTTCCAACATTTCAGTTTTGTCTAAAAGTGGTTTGTATGCTAAATCATTCATAATGTAATTATTTTATTCGGTATATCCGACTGTTACACATAAAACATAACCTAGTGAAGCACAAATTGTCCAGGATCCTACATCCGCAGGTGCATTTGAAAAAATTTTATCGTATGCGTCACTTGGTTCTTTACTGTCCTCAAATGTCCTTATGCAGATTCTAAACTGGTCATTTAAAGGAACTCCTCGCTTCTTTAATTCTGCAACAGTAGCAAACTTTTGTGCGTAAGGCAGCCTGTCTTTTTCAGGTTGTGCTTCAATCTCACGAACTAAACTCTCAAATTTTGGATGAGAAACTGTTTCTGTCAGTTCTTTCATCATTTCTTGTTTTGTCATAATACAAACATTTTAAAAGGTTAAACATATTTTGTCACTTTTCAAAGATAATTATATTATGCATTGAATAATTAAATTGTTGAAAATAAGTGGATAACTTTCTGATTTGGTTGCAGATAACGAGAGAGTATTTCTGGATGCGGGGCTTATGAAGACCGAAATTTTCAACTTAAACCGAGCCGAAACAAAAATTTTCTCCGCTGACTAAATTAATAAAAAATAGGAAGCGGAGAAATTTTTTGTGATTGAGGGATAACAAATGGTTCTACTGCTAAGATTCAACCCCGCATATTGAAATACAATGTTGAACTAAACCTCCGGTAGCTTCCCATTCGCCGTTTTAGTAACTTTGTTTTTATTAACCTTTTAAAAACTCATGAAATGGCTACAAAAAAATCTCCGGAGGATTTAAGGACGAACAAATTCCTGTACCGTGCCTCGGGCGAAGTTAACGGTTTTGCCGAACTGCTGCAACGCTTCGAAAGAAATATCTCCATCCTGGGCAGAAGCAGGCGTACCTTCGACAGTTATTCCCGTCATGTTGCAGCCTTGGCGCTCTAAAAACGACATCCCCATAAGAGGACCATCATACGGCTGAAAAGCTACCGGAGCTTCCGTTCAACGGACTTTCATCTTCCGTCCTGCGGACAAGACGAAAGCTTAGTTATTGGACAAAACGAAAGCTTAGTTATTACCTGCTGGCGTTCTTTCGGTTTCATTTCGCCAATTTCAATATTCTATATGCCCCTCTTGCCACTACTACAAATACAATAGCTCCGATAATCAAATCGGGATAACTCGAGTTTAACCAATTGACCAAAATTCCCGCAACGATAACTCCCGAATTGATTATAACATCGTTTGACGTGAAAATCATCGAAGCCTGCATATGGGCTTCTTTACTCTTGTTCTTTTGCAATAGGTAAAGACAAAATACGTTTGCTATCAATGCCAAAACAGAAACAATAATCATTGTTTTGAAATCGGGCATCGCTTCTATTCCGATAAAACGTCTGATAACTTCAACAAAACCGATAACGGCTAACAGGATTTGAAAGTAACCTGCAAATTTGGCGATATTGTTTTTTCTTGCAATCGTACCCCCAACAGCGAATAAAGCCAATGCGTAAACGATGCTATCGGCAAGCATATCCAAGCTATCCGCTACCAATCCCATTGAGTTGGAAAAAATACCGAACAACATTTCTAATCCAAAGAAAACGAAATTGATAATCAATACCGTCCCTAGTAGTTTCCGTTGGCTATTGCTTGTATTTGTTTCAACAACTGCGTTAGTTTCTTCGGTTGAAATCAGCGTTGTATTTAGGTTCAAGGTTTCCAAAGCTGAAAAAATCGGCTCTGGGTTTCCACTATGGTAAACATTTAGTTTTCTATTTGGAATATCAAATTCCAATGACTTTACCGTATCAAAGTTTTGCAGTTTCATACGGATTAATTGCTCCTCACTTGGGCAATCCATTTTTGTAATATTGAATATTGTTTTGTTCATCTTTTAAAGTTTAAATTTTATTCCTCCGTTAATTACAAATCCGTCCAACGGTGCATAAATATCTTTAAAAACAGGGTTGGTTATAGTACCTGTATAAATGTTGTCGAAACGTGTCTGTCTTGTATCAAGGAAGTTTTCAAAGTTGATATATAAAGAAAATCTTTCCCAAATCTTTTCAGCCATAAAGCCACATGTCCAATAATCGTTTCCTATTGTTCCGTCATTGAGCTTTTGCGGACTGAAATAATAGGCTTCTAAACCAATCTTCCATTTATCATCAATTTCATACATCAGTACAGAGTTAATACGGTGTTTTGGGGTTAATGGATTTTCGGTAGTTGTTCCGTTTTCAATCAATCGGGTATCGGTAAAGGTGTAGCCCAGAAACAGTTTCAAATCATCATATCCTATTTTTACGTTGGTTTCTGTTCCTTTAGTATGAATGTAGCCCGATGAATTGATGAACTGATAAAGATTAGCAGATGGATTTTGAAGCAACAAAGGATTATCCAGATAAGTATAAAAAAACAATTGGTTTATGCTGAATGTCCAATCATCGCCTATCTTAGTACGGTAGTTGATGTCTGCATTTGCTCCGTAGCTCCTTTCTAATTTATTGGTTTTATCGTTAATAGGCATTACGTTTTGATATTGTATGCGTTCGCTTTCTTCGGTAAAAATGGTTGGTGTTTTGTAGCCAAATCCGCCCCCGACACGTGAAGTCAATCCATTTGCAATCTTAAACAATGCCGATACTCTTGGCAAAAAAACAGCTCCATAATCAATCACATAATCCGTCCTTAAACCTGTTTCCAATTGAAGCCAATCGGTAGCCTTAAAAGAATTTTGAACGAAAGCCCCGAATGTGGTATGAGTATAATCCCTCAACGGAAATGCGGTCATCTGCTTTTCTTTAAAATTGTCCGTCCAAATATTAACGCCTGTTACCCATTCTGACTTTTCTTTGCTGTGGGTATAGCTTGCTTCCGTAAAAGTGGCTGTTTGCGTTCCCTCAAACTCGTAATTGGGAATAGCTGTATTGCGGTTAAAATAACTTACGCTGTTCTTTATCTGTACAAAACTGTTTTCGTTTACCGTATGGTCAAAAACAAATTGGGTAGAATAGCGTTGTGTTTTGTTTTCTTCAAAATATTGGTGTGTGTTATCGCCTTTGCCTTTGATGTAAAGCATATCGCCACCCAAACGGTTTTCAATGGTGGTGTTAATGCCGAAGTTCATTTTTGTTTTATCATTGAAGTAAACAAATAATTTAGGGTTCAGTACATACCTTTCAAATTGGGGAATGGCAGAAAGCTCGATTTGTGCAGGGTCGTAAGCTCCGTTGCGATTATGCGAAGCAAATATTGTCGTTCCGATTTTCTTAAACTTCTGTCCGTAAAAACCATTGATGTCTAAACCCCTGCCCGATGTTCCGTTTAAATGAAAACGCAAATCCCTTTCTTCCGTTGGTGTCTTGGAAATCAGATTTACCAAACCTGCTATTGCTCCACCACCGTACAGCGTAGATGTTGAACCTTTAATAACTTCAACCTGCTTTAAGTCAAGCGGTGGAATTTGCAACAAACCCAATCCGCTCGAAGCACCCGAATAAATAGGAAAACCGTCTTTTAAAATTTGCGTATATCGTCCGTCAAGCCCTTGAATACGAATACTTGCATTGGCACTTGTGGGCGATGTGGTTTGTACGTGAATACCTGTACTCTCACTCAAAAGCATACGAATATCCCCTGCTTTCATATTTCCTTTTTCGTCTAATTCTTCACTTCCTATAAATTCAATACGTGTAGGAATATTTTGGATAGTTCTTGTACTTCTTGTAGATGTGATTACAATACCGTCTAACTCCGTTGAACTTTCATAAAGTAAAATCTCAATCAGAGTTGTATCTTCTAAAGGAAAATTAAAGCTGTCGGTACGTTGAGTAAAACCAACATAACTAAATTGAATTTCCTTCAAACCGTTTGGAATACCTGTTAATATAATTTGTCCATTTTCATCGGAAGTTGTTGCGATTGTTGTGCCTGTTACCTGTGCGGTTACGCCCATTAAAGGCTCTTTTTTTTCGCTGTCTTTAATTACAGCTTTGAACGTATTTTGTGCATATACACAAAGGTTGAGTGTCATAAAAAATGACACAAAGAGTATTTTTTTCATTGTAAAAATGATACTTAATGTGAATAAATGAATGATAGCGGTGCGATACACCACTTACAATTAGCTTATGCTGATAGCACTACACATTAAGCAAGCTGTGGGGGATGCCAAACTGAAAAGGGAAAATCAGAAACAGGCGTTACTGTTATTATACCTAACTTTTTTTTAGGTTGTTTTATAGTATGTATAATTGAAAAATGGAATGTGGTTATTACAAAGCCTGTACAGGTATTGCAACTGAAAAAAGGCGAACAGCAACTGCAATCTTCGTCTTGTTCGTTTTGTCCTTGCTCGGTGGTATGTTCCTGCATACATTTATCCTCAATAAAAGACGGTACGGCTGATAACAGCAATACATAAACGGCTAATATTAAAGATATAAATTTCATTTTACAAAGTTAGG
Organism: Cruoricaptor ignavus; assembly: GCF_900141665.1. Classification (GTDB taxonomy): domain Bacteria; phylum Bacteroidota; class Bacteroidia; order Flavobacteriales; family Weeksellaceae; genus Cruoricaptor; species Cruoricaptor ignavus. Next base: position 19,608 of record NZ_FQYI01000002.1, on the reverse strand, counting down.
TAAAAATTGTTTCGTTATTTTTTGATTTTCCCGAAATGTCGTTTTTTAGCACGAACGTTGTTTTACGCTTGCAGATAACGGTCAAGTGTATGAGCAGTAGCGGATTTAAAAGTACAAACCTTTCAGTTTAGCACAAAGTTTATTAAAGGCAAAGACCTTCGATTTACCACTTCACCCGCTATTGCTTATACACAATGTTGTGCGTTCGCCCTTTATTTTTAGTCGGTTTAGTCAATTTTCAAAGGTAGGATTTTTTAGGGTAGGGAAGGCACTCTCTCTTGCAAGTTTTGGTCAAGAGTAGGCTGGTGCGACTTGCAAGAGTGTGTGCCTTTGTGTCGGATTAACTTGCACAGCAACTTAATTTCGATACGTCTTTTCCGAAAGTTATTGCTGCTAATTTGATGCCTTCTCCCAAAGTCAAATAAGGGTAAAAACTGTCTGCCAAGTCTTTTACAGTTATTCCGTATTTGATTGCCATACTTAATTGTTGGATAAGCTCTCCACCTTCGGGTGCGACTACTCTTGCACCTATCAATTTATCCGTTTCGGTGTTGCGAATAAGTTTGATAAATCCCCTTGTGTCATTTGCTGCAATGGCTCTCGGTACGTCTTTCAATTCCAATTTTGAAACTTCAAACGGAATGCCTTTGGATTCTGCCTGTGCTTCGTCCAAACCTGCACCTGCAATTTGTGGGTCAGTAAAAACCACCCAAGGTAAAGAAGAATAATCGGCTTTGTTTTCTGTTCCTGAGAAAGCATTTTCAACGGCAATTTTACCTTCAAAGGCTGCTGTATAAACAAATGCGGGGGTGTTAGCTACGTCTCCTGCTGCGTAAATGTTGGATAGATTGGTCTCCATCTTCTCATTTACTGCAATATGACCACTTTGGGTGAGTTTCAAACCAATGTTATCTAATCCCAATTGACTTGTATGGGGTTTTGTTCCTGTGGCAATTACTACCTTTCCTTTCTCTACAATTTGCGTAAATGAACCATCAGGGCATTTGCAATGAATTATCGTTTCGTTTCCGTTCTTCTCGAATTTCACGGCTCTGAAATTGGGTAATATTTCAATGCCTTCTTTTCGCATTTGGATTTCCAATGCTTCGCTGATGTCAGGTGTTTGTGTTCGCAATACACGGTCTGTAAATTCAATAATGCGGACTTTTACGCCTAAACGATTGTACGCCATTGCAATTTCCAAACCTATATAACCTGCTCCCATAATGGTCAGGCTTTTGGGTTTTTCTTCCAAGTCGAAAAGAGAAACATTGGTCAAGTAGTCAATTTTGTCCAATCCTTCAATAGTCGGAATATTGGTAGTAGCTCCCGTTACGATTAAAAATTTGATTGCTTTGTATTCCTTGCCGTCAACTTCAATGATTTTATTGTCTTTGAAAGTTGCCCAACCTTTTAGCATAGTCAAGTTTTCAAAATCGCTTACAACATCCATATATTTTTTTTCTTGAAGTGTGGCTACCAATTTTTTCTTATCCTTAATGATTTGCGCAAAATCAATGTCAGCGCCTTTTGGTTTGATGCCTTCAAAGTTGGAATGTGTAGCGTGATAAGCCGTTTCACCCGCACGAATAAGATTTTTAGAAGGTACACAACCCACATTGACGCAAGTCCCGCCAAAGTCCAACCCACCGTTTACCATTAAAGTCGATAGACCTAAACTTTCCGCTTTGATAGCTGCCGAAAATGCAGCCGAACCGCCACCGATAATAATTAAATCAAATTGATTATTTCCACTGTTTCCATTATCAGGGATTTCACCTTTTACACGATAATTTTTCGTACCGTTGATGGTGCTGATGATTTCTTCTTTGCTTGTTTTGGCAGGGTCAAAAGAACATTCACAAGTGGCTTTTGAATAGCTCACATTGGCTTCTTTTACGCCTTCTTTTTTGGTAAGCAGTTTTTCAATTCCTGTGGCACAATGGTCGCAGGTCATACCTGTGATGTCAAATTTTACGGTTTCTTTATTCATTTTGTAATTATTTAATTAAATACTTAAATACAAAAGGCAAAAAAATACTATTTCTTGCCAACCACTTTGTAACCTGTGCCGTTGATTGCTTCTTCAATTTGAGCTAAACTCACTTTGGTTTGGTCAAATTCTACTTTGGCAGTCGCTTCTTCATAAATCGCATCTACCTTAATAATACCTGGCAATTTGTTCACGTCATTTTCTACGTGTGAAGCACATCCATTGCAAGTCATTCCTTTTACATCAAAAGTTACCGCTTGAATGTCAGAGGCATTGACGATTACCACTTCCTTATTGTCGTTTGAAGGATAGAAAATGTGTGAGTATTTTGGAAATGCAAGCATCAAGGCTGCAAAAACGGTTACAATTCCCAAAAATGTTTTTGTCTGCATAAAAGGTTTCTTTTCGTCTTCTTCGCAATCACATTGGATTTCTTCGGCTGTTTGTGGTTTGAGTTTCTGATACCAAGCAAAGCCCAATACCAAAACGGTGATACCGATAAGATAAGGTCTTGCTGGTTCCATCCACGAAAAGGTAGATGCAAGACCGCTTGTCCCTGCAACAAGAGCCAATACAGGTGTGATGCAACAAAGTGAAGCAGCAATTGCTGTTAAAAGTCCTGCACCGATTAATTTTTTGTCTGTTTTCATATTGTTTCCAAAATTTTGTTTTCGTGAAGTATTTTGAAAAACGGTTTGAGCATTTTTTCATACTCTTTTGTCAATGAGTAGAAAATGGTTTGTGCTTGCCTTTCCGTTTCAATAAGTTTTCGGTCTTTGAGTTTTCGCAGATGTTGTGAAATTGCTGAAATAGTCATTCCGAGAATGTCACTCAGGTCGCAAACGCAGAGTTGTTTCTCTTCGTAAAGCAGGAACAGGATTTTCAGTCTAACATTGTTGCCCGCCAATTCAAGTCCGTTGGATAAATAGTCAAACGAACCGTTCAGTTCTGAAACACGGTCTTTGCAACGATTGATTTGCTTAATGTCCGCCTGTTGTCTTATACAAGAAATGTTGTCCATATTACAAAGATAGTCAATTTGTTTATTTAAGCAACTACTAAAATAAAAAATATCAAAAAGAACCCGATTTTGTCTGTCGGGTTGTGTCGTCATAGCCTTGCCACTAACGGAAAAAGTATTGGCGAAGGACGGGCTACTGCTAACACAAAATGTAAGTGAAAACCATCCTGAGCAAAAACTTTTTTCGTTTTGCTAAAATACTAAAAAAAGTAAAACGAAAAAGTTTTTTGCGAATTTTGTTAACTGAATTCTCAAAGACAAAATTCGACCCGTCTTTTGCCAATACCCTGTTGAACTAAACCTCCGGTAGCTTTTCCCATTCGCCGTTTTAGTAACTTTGTTTTTATTAAACCCTTAAAAAACATATAAAATGGCTACAAAAAAAAATCTCCGGAGGATTTAAGGACAAACAAATTCCTGAACCGTGCCTCGAGCGAAGTTAACGGTTTTGCCGAACTTCCGCAACGCTTCGAAAGAAATATCTCCATCCTGGGCAGAAGCAGGCGTACCTTCGACAGTTATTCCCGTCACGTTGCAGCCTTAGCGCTCTAAAAACGACATCCCCATAAGAGGACCATCATACTGCTGAAAAGCCACCGGAGCTTCCGTTCAACAGGCTTTCATCTCGTGTCCTGCGGCCAAGACGAAAGCTTAGTTATTATGCGAAGTTTTATTTATTTTATATATTGGATTCAATCCATTTGTTCAATCCGTTATTGGATTTAGAAGATCCCAAAATTTCATTATATAATAAATCATAATTACAATCATCTTTAGAAAGTTTTAAAGGTAAATTATGAAGCAAATTTGAAATTTCAAATATCTTTTTATTATTATCATTTGATTCAGCGCGAATTTCAATTAACGCCAAGTATAGAATTTTAAATAGTTTTTCTTTTGTAGTCATGTTTTGGTTTTTTAGAAGTCACAAACTGTTCCTGTATTTACTTCATCATAAGGAATTTGAAATGTTCCATATCCTCTTTTTTTGAGTATATAAATCCTAGTGTTTCCATCCCTTAGATTAAATGTTCCTGACTTTACTGTTACATAGTTGCCGTCAGTAGGATTAGTGCAGGCTTTTTTTAATTGGTCGTCAGTTAATTTATTTAGTGTTGTGTAAGAGGAACTATTTTAACATAAAGTTTGTAAAAAATTTCGCATAACACTCAAATATAAGTAATTCGTTTATAAAACCTTTAAAATAGGTTATTTTCTTACCCTATTACTTTATTAAGTTCAACATAAGTCCAACAAATCAAAAACGTTCTATAAAACTGTAAATACCTTTCTTTTGCTTTTGAGCTTCAAAACAAAGATATTGAAAATAAGGTAAACAAGTGCAATAATATGATTGACTTGCTTTAGCCCAGCCATTTTTTATTAAAAGCTCATTGAGGCATTCTCCCGAAGGTAGTATAACATAAGCTAAATCTCTTAGCCAAAAATCTGTCCTCCTTTTGGTTTCCGTTAAAAGCGTAATTCTTGTTCCGGGCGGACAAATACTTAACAAAAATTCTAAACTTTGCAAACCTAACTGTAAAAGCAATGATTCAGGAACACCTGTTTTAGCTTCATCTTCACGCATTTTTCTTGAAAGATGTATTTCGGGAGCATCTAAACCGTAAAGGCGAATTTCAGCTATTTTGCCCAAATTCTTGTTTAACTTTCAAACTGTCACCATCCAAAACTTCTTCCACAATGTAATAAGGTTGCACGATGATATTTTTTATAGTAAAATATCTTTGATAGATTTCTGAGGTTGTGCTGATGTTATTTTCTTCCATGATTAATGTATTTGCTTTGTATTTCGCTGAATTTCAGTATTTTAACTATTGTTTTTGTAAAGATAATAAATGAAATTTGTAAGTGTCTAGACAACAGTGTAAATCATGAATTTTCAATTTTAAAAACTTAAAACAAGGGCAAGACAAAAAGGTCTTATGAAATATGTTGGAACCATAAGCGATATCCGGCATTTTAAAATTAAAGGTCAGCAAGGTTTCTTTGCTGGAATGGTAGGCGGACCCACCGACAAACAAGTAAAAACAGCTCCGGAATTTGAACGAACCCGCGAAAACATGAATGAGTTTGGCGGTTGTGCCAAAGCCGGAAAATCTTTAAGAACTGCACTCTCCGCATTGATGGGAAGATTTACGGATCCACAGGTAACAGGTCGTTTAACTTCCATTATGAAGAAAATCAATTTAGAAGACGGCACAGAAGCCAGAGGTTATCGTAAGGTGGAGATTCCCACACAAAGAAAATACCTCGAAGGCTTTGAGTTTGATAAAAAAATTTCCATTAGCGGTGTTTTTAATGCTCCTTACGATGTTACCCATACCCCGGAAAGAACTTCTGCAGATTTGATTGTAGCACCATTTGAACCTACAGAATTAATTTCACCGCCCGCCGGAGCTACGCATTTTAGAATGATGAATGCATTAGCCGTTTTAGCAGATTTTTCCTATAATCCCACCACAGGCTCATACGATGCCGATGATAGCGTAAATAATGAGCTGAGTGTGATTGCTTATTCTGATTACATTCCGTTAAAAGGCGCATATCCAGGGGCAACCATCACAGCAGAATTTGCAGGAGCGCCAGCTCTTGGAGACAATGTTTCTGTGGTTCAGTGTATTGGGATTGAGTTTTCTCAAAAAGCCGGGGAACAATATTATGCGTTCAACAGCGGAAACTGTCTCAAAATAGAGGAAGTATTTTAGAATAAAATCTTCAAAGACCTTCCGGAAAACGGGAGGTCTTTTTCTTTTAAAATCAATTAAAAATTTTAAATCAACAACAATGAGAACAAGAATAATAAGAGTTGCTGAAGGAAAGAATTCAACACTTTCACATCTGTATATAGACGGAATTTTCCAATGCTTTTTGCTGGAGGATAAAATCCGGGCTGTAAAAATTTTGAAACAAACCGCCATACCAACAGGAACATTTGATCTCAAACAAAATACCTGGGGCGGAATGAATGAGAAATATCAAAAAAAGTTTCCGCAGATGCATCAGGGCATGATTGAAATTGCCAGGCTTCCTACCTTTCATTCCGTTTATATTCATATCGGGAACACCATAAAAGATACAGCAGGTTGTCCACTTTGCGGACTGTCTTACCTATTAAAAGACGGTGATTATCAAGTGTTACAATCAACGGATGCCTACAAAATGATTTATCCAAAACTATTAAGAATTTTGGGTTCAGGAGATACGGCGATCCAGATTGAAAATTGTTTTCAGTTTTAAAAAATCAGAATTATGGAAAATGAAATTACAATAAACGTTCTATTTGGAGGTATAAGCTCTATTCTTTTGGCAATAGTTGCCTATTTTGTAAAGCAGCTCCACACCGATTTTAAGAGTATGGAAAGGGATATTGCCGAAGTTAAGACGATGTCGCTCTTAATAAAAACCGAATTCAAGACCAGTTACGATCATCTTAATCAAAGAGTTGAGCATTTGGAAAAGCGTGTATTTACTATAGAAAACAAACTTTTAAAAATTTCAGAACATGAAAAAGCATAATTTAAATTTGATAACCAGGATAATGTCACCAACGCCAAAATGGTTTAGGATATTGCGGTCTGCAGGTTTAGTTCTGTCGGCTGTTGGAGGGACATTGGTAGCTGCACCAGTAGCATTACCGGCAAGCCTTGTAACCATTGGAGGATATTTGCTTTTGGGCGGTTCGCTCATAGGCGCGGTGAGTCAAACGGCGGTCAGTTCCGAGGAGTATGGAAAAAATTCCCGAAAATCGGACGGCAATTCTGCCGGCAATCAGGACTTGGAAGCAGGAAAATAGCGGTTATCCTCTCAGCAGGAAAAAATGAATCCGTCCGGAAGGGCGGATTTTCTTTTGCTTTCTCCCAAATGCGGTGTTTCTTATAAAGGGGCGAAATATAAGTGATTTATATATTAAGTGATGTGCTAATATGGATAAAATAACCATATTAAGATTGGACGAATTAAAATGTTTTCGGGTAAGAATAGATGGGAAAATTTTCAAAAGAAAACGAAGAAAAAAACCGAAAAAAAAAGAAAAAAAGAAAGCCTTTTGAGAGGGGGCGTGGCGTGGTGTCAAGGTTTTTTGGCAAAATACTACCCGAATGGGTGGAGATTTTGGCAAAAACACGAAGTGCGTGACCTTTATACCACAGAGCGGCTGGCAGAGGAAGCTTCCTAATTTTGCTTACTTTTTTTTATTTTTTGTAGGAAACGAATTTTTCTTAGAAGGTAAATCAGCCTTGGAAAAGTTGGTGGCTGAGAAGGAAGAAGTGGAAAAAGGCAGCGGTATGAAGGTGCGAGGTAACGAAGCAACCAAATACTGCTGCAAGCGGTGACGAAACCGGAAACACGGCTTGTCCGTGTTTTGGGTGAAGGAACTGGGAAAGTCAGGGAAAGGGGGTGGGAAATGCTACGGCATACCTCGACTACGCTCAGTATTTTACGGGTAAACAGAACCGCAGAAAAATGGTGCTTCTGGAAAGAGTAAAGAAGCAAGAGCCAAGATGAAAGACCGGACTTTGTTGAGCGGCTGGAAAGATTGCTGTATGGAGGCTTTGGTTGTTAGTTGTTGGTGAATAGTAATTGGCTTCCAACAACCAGACCGGAATACTGCAGTGCGCTGTGAGTGAAGTGAGCGGACTGCCACTAATCTTTCCTATGAAAAAGGCAGTATGCTGACTGCAACCACAGGGAGAAAGCCTAATTTTCTGCACCATTTTTTCTGCAACCTTATTCACGGGTGGGTGGGTAAAAAAGCGTTGGGAAGGAGGAGGCGCAAAAGGGCTATGCCCGTTGCAAGGGAAGCATTTTACATAATGCCACATTATAGGCACTTTGCTTTGGCTGATGGCGTAACCCCTTTGAGGATAAGGCTGGCTGGGTGGAGACAGCTCTCCGCTGGGTTGGCAGTGCGTATAATGTTCATTATGTAACTTGCTGAGGGGAAAAAGAGTGTTTTTACTATCCTATATTACCCTTTATAAGAAGAACTTTGCAGGCTAAAGGTATATTTTTCTTATACAACTTTTTACTTTTTATAAGATTTTATGGGTTTATATTCATAGGGTAAATTTTCTTTTAGCCATTTATTTAAAGCCTTTCTATCATTTTCCAATTCTCTTGGATATATAGTGTTATTTTCTAAAATAGATTCACCATATTGTTCTGTTGAACAAATAAACCTAGCAGGATTCCCTGCAAATACAGTATTGTCAGGCATGGAATGCGTTAAAACTGAATTAGAACCTAAAATACAGTTATCACCAATTATTACATTTTGCTGAATAATGCAATCAGATCCTATTGTGCAGTTTTTACCTATTCTTATTCTTCCAAACACTCTTGTATCTTCAAAACCTTTTAAACGACGAATTGTTTTAGTAGTTCCAGCATGATTTACGAATGTAGTTCCTGATGCAATTTGTGTTTTATCACCTATTTCAATTAAATAAGGTTCTGATCCAAAATTTACTTTACCAAATATCTTTACGTTTTCACCCATTTTCATACCTTGATTTTTACATACTTCAATATATGCTTTCATAAAAATTCTATTAGAAAAGGTATACATGGATAAAATAAATCTGTAGAATAAATATTTCATATTTTATTTTGTTTTTTTAAAGCGGTTGGAAAACGATAAAGCATCGGCAAAAATGATTTTGCTGGGCACTTTATATTTATCTAATTCCTGTCGGCAATAGGTTAAGATTTCTTTTTTCAAAACAGCTTCCTCGCTGTCTTTTGTTTTTACGATTTCAGCACAAACCATTTGTCCGGTTATAGCGTTATCTCTTGCAAAAACGGTGCTGTCCACAACTCCCGGAACTTTGTTGATGACATCTTCTACCTCTTTGGGCAATACTTTTTGTCCGCCAACATTGATTACTTTATTGAGTCTGCCGATAATTTTAATATAGCCATCCTCATCGGTTTCTATTAAATCTCCTGTGGCAAACCAACCGCCGCCAAGAAATTGCTGGCTGTCCTGATTGAGATAGCCGTTCACAACATTTTTAGATTTTAAATAGAGCTGTCCGTCTTCTATTCTGTAATCATAATCCGGGTCTATAATTTTAAAATATAGGCTGGTAGAAGATTTGCTTTCAGTTTTCAGAATACCGGTTTCGCTGGTGCCAAAGGTTTGCAACAGTTTTACTTTAGGCATTTTTTCTTTGACTTTCAGGAGCAAATTTTGAGGCATTCTTTCCGTTCCGTAGGTAATCATTTTTAGAGAAGATAAATCGTATTGATTGAAGTTCTCCGTCATCAGCATTAAATTCAGAAACGTGGGACTTGTGGGTAAAATCTGTATTTTCTTTTCTGAAATAAGCTGTAGAATGTATTCCGGATTCCGGTTGGAAGGAATAGTAATTGCAGCTCCACTGTTAAGGCAGTTAAGCAATGTGTTGATACCTCCAATATGATCAAAAAGAAGAAACAGCAAAAAATTGAGGTTTCTTGTTTTTTTAGGTGGCGCAAAAGAATCCATGAGCTGGGAAAGATTGTGCACCATTACTTTGGGGGTGCCGGTAGTTCCGCTGGAAAAAAGCACTAAGCCTGACTGGTTTTTATCGGTAATATTTTTATAATTATCGATTTCGGAATATTCAATACCGGTTTTTTCAAAATTCAGTATCCCGTTACTAATTGATAAGAGCCATTGGACAGAAGCGGCGTTTAGCTTGTTTTGAAGTTCTGCATCCGTTGTAGGAACAATGGGCACTGCAATAACTGGCATAGTAGATAATGCAAGAAACAATGCAATACTTTCAAATGAATAATCACTGAAAATGCCTACCACTTCTCCTTTATTAATCTGAGATAATTCTTCCTTATAAGCGAGAATTTTATCATACAATTGTTGATAACTGTAAACGGCATAATCTGTAATAATTGCCGTTCCCTCGTGTTGAGTCAATCGGGTAATCATAATCCTCCTAAATAAATAATTTGTCCGGTTATAAAATCGCTCTTTTCAGAGATGAAAAAGTCAATAACATTTTCTACATCCTGCATGGTGCCGAGACGTTTTATAGCCTGTTTATTAAGCAATTCTTCTATTTTATCTTTCGGAACCACTTTTATTAGATCAGTATAAACAGGTGATGGCGCAATGGCATTTACAGTAATATTAAAAGAAGCCAGTTCTTTCGCCATAATTTTAGTCATTTTCTCTATCGCAGCTTTGGAAGAAGCGTAAACCATCTCGCCGTCCAGATTCATAGGAACGGCTACGGTAGAGAAGTTAACGATTCTGCCACCATTATTCTTCATCACTTTTGCCATTTCGCGGGAGAAGAAGAAACTGCCGTAAAAATTGGTTTCAAAAACTTTTTTTACCGTGCTTCCTGGCGTAAGCAGCGAATGGTTGAGAGATGCCATACCGGCATTATTAATGAGAACATCTACACTGCCAAACTGTTTTTTTACTTGTCTTACAGTTTGTTTCACTTCATTTTCATTGGAAACATCACAAATAAAATGAGTATAGTTTGGATGCTTAAAATCGCTTTCCGAGCGGCTACATCCTGCTACATTAAAATCTTTGGAAAGATAATATTCGGTAAGATGGAGCCCGATACCTTTGCGGTTACCGGTGATAAATATCGTTTTACTCATCACTGTCGAGTTCGAGAATAAATTTGGTAAGCTCCTCCGGATTCATAAATGGACTGTGACTTCTGGACATTGCTCTCTCACTGGAAAGCATAAATGCCTTGTCAAACTTTTCTTCCAGAACTTCCTCTAAGTCAACTGTAAAATTTACCAGATCCATAGAATCGAAAATCCCACTTTTCCCAATAAGGCGTTGCTGTGGGTCTATAGGTTCTGATACTTCAATGCCATTGTTATCGCAGAAATCTTTTACTGTAGCTAAAACTATTTCCAAAACCTGATTTTTTTCCATCTTTTATTTTTTACAAAAATAACTATTTTTTTAAATCTTAAATTAAAACTTTATTAAAGTAACAAAAAGTAAATCACAAAAACGATTATAAAATTTAAAGAAAGTTAATGCAAACAAAAGAATATTTTGATTAATTTTGTCAGGATTGATTAATTAATCAATTTGACACAAATGATGAAAAAAAAACTACTTTTTATTTATTACCAAAATATTAAGCAAAATGGAGTTTCAAGGGTTCTGGCTAATTTAACTTGGGAACTCTGCGAAAGAGGTTATCAGGTAGAAGTGTTATTTCTAATGGCTCCACACGAAGATTTTTATGCCTTCCATCCAAACATAAAAAAACATTATATAGATTCTTTTGCACATAAATCTTCCAGATTGGGAGTGAAAATTTATAAGAAATATAAGAATATACCCAAATCCTATAATCTCTATTCCTATTTGTATGATTGGGGTTCGTATAATGTTTTAAGAGGTTGGTTGAAAGAAAATCATCACCAATGTGATAAAATAATTACTTGTTGGTATAAACTATCCTCCATGCTTTCTTTAGACAAAGAAATTTGTAAAAAAACGATTGCTTGGGAGCACATTAGCTACGAAACTGGCGGCTTAATTTGGTTTAAGTTTTTAAGGAAATATTACAAAAACTTAAATGGAATTATCCCTATTAACAAAGCCGGCTACGATTTTTATAAGCAAATTAACCCTAATACTTATTTAATATACAATATCATTGGTGAACCATTTGAAGAGACTGAATTCATTCCTCCTTCAGAGAAAAGTAATTTGATAACCTTTGCTGGAAGACTGGTATATGACAAAAATCCTTTAGAATTTTTAGAAATTATACAGAAAGCTAACTTACCTGCAGACTGGAAAGTTATAATTGCCGGTGATGGCACTGAAAGACATGAATTGGAGAGTTTTGTTTTAGAAAATAAAATAAGGAATATAGAATTTGTTGGGAGAAAAAGCTCAAATGAAATTTACGAACTCTTCAAGAAGAGTAAAATTTTCTGTTTAACTTCTCGAGTAGAAGGCTTACCTACAGTCCTTTTGGAAGCAATGTTCTGCTCCAATGCGCTTGTTTCTTATGATTGCAAATATGGCCCTGCAGATATTATCAATGAAAGAAACGGTTATCTAATTCCTCAATCAAATAAGAATATTTTTATTGAAAAACTGAGAGAACTCACCCAAAACCAAATGCTACTTGATAGTCTTATGAAAAGCTCTTATGAAGAAACCCGGTTCTGGAAAAAAGAAAATGTAATAAAACAATGGGAAAAGGTTTTGTAATGAGCAAAAAATCAAAAAGTTGAGAAAATAAATTGATAACCTAATATTATTTTATATAGCTAATGTAAAATAACATTCACAAAATAAAAATAAGATAGAACACTTTAACATATAACCTAAATCTAAAAATAATTATTATGAAAAGAAAGTTTATTTTTTCGTTTTTTCTGTTATCTTTAATGATAACAACATGGCAAAGCCTATATGCATACTGTGATGCTAGAATAGGTATTAAAAATAAATATATTACTAATGATTTGCCATATGAATATACGCTTGACCCTGGTTTCACTGTTTATCAGAAAATTAATGAAAAAGGGCTTGTAGTCGTCAGTGGAGCATTGATTAAACCTTTCACGACAGAAAATGTGAAACTTAGTATTAAATATCAGGATTCACAAGGCAATTGGATTGTTGGATGGTGCAAAACATTGTATTCTTATAATCAATATAATGAAAATTTGATTGCGAAATTTGAACTACCTGCAAATGCTAATAATTCTTATAATTTAAAAATAGATTTAAGTTCTAATTCTAATCTTACAAACTGGAATCAAATAACTTGGAGCAAAACAGTTAAGCATTATAAATTTGGAGATTATACTCCTACTAAATGTGAATTAGACGAAAATGAGTACACTATTCTTTTAACTCCTAAAAAAGAAGAAACGTTAATAACTGATTTGGCAGGAAAAGTAACTGGAGTGAGAGATCGAGTTACTTCTACGCATTCGTGGAATAAATTATCGAATGTATTAATGAATAACAAACTTGACAATGTCATTTTTAAACCCAAAGAACCTGCTCAGCTTATTACTGAAGGAAATGGAGCTAAATCTATTCGAATTGTTAATAATGGTGCTATAACAGATACTATTGCTTCCACACCACAATTTATTTATCAAGAAGGAAGCGGACATCCTCTACCTTATCTTTATAGCTATGATGATCCTATCTATATTTTTGCTGGAAAATTTTCTATTAACGGCTTTTTATTAAAATTTAGTCAATGGCCAAACGATAGTAATGGACCTGGTTATCATAATTTTAAAAATCCAAACTCTTTACAAAGTAGATATTTTAATACTTATAATACCATCTATGAGAAATTATCGGATATTATATCTGATCAAGAACCTGTAGTATTTGTATCTAGTTTAGCAACAGGGTTTAGAGTTTATAAACAAGATGGTTCATTTATTAATCTCACCGGATACAGTAATTATGGAGCTTTGTTTTTTGGATATGGAAATGACCAAGGAGGTGGAAGAAGAGGTCCTGGTTCTGAAAATTTTTTAATTAGTAATACCTCCGATATAACAATATATGGAATGGGAGCATTGAGAAATAATACCAAGACTGGAAGTTTTGAAGATGTTCATAGCAGGAGTATTGAAGATATTAATAAAGAAATAAATAAGTTTATAAATTATACTGGAATTTTTGGAGCTTCTACTGCTTATGAAGATAATACGGAATGTTCAGCAAATTGTTTTTCTATAAACTCTGGAGCTAATTCAGACTACGCTGTTGTTGATTGGACAAAAGCGCCAAATAGCTATATTTTTACTGGTAAAGATAAAAATGGTAATGAGGTTGATGGACTATATATACCTGTAAAAAAAGCATATGAAATGTGGAGAAAAGGAAAATACATTCAAGGTTCCGAAATTCCTTTAGGAACTGTAACGTCTGAAGTATTGTGGGAAGATAATATTGGATTAATAAAATCAGGTGAAAATTATAAATTAGAAATCATTGGTAGTGGAGAAAACTCTAAAATAAAAGTACCGATAAGTAAAGTAAAAAAAGGGAATGCAGTTGTCGCTTTTAAAGTGAATGGAGAAATATTTTGGTCATGGCACATTTGGGTTACTGATGATCCTACAAAGGGAGCACAATATAAAAGTTACGCCAATATTACGAGAGAACTTTCAGATGGGACAATCGAAAATATTCCTGATAATGAATGGGGTTGGATGGATAGAAATCTTGGAGCGATAGGTAATTCTATTACAGGTGATGGGTGGAATAAGAATGGGGGGCTCTTATATCAATGGGGGCGAAAAGACCCTATACCTCCATTGGTAACCAAAGGTGATGGCTTTTATGAAGTTAATGGGTCTTTGGGTAAAGTTTTACACCGCAATGCACATACTCAAACGACAGGATACGTAACAATAGATAGCTTTACAAAGTATGTAAACCAATCGAATGCAAATATTGTTGACAACTTGAAATTATCAATAAAAAACCCACTTAGCTTAATTTATGTCAATCAAGACGGCACTAATACACAAGCTTACTATAACAATTCAAATGGTGTATATAGCGATGTTAATTGGTTCGGAAATGTTGATGGCCTACAAACTTATGAACTAAGCAAAGTTAATTTGTGGTCTGATAATTCCATGGGCATTGTTGATAATAGTAATGTTCAAAACTATAATGATGAAACGAGTGCGAAACCATACAGAAATAAATCCTCCTATGATCCGTGCCCAAATGGGTGGAGAATTCCTTCTGTTCTAGTTGCTCATATTACAAATAACATTAGGATTGATTATTCTCCTTTTGGTATAAAAGAAAATATACCTTACTATCAAATTTTAGTATCAGGTTCAAATATAAAACCAGGTAATGGAAATATGCTTGCTTATCTGAAAGGAATTAAAGTGTATCCTCAATTTGGATTTGATATGACCAATGTAAATGGAAACAATATGGGGATTTTTCCAGGAACCGGCATGATCGACAGAAGAGACCACACTGGACAATATAGTGATTCCCACGAGACTTATTTATGGACAGCAACAATGACCATGTGGGACACAAGCAATTTACCTTGGGCGACATCAGCAAGAGCGTTAAGATTGATCCCTGATGCTACTCAAATAATTAACAATTATAAGCCCGATGCAACAAATTATCCCAATGTTTTCGGCCTATACAACTATTTACCTTTACAAAATTTTACAACTAATAGAGCTCTTGGATGTAGGTGTGTAAAAGATCCGTTATATATTAAAAATAATTATGATTTTCCCACCGAATTTTTTATAGATTCAGAGAAATATTTAGAAGGATTAGATAATCCCAACAGTTATATTATTACTAAATCTACAGAAACTCAAACCGTTAAAATCCCTATCAGTAAAGCTTTCTCTGTGCAAAGTAATTTCTTAGGAAATCCTCAGATATTAAATCCTTCTAATTTTAATGATTTAAAAGTAAATGTACTGTGGACCGATAACACTAATCTAATTTCTCTATTAAAAATAGATAACACTGCATCTAAAGAAGCAAATATAAGTGCGAAAATAAATCCTAACCAGTCTGGTAATGCCGTGGTTACCCTGCATAATGGTTCTATAAAAAATCCAATATATTGGAGTTGGCATGTTTGGGTAACAAATACACCTATTAATACCTTTACTTATATAAACGATACCCCAATCCCTACTGATAATTATACAAATTATACACAATATGGGAATATAATGAAAACTAAAATAATGGATAGAAATATTGGAGCAGTTGATGCATTTCCAACTCTATCAACACAAACGCCAAATACCCAAGAAAAAATAGAAATAAACAATTCCCAAGGATTACACTTTCAATGGGGCAGAAAAGATCCTTTGCCTGTTTTTTTGAATATTTATAATACAACCAGTTATAATATCTTTTTAGGAACTACAAGTGAAGATGGCAATACAACATATACAATATTAAATAGCAATAGTTATAATTCTTTATATCCTACTTCATATAATAATTATAAAAGCTCAATATTACCATCTGACAAAATTGATGATAGAATATCTAAAATTTTAAAATATTCTGTTGAAAATCCTTTAAGATTCCTGAAGCCTGACAATTCTTTTGCACCTTATCCGAATTCAACAAATCCTGTATATACGAATGGATCAGATTGGCTTTTTGATAATGAACATTCTAATTTATTTGCAGAAAGATGGGGTTGGGGGACTAAAAAATCTGTATTTGATCCGTGTCCAGATGGTTGGCGAATTCCAGAAACAATTACAGGGGCAGTAGATGCAAAAGTAGTCAAAAATTCGCCATGGAGTTTAAAGAATAATAAAGAACTAACTAATTCTACAATAAATAATACTGAAGCAGGATATTTTGGGGTTAGTATAAATGAAGGTTGGGGGGCAACAAGAGGATTTATTTTTAATAATTCCGCATATTATATAGGCAATTATCCAAAGGGATATATCAGAGGACAGAGAAGTGTTGTCTATCCTAATTTTCCCATCAATCACGATTTAAGTTTATATAATAGTAAATCATTATCAGGAATATGGTATGCAAATTTGACAACAGGCTTTTATGGGAGAGGTAATTATCTAGGTTTTGATAGATTTGGAAGAATGCAGATATCAAATAATGACATTGATCCCTACTCTGCAATGAATTGTAGATGTGTAAAACAAGAAGATAATAATAGTTCAAGAGGTCCTATCCCAACTTTACCTGTAACTTTTAATACAGGAATGCAGGCTAAAAGTGTTTTTTCTAAAGAGATGATTGTAGAAAAACAAAAAAATAATAAATTTATTTTTTATCCAAACCCTGTAAAGGACATTTTGTTTATAAATAACAACGATAAAAAAACATATTATTACCAAATATACAATATGCTTGGACAAAAAATTCATGAAGGGAAATTTGAAAACAATAAAACCGATATTTCATCATTAAGCACGGGAATTTATTTTATTAGGCTAAATGATTCTGAACAAATTATTAAAATTATCAAACACTAATTCACAAGTATGAACTATAAAAAACTTTTACAAGAAAGTGTTTTAAGAGGTTATGGAGTTTTACACTCCTTAACCAATCTTTTATATAAATTTAGACATGAAAATTATGGCAAATTTCCTGGCAGAAGAGAAAAAATGGAATTTGGCGAAGCCGCTACCGAGATCATCTACTGTTTTTGGACCGACGAGAATGAAATGTCCCAAAATAGAAAAAATAATCTTGGGGAAACTATCAAAAATGTAGGCGTTCCCGTTGTTTTGGTTACTCCCAACAATCTCAAAAATTATATAAAAGCCGGATTCCCACTTCATCCGGCTTACCCTTATCTATCGGCAGTTCATAAATCAGACTATTTGCGATGTTACTTTATGCACCATTGGGGAGGCGGCTATACTGACATAAAAATGCAAACTCAAAACTGGAGCAAATCTTTTAAAAATTTAAATTCCAGCCTAGACAAAATAGCAGTGAGCTACAAGGAAGTATATTGGGGAGCCAGCAAAATTGAAAACACAAGTAATGATAGTAAAATAGATGCTCTTAATAAAGATTTATATCATCATTATGGATATCTTTTAGGTATTTGTTCTTTTATATTCAAACCATATAGCAGTTTTACCAGAGACTGGATTACGGAAGTAAATAAAAGGTTAGATGATAACTTAGAAAAACTAAAACAAAATCCCGGGAATATTTGGGGCAACAATGAGGGATATCCTTTACCATGGACTTTTATATTGGGGCAAATTTACCACCCGTTATGCCTGAAATATCACAAGTTTTTGTTAAAAGACAATCGTTTGAAACCCTCTTTTACAGATTATCGATAAAATAATTATATAATGGTAACCTTATCTATTATAACTCCGGTTTACAATACACCATCCGCATATCTGCAGGAATATTTAAATAGCATATCAAAAGCAAAAATTAATTGCAGTTACGAAATATTATTGATAAACGATGGTTCCACTAGTAGTGATACGACAGCTTTCCTTAGTAATATTAAGGAGAAACATATCAAAATTATTTCTAAAGAAAATGAAGGTGTTTCTTCCGCCAGAAACTTAGGTATAACAGAAGCGAAAGGAGAATATATACTTTTTCTGGATTCGGATGATGTCTTATTGGAGCCCATTAATAATGCCATAGCTTTTTTAGAAAAAAATAAAGATTATGATTTAGTGTATTCTGATACCATATATTTTGGCGACCAAAAATTTTACTACAAAAAAGGACACTTTTCAAAATTTCGATTAGTTTATATTTCTAATTTTTTAAATATCTCTACACTTTTTACGAGAAAAATTGCAGAGAATTTTCATTTCGATGAAAACTTGTCTTATGCAGAAGATTATGACTTTTGGTGTAAAATTGCTTTAGCAAACTTTAAATTTAAATATCTGCCCTCACCTATATTTAAATACAGACGCATTTTAAATGGTCAGTCTTTGTCTCAAATAAATGAAAATAGAAAAAAAAAGATAGCATCAGATATTAGAAAAAAATATCAAAATAAGTATATACCGAATATTGAAGACATCAATGAATTTATAATAAACAATTTCAAAGATGATAAGAAACAGTTACTCAAATTATTGCTTATAGTTTTACTACCTAAATTTTATAAAATACTAGTAAATAAAAAAGATACTTTTGATTCAGTAATTTCATAAAAGATTAGTGATTAATAATGTTTAGTGATTTGCTTTTTTACAATATTTTTTATTAAAGAAATAAGCAAAATAAACAAGGTAAGAAGGGTAAGTAGTTTTTAGGAAAATAAAATTTTAATAATTGTTGATAACAAAAAACTATTTTATACGATAATTGGAAAATAAACAAAGGACATACATGTTTTGTTTGCTTTAGTTTTTACTTAAAAAAGTTGGACATTTTTATGAATAAAAAACGAAAAAGTTTTTGTAGAATAAATACTTACCCAACTTACCCTAAATTTTGGAAGCAAAAAAATGCTACCTATGGCTGCATTTTTTATTGGATAATTTTTAGTCTTCGTTTTGAAAGCGGAATTCCGGCTGTATGAATTTTTGAGAGCTGTTTTCTGAATTGATTAAAAGCCGGTTTTCGGTTTCTACTTCGTCGTAAGATTTTTCGTGAAGTGCGTACACATAAGAGCCGTTTTTCTTTACACGCAGAAAGTTGTGTTTTTTGAGTGCTCTGCCTAATTTGTGAACGGTGCCGTCTGTGATGTTGAGTTTGGCTTTTTCAGCTAATTTAACTGCAATCTGAGTGGTGTTGAACTAAACCTCCGGTAGCTTTTCCCATTCGCCGTTTTAGTAACTTTGTTTTTATTAACCTTTTAATAACTCATGAAATGGCTACAAAAAAAAATCTCCGGCGGTTTAGTTCAGCATTTGGATTTCGACAGGAAGATGCTGCATATCGTGCAGGGTAAAGGCGGCAAAGACCGCTATGTTCCCCTGTCCGAACATTTAATCCGGGGACTGAAGGTACATGGCTGCTTTTTTCAGACAGGTTAAAATTGGAGTATTAACTTTAACTTTGGAAAAAAAGCAATGAAAAAATCAAGATTTACGGAGCCTC